>JAIOZI010000109.1 GCA_021740785.1 Melioribacteraceae bacterium
ATTAGTCTCTTAAAATTTGGTGATTATTGCCATTCAATAGCGCCGCCATTTATGGCGGGGATCCAAGAAAAACAAACTCCATCGGGCTTCAGCCCAAACGAGGATTCGAATTAGTGGATAAATGGATAAAAACATGGATGGGTTAATGGATAACGGATTGTCGGATTCTCGAATTGGCGGATTTGCGGATGAACACATGGATGCATGACTGCCTACGCTGAATATTGTTGTTAGAAAAGATAATCTTACTATAGCTCTACCTCCGGTGGACAGGTCGGGAGTTAAATTTGGATGATTGCAGGATTGGATGACTGCGTGACTGCCTAAGCTGAATCTTATTAGGTGAAAAATTGATTTAATAAAGTTATGGGAATTAAAAGTGAGTGATTGATTTTTTCGTTTTGTCTTAAATCTTATCCTTTGAGTTTTACTCCGTTATTTCGTGTTTGTCTGTTTTTCAATAGTCAATTGTCAATATTCAATAGTCAATTTTCCCCGGCTTTATGTAGGAGATTGTCAATATTCAATTTCCCGCTACTTAATAACTCAATAACCCAATAACTTAATAACCGCAACCACCGAAGCTTTGCGTAGGCGGTTAATAACTTATTACTTCAATCCAATCTCTTTGCTCATCCTGTAAAAGTTGGAAGGAGCTAATCCTAATTTGGCTGCGGCTTCGGCGTCCGATTCAGATCTTTCGCGCACAAATTCAAAATATTTTTTTCTTACCAATTTTTCCATTTCTCTTAAAGGAATCATCTTGTCGTCATCAAAAAGAATTCCACTGTGCTCTAATTCCGCAGATCTTATTCTTGAACCAATATTCGCCTGAACATCCTCAAGAGTAATTTTTCCTTCTAGGTTAAATAATAACCTCTGCATCATATTTTTCAGCTCGCGGACATTTCCCGGCCATTCATAGTTTACAAGAAATTGAATTGCATCATCCGAAATTTTTGGCGTTTCAATACCCATATCCACACTAAAAAATTCAAGAAAATGTTCGATTAGAACTTTGATATCCTCTTTGCGGGATTTTAGCGGAAGTATCATCAACGGAACTACATTAAGCCTGTAATACAAATCCTCTCTGAAATTTCCGTTTTTCACCGCTTCTTCCAAATTTTTGTTGGTTGCCGCAATTACCCTAACATTCACCTTCGTCTTTTTCGTGCGACCGATTTTTTCAATTTCACCTTCCTGCAAAACTCTCAATAATTTCACCTGGGCAGAGAGCGGAAGTTCGGCAATCTCATCAAGAAATATTGTTCCGTTATTTGCCAATTCAAATAAACCTGCTTTCCCCGATGCAGCTCCCGTGAATGCTCCTTTTTCATATCCAAATAATTCGGATTCTATCAAATCATGCGGAATGCCGCCGCAGTTAATCGGTATAAAATTTTCAAATTTTCTTTCGCTCCGGTAATGGATATTATTTGCAACCAACTCTTTTCCCGTTCCGGATGCACCCGTAATTAATACGCTTACATCACTTGCTGCGAGTTTGTCGATTTTATTAAAGAGCTTATTAACAAATTCCGATACGCCGATTATTCTTTTTCTATCTAAAATATCGGAGATGTTCTGCTTTAATTTTTTGTTCGATTCATTTGATGAAGATTGAAGCAGCCGCTTTTCGTACGCGTTAAAAATGCTTATTAAAAAATCGGTCGGCTGATAAATGTATTCTTCAATATCACCGGGATATTTAGTGCAGTACCAGAAAGCTCCGGCTTCCAGCAGTTTATTTGCGAAATCAAAATCCGTAATATTTATTGTATGCTTGGTAATCACCACCACTTGAATAAGCGGTTCGATCAGCTTTATCCTCTTTATTAAATCTTCGCCCTTTAAGCTTCCGGCAATTTGGTAATCCATAATCACAATATCATATTTATTTGTATCCGACTGCAGCAGATCGAGAGCTTCGTTCCCGTTCGAGACCACATCTCTTACTTTTAGGGTTTCCTCAAATAGGTTAAGCGTATTGATCACTCTTCGTACATCATATTCTTCATCTTCTATAAGTAATATGTTGATATTCTGGTAGCGTTTCATTTCATCCGTGTTTAATTGTTATTGTAAACTTACATCCTTTTGCTTCAAGATTTCTAACATTCATCTCCCAACCGCATCTTTGCACGGCTAAATGATATGCTATGTAACACCCGTAACCGGAACTCCGGTTCGAAAGTTCTTTTGTTGATACGTTTTCGATAAATATTTTCTGAACGCCTTTCTCATCTTCCTTTAATAGCTCAGGTTGTATTCCAGGTCCGTCATCCGAAAGCTCTACAAATGATTGATTAATGATCGCATCATATTTTGTTTTAATGAATATTTTAATTTTCTCGTCGCCCGAATGATCAATACTGTTTTGAATTATCGGTTCCAACACTTCCCAAATTATAAACTCATTTATGCGAACAGACGGCAGATTTTCATCGAGATCAAGGTTGAATGCAAATCTATCTGTTGATGCGGCGATGCGCAAAAATAAATTATCAACTAAAAATTTAATTACATGATTAATATCGGTATTAAAAAGCTGTGAACGAATAGCTGAGATCGGCGGGTCGTACCATTTCATATCATAAATTACACGTGAGACAAAATTGGAATATTTTTTAACTCTGTTTCGTACTTCTTCAATATTTGCATCGTTTAGAGTCCTTAAATCTTCTTTTATAAATCCCATCACCTTTTCGGCTTTGTGGTGAGTGTGATAAATACGTTTTGTAAATAACGATTCCTTTTCATGTCTTATCTGTTCTTTAATATTTTCTTCATGCTCATGGAATAAAAGCTTTTGTGCTTCGTCTCTTTCTTTAACCGTGTAAGATGAAATGTAATACATTGCCAATAAACCCAAAATAATCAGAGAAGAAAAAATTATTGCGGCTTCATCAAAACTGGAAATTATTTCGTAGGTAATGAAGGAAAAATCGGGATTGTTTTTCATATACAGCGCACCGAGATATTCGCCGTGGGGAACGAACGGAACTAAAATCTGAAACTCATCATTCGCAGTCTTTTCGCTGTAAATTTCTTCGCTGCTCTTTAATGTTTTACTATGACCGTTATAAAGTTCTACTGCCGCTTTATGCGGCGTGTCAGAACTCACATTTTCGTTATGTCTGAGAAAATTGAATAGAGATTCACCGTCATCAATTGTAAAAACTCTATCTTCTTTTTCAAAAACCAAACAAATTTCTTTTACGTTTTGCTGTAAAAGCTGCTGACTCAAAATAATATTCAGCGATTCAACGGTGCGTGTTACTTCTTCCGGTGAAAGTTCATCCCGTACGCTGACATTTTCAATTATTAATTCGAGGGAAGTGGATGTTAAATTTGCCAGCCGTTCCGCCGAATCTTCCTGGTACCATGTTTGAGTTTGCGTGAGAAAATCCTGAAGCGAATTTTTTTGGATATATGACAAAATGATTTGAAAAATTATCAACACGAAAAACAATACCGTAACATGCCGGATTTCAAATCGGTACTTTTTGAATGTTTCAAAAATATTATTTTTTGCCATATCGAGTTATTACTTAATTATTACTTTGCCTTCATTAATATATTTTGCAGCCTGTTCAAGAGCCGATTCTACCGGTAATTGTTTCTGCAGAGCTTTATTTACAAAGTGTGAAGTTATATCTGAGATTCTTGTGTAATCCGGCGTAGAGGGTCGATGCACTCCATCCTCAATCAATCTTTTGAAAAATGTAATGTCGGGATTAGCCGCAATAATTTCAGGATCATTATAAACTTCCGACAACACCGGAAGATAACCGCCAATCTCATACATTTTCATCTGCGACTTTCTATTAAGCGTAAAGTTAATGAATACCAATGCTTCTTTTTTGTGTTTTGAATACTTCGATATCATCAAATTCCAGCCGCCGAATATATAAGCCGGATGAGTATTTCTAAAATGCGGAAGTGGTGCTTTCTTTACATTGTTCCTTAAAACCTCGTATTGATTTATATTGAATTCAAGTACAGGCCAATCACGAATGAACACTCCATTATTTTTCCTGAAAAATGTAAATGCATCTATTTCTTTAAATGATGTGACTTCTTTCGAGGTTATTTTATATTTATGAATCAAATCAACCAATAAATTTAGGGCATTAGCGGCTTCCGGTTTTGTTAAATCAAATGAATTCTCATCAAAAAAATTACGGTTTTGATTTAAGATCGCTTCGGTGAAACTGCAGATAAGACCTTCATAATCCGCTGCCGGGAAAGTATAGAAAGGATTTCTGCCGCTGTCAAAGTATTTACTCATTGCAATAAAATCTTCCCAGGTAATCGAACTGTCAAGTTTTGCAATCAGTTTTTTATCATTTACAAATTCTTTAAGTAAATCTTCACGATAGTGCATCGTTCCGATATCCAAATAGAGCGGGAATGAATAAATGTGTCCGTTTGATTTGCAAGTCTCCAGAGCTTCCGGTAAAATTTTTGCCTGCATCTGTACATCGAAGTAATTCTCAAGCGGCTCCGACCATTTTACAAAACGCTCGACCCAAATATGATCAACCGCAAAAATATCCAGTCTTTCGCTTTTACTCCGCAGTGAACGTGCCAGAAGTTCTTTCCTTTCATTCGTGCTGAATTTTGTGAATGGAAGATCAATCGGAACAACTTCTATTTTGCCTTTGTAAATTTCATTGAATTCCTCAATTACTTCTTTATGAGCCTCGGAAATGTTATCAGCGAAGTGAATTTTTACAGTTGTGTTTTGATTAAGATCGTCGAGTGAAGCCGAACTCATGAAGTAAATTAATAACAAAAGAAGAGTGAGGAACACCGTTATCAGGTAAACATAATTTTTCTTAACAATATCAATTAACTTTGGAACCAATGATTTCATGATCTAATATAAATATTCCGTAGTTTTGTTTTTGGCAAATATAAACAAATTAAAATGGATTTTTGAGAATTGTAGATCAATTCGAACCAATGCAATTATTATTTACTAACAAAAAAAATTAAGATCAATTACAATGACAAGATCTTTTAAATACATCATCACAACACTTTTAATTTTCAACGGATTATTATCTGCTCAATTGGACGAGTTTGTTGGAATTGCCGGAAATGATACTATCTCGACCTATGAATTTATGATGAGATATGAAATGACTCCGCAGCTTTATGAGTCTGATGATATCGAACAGAATAAAATAAATTTTCTTGCAACGATTATTGCCGAAAAACTATGGGCACAAGAAGCTGTAAAAAAAGGATATGATAAACTGTCTTATATACAGTCATCGTTAAATGAGATTGAAAAAATGTACGTCCGAGATGAACTCTTCAAACAAGAAATTGAAAACAAAGCCGTGGTACCGGCAGAAAAAATTGATGCAGGCATGCGGAAGCGCGCACAAATATATAAGGTAAAATATATCTCTACCCCATCCATGGAAGAGCTGGAAGTGATCTATGACTCGCTTAAGAGCGGTGTACCTTTTGATGTAATGTTAGCTACACAAACTTCGGATACAACTTTTTTCAACCCGTTTGATGTTGAGTTCGGTCAGATGAATCCAGCGAACGAAAAGATAATTTTTAATTTGAACCCCGGGGAATTCTCTGAACCTGTCATGACTGATGCAGGTCCGGTTATTTTCTACGTTCATAATATAGTACAGAGAGTTGAAAATCTTGATGTGGAAACTCGGTTGAAAAAGGTAAAAGATATAATCAGAAACCGGATGATTGATACTCTCTATTCTGAATTTAACAGGCGGTTTTACAAAGATGTTTCGGTAAATGCCGATGTTCAACTTTTTAAAGAATTGAACGACAAGTTGTGGAAAAGTATAGCACCGAGGCTCAACGATGATAATAAAAATCAACCTTTTGTTATAACATCAAATGATATAGCGAGAATACGTTCCGGCTTTGATTACAATAAATTGAATTCCCCATTCATCAAATTCCAAACCGACCCGGTAAGTTTCGAATCGTTTATTCGTTATCTTGAATTCCGGGGATTAAAATTGCAGTTGCCGCAACAGGAAATTTTAACGAATATGTTAAACGGCACAGTAAGAAATTTTATCCGCTTAGAATTATTAGCAAGAGAAGGTTACAAACGTAATTTAGATAAAAGCATGAATGTTAAAAGGCAGGTTGAAATGTGGAAAACGAATTACTTAGCCGGTAAAATTAAAAATGATTTTATTGATTCGGTTATGGTTGAGGAAAAAGATGTAAAAGAAAAGTTTTTGGGAATGCCGGAAGAGATGACTTTTGAAAATAGAATAAAAATAAGAGAAATTTCCAGTTATGACAGCAGCTTAATTAATGAGATTGCCGAAAGATATAATGAAGGCGGAAATATTGAAGAGTTGTTGAGTGACGGAAAAATTAATGTATTCGAATCGCAATTTGTGGAGCAATCGGCGTACGGGCATCTGGGAAAATTATTGTTTGAGTTGAAACCTGGCGAAATATACGGTCCCGTAAAAAATGAAAAAGGATATACTCTATACCAATCGATAAACAGGATGCTCGGAAGTTCAGAAAAATTAAATCAATTTGAGCAAGAAAAAGAAGGATTGATGCAGGAAGATTTTTTCAATCAACTTGAAAATGTTTACAAAGATGAAATAATTAAGCTGGCAAAAGAATACGGTATTAAAATTAATTATGATGCGTTGAATTTTATAAAAGTAACAAACATGAACGTCGTGGTAATGCAGTCGTTCGGATTCGGTGAACAGATGCTTGCCGTACCGTTTACAAATTTATTTTACAAGTGGCTCAAAGAATATAAAGAAGAGATGCAGCTCAATCCTTAGAACTGCATCCTTTAAAAAATTTTATTCTACAGAAAATTCGGCTTTTAATCCCTCCGCTGAATTTGGTCCGACCCAAATATGAAAATCTCCCGGTTCCACAACCGGTAAATTCTGATCATTATAAAACTCAAGATCACCCGGTGTTAATGTGAATGTTACGGTTTTTGTTTCACCGCTTCCGAAAAAATCTCTAATGTAAAGTTGTAAAACTTCCGCGGTATCATAATCGCCGGAGTTTGTAACATCAACAGTTACAGTAAGATTGCCGTCTGTTCCGATTTTATCGGAAGATAGTGTTAAGTTATCGTATTCGAATGTTGATCATTTGCCTTCTTTTCGATTTCATTCTGTGCTGAAATCAAAAGAAAACCGGTGAGTTAACTTGGGACTTTACCAAAATGAGAACCAACAATTATCAAAATGATTATCAAGTGTAGTTTACGATATATTGGGAAAAGAAGTCGAAACATTAGTAAACGAGGAACAATCACCTGGCAGTTATATAGTTACATTTACAGCGTCTAACCTTCCCAGCGGAATTTATATATACAAACTTGCAGCAGGTGCAAAATCATTAACTCGAAAAATGCTCCTGCTCAAATAGACACGAACCTGCCTGCCGCCTTCCTGCCGGTAGGCAGGGCAGGCAGGTTGCACAAATTATCACGAATTTGATCGAGAGTGTTGAACAAAATAATGTCTGGCGCTAAATAAGATTATGGTAA
>JAIOZI010000049.1 GCA_021740785.1 Melioribacteraceae bacterium
GAGTAATCGGATTGGGAAGATTGCCGTCGGCTAGAAAATATCCAACAGGAGCAGCGCCACCACTTGCATACGACTCAAACTCTTCAGCAGTCCAATTGCATTTTACAATTTTAACTTCAGCGAAAGGATTTCCATTTCCGAAATTGCCGTTCCATTCCAGAGGTAAAAATCCAACTGCCAGTGCTGTTAATTCTGCAGGAACAACAAAATATTGAGCGAGGCAATCCTGTGAAGCCATTCCAAAATTGACTCCCGGGGTAATGAAATAATCATTATAACTGATTGTATCTATTGTGCCTAGAGTAGAATAGGCGGAACTAGTAATTGGCTGCACAAACCTAGCATCACCCTTCATTCTAATTGCGTCTTGCAATGAACCTTTCACATGTATTAATTCACCATTCGGCTTAAGAATAGCTTTGTTTTGTGCCTGCAATGAAAAAGAAAATATAACCAGTAATAAAATTGTAAAAATATTTTTCATAATACCACCCTCTGTTATTTGAGTAAAAGAAATTTCTTCGTTTGAATAAACTCACCTGAACTTAGAGTATAGAAATAAACACCGCTTGAAAGTTCGCTTGCATCAAACTCAACTTTGTATTTTCCCGGCTGCATTGGTTTGTTAATTAGTGTTTTTATTTCTCTTCCCAGCACATCGTAAACTATTAACTTAGTTTGAAGAGCGGACTTTAGTTCGCTCCCGTCTGAGCGAGATAAATCTCGCTCTACGATTGGGATTGTGAATTCAATTATGGTTGCCGGATTGAACGGGTTCGGGTAATTCTGTGATAGCGAAAAGTGCTCGACCACTTCGTCTGTTTCTATTCTAGTTGTTGTAACTACATCAATACCGAACCAACGCAAAGCTTCAACCTGCGGAGCCGAAGCGCTGAAACCGAACCAGTAATAATCAGGCGCCGAATTTATTGACAACGGATCATATGCGAAGAAAGCGATTTTGTTACCCGCATCTAATTCTCTTGAACCGCCTACATTGTAAAGTGAATCTTCAAAAACCGTCTGCATGAATACGTCAACATCGGGTAGAAAATCAACGCCGTCAATCCAATTTGAGATACTTATTTCATAATTAGGATTATAGAAAAGAGAATCCGCACCTTCTATTTCTTGTTGCTTGCCAAATAGAGCATCTCCTAAAGTAGAACCTTCAACGGCAATCATATATGATGAATCTTGGGAAGAAGTTACTAAATCTTGATGATCTGCATCTATGCCGAGAATATCGTAGTGAAAATCTCCTGGTAGATAGTCTGTATCTTCCCACCCTGTTTGTGCGCCGAGCCATTCATCTCCCGCAAGCATGTAGTTATGATTCGGGTCGGCTTCAAGCCATTCTTTAATTACATCGCTATTTATATCACTGGGTCCGCCGGTGGTAATTTCAATCACATTGGTGTAATGAGAAAGCACCTCTTGAGTCAGCGGACCGTATGCCCAAACATCATGTTCCCAATTAGCTGGAATGTTATTGATGAAATCATCTTTCCCGAAATAATAATCCTGCGGATAACCATCCGGATTATCAAAACCGTTGAACAAAAGTAGATTATCAGTTGATGGAACAAAGTTGGAATATGAATATTCCATTGAATTGCGAGTGTTTCCATTAACGTCAGTTGCACTCACATGATATTTGACTTCGCCCGGCTCGCTTAATTCCATATATGGAACAGTAACACAATAATATTCATCGCTCAAATTCATTTGAAGCGAATCATAAAAATCATTCCCTGGTAGTTTGTACTTGAACCACACTTCGGAAACTCCGATCTCACCGCCAATCGGATTGCAGTCTAATACTTCTGCACAAAATGTATATTCCGTTCCCGGTAAAATGGCAATAGTTGAATTTATAACTCGGATTAATGGGGGAATATCACTTATAATCTCAATTGCAACTCTAACATCTAAATTGTAAGCAGGGCGAATCCACCATCCGTAATCATTACTAGTTAATCTGCCATTGGAGTAAAATTTCATTAAAGGAGGTCCGTTGCGAGAATCTCCATAAATTCCAATTGCAGAAGATTCATAATTTTCTTCATTATACGGTGAAACATTTTTGATGACTACGGCAAAAATTTCTCTTGCATTAATAATGGGTATTTCAAGTATATCTGTATTAGACCAATGCCAATGATTCTCAATTGGTTCAATAATCTGTCCGGAACCGTATTCGGACCAGATGTCATGACCAAACGGCTCGCTTATCCCGGAATCAGAAACATCAATCCACTCTCCGGTCGTTTCCGGATCATCAATAAAAGCGGAAATGGGATTGGGAGTATTTCCTTCCGCGGGATAATATCCGAAACGGATTGGGGAATTGAACGATCTAATTTCTTCTTCGGTAAGATTGACCTTTACGATCTTTACTTCCAACAAAGGATTGCCGTTTCCGAAAAATCCACCCCACTCATAGGTAAGAAAACCAAATCCATTGATTTTTATATCAGCCGGAGCCACAAAATATTGACTTACATAATCATCTGACAGCACGCCAAAATTAACACCAGGATTAGAAAAAAAATCATAAATTAGAGTGTCAACTCTATCCGGGCATGTTAGGTGAAGTAAACCATTCGGAAGTTTCTTCTTTTGCTGTTTCCACTTCAGTTTTATTACATCATTCGATAGATCATTTACAAGCTGTAACTCACCATTCGGTTTCAGAATTGCTTTCTGCTGAGGGTATATGTAAGTGCACAACATAAGGAAAAGTACTAACAGTATAGTCTTTTTCATGTTTGCCCCCAAACCTGATTGATATTGCTGTTAACTTAAAATTAAACTTACAAGATTAATGTAAAATGTCAATGCAAAAATAAATAAGCTTATTTTATATAGAGTGTATATCCGGTTACTTTATCAGTATCATTTTCTTTGATGCATTAATTGTGCCAGTTTTTATTTGATATATGTAAAGTCCGCTTGGTAAATCTTCGGCATTGAACTCGACGGAATGTTTCCCCGGCTGCATTGGTTTGTTGAGGAGTGTTTTTATTTCGCGTCCCAACAAATCATAGATGACCAATTTTGTTCGTAGGGACAAGTCGCGACTTGTCCCTACAGTCGGGATTGTGAATTCAATTGTGGTTGTTGGGTTAAAAGGATTCGGATAATTTTGATTGAGTGAAAACTTCTCGGCTACTGTGTCATTATCATCAAGTGATGTGGCGATCAGTTCATCATATGAAATCGAGTTGACTTGATATACTTTTTTTGTGCTGAGGCTCTGCACGAAAACTTTGAAATTCATATTCGTGATATTCCAGAATTCTCCGATTGTAAAACTGGAATTTATTTCAGTCGATTCACCAACATCAATATTGACGGGATAACCATCAGCATTATCAATCGCACGCATTACGTTTGGATGATGAGCGATCCCGTTTCTGCCGGTGTATTCAACATCTTCGGCTGCAACAATAAATATTACCAAATCCGATTCTTCAACTCCTATAAGTTTTTCAACCGTTGCATCAATTGAAATCGTTGCACCGGAAATATCTCCATCAAGTGATATTGAAAAAGATTGAGGTTCCATTACCAATGAATCGATTACATTTTCCCATGCGCTGTAATTTGAACCGATCTGGCGGTCGCCGTCGATAAATCCGATTGGTGTAAAAAAGAATGATCCGTAAAATGAATCACGCTGATCGGAATAGATTGAGCTTTGCTGGTATAACGGATCGTCAGGGTATGGATATTCCATATGATAAAAAATTACCTCGGCATTTTCAGCATTGGGATCATTTGTAAAAAAATCTTCAACAGCTTCGTGAGCAGGTGGACAAAGCGGGCAGTGCGAGTTGGTGAATACTTCGATTAAAACAGTCTTTCCCTGTGCATACAGAGCTGCCGATAATAATAAAGTGATGAAAAATGTATTAAAAAATGATCGCATAATTTCCCCCTGTTATATATATAAGACGGAAGGTCTTAAAAATTTGATTAAAAGTAAAGTCGGACTTTTATCCACAATAATTAAACAAGAGGGGAATTGTAATAATTCCCCTTCTGTTGTTTGGGTGGTATGCTAAAGAGAGTAAACGGAAACTTAAACGTTATTTTTAGTCGAATGATCTTTTAACCCAAAAAATTCATTGGAAATAAATTTTTCGCCGTTGGCCGCTCATAAAATGTTTTATTAAAACATTTTATGTTGCGGGATTAACCCCGACAATTTGTAAGAAAAATATTTTACTCAAATAACGAATTCCAAAATATCTATATGGCTAAGTATTTGATATTTCTCAACTTACAAATTGTCGGCCCGAAGGGCAGATTTTCCAATGGAAAATCTGGGTTTAATTTGGATTAGAAATCCCCCGGTTTTAGTTTTAGTAAGAAATTGGTGCTCACCCAGTAAATATCCGGATTGCCGTTCATGCATCCTTGTGATGCTTCAACCAATTTATTAATAGTGAATCTCTGCTTGCTGAAATCAATCTCCGGATTAGAACGTGCAGACATAAAGAATAAATATTTCCCGTCCGGTGATATCGAAGCTGAATATTCTCGGGTACTTTCCGTATTTATTTTGCTTCCCAGGTTTATAGGATTGCTCCAATTATCTTTTTCATCATGGAAAACGATGTAATAATCTGTTCCGCCGTAGGAATCTTCGAGTCCGACCGCAGGTACAATTATGAATCGTTCGTATTTATCTACATATGCGTTATACCTTGCAGTACCGAAATTAATTTCTTGTCCGAGTTTTTCCGGTTCGGAATACCTGCCATTAACAAATTTTGATCTGAAAATATAGTTGTTTCTGTCACCATCCGGCTGACGGGTAAAATACAAAGTTCCGTCAACTGTGACGGATGGAAAATATTCTCCGCCGGCAGTATTAATCGGCGCGCCCAAATTATACGGTTCGCCCCAGCCGTCATCAGTTCTATCAACAACCCAAATATCCTGATCGCCTTCTATGCTGTCTACATCAACCATTGTTGAGAAGAAAAACATTTTACTTCCGTCGTGTGTGATGAACGGTTCAAAATACATGTAGCTAAAGTCTTTTATGAATTCTGCTGGTACGGGTTCGCTCCATTTTCCATCAACTTGCTTTGTGCAGTAAATCAAATTGTAGTTGAAAGCCGAGACAGAGAAGTAGATCTCGTTTCCATCGGG
Organism: Melioribacteraceae bacterium; assembly: GCA_021740785.1. GTDB lineage: Bacteria > Bacteroidota > Ignavibacteria > Ignavibacteriales > Melioribacteraceae > JAIOZI01. The sequence goes on from JAIOZI010000049.1 coordinate 5,167, forward strand.
CATCATTGCGATATCTCTTGTAAAAAGAGAAGTTGTTATAAAGCCGGGAGCGAACAGCTCCGGTTCTGAGCCGGGAGGTGTTAATCCTAAATACCTTCCCGAATAAGTTTTATCTTCCACATATTTTTCCTGTGTCTTACAACTCACAAAGATTAAACAGAGTGTAAAGAGAGTAATTATTATTCTATACATATTTGCTCACATTGTTTTATAATTATCTTAATAATATCATTTTATTTGTCTGAACGAAATTATCTGCTTTCAATTGATAGAAATAAATCCCGCTCGATAAGCCCGCAGCATCAAACGTGATTTTATATCTGCCCGGCTGCATCTGTTTGTTGATTAGTGTTTTTATTTCGCAACCGAGAATGTCAAAGACCTTTAATTTAACCATATGTAGGGGACGAAAATTTTCGTCCCCTACAGAGTTGGGAATATTAAATTCAATTGTGGTTGTGGGGTTAAACGGGTTCGGATAATTTTGATACAATACAAAATTCTCAGCGACTATTTCCTCTTCATTTTCTTCTACCCCGGTGATTTCATCAAGTTCAACTCCGAAGGTGTATGATGCATCAATAATCTGCGCATTGTAATCTCCGGTGATATCGTTCAGTACATTCCCGGTTCCTTCATTCATATTATAGTAAATAGTCAAACCGGTTTCATTGCCGGCAAGAACTTTATTCGCATTAAACCAAATATCATCATCGGAACGGACATAATTCCAAAGCCTAATTTCATCAATCGCACCGTTGAAACCGCGGGATAGGTTTTTGTCCTTCCCGATAATCAGAGGTATTCCGGCATTATCCGAAATAGTGCCGTCATATGGTGTTGATCCTGCCATGGTAAAAGGTTTTTCGTTTCCGTTGTAAAATAATTTCACATCACCGTTATCTTGATTTATAGTAATTGCGAAGTGCTGCCATTCACCAATGTTAAAAAGACTGTCACCTGAGGCAAATCTGAAGGCAGTACCTTCTGAATCAACTAGGTTCAGCATTACTCCCTGATCCGGAATTGATCCAAATCCTTTTCCCAAAAGAGAAATTTTAATTGCCTCTTTATCTAAAATAGTGCTGCCGTAAAGATCGAGTCCGGGGGTTGTAGGTTTTGCATCGAATTCAAAGGTAATATTTCCGGATAGATTCACTACCGAACCTGAATCAAGCAGAACGTAGCCCGATGATTCACTGAATAAAAGAGAACTCTCACCATTGAAAACTTGTATCAAGTTTTTCTTTACGACTGTTTTAGATGTATCGGAAGTTATTACTCGTAACATAATCGTATATTCACCCGGATCGTTAAATGTAAAAGCCGGATTCTGTTCGTGTGAATCGATTGTTCCGTCGTTATTAAAATCCCATTCCCAATCCACTGCTTCAAAATGCCCGGTCGATTGATCAGTGAATTGTATTTCGAGCGGAACATGTCCGGTCAACTGTGATGTGGTGAAGTCAAATTTATTATATGAATTTTTCCAAATTGCGATAAAGCCGGAAGTTCTTGCAGCGCCGAGCAGATCGAGATCGCCGTCGGCATCGATATCAGCAGCGGTAATTCCGTATCCGTTTATATAGTCACCTTCAAGTCTAGTTTGTGTAAAATTAAGAGAGCCGTCGTTTTCAAACCAGTACGAACCGTCGCCGGATGTAGAATAAATATCAATATCTCCGTCATTATCAAGATCAGCTGCATCAATCCACAAAGGATGTTCGTTGTTGGCAATAATTGTTTTTGTGAAATTCTGTGCGCCGTCGTTTAACCAGTAAGCATGCTGCCCGGTATAATAAGCGCAGCCGACAACATCCATATCGCCGTCTAGGTCCAGATCACGAGCAAAAACAGTGTGAGATTGACTGAATCCATCGTCAACAAAATTCTTTGTGAATTCAAACTCCCCGTTGTTTTCCCACCAGGCAATTTCACCCAGCGTTTCGCTAGATGCAATAATATCCAGGTCACCGTCATCATCCATATCAACACCCTGCAGAAAAGTTGCCGACTTAAATTCAGTAGAAATCACATGCCGCGTAAAATTCATATCTCCTTCATTTTCCCACCAGCAAATTTTATCTGCACCTTCGGATGTATTGAATGCAGAGCCTAGAATATCTATGTCACCATCGAGATCGAAATCGATAGGATCGATTGTATGTGCTTCGATAAAATTGGTGTCTAATATATATTCAGTAAAATTCTCACCGTCATTCAGCCAATATTTAATTGTGTTGTTATTGAAATTTGCCGAGATAATATCCTGCATGCCGTCTTTATTGAGATCGAAGATTCGAGCACCTCTTGCCGTATTCTCCCCCGATGATAGGACAAGAGGGTCGAATCCGAAATTATTGTCACCGTACCAAATTTTTATTGTTTTACCGGACGATGTTCCGAGTATATCCTGCATACCGTCTCCGTTTATATCATTAACTTCAACAACCCAAGCAGTTGAAAGAGATAAATTTTCATCGTGCCTTTCGAAAGAAATTGATTGTGAAAAGAGAGTTCCTACTAAAAGAAACATTGATAGAAAAAGTATTTTATGAATTATATTCATGTTCAATCCCCCGAGCAGTTCGTTAGTTAAAATCTGCTGCAAAATAGAATTATCGGGAATAACTATTTTGTATTATAGACAGATCAGTTAATTTAATAGGCAGATAACATTCTTAAATAAATTTGGCTGTGAAATCGATGTAACCTGTTGAATGGTCGATGAAATAGGTCGGTTCATCTACAAATAAGATTTTTATCTGGTAATTTTTTTATTATTACATCCTAATTTTCAAATGTGAGTTAATAATGTGATTAAGAGATTTTTGAAAAATAAAATAGTCCGCCATACATTTTATTGGATGCTGTATGTTGTACTGAACTCTCTTGTTTATTCACAGAACAGTGAAGATTTTATCCGGCAGGCAAAGGCATTTTTATTTTATATGCCTTTTACTATGACGATTGTTTACGCAACCGTTTACTTTTTGATTCCGCGTTATTTGATGAAGCAGCGAATACTGTTGTTTATTGCAGGACTATTAATAATAGGATTTACCGGATCATTGGCGGAAAGAACTGCAAATTATTTTATTCTGATCCCATGGTTATTCCCCGAGTATGCTGATAGGTACCAAATATTATCAACAAGTCTTATAGGAACAATGATAAGTAATTATCTAATTGTATCCGTCGGCTCAGCAGGAAAATTATTTTACTACTGGTATGAAAATCAAAAAGCTAAGCAAGAATTAGCTGAAGAAAAATTAAAGACCGAGTTGAAATTTCTGAAAGCACAGGTTCACCCGCATTTTCTGTTTAACACGCTGAATAATCTTTATGTATTGGTGAAGAAGAAATCCGATAAAGCTCCGGATCTTGTTATGAAGTTATCAAATATTTTACGCTATATGTTGTATGAAATTAACACGGAATTTGTACCGCTGTCAAAAGAAATAAGCATAATAAAAGATTACATCGATATTGAAAAGATACGGCATAGTTCATCACTTTCTATTGATCTGAAAATCACAGGTGAAATTAAAGGAAAGATGATTGCCCCGGTTATACTGCTTCCGTTTGTCGAAAATTGTTTTAAGCATGGCATAAGCGGCAGGATTGCAGATAAATGGATTAAAATAGAAATTAAGATTGAAGATGATTTTATTGACTGCCGATTTGAAAACAGCAGAGAGATAAATCAACAAGAAGATAAAGACGGTTATCGAGAAGGGATTGGTCTGAATAATGTTAAGAAAAGATTGAGTATAATTTACAGGAATGATTATTCGATGAAGATTAATGATCAGGATGAAATCTTTTGCGTTCAATTACAAATTAAATTCAATTGAGAGTAAGATGAAAACAAAATGTATGATAGTTGATGATGAACCGCTTGCGATAGAAGCAATCGAAATGCATATAAACGAACTGAAAGATTTTGAAGTTGCCGCCAAATGTGAAAATGCGATTGAAGCTTTTGAGATATTAAAGAAGAGAAAGATCGATTTGTTATTTCTTGATATCCAAATGCCAAAGCTGACCGGGATGGAATTTTTAAGAAGTTTGAAAAATCCGCCAAAGGTGATAATCACTACCGCCTACAGTGATTATGCAATCGAAGGTTACGAGCTTGATGTAATTGATTATTTGTTGAAGCCGATTCCGTTCGATAGATTTCTGCAGGCGATTGATAAATTTCACCGGGCAAAGGATGAAGGCATTATCGTTGTTGAAGATGATAAACTTAATAGCACAACAGCTGAGTTTATTTATGTCCGTGCAGATAGAAAAGCAGTTAAAATTAAGTTGAATGAAATCCTCTACCTGGAAAGTATGCGGGATTATGTTCAGATTAAAACCGAAACTCAGACTGTTACGACGAAAAATCTATTAGGCAAATTTGAAGAAAAACTACCGGGAAATAAATTTTTAAGAATTCACAGGTCGTTTATAATTAATAAAGATAAAGTGGATTCTTTTACATCGTTTTCGATTAACATCGGTAAAAAGGAATTGACAATTGCAACGAGTTATAAATCGAGAGTTCTGAATGAATTGGGATATGGCGATAAGATGATTTAAAATAAAGGAAGAGAGCGGTGCAGACTCTCTTCCATCGGGACCTCATTTTGTACGAAGCATTCGATCTAATTGTGTAGTTTTATAGCGCTTTTGTCGCTTTAGACCTTTCATTATTTCATCAAAATCATTTTCTTGTTTTGGTAAAATTCGGAGGTTCTGATTGAATAAATGTATATTCCACTGGCTAATTCTCCGGCATCAAAAATAACTTCATAACGCCCGGGTTTTTTTTCTGAATTTACCAACAATCCCACTTCTCTACCAAGAATATCATAAATAGTAATTTTTACAAAACCTGCTTTTGGTATACTATAAATTATTTTGGTGCTTGGATTAAAAGGATTTGGATAGTTTTGCTCAAGAGAATATTCATCCGGGTGTACATCATCCCCATCAATATTTACTAAAGGAGAAGTTGTTCCGCAAATAGTAATGTTATTATGAGTCGCAAAGCTTGGTGCTATCACAATTCCACCGGTTAATGAATAAGGATATATTCTTAGTGAAAATGTTTGTCCGTTAGCTATAAACTCATTTAATCCAGTTGCACTGAATGTTTGCATAGCCGTGTTTAAGTAAGTTAATGGAGATGAATTCAGTAAGGTTTTTGATGACCAACTATCGGTTGAATAATAAACTTGGGATTCAAGTATATTGAAATTGATCGATAAAGGATTATCGCCATAGTCAAATGAAACATCGCTAACTGTAAAATTATTTCCGTTTTGAGGTGAAGCATAAAACTCAATATAACGTGTTGGATCTTCTATTGAATTAATAGGCCAGCCAGAAGTTCCGACCCAAAGTCTCTGCCCGTTATTGTAATCGTAAACTGTCATAAAAGGCGAAGAAGATCCCTGGCTAATAATTTCGTTCTGCCCATATACATCACCTAATGTTGATGTCACAGATTCGTCGCCCATTAAATCCCAAGTTACACATGCCGTTGAAGAATCCTGCATATTACCAAAATTGAGATCAGAGATATTCTCTCCTTCAGAAATAGTCACTGTATAAGTTCCCGGAGAGGAGGGGAAAGTCTGAATCCACCCCGATTGATTTATTTCAGAGATAGTATAATTTCCCGGCGCTAAATTGTCGAAACAATAATAGCCGAGTGAATCAGTAAAAACGGGCGAATGTGTTGCGCAATTTAGTCCGATCTGCCAGTTTGGAAGTCCAGGTTCACCTGAATCCTTGGATCCGTTTCCGTTCAGGTCATTAAATTTAATTCCGCAAATAGAACCGGTATTTTGAATTTCTGTTGAAGTTGTTCCGCAAATAGTAATGTTATTATGAGTCGCAAAGCTTGGTGTCCCCGCAATTCCACCGGTTGGTGAATAAGGATATATTCTTAGTGAAAATGTTTGTCCGTTAGCTATAAACTCATTTAATCCAGTTGCACTGAATGTTTGCATAGCCGTGTTTAAGTAAGTTAATGGAGATGAATTCAGTAAGATTTTTGATGACCAACTATCGGTTGAATAATAAACTTGGGATTCAAGTATATTGAAATTGATCGATAAAGGATTATCGCCATAGTCAAATGAAACATCGCTAACCGTAAAATTATTTCCGTTTTGAGGGGAAACATTAAACTCGATAAAACGTGTTGGATCTTCTATTGAATTAATAGGCCAGCCAGAAGTTCCGACCCAAAGTCTCTGCCCGATATTGTAATCGAATACAGACATAAAAGGTGAAGTTGATCCCGGACTAATAATTTCGTTCTGCCCTGTTATATTACCTATAGTTGAAGTAACAGCTTCACTACTTTGTAAATCCCATGTTATACATGCCTCATCTTCTGAGGTTGGTATGCATTCAATCTCGGCTCTGGCAATACCGCCAAAAGTTCCCGCAAAAATAAACGAATTGCTTGCAGCTAAGCTCGTGACAGTTAATCCGCCGGTGACAGGTAATCCTGCATTATAAGAAATCCAGGAAGAACCGTTATCTGTAGATAGAATTACCCCACCGCTTGATAATAGACCGGCATAAATATCCGTATCGCAGACTACTTCCAACGTATGAACGACTCCGGTAGTGAGTTGAGTCCAATTATCCCCGCTATCACTGGAACGGAAAATCCCTCCACCATTTGTTCCGGCAAATAGAAATCCACTTTTGACAGCTAGGGACATAATATTGGGATTTGTTAAACCATTATTGACTTGAGTCCAGTTTTGACCATTGTCGCTTGATCGAAACACGCCGCCGCCTGGAGTTGTTCCATAATGATATGTACCGGCGAAAATATATGTTCCATCAGAGATGAATGAATACACATAAAGCATTGTTAATCCTGTATTGACCTGGTTCCATGTGGTGCCATTATCGCTGGAATGATAGATGCCGTTTCCGAAAGAGCCGGCAAAAATATCCGAACCATTAACAAAAAGTGAATAACAACTAATATTCAAAACCGGATTCCACGAATAATTACCTGTATTACTTGAGCGGTAAACGCCGCCGTTTGCCGATCCCGCAAAAACGTACTGCGGATTGGATGCAAAGGCTCGTACATCAGTATTACCCGCCATACCGGTATTAGGAGTTGTCCAATTCAAACCATTGTCGGTAGTCGACCAAATCATGCTTGCACCGTTAGTCCCTGCTAATAACACCCCATTATTATCAAAAACAGTGTTAAATACAAAAGAAGAGGTTAAAGCGGTCCATTGAGCGCTTAGGTTACTGCCGAAGAAAAAAGAAATTAAAAATAAGATCAAAAGAAATTGGCGCCCAAACCAATTTTTAGTTCTCTGAACTGATTCAGGTCGCTGCCGAATTATGGTGGTCGGCAGTTTAGATATATTTATAGGAGAGTACATGTTTGTGAGATTTACAAACACTTTATAATATTTTTTCATTTTATACTCGATTCAAGTTTTTTAATTAATTTACCATCTTTAGCCTAATTGAAGATTTTTCCTTCAGTGATTTTAGAGATGGTTTTAGTTTTGCGATTTTAATAAGCATCCTTTTTGAAGCTTGCTTATTTCATCAAAATCATTTTACGTGTACTTGCAAAATTTGTTTTTCCATCAATGCCGACTGCATTTATTTTATATAGATAAACCCCGGTTGCCAAATTATTTGCATTGAACGTAATCTCATGATTCCCCGCTGAACGGATATCATTTACAAGTTCCATAACTAACTGACCTAATAGATTAGAGACCGTAATAGTAACGGTGCTTGCTGATGCGATCGAGAATCTTATTGTTGTCGCCGGATTGAATGGGTTAGGATAATTTTGGTATAGAGTAAACTCTCTTGGTATTTGATTAACATAAGCGGAGTTAGCGTCTAATGTAACCTGGGCGATTGTGTTGTAATATTCATATTTACCGTCAAGATCAATTTGTTTTAATCTATAGCTTACTTCCACGTTTGCGGGATTTTCAACATTCGCATCCGGTAAATCTGAATCTATGAATGAATATTCTTTGGGTGAGTTTGTTGTTCCGTGCCCTTGCACAAATCCAACCACTTCCCAATCTTGATACTCGATTCTTGATACTTGCCTCTGTATTTCGAATCCGTAATTGTTTACTTCAGTTGCTGTTTCCCAATTTAATTCTACTATATTTTCATTTAACTCGGCAGTAAATGTTGTTAATTCAACAGGCAATGCACCATCCGGAGATGCTTTTGATGCGTAAATGTCAATACTAACGTTACGACTATCTTGCCAAGTAATAATCCCACCACTAGCATCACCTGTAATTACGGGAAGCGTAGCTTTTCCTCCTACGGTTGAAATTGCAATTCCATCTGCTGTCCATTGAGCTGCGCCACTTGAATTTATTCTCTGCGCATAAATGTCATAAAAAGTACTATTACGTGCATCATTCCAGGTAATAATCGCCCCACCACTACCATCACTTGAAATATCCGGGGAATATTGATCGCTTGTTAGTGTGCAAACAGGAAGTCCATCTGCTGTCCATTGAGGTGCACCGTTTCTATTTATTCTCTGAGCGTAAATATCATTATTACCAGCACGGCCATCAAACCAGGTAATGATTGCACCGCCACTACCATCAATCGTTATTGTGGGATTATCTTGCCTGCTTATATTTGTGCAAACATTAACTCCACCTGCCGCTGCCGTTGTCCATAGAGTTGCACCGCTTGAATTTATTCTTTGAGCATAAATATCCTGATTACCGGTACGATTATCGTACCAAGTAATAATGGCTCCGCTGCTGCCATCGCTTGTTATTGTAGGTGCTTGTTGGTGACTTGCTTGTGTGCAAACAGGAAGTCCATTTGCTGTCCATTGAACTGCTCCACTTGCATCAATGCTCTGTGCGTAAATATCATTATTACCATTTCGGAAAGTATACCATGTAATAATAGCTCCGCCACTGCCATCACCCGTTATTGAGGGAGCATTTTCTCCGTTTACATTTATACTGATAGCCACTCCATCTGCTGTCCATTGGACTGCGCCACTTGCATTAATTCTCTGCGCATAAATGGAGGGATTACCGTTACGGCTGTCTTGCCAGGTAATGATTGCCCCGCCGCTGCCATCACTTGTTATTGAGGCAAAGTATTGAGAGCTTGCTTGTGTGCAGACTGCAAGTCCATCTGCCGACCATTGCAGTGCAGCGCTTGAATTTATTTTCTGCGCATAAATGTTAAAGTTACCATCGCGGTTGTCATCCCAGGTAATAATAGCTCCACCGCTACCATCGTCTGTTATAGCGGGATATTCTTGGGTATTAGCTTGTGTGCAAATAGGATTATTAACTGTTGGATCGACTGACCATTGTGAATATATATTATTACTTAATAATCCAATCAGTAATATTATTGTTAAGGTTAATTTCTTTTTCATTTATTGCCTCTCTTTGTATTTGTTTGCCTTGCGTACTTAATCATATAATCTCACCATTCCTGATAGTTATCGAAGTTTTATTCTTTAGCGATTTCAGAGATGATTTTAATTTTTCTATTTTCTCTTTTGATACATTTGGGTCACTATCCAAATCTGCAATTGCTTCTTCAATTGAATTGTATTCCCTAACATTTTCATTTTCTTTACCCTTTTTTATTATTACCAAAGGGGCTGAGTTTGAAAGCTTATTCATGAATAGTCCCAATAACATTTTTGTGATTTTCAATTTGTTCCACCAGAATTTTGTACGAAGCTACAAACGGAATTCGGATGATACAACAGCTAACCAGTATACGGTGTCTTTTATTAAACGAACGGTATGAAATAAGAATTAAACGGTAAGGAGAATGGAGAGTTATACTTACGTGTTGATAGTTTTTAAGTGTGTTGTATGACTAATTAATTGCCCCGACCCTGCCTACCGGACAGGTTTTACGTCGGGAATTTAAATGGGGCTAAAGCCCTTTTTCTTTTGTTGTTTTCATTCTCCGTTGGTTAAAACCAACGGCAATTTTTCAATATAAAGTTATGCAACACACATGGAAGAGGACGGCAATAATATGACTTATGCAACACACTCTTTATACAATGGCGGCGGCAGAGAAATAATGATTTCAGTTCCTTGCGAATTGCTATTGCCATCATTCAGATCTTCAAACATTATCGGTTGTGGGATATGCATTTTTGTGCTTAGTAATCGTAAACGCTCTTCTACTATTTGTATTCCTTTTGATATATGATCATCTTTTTCAAATAATCCTTCGGACTTATGTTTCATTGCTTCCTTAATTCCTACACCATTATCTGTAATCTTAATAATCAACGACCTGCAAACGATCGAATCAATTTCTACATTTTCAAATGAAAAAGAAACCGTAAGTAATCCTTTTATCTCGGAACCGAGTATCCCGTGCCAGAGAGAGTTTTCTACAAAGGGCTGAATTATCATATTTGGAATCAAAAGAGTTGAAGAATCAATACCTGATCTGTTTATAATTTCATACGAAAATCTATCCTGGAATCTCAATTTTTCTAGATTTAAATAAAGCTTTAGTCGAGTTATTTCTTCGGATAAAAGAATAAATCCGCTTCCGGCTGTATCAAGATGCTTCCTGATAAGTTTAGCCATCATCGCTATGTAATCATTTGCTTCTTCATTTCGTTTAGAATTTATTAGATACTGTACCGAGTTAAGCGCGTTAAATGTAAAATGCGGATTCATCATTGCAGATAGCGCCTGATGTTTTAACTCGTTAATTCTTTCGGAAAGTTCCAGCTCTCCAATTATCTTTTTGTTTTTGATCTGCATTCGCCAAGAAACAATTAAAAGAACAACAAAAATAATTAGCAAGAATATTCCGAGATAAAATCCAAGAGTTTCTGTAAATCGCGGCTGTATACTGAAAGTTATTATTTGTGGTTTACTCCAATCTGAGTTTTGAGATTTAGCCATTATTTGGAGAGTATAAGTTCCACTGCCTAGAGAAACAAAATTTAGCAAACTAAAATCGGTATTTATCCATTCACCATCGAATTTATATCTATATTCTACAGTTCCCGGTGAAGAAAAATTGAGTGCGGTAAAATCAATTTTAACATCATGCTGTTCGGGTGAGAAAATTAAATTGTCATATCCGGTGTAAACTGAATCACCTGCCTCTACATCAGCAATAATTACGTTTGGGGGTTTCGGATTGAAATTATCAAATTGATTAATATCTAGTAAAGATATTCCATTGCTTGTTCCAACATAGAGCAAATTCTCACTTTCATCTAAATAAAGAGAAAGCACCTCACTTGAGGGTAATCCTGTTTTTCCGCTGAGATGTTTTATCGATTTGCCGTCGATTAAAAATAATCCCTTCATATTAGCAAGCCATAACCTGCCCATTTTATCAAAAGTCATGTAGTTAGAAGCTGATAAATCATATCCTAATAAATTAGTATGACTTGTTACCAAATTACTTTCGAGGTTGTAACGTGCAATTCCGTTAACACCCGCGAACCAAACGTTATTTTGATTATCCTGAGTAACGGAGTTAATTCTTGAATTCAATACAGGATCATCCGGGAAAAATGATTTCACAGCTTTAAACTCATTTGACGAATATGATAAACCAGATAGTTTGCACAAACCATTTGCAGTCGCAATCCAAACATTTTTTTGTGAATCTTCAAAAATGTCGTTTATGCGATTTAGATTCGGGTTACCTTCAAAGACATAAAATAAATGTGTTCCCTCATCAGTATAGTTCAGTCTTCGATTAACGATTATATAATCTGATGTGGTTCCAAAAAGATAAAGCCCGTCTTTTGTTTTAGAAAAAGACTGCCGGTCAAATATATAAAAATTGATTCCTTCGGAATTAACTTTTGTTATCTTTGCATTGGCAATTGAAACCCCAACATAGAAAGTATTATCAAAGTTCTTGATTCCATAGATATATTCAGTTAATGGTTTACCGATATTCCTTTTCAGTCGACGAAATTTTCCATCCTCTAAAATGTTAATCCCGTTAAAAGTACCTATAATTATTTTACCCGAATTTTCTTTAACGATTGAATAGACAGTATTATTGCTTAATCCATCATTTTCGTTATATGATTTTAGATAAAGATTATTAAGACAATAGACACCCTTACCGAACGTACTAATCCAGATATTTCCTTCGTTATCTTCAAAATACTTATTCACAAGAGAATTTTGTAATCCCATTTTACTTCCCATATCGATAATTTGATCGGAACCGCTTGGAATAAAATAGAAACCCTTGTTCATAATAGAGAACCAGATATTTTTATTACTATCGAAATAGATATGACTAACGCCAAGATTTCCATACGCTTTAACATCATAACGCTTGATTACTTTATCATCTTTAATATGATAAATTATCGACTTCGCTGCGGCAAGGTAACTGCCTTCATCACTTTCAACAAATGAGTAAATATCGGAATCCGGTAACCCGCTGATATTCAATTTGGTAAAATTTCCGTTTTCAAAATCATATAATCCACCTGAAGTTGAAGCAATAATTTTACCATTTGACAGTTGCGTTAAGTTATATATTGCATTTATATCAGTTTGAAACAGACTAATCTTAGAATTTGCAAATCCGGCTATTTTGCTTTCTTTAATTGCATTAATGCCCGTGTAATTTCCGTAAGTATAAATTGTTTGCTCATTAGTTTTAACTCTAGGAATAAATAAATATGAGATGCCAATGCGTTGCCCATTAATTTCAGTAAAATAATTTTGAATCTTTTCGTCTTTTAGAACATTAATTCCTTTTTCATAATTACCAAAATATATTTCCCCGTCTTTTCCTTCTGCTAGTGCAATAATTGAATTTGAATTTAGACCTTCAGTAATTCGGAAAGTAGTAAACTGATTTCCGTCAAATTTACTAACTCCATTTGCCGTTGCAAACCAAATAAATCCATTTTGGGCTTGAAGAATATCATATACTGTTGAGGATGCAAGTCCATCAGATGAGGTGTAGTGGTAGTAGGAAGGAGTCTGTGAGTAAATAGAATTAATTAGTGTGAAAAAGAGGAGTATCACTAAGGTAAATACTTGTCTGTTAAGGTTACACGGAGAACCACAGAGATTATTTTTTCCCGTGTTTTGCGAAACACTATTAGGAATCGATTTGATCATCAGATAGTATTTAGAAAAGATTTAATTTTATTCAAAAATTCCGGCGCTTTTCTGCGTGAGATTTCTACTTTACTTCCATCAATCATCGTTGCGTAACCACCGCTTAATTTTGAGTAATCTTTAATATGCTTCAAGTTGATTAAGTGAGATTTATGAGTTCTAAAAAAAAACTTATCCGAAAGTGTGTTCTCAAAGTCTTTTAAAGTGCGGGAAACAATTTTATTCTTTCCATCTATTAGAATTACTTTAGTATAACATCCTTCAGCTTCAAGCCGGATAATGTTATCAGTCAGCAAGACTTCAAAACCATGCGAAGCCGGCAGCATCAATTTATCGGATTCGGATGATGACTCAACTTCCACCTTTTTATTTATTAGGACTAATAGTTTTTTAATAGTTTGTTTGAGTTCCTTTATATTAATTGGCTTGAGCAGATAATCCACAGCACCGGCTTTGACAGCTTTAATCCCGAATTCTTCATGAGCGCTGACAAATACTACCATAAAATTTCGTTCATCAAATTCATTAAGAAAATCAAATCCGTCTAGCACCGGCATACTGATATCAAGAAAGACCACATCGGGTTTGTGAATTTCAACAAGTTTCCTTGCTGTGAGAACTGAATCAGCCAAGCCTAAAATTTCTATTTCCGGGCAATAGCTTTCGATAATTGCTCTGAGATTTTCTCTACCGTGAAGTTCATCATCAACAATTATTGCCTTCATCTTTTTATGCCTTTTTTATCCATTACTGCCTTCTAGTTTTGGTATTCGGGAAATTTCCGGTGAAAAAAGGTCTGTAAAACTAAACCAACTGAAATTGAAGAGAATTCTAATTAGAGCGGAGAGTCAAAAGTATTTCTAATTAAGAAAAAAACAACAAGATATCTTGTTTTGAAAATGTACGAGTGAAGAATCACAAGTCAATAAAAAATATACCATGTAAAAATCAAATATCAAATAAAATTAAACGAGATCAATCAGTAAGTTTTTCATCCTTCATTGATTTGTAGTAAAAAAAGAATTGACAATTGCAACGAGTTATAAATCGAGAGTTCTGAATGAATTGGGATATGGCGATAAGATGATTTAAAATAAAGGAAGAGAGCGGTGCAGACTCTCTTCCATCGGGACCTCATTTTGTCAGAGGTCTATTGCCAAAGGGGAGCGGCAAACTTTTATTTTCTGAAGATCATTTCATTAAATCAATTATTTTCCTTAGTCTTTTTTACATTTTCAAGATTTCTACAATATCTTTATTAAGCTAAGTGCCGTTTCAAAATTCTAATAACTAAACGGCACTTGCTCCATCGGGGAGAGGAAAGTATATCTCAAATATCGATTTACTTTTGTTCCATCCAATGTTTTGTTTTCCTGTATTGCCCCGATCAATACCTCCTATGCTTATGTTACTTCATTAATATCATTTTTCTTACAGAGTTGAATTCACCTGCCTGGAGTTGATAGAAATAAATTCCCGAGTTAAGGTTAGATGCATCAAATGTATAATTATAAGTTCCGGCATCTAGTGTTTTGTTCACGAGAGTTGTTATTTCTTCTCCAATCAAATTGTAAACAGTTAGCTTCACATACGATTGCGTGGGAATATCAAACCCAATTGTAGTTGTTGGGTTAAACGGATTCGGGTAATTGTTTTTCAGTGTGAATTGATCCGGAATTATCTCTTTAATTTCTTCTTCAACATAAGTTGCGGATGGAGTTAGATTAAAATTCATCTCATACTCTTGACCCTCATCAAGATTAGTATGCAGTGAATTGTTTTCGCTGTTGAATTTCACTTTTGATACAATAATATCAAAGTCACCACTGCCTAGTCCTTGAATAGAATAGTTCCCTTGTGAGTTGCTCATTGTGTAGTCAACAACATTATTAAATTGGTCAAGGACTGAAACCATAACCCCCGACAACGGTGACCCTGTGTTTGAAGTAATTATACCCGACAATACTCCGGCGCCGTTGCCCCCATTCACCTCCGCTAGATATGCATCAATTGAACTGACATCCCCCGTCACTAAAACTGTGGCAGCGTCCTCCCACATTATTGCATTGTCATAAAATTCAGGAGCATATCCTTCGGCGTAGAACAGAACGTAATAATTGCCTTCGGGAAGATTACCAACAGAATAATTCCCCTCGGAACCGGATAAACCGAATCCAATCATTCCATTATCAGCGCCGAAAGCTATTATGAATGCGCCGGTAAGCGGCGTTCCCTCATCATCATAAATAGAACCGCTTATTGAGTATTCGTCGGGATTACCTAATTGTGTAAGTGAAAAATTAATATCTGTTATTTCAGTCTCGCTTGAATCGATGGTAATGACATCAGCCAGAAATATTTCCGGCTGATTATCATACCATTCTGATCTATAACCGTTTTTATGTGCGCCTGCGATAAATGAGTTTGAATAACCTGTATAATTGATCTCAGCTGAATAATTACCCTCTGAATCGGTCTCGGCATAAAACGGGTCGGCAAAAATTCCGGGTTCATAGTATGTATGCATTATTTCGATTAAGGCATTTTCCAAAGGATTGCCCAGATCATCGGTTACATTTCCGCTGATTGTAATATTATTAACAACCGGCGCCGGAATACCGAAATCAATACCGGTTGTTGTATTGTTTTCCGTGATTGTTACCGGCGTGGCTTCTTCTAAAAATTGTACGTCATCGTAATATTCTTGATATGAAAAGAATAATGAATCGGTTGAATAATATTCTACCATCACAAAGTAATCTCCAGCCGGAAGATCGGCTGAATAATCACCGTTATCATCAGTTGAAACTGTGTAGTTAATTGGTAAAGGCGGCATTGTAAAATTTGGTATAAAATGTACCATCGCATAATCCACCGGTATGTCTATTTCGTCGAAATAAACCTGCCCCTCGATGGTTCCGATCCCGGGCGGCTGGTTCCCGGCTAAATTAATATCGAATGTGGTTGTACTATCTGGTAAAACTTGTACCGGTAAAATACTTCTGTAATTATAACCCAATGCATCAACAGAGATAAAATACTCACCAGAAGGAAGTTCGTCGAATGTATAAATCCCATCGGAGTTTGTTTGAGCCAAATAAGAGATAGTTAAGAATGCATGATGTGCCCAAACTTCTGCATTAGGTACCGGTTCCGGGTCCGAGCCTTCTTCCGAGATATAAACCAAGCCGGTCAATACCCCGCTGCCGCTGCCTATGCTTTGTGAAATATAAACATCAAAATTATCAATTTCGGAGTTCTCTTCTATAGTAATGGTATCGGAAAATCCAATGTAATTTGGATGAAAAACATGAAAGAGATAGAACCCCGGCGTAATACTTTCAAAAATATAATTACCGTCGTCACCTGAATTGGTTACATAAAAGTTGCCGCTTCCGGGGGGTGATTGAATCATAATTTCAGCCCCGGCAAGTGGTTCTAATGATTCGGAATCATAAATTGTCCCGGCTAAATGATTGTCGAATAAATCGTTAATAGGCGTAAGCTGAAATCCGAATATTCTTCCGTCATTTACATAAACCGGTCCGAATGTGCCTGTGTGGTATTGAGGGTGATTGATTTGAACTAAGTAATCTGTGTTTAGTGCAGGTAAATCTACCTCGAACATGCCGTCGAAATTTGTTGTTGCAGAGTAATCGCCGAAATAATTTGAATCAACGGCAGAAAAAACAACAACAGCTCCCTCGATGGGATTACTGCTACTGCTGCTTGTAACTTGACCGGATACAATCTCCGCATTAATGGAAGTGATTCCCATTAGTAAAATTGTGAGTACCGGTAAAATTTTTCTAAGCATTTCTTTCTCTTTGTTATTGCTGATTACTGGTAGGAGTTGTGCTAATTCTATGCCAAATATTATTTTTTGAGTTGGAAACTGATTCGTGTTGCGAGGTAAAATTTAGGGCATTTATTAGTGCCTCAATTTTATTGAAAGCCAGCAATGTGTGAAAAGTTTATACGCACCGTGTAAATATTACACGATTATAGTGCAATTCTTAGGGTTAAACCAGAATGTGAAAGACCGAATTGGAGGGGCGCCGAATCCGGTTCATCTGTGAAAAACAGGATATCGGTTTGGGTAAAAATCCAAAGTGCGGCATAGGCGATATAGAGACCGTTTCTAATTTTGTAGGCAGAATTAAAATCTTTATACTTTTGTTCAATCATAGACTTATCACTTGCGGAAAGGTAATTGTTTTCAAGAGTATTTGTGTGTAGTGTAAAATAGATAGATCCCCCGAGAAGCGCTGCATTTGCAACAGCTATAAACCAGCCGTAGTATTTATCTCTGTAAATATGTCCCCAGCCCGGGAAGATAAGCGATCTCCAAACAGAACCTGTAATTTTGCTTTTCATTTCAATTTTGGATCTTTCAAATTCGGCTCTGAGATTTTCGGATTCATTCCTATTTGATTTATTGTCAATTACAATTTGAGTGAAATCATTTTTAACCGGGTTAAAAAAATCAATTATCTTTGGGGAAATATTTGAGGGATCCGGCTCATAACCGGGATCAATTTTCAGCAGTTCAATAAATGTAAATTTTGATGAATCAACTTCACCGACTGCATACAACGAAACAGCTTTCATTTCAAGGATTGAGATCAATGTATCAACAGATGTAATTCCGGGTTTGTTCAACAGTCCGTCTGATAATGCAATTACTGTTTGATAATTATTTTCCTGGAATGCGTCACGCAGAGTTTGAAAATCTGCATTCTGCCCTTGTAAATATTGAGCGCTAAGAAGAAATATTAGAAATGAAAAACGAAAATATTTTGTCATTATTTCAATAACACCATCGATTTAGATTTAATATTATCACTCGTAGTCAACCGGTAAATATAAACTCCTGAACCAACTTTACTTCCGTTGCTGTCTGTTGCATCCCAGGTAACCGTGTGACTGCCAAAGTTAATAAAATCATCAACCAATGTTTTTATCTTTTCGCCCGTAATGTTAAAAATTTCTAATTTTGTTTTGCTGCTTTCTTTTAAATCAAAATCTATCATTGTTACCGGGTTAAAAGGATTGGGATAGTTTTGTTTCAAATCGAAGAATGACGGGATTGTGTTATCTTCTACTGCCGCCGCTGTAACGTTAAATTCCAAATCAAGAAACTCAACTTTGTGTACAATGTTGCCCTCCTCATCAAATCCGCCGAACACAAAAATTTTATCGTGGTATAATACTGCTGAACAATTTGTACGTGCATAATTCATTGATGGACCGTAATAGACAAGGGTATCGTCGTCTTCGGTTATTTCCAAAATTTCGATTGAGGCTAATGCATTCACACTCTCATTTTGACCGCCAATGATATATATTCTGTTGGAATCTTCAACAGAAACTACTGCGCTTTGAGTTCTGGGAGTTTGTAATCCTTGAGCTAACGGACCCATCCATGATAGATTTAAATCGGAGATGTAAATTTTATTTGTTACTCCCCAATATATTCCCCCTATAATGTATAGTTTATTGTCGAATATTGTTGCAGCGGGACTAATTAAATCATCTAAAAATATTGCCGATCCGTCATATGCAGATTCCATTCTTAGATTAGAAAGATTGAATTTATTCATGATTGGAACAGAGTGAGCTGTAAGTCCGCCAACTAAATAAAGATATTGATCGTCAATTATTCCGCTTGTCAAAATTCGATTGAAGGAATCGTCGTCATAAATATTTTCCGGTTCGGAGTCTGCGTTGAAATTCCATTTCATTAATTGTTTATTAGCAGTTGGGATGTATTCGGCGCCGCCGCAGTAATAAATGTGATTATTATAAACACCCGCGATAAAATTTACACGGGGAGTATCAATATATCCCTCATATTTCCATTGAAATGTGCTTAGATTAAATGACCTTATCCAGTCAACATTTTCTTGAACTGAATCAGCAAACCCGCCGAGTAAATAAAAAATATCGTTATAAACAACAACTGATGATCCGGCTGTTGGAAGATCCATGGTAGTTAAAACTTCCCATCCCGCAGGCTGTGCTGCAGTAAAAGAGTTGAGAAGCAGATAAAGTATTATGTAATTTATTTTTTTCATTTTTTTTATATGTTATATATTTTTTTATACAATTGCTATGCCAATTAAAGGCTCTGTAAGTTTAAGTTGATTTTAACAGTGTCATTTAGATTGAAAACAACTTCTTTTGTAAAATCATCAAAGTTGGGATTTTTCACTTTCAGGGTGTAAGTCCCGGGTGATACTGCTTTAATTTTATCGAAAGGAGTCTGACCTAAATAAATTTCGTTTAGATACACATCAGCCCAGGGAAAAACTTTGCAATCCAAATATGAAAAGGAACTGCGCATGTTAATATTTAATGCGCTGATTGAATCGGCAGAGATACTGACGGATTTCTCGAGATCCGGAAAATCAGGATGTTTAAAAGTCACATCATAATTTCCTGTTTTCAATTTAAAAGCATCATTGAATGGTGTAATTCCGTAGGAGCTGTCATTAATCATAACTTCAGTCCAAGGAAAAGATTCGATCTGCAGATACCCGTATTGAATTATTTCTGCGGAATTCTCTAACTCGGAATCCGGGATTGAAGAAAATCCTGCTGTATCAATTGAAATATTTTCCTCTGGAATATCTTCTTCATTTTTCAATTGAACGTCTTGAGTTTCATCTGCCGGTTTATCGGATTCCGTATTTGAATCATTTACCGGAGTTTTCGCAATCTCATTTCCAGGTTCCGGCATCACGGGGTCGGTATTCAAAATATTTTCCGAATGTGAAAGCGTATCAATACTAGCTAAATCTTTTTTTTGATCATAAGTAAAAACAAAAATCAGGATAACATCGAAAACAATAAACAAAACGAACGCGGCGGCGTACTTTAATAATGGTTTCTTCTTTTGTTTTTTGGAATCGTCTTCGAGCATGCTTAAAATTTCTTCTGCGTTTTCAGCTCTTTTACCAATTTCCTTAGCAATTGTATTAGATAAAATCAATGCGATATTCGGTGGAAGTTCTTTGATTTTATCTCTGATCGAATTCTCATCGAAATTAAGAATATTGTTTATCGTCTCATTAAAATTATTTGCAAGGAACAAATTGTGTTTTGTATAAAGTTCGAAAATCAAAACTCCGGCTGAAAATAAATCGCTCTGTGAAGTTGGAACCTTCCCGTGTATTTGTTCGGGCGACATATAACAAGGCGTGCCGACGATTGAATCGATGCGTGTTGTGAATTCATCACCGAGTGTAAAGGATAACCCGAAATCCGTAATCTTTAATTTAAGGTCATTGTTGATGAGAATGTTCTCAGGTTTCAGGTCGCGATGAACTATATTATGCTTATGAAGATAACTCAGACCGCTGAAAAGCTGCTTAACTAATTTCAATTTTTTTTCATCAGAAAGATTATCATTTTTAATGTAGTGCCGTAGAGTGCCGGCTTCGAAGTATTCAAAAATTATATAGAGCAATTCTGTTTCAATTTTAAACTCAATTAAACGGATAATGTTCGGGTGATTTAGTTTAGATAGAATTCCAGCTTCACGTTTGAAACGACGGACCAGTTCGTCATCCTGCACAGCTTTATTCCAAAGAATTTTAACAATTACATCTTTACCATTCTTTAATTCTGTGCAGATAAAGACAGCGCCAGTTTCACTCTTTTTTATGCATTGTTTTACTCTGTATTTCCGGTTCAATATTTCAGGAAAATCATCAACCATTTTTTTTCTTTTCTATCTCAGCTAGTTTTATATAAATCCATTTTCTCGATACACCAAGCGATTCAGCCGCAAGAGTTTTGTTTCCGCCGAATTCTTCAATTCTCTTTACTACAATATTTTTTGTTATCTCGTCCAAGGTTCCGGTATAAATGTTTTCGTTATGTGTCTCATCTAATTCAATAGCATCGGTTCCAATTTTACCGTTCTCAGCAAAAATCAATGCGCGCTGAATAACGTTAATTAGTTGACGCACATTGCCCGGCCAATGATGCTGCTCCAACTTTTTCATCGCCGCTGAATCAATGCTTATATTTCCCTCGCCGATACGTTTAATATAATATTCGGCAAGCAAAGGAATATCGCCCTGCCGTTCCCGCAGAGTAGGTATTCTTACGGGAAATACATTCAAACGGTAGTATAGGTCCTCTCTAAATTCGCCTTTCTTTACAAGGTCACTTAAATTTTTATTCGTTGCGGTAATTATTCTAACATTTATCTTTTTTACTTGTGTATCACCCAGTCTAATTATTTCTTGATTCTCAATCACACGCAGGAGTTTTGTCTGCAGCGCCGTTGAAATATCGGCAATTTCATCAAGAAAGAAAGTCCCTTCGTTCGCAACTTCAAGCAGCCCTTTTTTATCCGAATTAGCACCGGTAAAAGCTCCTTTTTTATATCCGAACAATTCACTTTCCAAAAGGTTGTCGGGAATTGATCCGCAAAATTGGGCAAGATACGGTTTATCTTTTCTCTTGCTTAATTTATGTATAGCCCGCGCCACTAAATCCTTCCCGGTTCCGCTTTCCCCGGTTATTAAAACAGTTGCATCGGTTTTAGCTACACGGTGAATCAACTTTGCCAAATCTTTCATCGGTTTGCTCTCCCCGATCATGTCGGGAAGATTTACATTTTCTTCAAGTTGGTTTTCCAGGCTGATTTTTTCCAATCGCAGAAGTTCAATTTCAATAATTCTATCGAGCGCGATTGAGATCAACCGGGAAAAAAGTTCAAGCATCACGAGATTCTGTTTGGTGAACTTCTCCCTGAACTTTTGACTATCCGCAATTATAATTCCCCATATTTCCTTTTCATGAAATACGGGAACACCGATCACAGATTTAATTCCGCTTATGCGTACACTTTCAAATTTTGATAGATCCGGCTGCTGCTGTACATCATGATACATAATCGGTTTTTTTGAATTTAAAACCTCTTTTAAAATTCCCGATGAAAATTCATTGAGACTTGTAATTGTTTCCTGCTTAATGTTGCGGGCGGCAATTATTGTGAAATCATTATTTACATTGTTGTATCTTGCAAATAATCCTCGTTCGGCATCAATTGCTTTTACAACCTGATCCAGTGCTTCTTCAATCAGTGCATCTTGATAGATTAAAGAATGAAGGGTCTGAGTGAATTTATAGACAGCTTCAAACTGTTCTTTAGTCGGAGCTTTTATTTGATCAATGATGTCGTTCATAATTTTTTGTTACTCTATAATAAATGTTGCCGGTTTAGATCTAGTGCTGTTGTTGAACTCATCAATGCACCAGATCACCCAAAAATACGTACCCGGATTTATGTTTTTTGTAAAATCAAATTGAATTTCCGATGAAGGAATAAAATCTTCAGACCAATATAATTCAGCGGTTACATCAACAAGAAAAATCTCAAGTTTATATCTAAAATTGAATCCCGGCAGAAACCGTTTCCATTCTATTGAAAAAGGTAATGAAACAATCTCGTTATTTGATGGTGCGGTATACTCAATTTCCTGCTTTATAATTCTTTTAATAATTGAAGAGCCAACGTCGAAAGTCAGCCCGTTTTTATCCACAACATTAATTTGAAAATTCTTGCCCACAGTTTGATCAATACTTTTCAAGCCAAGTTCTTCAATAGAAAAGCTATTCTCGTACCAATCCGATGCAAAGTTATACAGCAGCAGTTCATTTATATCGAGATCTTCACTTATAAAGAAGACCGAATCGATATCGTTTTCACTATCGAATAAGTCTGCTTTAACTTCAACAAAGTACGATTGCAAGTTGGGGTGTCGATTAATAACACTTGAGTTCAAAATAAGCGAATCAATTCTGGGCTTTGCGTTCAAGAAAAATTCCCTGTTGATTTTACTGCTGTTATTCCAATTAATGTAAGAGGAATCCATGCTGAAGTTTTCCTTTTCAACATAAAGCCAGCCGTTAATCTTAGTGGTGGTTTCAATATTAAAGTTTCCTGAAGAGTTTGTGTAAACAACTTGGTTGGAATTTGCAAATGTGATTTTTGCCGCAGAAACCGGCGCCCTGGGAATACTGACTGTCTTAACTGATCCGGTGATGATTGCAAATACATTATCGGGATTGTTGGGATCAAGCGGATTTTCACGCGGGGCATCGCATGAAAAAATGACCAAGATTGATAATAATATAATTGCCGCTCTCATTTTCATAGTTAAATTATTTTGTCTGATGAAAATATAAAAAATGAACAGTACTTAAAAATAATGATGATATAAATCAAAGTTAAGATAATACTAATAAAATTGTTTGATCAAATTTATCTGCCGGCTGAAATTAAATTGGGAAGTGCAGCGGGCGAATATTTGTTTAGTAAATATGTTGTAGATAGATAACTCTTAAGATCGTTAAGATTCAGATAAACTTTTGATAAATAAAATAGCGATATGCAATTCAACGGATCTAGTTCAACGGACTTTTTGAGATTTTCTTTCGCTGTTTCCATATTTCCTGCATGAAAATTTGAATAACCGATTATAGAATATGCGTAGGAATTATAGACCGTGCATAATTCAATCATTTTATTTGCAGTCATCTCAATTTCCTGAAGTAGAAGGGAATTTTTAGTCTCGAGATATTTTAGAAAAAGATTATTTGCAACGATATAATATTTCACAAATTCGGTTCGGCAAACATCGGGAACAGACCCGGTGGATAATGGAATTTCGCGCCGGGTAAAGATTGGCAAGTTAACATTTAATTCACGCGAATAAATTAATTGGGGATAGTAATATTTTATAAATTCCTTTCTTGAAAAAATCGCTGCTTCTGCATAAGCCGAGGGTTTTGCTCCTGCCGGGAAGATTATGAAATCGGGTTCTCTTGATAAAACATAATCAATATTGTATTTGCGCTCGCGCCATGCAATGGGAAGCGAATCATCAATTCCCTCAATTTCTTTTGGATTGTTTGCAATATATTTATCTGTTAAGCCGATGAAATCAATTACTTCTGCCGAAGAATAATAAGAAAAAGCTCCGATGGTTGAAAGTGCCGCGGCAACCCGTTTTTTGCTTTTCTCTGATTCTTCTTTTATGAATTGAGCGTAGATACTCATCTTTTTTACTAGTCCAAGCTCATGCCTCTTATTTTTAATTATTAGAGGTAATTCCGATTTATAGGAAACTATACTTAACGGGATTATTACGATAATAATGATTACGACTGCAACTCGTCCTAGAACTTTACTGCTGTTGAAAATATAATTGAGTGACTTTGAAAACAGAATAAAGAATAAAGGTAAAACAGGCAGATAATACCTGTGATGCGGTAGAACATCACCGCCGAATAATGTGATTATAAATGTATATCCGAACGCAGTGAAGAGTAATAATAAAAGCTCTTTCTGCCGCACTATTTTCTTTATAAAGATGAATGCAGGAGCAAGAATTAAACCGAATAATAAATTGTATTTGAAACTTTGATAGAAGTAAGTAATACCGCGTGTTAAGTAATGTTCTCCCACACCGCTTTTTGCATATAATGTATTCGGCAGCAGATTGTCGTAATAATAATATCTCACAAAGATTGTAAGAATCATTGGCATAATAAAGAGAACATTTGTGAATAAGAATCCTTTTGAAAATACTTTTTCACGATCAAAAATAATTGTGAATATTACCAATAATGCGTAAAGAAGTAATCCTTCGGGACGCGTAACCGAAAGTAAATACAACACTAAAGCTAAAAGAAAATCCGGTTTGTTGTTCCTTTGATTTTTAATATAAAGCTTGACGGTTATTAAGAATAGCAGCATAAAAAGAGAGGTCTCCATTCCGCTTATCGACCAGTAATGAAAGCCGCCTGTAAGAGCCAATAGAATAACCGGCAGGATATTGTAAAATAAGCTTCTCGAAGGATTTTGATCTTCCGAAACTTTAATTGATTCTGATAATTTTAAGACTGCCGCTAGAACTAAAATTCCGAAAAACATCGAAAGCATTTGGCTGCCGGTTACCGGGTCAATTTTTAGCGCAAGTATGATTGTCAATAACATTAACCAGGAGATACTTGAATAACCCTCGACCATTTCTCCGCTGTTGAATACAAATCCGTTTCCATTTAAGAAATTATCCGCATACCGAAGGAATATGAATGTGTCGTCTTGAACGAAATTTATTTCTAAAGATAGAATAATAAATAAAATGGCTGCGGCGAATACGAGTATATATGAAACTCTTCTAATCATTACCACTACAAGTTAAATTGAGATATATGAAAATAGTTACAAAATGAATAAAGTAAAAATTAGATTAACTGCTTAAGTGTGAAAATCACATAAGTTTTCGTTATTGAGTTATTGCCCCCATGCGGACTTCGAGCTCCCCCCTTCGCTAATATTTATCAGCCGTATTAATTAGTAAAGGTTAGCTTCGGGGGACAGGTCGAAGGATTCAGTTATTGGGTTATTCAGTTATTGGGTTATTAATACCTTAACACTAATGTTCATGTAATATTTGGCAGAATATTAATGAGACAAATAAAACGATAGAATGGCTGAATGAAGATGAATGGATGAATGTTTTTCATTCAAACATACAACCATTCAATCATTCTAATGTGATAATTTGGTTCTGGCTTGTCCAGGTTAGGTTATTGGGTTATTAAGTTATTGGGTTCTTAAGTTGTTGGTTTATTTATGTGGCGTTGTTTGAAGGTATCGTTAAAAAAAAACCGCTCCAGCAATAAATGTTGGAACGGTATTAAATGGTGTTCTATGCTTCGGGTCAATATTATTTCAAGAGAATCATTTTCTTAATACCGGAATAACTGCCTGCTTTCAATTTATAGATATACACACCGCTGGCGAGATTTGCACCGTCGAATTCAATTTCGTAATTACCCGGTGATTTTGGTTCGTTGACTAATGCAGCGACTTTGTTACCGAGTATATCATAAATTATTAGACTTACATTTTCACGCTCCGTATTTCTTGAAAAGGCTGATGATGGAATTGTGAATCTAATTTTTGTTGCCGGGTTAAACGGATTAGGATAATTTTGTGCGAGTGAAAATTTATCCGGCATTTCCGAGACATCCAAGTTTGTTGTAAAATCGACTAGGCATGAATCAAATTTTGTTAATTCAGCAGCCTCGTTAAGGCGCATTCTATCGTAATAAACCAACGTATTATTATTCGAGCTGGAATCGATTTTAGAGAAATTAAACGTCATCATTGTTCCGTTTAGATCAACACCATTAGAAGATGCAGCCGCAAAATTGAGCATTTCATTCCCGGTTGTATCCTGAATTACAAATCCATCAAGTTCACTGCTAAAATTAACATTTTCGAATTGCAGAATTGAAGTGTCGTACTTAATGCTTCCTTCGAATGAATAAACATTATTGGAATTATTAACAGTTACAGGTACGGCAATAACAGGTTCGTTTCCGTCAACATAATCGGGCAGTTCAATTGTTCCATCCGGGAAAATATTAAACGGATGCGGGAGAGAGTCTATGAGTTCAGCCGTGTACTGCAGAATAATTGATGCATCCATTGCCGAGATTGTTTCATCGATAGTTACATCGGCATTTAATTGCTGCTGCAAATTGAAGGGCGGATATGCCCCGATTAAATGTTTCAGAATAACAGTTGCATCATAAGGTTGAACCTGCGAGTTCAAATCGACATCACCGTAAAATGGTTCAAGAATTTGTACCGAGCCGTTCTTAATTCCCACGTCATAAATCCCTGTATCAATCAACACGGAATCAATTAGTACAGGAACAGTGCCTGAACTGTTTTCCATGACTAAAAACTTAAGAGAGAATAATTTACCGGAAGAATCAATATCCGATGCCGAAGCAAAAGATATCTTTATAAGCGAGTCCTGATCATTAACAACGAATTCACTGTTGAATTGTGACAGGATACCGCTTGATGTATCGGCATCAAGAAAATCGAGTTGATTATAAAAACCGGTTACATTAATTAACCCGGAGCTGAAACTTACCGCATCAAATATTTGCAGATCGAAATCAAGAGAAACCGTATCGCCGGGTACTCCGATTTTATCATCAACCGAGAGATAAAAATTATTTAATGTAATGTCATCGGATATTGTGAAAACCGCATCGGATATATCCATGTTGGAATTATCATCGGCATCATAAATTTTTACTTTGCATAAATTCGAAGGGATGTTCGGAACAATCCACTGATAGCTGTTTGCCGCTGCATCAACCGGACCTGCAATCGGGATCCAATTACTGCCGTCATCAACTGAAAATTCAAGAAATACATTTGCGGTTTCTTCTGATGAATTAATTTTTGAGTTCTTCTTTTTCTTCCCGGTATATTGAATTGCATCTTTATTGAGGAGTGCGCTGCCGCCGGTCGACCAGTTGATATCATATTTTGATCCGACACTCAATGTATCGCCGCCGTTCGGCGTAATTATCGTTAAAGACTGCACAGTCGAGTTAATCGTAAAAGGAGCTTCGGAAGAATCAACCAAACCAGCATCATACGTATCGTATATTTTAATCAAGCAATTCCCCGACGGAGTGTTCGGAACCTGCCAATTATAATTTCCGACAGAAGCGGGAAACCCGCTTATTACCTGCGACCACGTATTTCCCCCGTCAATACTGTATTCAATTTTGACCTGGTAAATGTTTGCCTCTTCCCAGGTAATTGGATATATATCATTATAATTAAGAACTTCACCACCGTTAGGGGAAGTTAAATCAAGAACCGGTGTAGGATCATAAATAGTGAACTTATTATTTGAAATATCATAAAGCGCAGGATTATCAACGCTGGAAACTCTCACAAGGCATTCACTCGAAGGTGTATTCGGAACGTTCCATAGAAAATCAGAAGCTGAACTTACCGAAGACACAACTTCGCTCCATGTATTCCCGTTATTGGTAGAATAATCAATTTTAATATAGTCGATACCAACTGCATCAAAGGTAATATTGTGTTCGGTTTCAACTCTCCAGTATTCCCATCCGTTAGGCGAAGTTACGGTAATCATAGGTGTTTCGTCACCGGTATATTTTAATACTTTCGTATTAGTCATCGCATATGTTGTGTAATTATCAAGGGTAAATAACTTGGAAATTGAATTGTTGTAAATACCGTTGGTTCTGTAATTCCAGGTCAATCCGCCATCGGTTGTTTGAATAGTGATTGCCTCACTGTGGAAAACGCCATCAACCTCAACACTTATAAAGCCTGAAATCCAGCCGAAGTCTTCATCAATAAAACTAATATCCCGCGGATAGAAATTTAATCCACCTCTATTATTCCATGTCTCTCCGCCGTCAGTAGTTTTAAGTATACGATAAGCGTTAATTGCATACCCAACATTATCAGAAACAAAGGAAATCTTTTTAACCCCGTGCAAACTATAACCAAAGCTAGTTTTCTCCCATGAATATCCCCCGTCGGTTGTTTTATAAAAGAATTGTTCATTGATATCCTCAGCGGGATAATCCAAAATAAAATAACCGTTTTGATCTGAAGGAATCTCAATGTCAACAATATCATGACTTTCATCAAGATATACATCAGTCCATATCTCCCCGCCGTCGGTAGACATTAAAAGAGCTCCGTTATCACCGCCGATAAATGTATTAATACTATTTTCGGCAATGCAGGTTAAATCTTCGTTAACAAAAGTGGTGGCTTCAATCCAGTTGATACCGTTGTCGGTAGTCCAAAATACTTTTCCCTCGGTAGCGGCAATAATACCGCTGCCGTCATCATGCATCAAGATTGATTTAAACCAGTAAGAGTTGTTGTAATAAATTTCATTCCATGAATCTCCATCGTCGGTCGTTCGGAAAACTCTGTGCCGTGAGATTCCCCAACCTTGATCTGCTGTAAAAGCTATATCATTTAAAAAATTACCGGTATTGTAATTTAATGCCGACCAAGAAAGAGGCGGTTCATCAATTGAAAATGTTCCGCTTTCCGATGAAACCGATTGATTATCGGCAGCCGACACCTTGATTTTAATCTCATTATTTCTTGGATAAGGAACAGTCCACTCGTAAGAACCGTTAGAAGCCGGGTATTCATAAATGATGTTTTTCCAGTTTATTCCGTTATTAGTTGAATAATAGATTGAAACATAGTCGATATTTTGTGAATCCCATGTTATATTATATGTATCCCCGATTGTTAAATTATCACCTTCGTTAGGAGTATTAATCTGAATGTACAATCCCTGATCGGAGATTGTGTTCAAGCTCAAATACCCATTCTGCCCGCCGATATACAAATTGTCTTGCCCAATAAACTCAAGAGAGTTGATATTATTGCTTCTGAATTTACTATTTGCGTTAAACCACTGATTCCCACCATCAGTAGTGTACATAAGCGCCCCGTTGTTGCCGCCTATGTAACCCACCAAACTGTTTTTAAATTTTATTGTATTGAAATCATAATCCGGGTCTTGATCATCGTGAAACCAATTTACACCGCCGTCGGTAGTTCTCAGCAATGTTCCGTTGTAACCGGCAACCCATCCGTTGTTATCATCTGTAAATGCAATTCCTTTTAATGCATACGAGATGTTTAAAAATTCCCTCGTCCATGTAATTCCGCCGTCGAATGATTTAAGCAGCCTGCCGTTTGGCTGCGTAATAAATCCGCGGTTTTCATTAACAAAGTAAATAGAGTTAACCCCGTAATTATATGCAGGTATCTCATGCTCCGTCCATGAAACGCCGCCGTTAGTAGTTTTATAAACTTCGTTTCCTCCTAAAACCCAACCAATATTTTGATTAAGAAAAAAAAGCGAATAAACATCAAATGCTTGAGTGAAATCATAGTATTCCACCCATGTATTACCTGCATCCGTTGATTTATAAAGATAATCGCCAGTAAGGGCAAAGCCGAGGTTTTCACTAAAGAAATGCATTGAATTAATTGTGTTTTCGTTTATCCCGGATTCAGAAGGATTCCAGGATATGCCCCCGTCTGTAGTTTTGAATATTCCGATTGTAGAATTTATATTTTCACTTACATTAATAAAACCCAGCGATGAATCAAGAAATTGAATTGTATTTATCGAATTAATAAATATATTTTCATCTTTACGGCTCCATGAATTTCCGCCGTTAAGAGACCGGTTAATTACACCGTCATCTCCAACAGCAAGAATATAAGTACCCGAATTATCGAATGAATTGTAGTTTGGTTGTGTTATTCCAAGAGGATGAATATTTGTCCATGTTTTCCCGCTATCGGCGCTTTCCAGTACAGTTCCTTCTTCGCCAACAATTAAACCGTAATCACTGGTTTTAAATTCAATTTCATCAATATGTTTGGAAGTTACAAATGATAGTGTCCATGTGTTACCGCCATTGGTTGTTCTCAGCAATTCACCGTCGCGTGAAATTATCCAGCCGCGGTCGGCAGTATTAAAATCCATTGAAGCAAGCTGCCCGCTGACTTGAGGAATTTCGATTTCATTCCAAGTTCCGCCGCCGTCAGTTGTTTTAATAAGCAAAGCGTCTCCGCCACTTAAACCGCATGCAAACCCGACTTGGTAATTCACAAATCTCACATCGAAAAAATAAGTGCTTGTGTATTGATGACTAAGTGTTGTCCAGGATCCGTTATCATATTTTGCAATTGTCTCGTAACCGACTGCATACCCCGTAATACTATTAATAAAATGTGATGCAGTAAAATCAATATATGTGGGTGTAGGTTGAGATATCCATGTAAAACCGCCGTCGGTTGTTTTTAGAATTATTCCATTTTCTCCAAGTGTAAAACCATTAAATTGATCAGTAAAAGAGACAGAGGAAAGATAATTATCTGTCCCCGATTCTACTGTTTGCCATGTATTACCGGAATCTGTTGTGATTACAATAACACCTTCATTTCCAACAGCAACGGCATTTGTAATTGAGGATAAATCTATGTCCAAATATCTTGCGCCCGCAGGTTTCGGATTTAACCATGTGGATGAAAGAATCTGCGCTGTAGAAATATTTGCAGAAAAAATTATTAGTAATAATGAAAATTTTAAAAATGATTTCATTGCTCCTCCAAAATTTTGCTATCAATTGGTTAGCGTCGGCAAGACAATAGCAGTCCCATTTTAATCAAATTAATGAATGTATTAATGAAGAGAATAAATAATTATTCTCTTCCTGGGCGTTTGAAAATGTATTTTGTTCGAACTATATGCAAATCAAGTATCATATTATTAAAAAAACTTCTTAAACAAAGTAAGCAAACAAAAAATACGTGATTTTATTTCAACAGCAGTAATTTTTTAACTGCTTTATAATCACCTGCAACTAATTTATAAAAATAAACCCCACTAGCAAATTGATGTGCGTTCCACGTCACAGAATATTTACCGGCTTGTCTGAAATCATCTACAAGAGTTGCAGCTGTTTCCCCAAGGGAGTTATAAATAATAATTTTTACATTGGTACTATGTGCAATTTTATAATCAATAACCGTTGTTGGATTAAACGGATTAGGATAATTTTGTGAAAGTTCAAATTCATTTACAGTTGTTTCTTCGTTGACAGTGGTTGGATTTTCAATTTTACCTTTCCAAACACCGCCGTCGAAAACCGAAGCGTAAATAATTTCGGAGGCGCCAGAAAACCTATAAACCTCAAATTCTCCGGGTAAAGTCAGTTCTACATGTACCCACGTTCCATTGTCGAATCTGTAAAAGGATCTGTTTTCGTTATCGTACATGTACATTTTGCCGTTCTCCTGAATAAATCGGTAATTATATCCGTTGAAAACAGAATCAAGTCCGTCTGATACAATTTGCCACTCATCCATATCAGGCGAAGTCATCATTATACCTTCGAAATAAGTAGAAATAAAAATGGTATCATTTAATCCGCCGTAGTAAATTGGTTTTGTATATTCTCCGAATCCGGTTTCGAAAAGCGCCCATGAACCACCACCGTTTGTGCTTCTGTATGTACCCTCGGCAGTTGAAGCAACAAGCATATCGTTTCCGGCAATCAAGTCATAAACTGGTACTCTTATTCCACCCGAAGCAGGAAGCCCGCTGCTTGCTAAAGTCCAAGTCTCACCGTCATTCGTCGATTTATAAACACCGCCTGCTTCCCAAACAGGTGGGAGATGTGTTCGCGGACGTGACCGGCTGAATGAAACGTAAACCGTGCCATCACTGCTGCAAATTGCAGAAGCTGAGTTTACATAATTCGTGGGGAGATTAGAATTAATATTCGAAATAGTTAATCCAAGATCGCTGGTTCTAAAAACGCCGCTGCTGTTTGTATAGAACAATTCATGATCTATTTTGGTTAGTTTAATTATCCGGTCTGGAAATTCATTCCAACTAATTCCGCCGTCAGTTGTTATTTGTGTGCCGGCTGATGCAGCATAAGCAATCGCTGTTTCATTGTTAAATGCGAATACAAAAGAATTTGCAGCTACAATTTCAGATGTTATGTTCTCGATTTCCCCTGTCGCCAAATCAAACACGTGAAGTTGGTTTGTTGAATATAGAAGAAGTTTACCATTTTTGAACCCTGTAATGCTTCCTATTTCAATTGGGATATCCAACGGCTGCCAAACATCGTCTTCTAATCTAAAAACTACTCTTGGATTATTTTGAAGCGCATACAAATTCCCGTTATGCGCAATTAGATTTGATATGTAATTGCTTGTTTCAAAAGTAAATCCATCCTCATGAAGCTGCCAAGTTGAACCGCTATCGGCTGAAACATATAAACCATAAGATGAAGTAAGATAAAACTTATTATTGTATGTGACAATTTTGCTGACATTAGAAAATGATTCCAACCCTTCAGGTTCAAACCAGTCTTTTCCACCATTCTTTGATACATAAATGCCATTTTGAGTCATTGAAATCTCACCAATGCAGGCAATCACATAATTCGAATCTATATTTGCGACAGATTTAATACTAATTAGTCTTTGCGAGACAGTATCCCCGAAAACATCAACAGTACTTTTCAAACTGTCGAATGTCTGGGCCCAACTAAAACCATCATACGAATGATAAATCGTGTCGGACATAATTACGAAAAACCGGTCGGGATAAATTGAATAACCGCCGAAATATCCATCCAACATATCTAACCAATCATTTGTATCTTCATTATAATACTGAATAGTTTGACCGAGGCTGTAAATACGTCCATTATACGAAGCAATTTGATAACTAAAAACATCCGCGCTGATTCTTTCCCATTCATTATTAGCATAACTGAATAGATAATTGTGAGATGTTAACCCATATATTGTATCTCCGACAGTTGTAACGGAGCTGAAACTGATCCCGGCAGGTCCATTAGTTTGTTCGAATTGCCCAAACAGTGAAATACTGGTAATTAGAAAAAGAGAAAGGAAACATTTTATTATACTGGTCATTTGACGCACCTTGTTATTATAAGACAATACATCCAATATAATAATTTGCATGAGGGAAATGCAATAATCTATATCACAAATCCATACTACAAAAATTGTGATTTGCAGATTTGCAGACTTAGAGTTCAAAATTCTCTTGGTTAACGTTTGGTAAGAAAGACTAGTGTTATGTCAAAAATGAAATATCGTAAATCCATAAGTTTGTCATTTCTAATCCCCGACAAACTACGCAATGCTGTCAACTTAAGAATTGAACTGAGCAGCTTGACTATGGTCGAAGTCTACGACAATATCATACTAATCCCAAAAAATTCATTGGAAATAAATTTTTTGCCGTTGGCGCTCATAAAATGTTTTATTAAAACATTTTATGTTGCGGGATTAACCCCGACAATTTGTAAGAAAAATATTTTACTCAAATAACGAATTTCAAAATTTCTATATGGCTAAGTATTTGATATTTCTCAACTTACAAATTG
>JAIOZI010000050.1 GCA_021740785.1 Melioribacteraceae bacterium
GGATTAACCCCGACAATTTGTAAGAAAAATATTTTACTCAAATAACGAATTTCAAAATTTCTATATGGCTAAGTATTTGATATTTCTCAACTTACAAATTGTCGGCCCGAAGGGCAGATTTTCCAATGGAAAATCTGGGTTTATGAATTCAAGGTGAGTAAAAAGATTCGATTAGCCGGAGATAATAGTTTTCTTCAGAGATTTTTCAATAGCGAATTTGAATATGTTCAGGTTTACCGGTTTACTAAAAACAAAATCAATTCCCAATTCATTATATTCCCGTTTAATACCTTCGGTTATGTCTGCGCTTAATATGATAATCGGCGGTTTATATTTTATATCCGAATAAAGGATTTGCTTAACCATTTCATACCCGTTCATCACCGGCATTACATGATCCGAGATAACCAAAGCCGGAGTTGCACTTTTAATAATTGCAAGAGCTTCTTCACCGTTTTTAGCTTCAATTACATCATACTTGGGAGCAATACTCTTTAGCAACTTGGAATAAAGAAGCCTGTCTGTTTTTCTGTCGTCAACAAGTAAAATTTTAGTCGAGGAAACCGGGATAGTAAATATAAAACTTGTTCCTCTTCCCAATTCGCTTTCCACCCGTATATCGCCGCCATGCTTCTTAACAATATCATGAACAAGGGACAATCCCAAACCGCTTCCCTTTTCACCAGCAGTTCCCAGAGACGTGAATTTGGTATCAATCCGGAAAAGTTTTTTCTTATCTTCTTCACGGATACCAACGCCCGAGTCAGTTACGGAAAATTGAATCTGCCGGTCTTTCGGAAGAGGTTTGGCTGCAATTGTTATACTACCGCCGCTCTTTGTAAATTTGATTGCATTAGACATCAGGTTGCTGAAAACCTGCAGCAGTAAATTTTCATCTGCATGCACATACGCACTATCTTCAAGTTCATTAACTAAGTTAATGTTCTTCTGCATTGCAGTACCCGATAGCATTTGAATTGCATTAGTAATTACGATTTTTGCATTTAACCTTTGCGGTTCGAATTCAATCCGCCCGGTTTGCAATCGAGTCCAATCCAAAAGTGAATTAACAAGGGCAAGCATACTTTGAGCTGATTCCTGGATGAAAGAAATATACTGCTCCTGCTTTTCTTCGGGCATTTGTCTATCACCCAAAAGTAAATCGGTGAATCCCAAAATTGAGCTGAAAGGCGTGCGTAAATCGTGTGAAATAATTGAAAGGAACCTGTCCTTAGTTTCATTCAAACTTCTGAGATCCGCAGCGTTTTTCTTTATTTCCTCTTCCGCCCTTTTGTTTGCTGTAATGTCGCTAACAAGTCCGTAAATTCTTATTACTTTCCCATCGCTGCTGCGTGTTACGTTAACTTTATTTTTAATCCAGACAATACTTTTTACTTTGTTTAATATCCTGTACTCAAGTTCTTCTTGTGATCTTGTTTTGTCTTTGTAAAACCTGTTCAACTTTTTTACGACAAAGCCGGCATCGCTTGGATGAATAATTTTAAACCAAAGTTTCCTGTCGCTGATAAACTGATCGCCGTAATAACCTGTAATTCTTTTAACGGACTCAGTATACAGCACGGGTTTTAATGACCCGTTATCTCTTTCAGCGCTCCAAATAAATTCACTGATATTCTCTGCGATATTTCTATATCTTTCTTCCGATATTTTGAGAGCATCTTCTGATTTCTTTGCCTCGCTGATATCCCTGTACAAGCAAACTAAATAATTCTCATCTTCATCATCATAGGATGAAACCGAGATTTCAATATGACGAGTACTTCCGTCTACTCGCCTGCCTTTGAATTCTATCCTATCCTCATTTTCCGGATCTTTTTCATGTTCGTCAAGCGATTTTAAAACTTGCTCCTTATCCTTATCATCAACAAAATAGAGTGGGTCTTTTCCCGACAATTCATCATAGGATTGATATCCGAACATTTCAATGAACGAATCATTTGCTAGAATTAATTCACGGGATTTGAAAACCGCAACACCATCCCGAGAGGCTTCGAATACCGATCGAATTAAAAGTAGATTTTTTTCTGTATCCTTTTTCTCGGTAACATCAATTAAAATTCCGTTGTAATTCTTTACGTCTCCGTTGAAATCTAGAACGGGAGTAAACCGTGCAATTACAAATATTTTATCACCGTTATTCTTGTTAAGAATTAATTCCTTTTCATCTTTGAGCAGCTTTAAAAAAACGCTGAAGTTTTTCATCGACGCTTCGAGTGATGAATCGTCAATTAAATCTCTAAAATTTGTTTCAAAATTTTCTTCCAGTGAGAGGTCAAAATTTTCAACAAAGAAGGGATTGGCATATTTAATCGTACCGTCAGGATCCAGCAGACAAATATACTCGCGGGCATTTGTTACCATTAACCGGTAGCGTTCTTCCGACATCCGCAATTCTCTTTCCATTTCGGCGCGGTGCGAAATATCAGAAAACAAGAACAGTATCGACTTCTCATTATTAACTTCTATTTGCGATGCCCTGACTGATATTGCTTTAAAATCTTCGTTATCCCGGGTGTACTTTAAATCTCCTTCCCAAACATTATTCTCGGTAAGCTCTTCTTTTATTGAATTGAAAAAAGTTTTATTAATTATCGGAACAGTCCTTCCGATGAATTTTTTCTTTTCATCACTTGTAATAAAAAACAAATTGTTTGCAGCATTATTAAAGTAACTTATCCCTCCTTCCCAATCGGTTCGAATAATAGCATGTTCAATTGATGAGATTATTTCATTTTGTAATTCCGCATCAATCAATTTTTGCGATAACTCGCGCTGGTTATTAATCTCTTCAGTCTCGTCATCAATTAAAATAAATATTAGCCGTACTTTCTCCTCGGTATCCTGCACCGGGACGAATTTCAGTTTATAGGAAATGTTTTCTCTAGCAATTTGCTGCTCAAAACGAATTATCTTTACGGAATTTTGGGATTTAACTTCACTGAATAATTCACCCAAATCCACCTGCTTAAAAGCATCAAAAATATTCTTCTTTTTTGAATTGAACGGTACGTTTGTAAAACTTTCCTTGGTTTGCATTAACAGGATATTGCCATCGGTATCGGTAATAAGAATTGCATCGCTGAGCTTTGAAACCAAGGATATTACAGGTTGAAATTTTGGAAAACGTTCAAATAAGATTTCATTTGTAATCTTCTGCTTATCAATTATAAGCACAAACCCATTTTCTTTGCCTGAATCAAAAAGCGGAATTATTCTCAACCATATGATCTGTTCGTTTCCTTCCTCATCAGTTTCAATTGATACCTGCTTTTCCAAACTTTCGTTTTTCTTAAGTTTATTCAGATCATTTTTACTTAATAGGTTTGGCAGCAGTTCAATTAGATTTTTTCCGGTATGCTTCGAAAGTGATTTGTGGCGGGAGAGATCAAACGAATCCACAGCATTATTAATAAAGGATGTGTTTAATTCTGCATCCAGTAAAATAATGCCGATCGGTAATTCATTCAGTAGAATATTTGATGATACTTTATCCTGCAAATTACCGGAATTCAAATTTTGTTCATTGCTCATAAAAACTTTTATATAGATTAAAATCTTAACTGCTTACATAAAAATATAAATTCTATTCAAAAATACTACTATCAAATTTATGATGAGAGGTTCATCACAAAAAAATAAAGCCGGTCTAAAATTGACCGGCTGTCTTAATTAAAAAAATATCCTCTAAATTCTATTCGGACCTGCATTTTTAATTTCATCCTCTACGTCATCTTCAAACTCTTTGAAGTTATCGTGAAACATTGTTACCAGCTTCTTTGCCATTTCATCATATGCATTTTGATCTTTCCAAGTTTGCTTCGGATACAAAACCTCTTCGGGAACTCCTTCAACTTTTTTCGGTACACTCAAACCGAAGAACGGATCAATATAAGTTTCAGCATCATCAAGTTTACCGGAAAGTGCTGCATTCAACATTGCGCGTGTGTATTTAATTTTTATTCTGCTTCCTTCACCGTAAGGACCCCCGCTCCAGCCGGTATTTATCAGCCAGCATTTTGATTGATGCTTGCGAATTTTATCTCCCAATAAATTAGCATAAACCGATGGATGAAGCGCCATAAACGGTGCGCCGAAACATGTGCTGAACGTGGCTTTTGGTTCCGTTACTCCTTTTTCAGTTCCGGCAACTTTTGCAGTATAACCCGAAATGAAATGATACATCGCTTGTGCAGGTGTAAGTTTTGCGATCGGCGGCAGAACTCCGAATGCATCGGCAGTGAGCATAATTATATTTTTCGGATGCCCGCCCATTCCGCTTTCTTCAATATTATTTATATGTGTGAGAGGGTATGCAGCGCGAGTATTTTCAGTTAGTTCGGCGTTGTCAAGATCAAGCAATCTTGAATCCGAATCCAATGACACATTTTCAAGTATTGTACCAAACATGTGAGTTGTTTTAAAAATATCCGGTTCCGCCTCCTCGGAAAGATTAATTACCTTTGCATAACAACCGCCTTCATAATTGAATACCCCGCGGTCGCTCCAACCGTGTTCATCATCACCGATTAATCTTCTTGTCGGATCTGCAGAAAGAGTTGTTTTACCTGTGCCGGAAAGTCCGAACAACACTGCAGTATCATCACCCTCGCCGATATTTGCCGAACAATGCATCGACATTACACCTCTTTGAGGAAGAAGATAATTCATGATAGAGAAGACCGACTTTTTAATCTCACCTGCATAACTGGAGCCGCCGATCAATACAAGTTTCCTTCCGAAATTAATTACAACAAATACAGCCGAGTTTGTACAGTCCATCTCGGGATCGGCATGCAGAGACGGCATCTGAACTATAGTGAATTCCGGGTTGTGATTTTTTAAATCTTCTTCGTCTTTTGCTTGGACGAATAAATTTCTTGCGAAAAGATTATGCCATGCCGTTTCAGTTATTACCCGGATCGGCAGGCGGTATTCCGGATCGGTGCCCGCATAGCAGTCCTGTATATAAACATCCTTATTCTGAATGTATGCAAGCATTTTTGAATAAAGACGATAAAAACATTTTGCGTCAATCGGTCTGTTAACTTTTCCCCACCAAATCTGATCTTCGCTTGATTGTTCCTGAACAATAAATTTATCGTTCGGACTTCTGCCAGTATGCTGACCAGTTCTAACTACTAATGGTCCCAAATGTGAAAGGTTTCCTTCGCGTCTTCTGATTGCTCTTTCGTAAAGAGCCGGCGTACTTAAATTATAGAAAATATCATTTAAGTTCTTTATCCCGATTTCATTTAACTGCCGAAGAATTTCATCTTTTGGCTTCATTTTTACCCCGGTTTTATTATTTGTTCGATGTTTTTTAACCGAAAAAAATTAACGAAAAATTGAATGCTTTCCAAGAGAAAGCGGATGCTTGGTGTAATTTAGTCAAATAAACTTTGGACAATTTGTGAGTTAACTCATAGCTTAAATCCCCCCTAAATTGGGAGTTTCAAAAACATTTAAAATGTATTATCTTCTTTATAATTAATTCCATCTGTATTAAAGGGAGCGCTAATGAAAAATTTAATTACAGTTTTATTAACTCTGCTGCTTTATTCTTTTGTATCGGCACAAAGTTATCATACAATATCAATTGACGGGAATAATGATTTTAATGTTACCTCAGAACAATTAACAACAACAAGCGGAACTTCATTATACGGGTATGTAACCTGGGATCAGAATTATCTGTATGTTGGATATTCGGGTAATTCCCCGGCTGGAAATTTCACCGATGACAACCGGGTGGTTCATATTTATCTTGATACGGATCCTCAGCAGGTCCCTAAGTCCGGGAACGGAACATCCGACGGAGAAGCATGGCGCTGGGATCCGAATTTACCTATAAATGCCGATTATCATTATGCATTTAAAACTGTCAGCAATGAAGAAGTTAAAAGAGAATATAACGGATCCTGGGCTGATGCATTTTTTTCTGTTGATAATTTTAAAGGCAACTCTTACTGGGAAGCACGTTTCTTGCTAAGTGATCTCGGAGATCCCGAACAAATAAACTTGGTTTCGTATGTAGAAGAAGATTGGGATGGCAGCGGTCAGATAAGCGGCGGTCTGCCAAGTAATCTGTTTACTAATACCAGCACACAAGGCGCTATTACTTTTAATGATCATTATCTGAATTTCTATCTGATTGAACAGGTAACACCAAACTTGAATTTAAATGTTGATAATTACCAATGGCTCATAAGATTAAAAGCATCCACAACTTCTCTAAGTGACACAAATATTTATGCGGGGATGGCTTTAAATGCAACTGATAATTTCGATACCGGTTTCGATATCGCACAGCCCCCTTCACCTCCGAGTGATTTCGTTGATGTTTATTTCAATCTGCCTGATTGGACATCCTCTATGGGACCTAATTATACGCGGAATATTAGAAAATTAATTTCATTAGACAGCACAACATCAACATGGGATTTTAAAGTCAATACCGATCAAAATAATGAAATTATTACTCTGTCAATAAGCGACTTTAATTTTGTCCCAAACAATTATGATCTAAAACTTTTGGATATCGATGCGGATGTAACTCATAATTTTATTACCGGCGGGGTTTATCAATATAACTCGGGGTCTTCTCCGGGTGAAAAAAGTTTCAGACTAATTGTCGGGGTTGCTTTAACTTCACCTACTATCAGTTCCGATGTAGACTCTCTCGCATTCGGTTCGGTAAAAATTAATGCCAATAAAACACTTAACGTAACCGTACAAAACTCGGGTGATTCTACTCTTACAGTAAGCGGATTGACATTTTCCAATTCTGTCTTTTCTACTACACTCGGCACCCCGTTTTCTATTACTACCGGAAACACACAGGTAATTCCCGTAAAATTTGCTCCAACTAGCGCTATTGCTTATTTAGATTCTTTAACTATTTCCAGTAACGATCCGAATACACCAAGTTATCAAGTAATGTTAACCGGTACCGGACTAGAACTTGTACCTGTTGTCTCTACCGATGTTACTTCGTTAGATTTCGGTTCCATTAAAGTAGATTACGATACAACCCTTTCATTCAAGGTATATAACACCGGGGATATTACACTTAATGTTTCCGGCATAACTTTCACACATTCGGATTTTATGTTAAATGAATCGGCTTCTTTCAGCGTAGCAGTGGGCAACTCAGTTGAACGGACGGTTACTTTTAGTCCCAATACAGTAATGAATTATACCGATTCGCTAACTATAGCCAGCGACGATCCGGTCAATTCAGAAATTGTAATTGAATTGCTTGCAGATGGTTTGGCTGCTGAAGAATCATATGATTTTACAGCCGGATGGAACTTGATGGCATTGCCTTTGGTTCCCGATAATTTTGCCGCCTCTGAAATTATTGGTGATGATGCCGCCTCTTATTTTTTGTATTCATACAGCAGTTCCGGCGGGTATCAAAATGTAAATACATTTGAAATGGGTAAAGGCTACTGGCTTGGATTGGAATCTGACGCAGCAATCGATATGATAGGCACACCCAAAATCGATTCAACAATTGTCCCCCTTAATAACGGATGGAATATTGTTGGCGATCCATATGTGCGTGATTATCCGACCTCTGCATTACAAATTGTTAAAAACAATGTTGCATATAATATTACAACTGCTGTTGATTCGGGCTGGGTTCAAAATGCTTTCTATTCTTATAATGCTGCCGGTGGAACGTATGAATCTGCAACTTTATTTGATCAGTGGAAGGGATATTGGTTTGCCGCACTATCCGCCGATCTGTCGCTTTTATTCCATCACGATTCCACAACAGGAACACCTTTGAAAATTGCCCCGGGTATGATTGAAGCAGATTTACAAAATTGGGCGGTTAATATTAAAGCCAGCCGCGATGGTTTTACCGATGAATTACTTGCATTCGGAGTTAAGTCAGATGCAAGCGATGGTTTTGATTCAGGATATGATATGGCAAAGCCGCCGATTTCACCATCTGCAAATGCTATTGAAACTTATTTCCCGCATAATGATTGGACAAATATTATTTCGAAATTTGCTGCCGATATTAAGGAGCCTTTCCAATCACCGGAAATTAAAAGCTGGACTTTTAATTTGTACTCAAAACAGGATGGCGAGATAACTCTTAGCTGGGAAAATATTTTGGAACAACTGCCGGCTGAAATAGATGATGTAATTCTACAAGGTGAAGTTGTAACAAACGGCGAAATATCTATGACTGAAAAATTGAATCTCACCTTTAATGCATCGGCAGGAACAACCTATGAGTTTTTGATAAGCTCAATTGCTGTTGGAATTCAAGACAAGGAATCAATTCCTCTCGAATTTAAATTGGAGCAAAACTATCCGAATCCGTTTAATCCTGCTACAACAATCAATTATCAGATTCCTGAAGACGGATTTGTTTCATTGAAGCTCTATAATATATTGGGAGCGGAAATCGCCACATTGATTAATGAATTCCAAACAGCAGGATATTATCAACATACATTTAATTCAGCATCACTTGATGCAGGATTGTCTTCGGGTGTGTACCTTTATGAAATAAAAGTCGGTCAGCACAGCTCAATTAAAAAGATGGTATTGTTGAGATAACAACAATCTTTAAGAATGAAAAAGCGAAGTCAAACGGCTTCGCTTTTTTTTTATCCCGGATTTTCCATTGGAAAATCTGCCCTACAGTCGACAATTTGTAAGTAAGAAATATCAGATACCTAGCCATTTTAGAATTTTGGAATTCGTTATTAATCCGGAATTATGATTTAGAATACGATACAGAAATAATAGGATTATAAATTGCGCCGTCATTTTTCCGTAGGAACGCCTATGGCGATGGCGGCGATTCTTTAAAGATAATGGAATGCGGGCTTTAGCCCAATAGCCTTTTGGTTTAAAACCCGATATACTCGTTTATCCATTATTCACAGCCTCTGAAGCGCCATGCTATTATTCTTATTGAATAATCCAGGTTAATGTAAAATGTTTTTCTTACAAATTGTCGAGGTTAACCCCGCAACATAAAATGTTTTATTGAAACATTTTATTAGCTGCCTGCGGTAAAAAATTCATTACAAATGAACTTTTAGGTTCATATGTACTTATGTATTTCATTTAGAATTCTTTCGGTAGCGCCGATATTTTCTTTAACGTATCCCGATGAAATTTCACCCAGTCTATTTCTATAACTTTCATCTGAAAATATTTTACGTAATGAGCGGTACATATCACGTTTATTTTTAACGACAAGTCCGCTGCCGAGTCCCACTAGTTTTAAGGCTTCCTGGCTGTTTTGATGTTTAGGTCCGAATAGTACGGGAATTCCATAAACAGCAGGTTCAAGCACATTATGTATTCCCTGCTTAAAGCTTCCTCCGACATAAGCGGCGTCGGCATAAAAATAAAGAGTCAGCAAAATACCAATAGAATCAATTAGAATTACTCTCTCGTTATTGTAATTATTCATATAAGAGAAACGAATAGTTTTAGTTATTCCCGAAAAATATCCCTCAATACTTTCAAGATGAATTTCAGTCGGTTCGTGTGGTGCAAGAATCATAATAACATTTTGATCATACTTCATCAATTTAAGAAATGCGGGAAGCACAACATCCTCATCCGAAGGCCATGAACTTCCGAACACGAATATTTTTTTTCCATCAAACAAACCATCTTTAAAGAGATGCTTTTCTCTCGCCGCAAGACTTTTCTTATATACCCTGTCAAAACGAGTATCCCCAACGGCTTTTAATTGATCCGCATTAATCCCGAAATCTTTAAAGTTATCCGAATCTATTTGAGAGACGGATAAAATTTTACTCACGCTTCCGAATAAAGATTTATGAAAATTTTTTGCAACCGGAAGCTTACGCTTGGAATTTTTCTGCATTGTTGCATCAACTATCATCCACGGAATTTTTTTTGATTTGATCGTCCAAATTATATTCGGCCAAAAATCGTATCTCATAAAAATTACAAGTCCGGGACGAACCAACGAAATAAACCTTGAAATCAACGCAGGTGTATCGAACGGAAGATATGAAATTACATCGGCATAAGGATAATTCCGGGAATTGAGATATCCTGAAGGCGAAAAAAACGTTACAATAAGGTTTATGTTTTTCTCTTCCCGCAGTCTTTCGATTATCGGTTTTGCCTGTTCAAATTCACCCATCGAAGAGGAATGAAACCAGACCATTTTCTTCTTCCGGTCGATCCCTGTAAGATCGATTATCAACTGTTCGAAAAGTTTTTTACGTCCTGATATACCGCTTCGAATTTTTTTATTAAACAATCCGAGAAAACGAATTGCGATATACAACATTGGGAGCACAAGAAAATTATAGATGACATACCAGATATTCATAAGATTCAGGATTGAAATTTGTTAATCGATTCCAGAACAAGTCCGGGAGTTAATTCGAGCATACACTTAAAATGTTTTTTCGGGCAGTCGCTTCTTCCGATATGACTGCAGGGTCTGCAAGTTAACGAATTATTTTCAATTACTAAACTATCGACATTATAAGGCGCAAAACCAAATTCCTTAACAGTCGATCCGAAGATTGCAATTACCGGTACATCTACAGCACATGCCGTGTGCATCAACCCGGAATCATTACATAATATCATTGAGCATTGTTTCATATCTGCGGCTGTTTGAAGCAGATCATTATCCGTACAAAGATTTACCGCACCTTTGATT
Organism: Melioribacteraceae bacterium; assembly: GCA_021740785.1. Lineage (GTDB taxonomy): Bacteria > Bacteroidota > Ignavibacteria > Ignavibacteriales > Melioribacteraceae > JAIOZI01. The sequence goes on from JAIOZI010000050.1 coordinate 10,709, forward strand.
TTTTCCTCTAGTTCGGCACAAATAACTTTATCATCCTTCCCGCCGAATAAAATTATTCGCTTCCCTTTTTCTGATAGTAAATTCCCTAATTCAATAAAGTACCCGGCAGGCCACATTTTACTGAAATGTTTTGATCCCGGAGCAAACCCGATATTAATAACGGATGATTCTATTTGCGGTTTGATTTCACCCGGGACAAATAACTCCAGCCCTTTTTCATCAAGCTTAATACCAGGCAGTGTTTCGGCATACCGGAGAGGTATTTCTTTAACTGAATTAAAGAGATTCCACTTAAAATTAACGAGCAGCATTTTTTTAATATTGGGTTTGTTGAACCGGAAAATCTTTGTCTTTAGTTTGACTGTTATAAGCTGGGAACGAAAATTGTTCTGGAGATCAATTACAAGATCATATCTTTTGTTTTTTAGTTCGGAAATAGTCCCGCCGTAATCTTTATCTCGTTCTATGGTAAAGATATTATTCAAATTAGGATTGAATTTCACCGTGTCCGAAAATTCCTGCCGCACGAGAAAATCAATGTTAGATGCCGGGTATTTTTGCTTAATTCCCCTAACAAAAGGCGAGGTAAGCAGTACATCTCCTAATGAACTGAGCCGGATAATTAGAATTTTGTCGAAATTGTTTTGCAATCCACCACTTTATGTTTTTTCATTAACCGAGTAAAAATAAGAAAAACAATCAAAAGGGAAGGATAATCTTTTGGATTGGAACAACAAATATTTTTTTATGAATAAATGACAGATTTAATTTGACGCTTAAGTTAATGTTCTTTATTTTCACATCACAAATCAGCAGCAAAAAAATAAATTAGGATTTAAGATGACAACATTAGCTCCCCCACCCACCAGAGTATTTCTTGCCGAAACGATTGAGAAAAAAATTTATAATATTGTTGATCGGTATAAAGAATATATACCTGTTATGAATGACCGCAACCGCCTGGCTTTTAGTTTATATAAATATATCACGGGTGAAGGAGATTCCCCGGACGTACTTGTAAAAACCACCAAAGTTAAAATCGAAGGGATTACAAAAGAAGAATTAGCAGCTAAACTCGAAGAAGAATTACAGGTTATTTGACTTTTAGCTGCTGAACGGTGAAGGGTCAAGAGCAAAGGGTAAAACGGAGAATAACTAAAAAATACAAAAAGCAAATAACAAATAAATCTCAAGAAACAAATAACAAAAAACCAGTAACAAGAAGTCCCTCTTTGGCGGGATATTGCTTTGCGGACAAATTTCAAATAAACATCAAACAACAATTGTTAATTTAATTCGCTACATCTTTAGCGCTTCTAATAGTCAATCGAAAATAAACAATTTTCCGCCCCTCAATAACTTAATAACCCAATAACCCAATAACCCAATAACTTAATAACTTAATAACCACTAACAGATTTATAGTTCCCCTTCGCGCCTCCGTGTCCTTGCGGTGTTCTTTCATACATAAAATTTGAACATGGTTTCTCACATCATAGATCATTCATCAAAGGCTGTATTTAATTTTTGCATTTGTGAATTCGCGGCGTTCTGGAAGTTGAGGTATTTTTGAACGGTAGAAAAAACTGGTCACTGACATCAAACCGTATCGCTATTCTTTTTCTTTATTTGAATCTGCTTTATCCGGATTGCCAAACAATTGAACAATTTTATTTCCGAAAACCAAAGCTATGGCTACACCTAATGATGTGCCTATTGAAACACCGAGCGCTATGTCTATACTTTCAAATATAGTTCCTGAGGCAGCTCCAAAAGCAGCCCCTAATCCGGCGCCATATACTAAGATTGTTTCACTTTTATTGGCTGATTTATTTTTTTTCATCTATAACATTCTCCTTATTCGTTAGAACATCTAATTCTAATTTTAATCAAAAACTAAAGATAGATAATTACTGAGTGAATAAATGTCATGATATGTCATCATATGTCAAAGAATGGTATTAAGCCGGATTCTTGAATATAAAGATGCATTTGAATTCTCTTATCTGTTTTATATCAATGCTGTCAACTTAAGAATTGAACTGAGCAACTCGACTATGGTTGAAGTCTACGACAATATCATACTAATCCCAAAAAATTCATTGGAAATAAATTTTTTGCCGCTGACCGCTCATAAAATGTTTTATTAAAACATTTTATGTTGCGGGATTAACCCCGACAATTTGTAAGAAAAATATTTTACTCAAATAAAGAATTTCAAAATTTCTATATGGCTAAGTATTTGATATTTCTCAACTTACAAATTGTCGGCCCGAAGGGCAGATTTTCCAATGGAAAATCTGGGCTAATAAAAACCTTATTCGGTGATGAAACTTTTGGTTATTTAACAAAACTTCTTCTCGACATACAATCCCGAGGGATTGAACGTGAATAGATAATGAATATAAATTAATTTTAACAACCCCTGCAGGGTTGAACATATTCTTTCATATTCAACCACTCCGTGGTTGATGGTTTCCTTTTCAATATAGGCTATTCACATTGAACCCCTTGAACCCCTACCGGGGTTCAAAAACATTTTAACCCAGCCTCTCTATGCCTTTGCTCTCTGCTCTCTGCCTTTCACCCTTCTTCTTAAAAAATATATTGTTTCGTAACAGACCGCAGATAGAAATTCAATGAGCAATAGGTTATAGTATTTACGACTAATTTCACTAAGTTGACAGCATTGCAAACTGCGTAGGGGATTCGAAATGAAATTACAAATATGACGAAACTAGTTTTTCGCATTCAAAACAACATTTAATTATCTGATGGATATTTATTGCAGCCTTACATGCACGGTTAATGGAAAACATTTTGTGCTTGGTAAAAATCAATAATAAGATTAAGGAAATTTCGCTATCTTCTATCTTTAGAAATCTTATCAAATGAAAAGAAAATTAAATGAAAAGTTACTCAAATTTCAATAAAAAAGAGCTTATTTCCGAAATCGAAATTCTAAGAAAAGAGATTGATAACCTTAAGCGGAAATATGAACCTGAACAGGATATAAATAATTTAGATTTAGTTTCTTTTATGAATTCCGCACCATTTGCAATAATGATTGTTGATCAAGGTAGAGTTATATATGCAAATCATAAACTAGTTGAAATTTTCGGCTATTCATTTGAAGATATTGGCGACGACCATAATAAATGGTTTACTCTTGCCTATCCTGATGCAAATTATCGTGAGAAAGTTTTAAAAACATTTCAAGAAGATATTAACCATCTTGAATACAAAAGTTCAACGAGCAGAGAATATTTTGTTACGAGTAAAAGCGGTTCAAAACGTTTAGCTAGATTCAAGTTGATAAAAATTGATCAATCAAAAACTGGAATTGTTGTAGAAGATATTACGGAATTGAAACTGATTGAAGATCAGTTACATAAAAGAGAATATTTGTACAGACTTCTTTTCAACTATGCGCCGATTGGGATTTTACATTATGATGAAAATGGAATTATTCAAAGCTGCAATGATGAATTTGTGAGGACAATCGGTTCATCAAAGCAGGCTCTTACTGGTTTCGATATGCTGAACCGGTTAACTAATATGGGTGTGCTTCAAGCAGTTAAAGATTCACTTGAGAGCGGGGAAGGTTATTATTCGGGGGAATATCATTCAGTAACCGGAGACAAGATTTCTTATACAAGGTGTTATTTTAAAGCTATAAGGGATGCCGAAAATAAATTTATTGCCGGTGTTGGAATAATTAATGATATAACTGAGATTGAAAAAGTTACACGCGAACTTGCTGATAGTGAAAGACAATACAGGCTGCTTGCTTCAAATATTAATGATGTGCTTTGGTTGTATGATATCTATAGTGACAGGTTCTCTTACTTAAGTCCGTCAGTTGAAAAAATAGTCGGTTACAAACCAGGGGAATTGATTGGAAGATCATTCGACATCCTGCTTCCGAAAAACACCCAAAAATATGTAAGAAGAATTATTAATTCAAAATTGGCTAAAGAAAAGGAAGGTACTCTAAATGATGAACCGCTTAGACTGGAGTTGGAGCATATTTCGAAGGATGGTTCCATTATATGGATTGAAGTCATAATTACAATTATACGCGGAGAAAGCGGTAAAATAGATAATTTATTAGGATTGAGCCGGGATATTTCTTCCAAGAAAAAAATTGAAAATGATCTTCGTGAAAGCGAGAAAAAATTTAGGGAGTTAGTCGAGATGTCTCCCTATATGATTGCAGTTCATACAGACGGTATTCTGAAATATATTAATGAAGCCGGTGTGAAAATAATGGGAGCAAAATCGGCTGATGAATTGATAGGAAAAAAAGTAACTGATTTCGTACATCCGGATTATAAGGATTTTGCAATATCTCGAGTAAAAAAATTGGTCGCCGGCGCGCACAAGGTGCCCGAATCAAACGAAAAGTTAATTACTGTTGACGGCAGATCTATAGATGTGGCAATTACCGGACTAAGAACCATTCAGGACGGCAAGATTTCTATCCAGCTTATTGTTAGAGATATAACCGAGAAAATTCAATCAGAAAAGCATTTTGGACTTTTGGCTGATGCCCTGCGATCTATAAATGAATGCATCTCTATCACGGATATGGAAAATAAAATATTATTCGTTAACAATGCATTCGAAAGAACATACGGATATACACTGGATGAATTAATTGGTGAAAATATAAATATCGTATCTTCTGAACCCGAAAAGGACGAGAAGCAAATGAACGTTCTCCCAACTACACTTTCAAGCGGCTCCTGGAGCGGGGAACTTATTAACAGAAGGAAGGATGGCACAGAATTCCCTATTAAACTTTCCAGTACGGTAATTACAGATGAAGAGAATAATCGAATAGCATTAATCGGAGTGGCTGAAGATATTTCCGAAAGAAAGAAAAGCGAAGAAAAAATTCATCTTCAGAGTGCGGCTCTGGAAGCGGCTTCAATCGGAATACTTATTACAGATACCAATGGCATTGTTGCGTGGATTAACCCGGCATTTTCAGAGCTTACGGGATACAAGGAATCTGAAATTATTGGTGAATCGACAAGTATTTTGAAATCAGGAATTCATACTAAAGAGTTTTATGAAAATTTATGGTCTACTATAAAATCCGGTAAAGTATGGAGTGGTGAAATAACAAACAAGAAAAAGGATGGTTCTCTTTATATCGAAGAAATGACAATAACCCCGGTTAAAAACAGTTCAGAAGAAATCACAAACTATATATGTGTGAAGCAGGATATTACACATCGTAAAAGCGTTGAAAGAGAACTCCGGGAAAGTGAGGAAAGATTCAGAAGTCTTTATGAAAATGCTACCATTGGAATGTACAGAACAACCCCGTCGGGAACTGTGCTGCTTGCAAATCAAGCGTTTGCAAGAATGCTTGGTTATAATACTGTTGAAGAACTCTATAAAACTAATCTTGAAGAAACTGATTATACAAAGAAAGGAATGAGAACAATATTCAAGAAAATATTGGAGGAAAAAGGATTTGTAAACGGATTCGAAACATTGTGGACAATAAACGACGGATCGATTATTTCAACCCGGGAAAGTTCGAGAGCTATTAAGGATAATGAAGGTAAAGTTTTATACTATGAAGGAACCGTGGAAGATATTACAGAGAAATATCTTGCTGATAAGAAATTAGAAGAAAATGAAAAACGTTATCATACACTGTTTGAACTTTCACCTACGGGAATTTTACTTGAAGATGTTAACGGAATCATAATGGATTTAAATCCCGCGTTATGTCAGTCATTAAAATATTCGAGAGAAGAATTAATTGGTCAGCATATATCAATTTTAGCAGCGCCCGAAAATATCCGGTTTGTTGAAGAGAACATTGCAAAGATAAATGACGGAGAAATCCTTATACATCAAACAAGAAGCAGAAGGAAGGATGGTACTTATTGTTATATGCAGATGTTTGAAAAGCGGGTTCCGCTTCCGAATGGTGAATACGGGATAATAAACGTTGCGAGTGACATCACTGAAATAAAAAGATACGAGGAAGAAATAATTCAAGCAAAAGAGAAAGCGGAGATTTCAGATAAACTTAAATCCGAATTTCTTGCTCAAATGTCACATGAGATCAGAAGTCCTATCAACGTAGTATTAAGTTATTCAAGTCTATTATCAGAAGAATTTAGAGATGAACATGACGAACTTAAGAAAGAAATATTTACGGGAATGGAAAATGCAGGAAGAAGGATCATCAGAACAATAGATTTGATCTTGAATATGTCTGAGATTCAAACCGGAACATATGAGCCGTCACCGAAAAAATTAAATCTTTATTCGGATATATTAAATAATCTCTTCACTGAATTCTCAAAATCTGCTAAGAGAAAAGGATTAGAATTCTTAATCCAGAATAAAGCTCCTAAATGCAATATAATTGCCGATGAATATTCAGTTACACAAATTTTCGGCAACCTGATTGATAACGCGATTAAGTATACCAAGAAAGGAAAAATTGAGGTGATTATTAATGAAGAACCTGAACATCTTTCGGTTAGCGTGGTTGATACAGGGATCGGAATTTCGGAGGAATATATCCCTTCACTCTTTGAAGCATTCTCTCAGGAAGAACAGGGATATACAAGAAAATTCGAAGGCAATGGACTCGGCTTAGCGCTCGTAAAAAAATACTGTTCAATTAATAATGCCGAGATAAATGTAGAAAGTAAAAAGGGAAGAGGAGCAATGTTTACGGTGAGATTCCATAAAAATTAATTTTATCTCCTTAGTTCACTTCTTTTTTCCTTATACTGATTCTGAATTGCTTAAAATAGAAATTCAATCATGTTCAACTTATGGAATTCGTATTAACCTCAATAATTATGAAAGAGTCCTTTGTAAATGTTATATTTTATTATACGCTTTGTCTAGTCTTGTTTATTGATTTCTAATTACCAATTCTAACACGATAAGTATTTGATTGTTTTTGTTAGAAGTCTGTCTAATATTTTTTACCGGTTGAATAATAGTTTTCATCTTAACTTAGGAGATGTGAATTGCAATTAATACAAATACCGGAAAATACAAATCATAAGAAAACCAAATTATTTATACAAGGACGTTTCATAACGTATCTTCAATTAATTTGTTGTAAGTATAGAACCCTTGTACTAATAGGATCGATTGATATATTGATCATCAAACAATCGAAAGCAGTTCGTGCATTGTTTTATAAACATATCCTTTTATTTCCAGACGATTTTTCCTTCTCGCATAGATTTAATTCAATTGTGTACAAACGATATAATGAGTTAGTATAGATTAGTTAGGTTAAGTAAAATTTACGATTCTTAAAACTTTCTGAGCAATAATAATTACCAGGAAGATAAATGTTCAAAAAAAGCAAACGTAAACCTAATTTCGAGCTAAGCTTTTCAAATTCAGAAACCCTGGGAAATATCTGTTGGTTTTCGTATTACCAATTATCCGAATAAGTAACTAATTATTTGTTTTGAAAACAATTATTGGAGATGGAATATGGAAAATCATAACACTCGATTCAGGTTGCTGCCGGTTTTAGCGGCTGCTTTGTTAATGATTCCAATTAATTCCTTTGCCCAGGAAAAAACATTGGAAGAAATGACGATAGAGGAATTGATGAAAATCCAGGTTATATCAGCTTCTAATAGGTTACAGGAGTTGAGAGAAGCACCTGCAACCATTTATGTTATTACCGAAGAAGATATTAGGCAATACGGATACCGCGACCTGAAGGATATTCTGAACCATCTTCCCGGAATTGAATACAGTAATGCGCACTCCAATCTGCAAGGCGGACAGAGAGGATTCGCGGAAAACTGGTCGCAGACAAAATTATTAATTAATGGTCGCCAGGCAAACAAGTTATGGTCCGGGGAATCATATATCGCTTCGCAATACACGTTAAATAATGTTAAGCAGATTGAAATAATTCAGGGTCCTGCTTCGGCTTTATACGGAGCAGATGCTTTTACCGGGGTAATCAATATTATTACAAAAAACAGCGCTAACTCTGAAGAACACTCAGATATTTCTTTCGCTTTAGGAAGTGTCGATAAAGCGTTCGACAGTAAGCAATTAAGTTTCAATTTAATCACCAAAAAAAAGAACCTGGGCGTTACCCTATCCGGAACTATTTTTAATCAGGAGGGACCCGACTTTACAGAATTTGTAAGAACCGCACAATACACAGAAGATAACAGGCAGCTAAGAAACGAAATGCTTAATAACGGAAACCCTTACAGGGACAACAACAGATCTTATAATGCAAATGCCGATTTTAATTATTCTATTAGCGATAACACAAATATTGAGGCGGGTATTTATTTTTTAAGAGATGAAGACGGCGGTGGAATTGAAAGTCCCGAAATCTCTTATACTAATTTTAGTTACATTTCCGAACAAATTTTGACTTATTTGAGATTTGAGAAGGAGTTCGATTCTTACCCGGTTAAATTAACTGTTGATGCCTTACGTGAGGATGAAGATGATTTAATCCGTTTTCAGAATAGAGAAGATGAGGGAGATAATCCCCCCTACCTCGGTGTATTTAATATTGAGGATTGCAATTCACATTCTGTTAACGCCCAACTTGATATAGCACCTGAAAGTATACCCAATTATCTTATTGCCGGTTTTGGCTATTATAAGGTTAGTATCGGCGCCCCGGCATTTACAGGTTTAAGCAGCGCCGATAGTACTTTGGGTAATCCCATTGTTGGTAGATATCTCTATCCGCCTAAAGGATATTTTTCTAATTTGAACCCATACCTGGATCAGAGCAAGACATACATCTACCTTCAGGATCAACACTCTTTTCTTAATAATAAAATACAGGTTACCTTAGGCGGCAGATACGACTACCATAATATTTACGGAAGCATAACCAGTATAAGAAGCGGACTGTATATTCATTTGATAAAAAACTGGGCGGTAAAAGCTCTCTACGGCGAGGCATTTCGTGAACCGACAATGTTCGAATTTTCCGAAAATCCCGATCTAAAGCCGACTGAAATGAAGACTTGGGAATTATCACTCCATTTTAATCCCATAGAGAATATTGCAGGCCAATTAGTTTACTTTCGAAATTATGCTTCAATGATTATTGAAGAAGCACCTGGGATAGAAGATATAATTGTTAATAGCGGCAACAAAAAAGTAGAAGGTTTAGAGAGCCTGGTTAAATGGCAGTATAAAAGTTTACGGGGAAATTTTTGGTATAGTTACGAGCGAAACCCGGATGATATCAATTTCATGGAAGTTGCAAAAAATAAATTCGGGTTTGGATTTGTTTTAAATATATCGGAAAAATTATCCGTGAGTTTACAAGGAAAGTATACAGATAAAATTAACGGCTATGCTTTGGATGAAGATTTGAACGAAATTACTATCATAATTCCTGAATATAAGTCCATTAATTTAACATTACTTGCGCATCAAATAAATTTTCCCACTCTCCCGGAAATCGATTTTTCATTTTCTATCTATAATCTGTTCGATACGAGAAACCTGTACCCTGATGTCAGGGGATCAAATCCTAGTTGCTTTTTAGAAGAAGGAAGAAGTTTTTACGGCAGATGCGCGGTATACTTTTAAGAGTGCAAAATGCTAATACCGGGGAATTTAAATAAAATCTTAAGGGTATAAAGAAATGATGATTATTTAGTTCCATCGTTTTTGTACGTTTCAAATACAAATAGGGATGTAATGGAGAAATGAACATACTTCGGTTGGGCTCTAAGATAAATGTAAAGGTTAACTGGTAATGTTTTATAAACCGGGAGAAAAGTGAGAATGAGTTTTCGTGCTGTCATTAAAAATTTTTGCAATAATATTATTATGCTTATATTTGTCGCACTATTGTCAACATCTATATTTGCCCAGCAAAAATATTACAGCGAGTACGAAGTAAAAGGGGCATTCCTCGAGAAGTTTACTCAATTTATTGAATGGCCCTCCGAATCTCAAATTGAAGACACAAGCAAATCGTTTGTAATCGGCATTATCGGAAAAAATGAAATAAACAAAATCCTTAAGGAGAAGTATGAAGTACAAAAAATTATGGATAAAAGGGTTGAAATATTGGAAATAGCTTCCCTGGATGATATTAAGAGCTGCCATATGCTGTATATTTCTAATACGAAGAATTTGCCGGTTGAAAAAATATTAGATTACACCAAAAACAAACCGATACTTACAGTAAGCGACGACATTGATGCTTCAGAAAAAGGCGTAATAATTACGCTGTTTATAAAGGATAATCACGTTTACTTTCAGATAAATAATAGTGCAATAAAAAACACAGGTTTATATGCAAGCACGTTGCTGCTTAGTCTTTCAAAAAATATTAATGCCGGGGGAGAATAGTTAATGAAATTCTTCTATAACTTATCAATTAAAAATAAGCTGATAGTTATTATACTTTTTACTACTGCAATTATAATTTGTGCGGGTTCGGTACTGGAAGTTGTTGTTAATGCCGCCCGGTACAAAGAGGAAATGGTTAACAGCACAATTGTAAATGCAAGGTTAATTGGTGAATATAGTATTGCGCCTCTTTCATTTGGAGATGAGAAAGTAGCCGCGGATGTTATAAATAGAGTTGAGACTATTCCTTCAATTGCAACCGGCTGCATTTATGATGAGAACGACAATTTATTTGTGTCTTATCAAAAGACGAAAGATAATGACCTTCCAAAATCAATTTACCGGGAAGTTAAATACCTTTTTACTGAAGACTATTTGAAAGTATTTTACCCGATTGAATATAAAGGAAATAAGTATGGAACCGTCTATCTTAAAGCATCTACGGAAATATTAAACGATAAAATCAATGAACAAATATTCTATACGCTGTTATTAATTTTAGCGCTGCTGGTTTTATCATATATTATCGCATCAAAGCTGCAGTCGACCATATCAAAACCCATTTTGGATTTAACCCGCATTACGAATAGGGTTGGGTCTGAAATGGATTATTCATCCCGTGTACAAAAGAGAGGTTCAGATGAAATCGGGTTACTGTATGAAAGTTTTAACGAAATGCTTACGCAAATTAATTTGCACGAAGAAGAGAGAAATAAATCCGAAGAATTATTACGGCAAAGTGAAGCAAAGTATCGTAATATAGTAGATACAGCCATGGAAGGAATTTGGGGCTTGGATGACGAGTCTAATACTATTTTCGTTAATGCACAAATGGCTGAAATGCTCGGTTATTCAATCGAAGAATTGTATACGCGTGATATTACCGATTTTATATTTCCCGAAGATATTCCCTATTATCGTAAGAAAGAAGAAAACCGCAGGGCAGGCTTAGCTGAAAGTTATGAATTCCGGTTTAATGATAAAAACGGAAATACTGTGTGGACAATTGCTTCGGCGAGCCCGGTTTTTGATAGCTCGCAGAATTTCCGCGGGTCATTTGCAATGTTTACCGATATATCCGAAAGAAAACAAGCCGAAAAACGTCTTAGCGATACTGCATCCAGACTTAATGAAGCTCAACGGATTGCTCATATCGGGAGTTGGGAATTGAATCTTGTCACAAATGTTTTAACATGGTCTGATGAAATATATCGAATATTCGAAATAGATAAAGAAAAATTCGGAGCTACTTACGAGGCTTTCCTGAATGCCATTCACCCGGAGGATATAGAAGCTGTTGATTTTGCTTATACAAATTCTCTTAAAACAAAAGAGCCGTATCATATTGAACACAGACTTCTTTTTCCGGACGGACGTATTAAGCATGTACGGGAACAATGTGAAACCTTCTTTGAGGGCGATAAACCGCTGCGTTCCATCGGAACAGTACAGGATATTACCGTGCAGAAAATTGCCGAGATGGCATTAAAAGAAAAACAACTTCACTCCCAGTCATTGCTTCGTCTTTCTAAAAAATTCGAGCTTGCATATACTTACGATGAAGTTGTAAATGCTGCGCTTGAGGAAATTAATAAAATAATAGGTTACAAAAACATTTGGGTTTATTTATTCTCCGAGGATAAGAAGTATGCTTTTGTATTGGCGGCAGAAGGAACAGTTTCCAATTTAATATTATCAGAAAAAGAAGTAACCAGGCTTACTATAAATGGCGATAAGATGCTTGAAGAAATTGCCGCTGCTCAAGAAATTATAATTGTGGAAGATGCCTTAATAGATGAGAAAACTAACAAAGAAATTGTCGGCATATTGAAAAATCGCACAATTATTAATATCCCGATAATGTTTTTCGATAAGCATCTCGGATCCCTCGGAACCGGTACTTTTGGTGACGAAGGCATTCGTATTCCTTCAAAAGCCGAGCAGGAATATCTTATTGCCCTGGCTAATCATATGGCTGTATCCATTGACCGGATTCACCTAATGATAGAAAGAGATAAAGTTCAAACACATTTGAAGAAACTGGCTGAATCATCCCCGGGTTTAATGATCACATTATACCAAAGAACCGACGGAACGATGTGTATGCCTTATGCATCACCCCGAATTTTGGAGCTGTATGGTTTGAGTCCCGAAGACGTAAAAGATGATACAACAGAGCTTTTTGCCCGTTATCACCCGGATGATATTGAACTTGTGAAAAAGACAATTGCAGAATCTGCACGTAATATGACATTATGCCGGCAGGAATTCAGAGTTAATCACCCATCACGCGGCGTAATTTGGCTTGAAGGACACACAATGCCGGAACCTCATCCCGACGGGGGAGTTTTGTGGTATGGATTTGTTCATGACATTACGGAGCGAAAACAAAACGAGGCGATTAACAATTCGCGCCTGCACCTGATGCAGTTTGCTGCTACTCACTCATTAGATGATCTGCTGGAAGAAACATTGAACGAAGTTGAAAAACACACCGGAAGTAAAATAGGATTTTTTCATTTTGTTGATGATGATCAAATTTCACTCACACTGCAGAATTGGTCGACTAAAACCAAATCTCAATTCTGTAGAGCCGAAGGAAAAGGATTTCATTATAAAATTGATGAAGCCGGTGTATGGGCAGACTGCTTCCACGAGCGAAAACCTGTAATTCATAATGATTATGCGTCTCTTCCTCATCGCAAAGGAATGCCCGAAGGACATGCTGAAGTTATACGTGAACTTGTTGTTCCGGTTATCAGGAGAGATAAAATAAAAGTAATACTCGGGGTTGGTAATAAAGAGCATGAATATAATGAAAGCGATGTTAAAAATATCTCGCTGCTTGCGGATCTTGCATGGGAAGTTGTTGAGAAGAAACAAGCTGAAGAAGCTCTGCAAGCCTCCGAAGCCGAACTCAGATCTTTAATTGCAGCGATGACAGATGTTGTGATCGTGTTTAATTCTGAAGGACGCTATATAAAAATTGTCGATACAAATCCTGATCTTTTATATAAACCGTCGGAAGAGATGCTGGGTAAAACCCTTCATGAATTATTCCCCAAAGATAAGGCGGATATATTTTTGAGTTACATTACCGCCGCACTTGCCGAACAAAAACCTAAAACCGTAGAATACAATTTAACAATTGATGAAAAAGTATATTGGTTCAATGCCACTCTTTCTCCCGTATCAGGCGAAGCCGTATTGCTGGTGGCTCGCGATATTACCGATCGAAAACAAACCGAGGAAACCGTTCGTAGAATGAACAGGGAATTGCGCGCGATCAGTAATTGCAATCAAACTCTTCTTAGAGCTGAGGACGAACAGACACTCATCAATGAAATTTGTAGAATTATATGTGAAGAAGCCGATTATAGAATGGCATGGGTCGGTTATGCTGAACACGATGAACAAAAAAATATACGCACCGCTGCTTGGTCAGGTTATAACAAAGGCTATATTGAAAGTATAAAGCTAAGCTGGTCCGAGGATTCGAAATACGGTCGGGGACCGGCTGGATTAGCCGTTAGAACCGGGCAATCAATAATTGTCCAGGATATTGAAAACGATAATTTGATGGAACCCTGGCGTAAAAAAGCATTACAATGCGGCTATCATTCATGTTTAGCGCTTCCGCTAAGTGATGAAATCAATAAATCATTCGGTGTGCTTGTTATTTACTCCGGGGAAAAGAACCTAATTACCGATGCTGAAATTCAACTTATTGAAGAATTAGCAGGAGATTTGGCGTTCGGCATAAATACATTACGCCTGCGTGAAGATAGAAATAGAATTGTAGAAGCGCTTCGTGAAAGCGAGGAACGGTTTAGACTGATTGCTGAAAATACTGCCGATACAATTAATGTATTTGATTTCGATCTGAAACCTATTTATGCAAGCCCATCGATTGAAAAATTACGCGGGATAACGGTTGAAGAATCGATGAAAGAAACCTTAGATAAAGTAATGACACCTGAATCATTTAAGAAGGTTATGGATGCATATAAGCAACAATTGGAGTTGGAAAAAAGAGCTGATTCAGATCCTCAACGCGCGGTGGTTCTTGAAATTGAAGAATATCGAAAAGACGGTTCCACAGTTTTAGTTGAAGTTACAGCTTCGTTTTTGAGAGATGAAAGCTCCAAACCTATAGGAATACTTGCAGTTTCGAGAGATATTACCCGCCGTAAGCAAGCTGAAATTAAACTTATAGAAAGTGAACAAAAACTTAGAAATGTTTTTAATACTATTTCCGAAGCGTTGACATTTAATGAATTGATCTATGATGAAAACGGTGATATTGTTGATTATAGAATTATCGAAGTTAATCCGGCGTTCGAAAAAGATACCGGGCTTACCAGGGAGCAGGCAATAGGGAAAAAAGCTACCGAGTTATATGGTATGAAACCCGATTATATCAATAAATTTTGGAAGGAAAACTCCAATAGCCAACGCCCGATAATTACGGAAATGTACATTGAGCAGATTGACCGCTGGAAACATATTATCGCGTCTTGTCCTGTTGAAAATAAAATTGTAATATCTTATTTCGATATAACCGAAAAGAAGAAAATTGAAGCCGCCCTGGTTGAAAGTGAGAAAAAGTACCGGGCTATATTTAATAATTCACCATTAGGCATTTTCCGCTCAACGCTCGAAGGGCAATTCCTTGAACTGAATCCTGCGCTTGCTAAAATGCTTGGTTATGACTCACCTGAAATCGTGATTAAAGAGATTTACGATATAGCCAAACAAATATACATTAGAAGCGAAGACCGGGCTGATATTATCACCACACAGCTTGCGGCAAAAGAAATTAAACAGCACCTTTGCCGGTTCCGGAGAAAAGACGGCAGTGAATTTATTGCTAATCAATATTTAAGAACGGTTAGAGATTCTGATGGCAAACCTCTTTATCTTGAAGGCATTATGGAAGATATAACGGAACAAAAACATGCTGAAAACGAGGTGATGAAACTTTCCGAAGCTGTGGCTCAAAGCCCCGCTTCAATAATAATAACTGATCTAGATGGTAACATCGAATACGTGAATAAAACTTTTGAAGAGAAGTCGGGTTATTCATTCCGGGAAGTTTTGAATGAAAATCCAAGGATATTAAAATCAGGTTATAATAAAGACGAGGATTATATAGCTCTTTGGAAAACAATTAGAGCCGGTAAAACTTGGCGGGGCGAACTTTTAAATAAAAAGAAAAACGGAGAATATTACTGGGAAGAAGTTTTAATTTCACCGATAACAAATGCAGATGGTAAACCCGTAAATTACCTCGCTGTAAAACAGGATATTACTGAAAGAAAACAGATTACGGAAGCATTGATCGAGGCAAAAGAAAAAGCAGAAACGTCAGCCAAATTAAAATCAGAATTTCTTGCACAGATGTCCCATGAAATTAGGACTCCAATCAATGTAGTTCTTAGTTATTCAAGCCTGCTGTCAGAAGAATTTAAAGGCAGCAAAGATGAATTAAAAAAAGAAATTTTTCAGGGAATGGAAAATGCCGGGAAACGGATAATAAGAACAACCGATTTGATATTGAATATGTCTGAGATTCAAACCGGAACATATGAGCCGTCACCGAAAAAATTAAATCTCTATTCGGATATATTAAATAATCTCTTCATTGAATTCTCAAAATCGGCAAAAAGAAAAGGATTAGAATTTTTGATTAAGAATAAAGCTCCTAAATGTAATATAATTGCTGATGAATATTCGGTCACCCAAATTTTCGGCAACCTGATTGATAATGCGATTAAGTACACCAAGAAAGGTAAAGTTGAGGTGATTATTAATGAAGAACCTGAACATCTTTCGGTAAGCGTGAATGATTCTGGGATTGGAATCTCAAAGGAATATATCCCTTCACTCTTTGAGGCATTCTCTCAAGAAGAACAGGGATATACTAGAAAATTTGAAGGCAACGGGCTCGGCTTAGCATTAGTAAAAAAATATTGCGCAATTAATAATGCCGAGATAAATGTAGAAAGCGAAAAGGGAAGAGGATCAACCTTTACAGTTCGGCTTCCTAAAAACTAACGCTTTGATTTAAAAGAATCGGCAGTATCTTTTACTTTTGACAGTAATTTTTTAACCCAAACAAATTCAGTAGCTAAAATTGATAACCCCAATGGAATTACTATAAATGCCGGTCCGGGAAGTACAATTAAACCCAGATTTTCCATTGGAAAATCTGCCCTTCGTGCCGACAATTTGTAAGCTGAGAAATATAAGATACTTAGCCATATAGAAATTTTGGAATTCGTGATTTAAGTAAAATATTTTTCTTACAAATTGTCGGGGTTAACCCCGCTCATAAAATGTTTTATTAAAACATTTTATGAGCGACCAAAGGCAAAAAAATCATTTCCAATGATTTTTTTGGGTTAAAAATAATCCGATTACTACAATCGTCGTCCCGACAATTCCAACAATAATCCGCTTAACTTGTTTTAGTGTTCTTTCCATATACTCACATATGACGATTTGAAAGTCAGTTTGTTTTTTTAATCGGGATTCACTTTCAGCATACCCATAATCTGTTCAAGTTCCAAAATAGTAATTCGCGCCTGGTACCTTGCCGAAATTAAAGCGGTTTGTGCCCTGCTAAGATTAACCTGCGCGTCTCTGAATTCAAGTGAAGTTGTTGTGCCTGTTTCGTATTTATCCTGCTGAAGACTTAAATTCTGCTCGGCAGCTTTTACATTTTGTATTTCTAATTCAACCACTTCAAGACGTTTTTGTAGAGTAGCATATTTTTCTTTTACCAATCCGGCAAGTTGATTTTCCACATTCATCAGTGCGAGTTCCGCATTCTTTGCATCAATTTTTGCATTTTGCGAATTGATGTTATCTCTAAGCCCGTTAAAAAGATTAAAAGATAGATTTACCCCAACCGAATAATCCGTACTTAAGGTTGTAATTTCTGTTGTAAAACGCGGGCTGTCGCTTGCAACGGTTCTATCTGAATAACCATAGTTCGCATTGAATGATAAGTTTGGATAAAATGTTGAATTTGCCAACGATAGGTTATTTTCAGCAACAGATTTATTTTGTTTTGCTGATAACAGAGCATTATTATTCTTCCCGGCAGTTTCAAGAATTTGCTCATAGCTATAATTGAATTCGGGAATTTCAATTTCATTGTCGACAATTATTTCAGTCCCCGGTTCTTGAGCCAAGAGAATATTCAGGTTTTTCTTTGCGACACTAACGGCTAATTGTTGATTAAAATATTCCGACTTGTCATTGTTAAGTGAAACCTGCGCATTCAACAAATCAGTGGATGAAGCTCCGCCCAGTTCATTTCTAACTTTTGATTTTTCATAGCGTGATTCGGAGATGGCTAAATTACTTTCGGCTACTTCCAGTAATTGCTGCTGCTGTACATAATTAAAATACGCCTGCATAATTTGGATAACATTTGTTTCAATTGTAGTCCGTGCTTGATATTCTCCTAATTTTGCCAATTCAAGATAACGGCTTCGGTCGGCAAACATTCTGAAACCGTCGAATAGAGTCCAGTTGAGCGTTAACTGAGTCGCGAATCCTTTTGTGTCCGAATTTCCAAAACTGAAGGGTGAATTAGTTTCCTGCTTCGTATTTGAATAAGAATAATTACCGGTTGCGTTAAGTGTCGGAAGGAAATTTGCTGTTCCTTTTCCTGTATTGTTGCCGGCAATTTCCGCGGTATTTCTTGCTATTCTAATATTGAAATTATTTTTCAAGCCTAGTTCAACTGCATCTTCCATTGTCATGACTTTCTGACCCAATAAGGGTATCGACATAAAAATGAGAAGGACAAATAATATATTTTTCATAAAAACACTCCAGTGATCAAAAATGACTTTCGAATATAAGTAAATACAAGAAATTTGGATAGGTAGTTCAAAATATTAAAAAAAGGAGAGTAAGCGGAACCCGCTTTTAACCGGCAGGCTCCTCTTAATCTAAATTATAATATTGAATAGGTGATTCCGATTTGCAGAGCTTCTTTGAACTGAGTTTTAACCGTCTGCGATACTTCATGAATTATAATAACGCTCAAATTTACATTAAGCCAACTGTTGACTTCTGCTGTAATTGTATTATCCCATCGTACATCCCAAATATCTATATCTTCAAACCGGGTGAATAATCTTAGTTTGGATTGGTAAATTAAATTTTTATCTACATTTAATTTCATATCGGTAACACTTTCCAGACCGGTTTCAAATTTGAATTTTTCTATTTCGGCAGTTTCCGGGTCATCGGAATAAGCTAGTGCCAGGGCATCTTCTCGTGTAAAAGTTTCCTGGAATGCAATACCGAGTCGTGTCCGGAAATTTTCATGTTTATCATAAGTAAACCCGATTGATTGAGTAACATAACCGGGATCGAAAAAATCTGCAATCTTTGTTTTCGGTGTTGTTTTATAATCGTAACCAGATGTAATTGCCGAACGAACAAGATTACTTATAAAAGGGTTAACTTCCCACCCGAGTATCTTGTAAGACAAAACCGTTTCAAAGAAAAATTCATTGTCGGTTGTACGTATTTCATCCTGACCTAATTTCGTTTTACCGAAAGCTCCTTTAAATTGATTTCTGAATTTCCAATTTTCCGTTAAATAGCGAAGCGCAAAATCTCCGGTAACTGTATAAGCCAAAGAATTTTCACCGCCCTTTGCCCAATTCTCGAATGTTATCTGGCTGATATTCAATCCCGTTACAAAAGCGGGTGACCACTTATACAACTCTAATTCCTCATCTTGTGCATTGATGTTCACAAATGCTAGTATTAATAAAATTAATAACGTTTTCTTCATTGTTGCCCCAGTTTTTGATTTAAGAAAAAGATCAATTTCGAACCTAATTTTGGTTAACTTACAGATTGCATTATTCTACTAATTCCGGAAATAAATTTAATTAAATAAAAGCTAATTGAAGAAAATAAATGGAAAATTTCAAGCTGGTATCCAATTATAAACCTGCAGGTGATCAACCCAAGGCAATTGAAGAATTAACAAGAGGAATACTTAAAGGAGATAAACATCAAGTGCTTCTCGGTGTTACCGGCAGCGGTAAAACTTTTACAATGTCGAATATTATAGAGAAGGTTAACAAGCCGACGTTAATTATCTCCCACAATAAAACTTTGGCGGCACAGCTCTATTCCGAATTTAAGGGATTTTTCCCGCATAATGCGGTCGAGTTTTTTATCAGTTATTATGATTATTATCAACCCGAAGCTTACGTGGTAAAAAGTGATTTATATATTGAAAAGGATTTTTCGGTAAATGAAGAAATCGACAGACTCCGGCTCAAAGCTACAACTTCATTAATCGAAGGGAGGAATGATGTGCTGATTGTTGCCAGCGTAAGCTGTATTTACGGAATCGGCGCTCCCGACGAATATGCGCGGCAGATCATCTTTATTAAAAAGGGAGCACAAATCGAAAGGAAGAAACTTCTGCGGCAATTGATTGATATTTATTACGTAAGAAATGATGTGGAGTTTACACGCGGTACTTTCCGTGCCCGCGGTGATGTTGTTGAGATAATCCCGGCTTATCAATATGAGGAGGCGGTAAGAGTTGAATTCTGGGGCGATGAAATCGAACGGCTTTCAATAATTGATTCGGTTACAGGGGAGGTAATTAAGGAAGTTGAATCACAAGCAATTTATCCCGCAAAATATTTTGTTACCACCAAGGAGCAGGCTGCCAGGGCAATTAAAACTATTGATGATGAACTAAAAGAGAGACTGAAGTATTTATGGAAGGAAGAAAAATATGTCGAAGCTCAGCGGTTGGAACAGCGCACCCGTTATGATATTGAAATGATAAAGGAAATCGGGTACTGTTCGGGAATTGAAAATTATTCGCGCCACATGGATGCCAGGTTGCCGGGCTCGCGTCCCGCATGTCTGTTCGATTATTTTCCTGATGATTATTTATTAATAATTGATGAATCACACGTAACTGTTCCGCAGATAGGCGGCATGTATAAAGGCGACCGCTCACGAAAGGAAACGCTCGTTGAGTTCGGGTTCCGCCTGCCGTCCGCACTTGATAACCGTCCGCTTAAATTTGATGAATTTGAGAAGCTTGTTAACCAGGTGGTTTATGTAAGCGCTACGCCGGGTGATTATGAGTTGACTAAAACCGGGGGCTCTTATGTTGAACAGGTTATTCGTCCAACAGGGCTGCTCGATCCGATGATAGAAGTGCGACCGGTTAAAACTCAGATTGATGATTTGATTGGTGAAATTAAATCGCGGACAAAAAGGAAAGAAAGAATTCTTGTTACAACATTAACAAAAAAAATGGCTGAAGATTTAACAGATTACCTGGATAAGATAAACATAAAAGTTCGTTACATTCACAGTGATATTGATGCGCTCGAACGTGTGGAAATTATACGTGATCTGCGTATCGGTGATTTTGACGTTTTGGTTGGCGTTAATCTGCTTCGTGAAGGTTTAGATTTACCGGAAGTTTCTCTCGTTGCAATAATTGATGCCGATAAAGAAGGTTTCTTGAGAAGCGAACGGTCTCTGATGCAGACTGCCGGACGAACTGCCCGAAACGTAAACGGAATAGTGATAATGTATGCCGATTTTATTACTAACTCTATGAAGAAAACTATTGATGAAACCAACAGGCGGAGAATTCTACAATTGGAATACAATGAAAAACACGGAATTACTCCGAAAACAATTTTTAAAAGCCGTGAAGAAATTATGTCGTCTACTTCTATTGCCGATGTAAGAAAGAAAGATCCGAATCAAGATCTTGCTGCATTTTCGAAAGTTGCTGAACCTGTTTTAAAATATATGACCGATGATCAAAAGAAAGATTTGATTGATCAAATGTCTGAAGAAATGATAACCGCTGCAAAAGATCTTGAATTTGAAAGAGCGGCATTTTTGAGAGATGAAATTGAAAAACTGCAGAAGATGATAAAGTCTTGATTGAGAATAACTCTCAATTAAATTTTTTGTTTATTTCTAAATTACTTTACCAGGAAAATAACAGCAGCATGACGAGGTAATGTTAATTAGCTTTGTTTCGTAGAATGAGCAGCTAATTCAATTTCAAATTGGTTCTGGGCTGTTTGAAATTTTATATCAAAAAACTCAAAGAATCCTTTGTGCCCTAGTAATACTCCAAAATTGTTTGACTTTAAATATGAAATATCAGCAAGAAATTTGCGATCATTAAATCCATCAACTTCTAGTTCAACTTTGGAATCCCATATGGGCTGAGGTTCTCCATACACTCCGTGAGTGGTTGAGGCAGGATTACAAATCTTAAAATCATAACCCAATTGTTTCCCTATTTGTTTATTAATCATCGTTCTATCTGCACCGGAATCAATGATAGCCCAAGTGGAAAATGATTTTGTCTTTAACTTTAATTTTACTTCTATTATAGGTCTATAAATATATGTGTTGTTTGGAGCGGGGAATCTGCGATAAGGAATAATCATAACTTATACTATAGATGGTGTTAGGTACGATTTTGAGTCGGGAACTTTCAACAATATTCCATCTGATAATTTATCTTTAATTTCCTCTAAGTTGTCGGATGAAGCCAACACAGTAGCTCCATCTTCTGAAAGAATCACCCATTTATTGTCGAGATCTTTCAGTAATTCATAAAAATCGATATTTTTATTCTTTTTGTTTTCCATTTCATTTTCACTTTTGCATACTAATTTAATATTATTATCGTAAATTTCAAGTGTCGTTTCACCCCTCTTAATACAGAATTGGACAATTCTTCATTGAAATCCCGACTTTCACTAAGTAAGAAAGAGTAATTTTGAAACTGATATTCCATTGAAATATATATGACTTTTATCACTCCATTTTTTTCATGATATTTGTTTTTATATCTGAAATGAAATTGAAAAGGTAGTAATGAAATTTGCATTAATGATTATAGTGTTTTGTAACTCGTTTAATTATGCGCAATCCGATGAGAGCTGGAAAGTTTATGATGATTCCCAGGTTGCGATAATAAACATTGCTATGGATCCGGCTGATCTTGAGTATATTTTCGATAATCTTTATGATGATGTAGAAAAACCCGCTGTTGTTCATTATCAGAATGCTTACATAAACGAAACAGTAGATTCGGTGGGAATAAGAATAAGAGGAAATACTTCGAGGGATTCACAAAAAAAATCATTTAAGTTGAGCTTTAACGCTTTTGAGTCCGGCAGAAAATTTTACGGATTGGAAAAGATGAATATCAACGGCGAGCATAATGATCCGTCTATTGTCAGAAGTAAACTTTGCTGGGATTTATTTGCAAAAAGCGGCATGATCGCTTCACGCGCAAATCATGCTGAGGTTTATATAAACGGTGATTATTACGGGCTCTATATTTCGGTTGAACATATCGATGAAGAATTTGTAAATAAAAATTATGATGATGATTCAGGCAATCTTTGGAAATGCTTGTGGCCTGCCGATTTGGATTACCTTAGTGATAACCCGAACTCTTACAAATTAATGTCCGGTGGAAGAAGAGTTTATGAGTTAAAGACAAACACGGATGAGGATGATTATACCAATCTCGCACGGTTTATCAGAATATTAAATTTAACTCCAATAGAAAACCTCCCGGATTCTCTTGAAAAAATATTGCATGTACCCGAGGTTTTAAAATATTTAGCTTGGGATGTTTTGATGGGAAGCTGGGATGATTACTGGGGGAATAAAAACAACTTTTATTTGTATCATGATCCTTCGGTGGATAAGTTTCATATAATTCCTTATGATTATGATAATACGCTCGGTATAGATTGGTCGGGAATTGATTGGGCGACTGCCGATATTTATAATTTTCCGAATATTTCAGGCGGTCCGCGTCCGTTAGCCGAAAGACTTCTTCAAATTCCTGCTTACCGTGATCTTTACACACATTACCTCGAGTTTTTCCGGGATGAAATTTTTAAGCTGTGGAATTGGGAAAATGAAATTCTAGATATACAGGCAATGATTTCTAACTCTGCAATTGAGGATACATACCGGACATTGGATTATGGTTTCACTGTTGCCGATTTCTTCGAATCTTATACAAGCTCGCATTTTGAAAAACTTCATGTGCGATGGGGATTGAGAGAGTTTATAATCGATAGAAGTGAATCACTCGATGATCAATTTGAATACCTTGATGCAGCACCTTATGCGTACGGGATTGATTATTATCCGAAAAATCCTCTTCCTACAGATTCAATTTATGTTGCTGTTTCGGCTTTTAGTCATACCGGAATTTCTAACGCGCAAATTTTGGTTTACCCGGAAGATTTAACGATCGTATATAATTATCCGTTGACCTACAACCCAATTGAATCAACGTTAATAGTTGATGAATACGATAGATGGTTTGGCGTAATACCTCCGCTGGGAGAAGGCGGTTCGGCAGAATTTGAAATCTATTTTTTGGATAACAACATCAACGAATCTACCTATCCTTTAAACGGAAAAATAAAAATTGAAGCAGCGGAAGTTTCCTCTTCGTCTATTTTAATAAATGAATTTTTGGCAAGCAATGAGTCGGCATACACTGACCCTCATGGTGAATTTGACGATTGGCTGGAAATTTATAATAATTCTGTGGAACCGGTTTTACTAACAGGGATGTATTTGACCGATAAACAGGACAATCTAACAAAATGGCAGTTCACTCAGGATGATTTATACATTGCTGCCGGTGAATTTTTAATTGTTTGGTGTGATGAAGATTCGGGACAGGTCGGTTTGCACTCTAATTTCAAACTGGATGCCGATGGTGAATATATAGCTTTGGTATCCGGCAATGGCAATACTATAATTGATGAAATTGAATTCGGTACGCAGCAATCAGATATTTCTTTCGGGCGGTATCCTGATGCATATGAGCACTGGGGATCTATGGAACCAACTCCCGGTTTTTCCAATTCCCCGGTTTCCGTTGAGGAGAAAGATGAAGTCGTACGTGATTTTAAACTTTCGGTTTTCCCGAATCCGTTCAATCCATCGACGAATATCCAGTTTGAACTTCCTGAACAATCGGATGTTGACTTAACCGTTTTTAATTTGTTGGGTGAAAAAGTCTGGCAGAAAAAATTGACTGCACAAAAACCCGGGATACATAAAATTAATTTCACACCGGATTATTCAATAGCATCAGGAGTATACTTTGTCAGTATCCGCGCAGGGAAATTTTCAGATGCAAAAAAAATTGTATTGATGAGGTGATTTTACTTGTTAGTAAAAGTTGATATAAAAAAATATAAGCACGTCATTTGGGATTGGAACGGAACCTTGCTTGATGATGTATTCCTTTGTGCCGACATAATGAATGGAATACTAGGTAAAAGAAATCTGCCTGCCATAACAATAGATTATTATAAGAGTATTTTCACATTCCCGGTTAAAGATTATTATGCAAAGACCGGGCTGGATTTTGAGAAAGAAACTTTTGATAAATTGGGATTGGAATTCATCGTTGAATATGAAAGAAGAAAAACAGAGTGCACTCTTTACCCCGGCGCTTTGGATGTATTAAAAAAAATTAATGAATTAAATATTGAGCAGTCGATACTATCAGCCTATTCGCAGCACACTTTAGAAGAGATTGTTAAGTATTTCAAATTAGATAAATTTTTTATCGGGCTTGTTGGTCTGGATAATGTTTATGCTGCCGGTAAAATGGAAAATGGTAAAAAATGGATTAAAGAATTAAATCACCCTGATGGTTCGGTATTATTTATCGGTGATACGCTGCATGATTTTGAAGTCGCCAATGAAATCGGCGCCGATTGTATAATGATATCTGCCGGTCATCAAACAAAAAAAACACTCGAAACATGCGGGGTTCCTGTTTTTGATAACCTGAATGATCTTTTTGCAAAAATCGAGGGGGATCTTTAACCTTTAATGATATTTAAATATCCTTCCTAAAAACAATTGCTTTTATACAATAGGGTGTCTAAATTTAAAGTCTGAATTTTTTTGTTAAGTTTAAAAATAAGGGAGTTGTAAAATATGGCTATGATGGCCCGGATGAGGAGTTTGGCTCCTTGGTTTATAATAATGGTTGGCGGACTATTTGTGCTCTTTATGGTCTTATCTGATTCACGTGTTCTTGACATTATGGGTCAAAGATCATCAATAATCGGATCGATTGAGGGCGAAGATATATCCTACCAGGAATTTGCTCAGCGTGTTGAACAGGAAAGGCAAAACCTTGCACAGTCAGGTCAAGAGTTGGATGAATCCCAAATGGATGCATTCCGCGGACAGGTTTGGGACTTGATGATCAACCAGAAACTTGTTCAAGAAAAAATGGATGAATTTAACATCATTGTTACGGATGAAGAGGTGAGGGAGGCACTTTTAGGACCGAATCCGCCCGAATTTATTAAACAATATTTTAGGGATTCAACCGGGACTTTCGATAGAACTGCCTATGATCAAGCAATGCTTAATCCTCAAAACAGAGATGCAGTAATTCAAACAGAAGAGTTAGTTCGGCAACAGAGAATGCAGCAGAAACTTCAGGAATACTTGTCCGCTAATATCATTGTTACCGAAAGTGAAATTAAAAGAAAGTTTGTTGAACAGCGTGTTGAAATGAGTGCCGATTATGTTTTTGTTAGCACTGCTGCAATTCCCGATACTGCCGTTCAAATTTCGGAATCGGAATTAAAGAACTTTTACAACAAGAATATTAACGACTATAAAATCGAAGCACAGAGAAAAGTAAAATATGTGTTATTCAGGAAGCAGGCTTCAAAGGGTGATTCGGTTGGAATTAAAAATAATTTGGAAGCAATTGTTAATAAAGTAAAAGAAGATACCAGCACTTTCAAAACGTATGTTGAAATTTATTCCGATCAACCTTTCTCACGCGATACACTTTCATTGGATAAAATTCCCGACGGAGCTAATCAGCAATTAGTTAATGCTGATCCGGGTGAAATTGTCGGACCCGTATTAACATACGAAGGATATGTCGTTTATAATTTTGTTAATAAAATTCCTGCTGAGGAACCTTCGGTTAGAGCATCGCATGTTCTAATCAAAACCCAGAATGCAGATAAAGAATCAGCTAAAGCAAAAGCCGATTCATTGTATCAACTTTTGAGTGACGGCGCCGATTTTGCAGAAATTGCAACTGCAAATTCAGAAGATTTCGGGAGCGCACAAAAAGGCGGTGATCTGGGCTGGTTTGGAAAAGGTCAGATGGTTAAACCTTTTGAGGATGCATGCTTCAGCGGAAGAGTCGGTGTCATACAAAAACCTATTGAAACTCAGTTCGGTTATCACATCATCAAAGTAACCGGAAGATCAGATGAAAATTATGTGGTTGAAAAGTTGGTAAATCAAATTCAACCTTCGGCAACTACATTAGACGATATTTATAATAGCGCAAATGATTTTTCGTATCTCGCAGATAAAAACGGTTTTGAATCCGAAGCCGAATTAATTGGTTATGACGTTGTTCAATCGGCTGCTTTCCAGGAAGAAGGTAATTCAATTCCGGGACTTGGAGCTAGCATGGCAATGGTTAAATTTGCATTTGACAACAGTGTCGGAACTATTAGTGAAGTTTTTCGTGTCCCTTCCGGATATGCAGTATGTATGGTTTCTGAGGTAATTAAACCAGGCTCTAAACCGTTTGAGGAAGTTAGAAAAACAGTTGAATCAGCAGCGAAAAGAGAGAAGAAACTTGCAAGAACCTTGGAACTGGTTAAGGAAATAAAATCAAAATTAGGTGAAACGGGCGACATGATGAATGCTGCATCGATTGTTCCGCAGGCTAAATACTCTACCGCTAATAAATTTAATCTGAACGGGACTATTCCTGGTGTTGGAAGGGAATTTGCTTTTAGTGAATATGCAGTTGATGCACCGTTGAATGTAATTTCCGATCCAATTAAAGGAACCAGAGGAAGCTATCTGATCCGTGTTAAAAGTAGAACGGAATTCGATTCTACAGCATTTTCAATTCAGAGAAATTCTATTAGAGATAACCTTCTTCAGCAGAAAAAATCGACTTTCTTTACTGATTGGCTTGAAGAGTTAAAGGCAGATGCCGATATTACAGATAACAGGCATCTCTTCTACAGGTAAATTCATCAAATAATATAAATTTAGCCTCCGTGTTTTCCGGAGGCTTTTTTTTTGACTAAATTCATTCCGGTTCCGGCTTGTTATTTCTCTTTTATTCCGAATTTGGTAAATTGAACCCAAAAAATTCATTGGAAATGAATTTTTTGCCGTTGACCGCTCATAAAATGTTTTATTAAAACATTTTATGTTGCGGGATTAACCCCGACAATTTGTAAGAAAAATATTTTACTCAAATAACGAATTCCAAAATTTCTATATGGCTAAGTATTTGATATTTCTCAACTTACAAATT
>JAIOZI010000051.1 GCA_021740785.1 Melioribacteraceae bacterium
ATAGCAGCTTATTATTCCTTGTATTGCGGAACTGTATTTTTCTATAAATTTGTTTCCCATTTCTGTATCTTCCTTTTGTTTGCCACAATTTAGTGATTATTTCTTTTTGGTTCTGGCTCTGCCAGTTTAAGATTAAGAGCAAGAGTAAGATTGTTTTCTTAATCTTTATCTTACTCATAATCTTAATCTGTTTTCTTCAGAATCCGCAAATCCAAGCATAGTTATTTGGTTATTCAGTTATTATGTTATTAAGAGAATGAGATATAAAAGAGCATAGCGCAGAGAGCATAGAGGGTAAACTGTAAAAGTTGAAAGGCAAAGGGCAAAAAGCAAAAAAAAATCTAACAACCTTCAATCCACAAATCCATTCATCCATTCATCCAGAAATCCATCAATCCGTTAATCCGGCAATCCGCTAATCCGCCAATCCGCTAATTTTTACTAATCGGAGCCTTGGTGAAGGTTGGCGCTAATCTGTAAAAAGATATTCCTTAAGAAACTTACCGGTGAAAGAATTTTTGATTTTTACAATTTCTTCCGGCGTGCCTTCTGCAACAACTTCACCGCCCCTTTCGCCGGCTTCGGGTCCCAGATCAATTATGTGATCGGCGCATTTTATAACATCTAAATTATGTTCGATTATTATCACCGAATTATTGCTTTTGATTAACATCCGGAAACAATTGAGCAATTTATTGATATCATCAAAATGGAGACCGGTTGTCGGTTCGTCAAAAATAAAGAGTGTGTGCTGTTTCTCTTTCGTGTGACTTAAATGTGCGGCAAGTTTTACCCGCTGTGCTTCACCGCCGGATAGAGTATTTGAAGGCTGACCCAGTTTAATATATCCCATTCCAACATCCGAAAGGACCTGTAAGGTTTTGGCAATCTTTTTTTGATTCTTGAAAAATTCAAGCGCTACATCGACCGTCATATCCAATACATCAACTATGTTTTTTCCTTTGTATACAACCTCGCGAACTTCCTTTTTGAACCGGGTTCCCTTGCAGTCCTCGCATTCCAAATACAAATCAGCAAGGAACTGCATCTCAATTTTTACATAACCTTCGCCTGAACATGTTTCGCATCTTCCGCCGGGAACATTGAATGAGAAGTAACCGGGTTTATACGCTCTTGCTCTAGCTTGCGGTGTATTGGCAAACAGTTCGCGGATATGTTCATAACCTTTCACATAGCTTATCGGGTTGGAACGCGGCGACTTCCCGATTGGTGATTGGTCAACTATTTCAATCTCATCGATATGATTTATCCCGTCAATCGAATCATATTTTCCAATCTTCGGCGGGTTACCTCCCATATGTTTTACGATGCCTCCGTAAAGAACATCATGAATGAGAGTGCTTTTGCCGGAACCACTTACGCCGGTTACAACAACAAATTTCTTAAGCGGAAATTCAACTGTAATATTCTGAAGATTATTTTCGCGCGCACCGGTTATTTTTATTCTCGGAGATTTGGAAGTGTCACGCTCTCCGGGTAATGGAATTTTCTTTTTCCCGGACAGATACTGCCCTGTGAGAGAATTCGGGTTTTTAACAAGGTTATCATAATTATCAATCGCAACGATTTCGCCGCCATGATTCCCGGCTTTCGGACCCATATCAACAATAAGATCCGATTCCCGCATTGTTTCCGGGTCGTGTTCAACTACCAATACAGTGTTGCCAATATCGCGTAGGGATTTTAATATCTTTATCAGTCTGGCATTATCCCGCGGGTGCAGACCAATGCTGGGTTCGTCCAAAACATACAAAGTTCCCATCAGAGCTGAACCTAAGGAAGTGGCAAGATTTATTCTCTGTGTTTCTCCGCCCGAAAGCGTGCTGCTTAATCTATCGAGTGTGAGATAACCGAGACCGACATCGTCAAGGAATGTTAAACGTTTCCTGATTTCATTAAGTATTCTTCCGCCTACAGCCTCTTCATATTCAGTCAGTTTAATTTCTTGAAAAAAGTCATGCGCTCTTTCGATTGAAAGCTTCACTATATCATAAATGGATTTATCATTTATCTTAACTTGCAACGATTCCCTTCGCAAGCGCGATCCTTTGCATGCATGGCATCTTGAATAACCCCGGTATTTTGAGAGTAAAATTCGAATGTGCATTTTATAGGTTTTCTTTTCGAGTTTCTCAAAAAACCCGCTGATTCCAATAAATCCACCGAAGCCATCATAAATAAGTTTTTTATGTTCCTCTTCCATTTTGTAATATGGAATATCTACCGGGATGTTTTTGTTTTTGGCGACACGGATGAGATCCCGTAAAAATTTACTGTATTTTACAGAGCGCCAGGGTGCAATTGCTCCTTCGACAATTGTAAGTTTGGGATTGGGAATAATCAGTTCCGGATCGTATCCCATTGTTTTCCCGAAACCCTGGCAAACCGGGCATGCGCCGAATGGGTTGTTGAAAGAAAAAAATCGCGGTTCGGGCTCTTCGTATCTTATTCCGCAGCATTCGTAAAAGCGTGTGAATGTTTTTATTTCATTCGTATCGGCATTTACAATTGCAAGTCTCCCTTCGCCTTCCCGGAAACTCGCTTCTATCGATTCGGCTAATTGCTCTCTAACATATCCCTTTTTTATTTTGAAACGGTCAATAATTACAACTATTTCATCTTTCTTTTTCGGCAGTTCGGGGGATTCGTTTGTGTCAATAAATTTGTTTTTTGTAAAGATTCTGAAAAATCCCTTTTTCTTTAGAAGGTCAATTTCTTCCTTTACAGTACGACCTTCGTGGGGATGAATCGGGAAACCGATGAAATATTTACCGGTATCAGGCTGCTCTTCCAGCCACGCAACTATTGTCCCCACCGTATCTTTCTTTACAATTTTCCCGCAGCTGAAGCAAATAGTTTTCCCGACACGGGCAAATAATAATCGCAAATAATCATAAACTTCGGTTGTTGTTCCTACTGTTGACCTTGGATTGCGTGACCCGGTCTTCTGCTCAATTGCCACGGCGGGACTTATTCCTGTGATAAAATCAACATCCGGTTTGTTTATTCTTTCGAGGAATTGTCTTGCATAAGAAGATAAACTTTCAACATATCTGCGCTGACCTTCAGCATAAATCGTATCAAAAACCAATGAGGATTTCCCGCTTCCGCTTACACCGGTAAACACAATTAATTGGTTCCGCGGGATCTCCAAATCAATATTTTTAAGATTATGCTGCCTGGCGCCCTTAACTGTAATTTTCTTTTGATTGTTGACCATAAATACTCTAAATCCTATTTAACCAAGAAAAATACAATTTTTTTTGATCAGTTATAGAAAATTAGCATAAGAAAAACCCCATATAAATTTAAATTCAATATGTGAACGCTCGTTCACAAATAATTGATTTTTATACCCAAAACAAACAAAATCGGACTGCGGGTGTGATTTTAATCATGGGAATAAGACAATGGGTTGACTTTACGAAATTACCCTAATAGATTTGCAGCAGGTGGTTTTGGGAAAGCACAAAAAGAAAGGAGAATATGATGAATATTCTTAAGAAGTTCGAAAGAGGGTTAATAGTTGCTGTAAGCAGTTTATTGATATTATCGGTAATTCCGGGCTGCAGCGACGATGATGGACCGACAAATCCGCCGGTTGAAAATCAGACTTCAATGATTTCCGGAAAGGTAACCGGAAAACCGGCATCTGGAAATACGCCGAAATTATCATCTTTACAGACAGTTGAAGGTGCTGCTGTTTTTGCCGCTCGTGTTAAAGCCGACGGTAGTTTGGAGGTAATTTCGGATACTGTAATGACAAACGCATCAGGTGAATTTACTTTGGAAACCGAAGTAGAAGGTGAAAGTGACGTAATGATTATCGGAAACAAGAATTCATCTGAATGGAAATCCGTAGTTTCAGCGGAATTGAAGCATAACACAACCGTTTATTGTGCCCCGTTGAGTGAGGAATCTACTGCCGAATCTGAAGTATATGCAGAATTGATTGGTGACGGAAATGCCGGAATGGTTAGTTATGCAGATGTCCAGTTGTTTATCAGCAGCGAAACTGCAGCAGAAATAAATAGCACTTCAACACTGGCGGCTAAGATTGCCGGCGCAATTTACGCAGAATATACTGCTAGAGTTGAAGCCGCATCGGATGCAGCAATCGGAGCTTCAGCAACTCAGTTGAAAGCCGTTGCGGATGCAAAAGCATCTGCGGAAGTTCAATTAGATGCGGCACTTTATGCAGCGGGTGAAAGTGATGCCCAGATAGATGCAGCCTTTAACAATTACGAAGAAACAATGATTGAGGCATATGCTTCTTCGGGGATTTCAGTGGAATCGTATGCGAAAATTCTTGAAGTCTCCACGAAGAATATGATAAGATCAAGTGCTTCAGTTTCATCTGATGTAAAATTGAAACTTGAGAAAACCGCATCCAAGGTTAAGGCAAAGGTATATACGGAAGCCGAGAAAAAGAAAATGGAAGCGGGAAGTGCATCCGCCACTCAGATTTCTGCGGTTATTAATGCGGGAATTCAATTAGAAGTGGATTTAGATAGTGCTTCGAATCATGATGAAATAGTTGCCGCTTTCGATGAATTTCACGCGGTAGTAATTAGCCAGATTTCTGCAAACTATACTGCCTATGCATCTGCCATAGCATCAATTGATGCTCAGATAAATAGCAGCAGTGGAATTAAAGCAACACTAGAAACATCACTTGCCGCGGCAGTTAATTTGAATATGGTGATTGAAGCATACATGGAATATTATAATTCCTGCAGAAGTTTGGTAGAAGCATCTCTTGAAACAGCTTCTTCTGCAGAAATTGAAGTGATAGCAGAGGTAATAATAGTAGCTAATTTATCTAACTAAAGGTTAATCCCAAAACCGCCTCTGCTGAATTCAAATTGTTTAACGAAAAAACCGGAGTGAAAATATTGCTCCGGTTTTTTTTAGTTTGTAAATATAATTTTTTTTATTCATTCTGTCTTGCGTTGTCCAACCGGGATTCTAATTCGCGGAGTTCTTTAAGCTTCTCATCTAAAAGGGAATTCTGAGTTTTAATTTCATTCAGTTTTCTGTCGATTTCATTTTCGTATTCAATTCTATCCCAGTATCCCCGCTCTTCGAAATAGCCTTTGAACAGCCAATTGTGTTTTAATGCCTCCATATTTTCAGCAAATTTTTCGGCACCTGCCACCGCGGATTCTGTTGTGAAAACAAGATTATTAATGACGGTTTTAATTGAGTCATAAGCGCTGCGGTCTGCAATAAGCGCACCTAAAACGCCTTCGCCTTTTTCTACATTATCAAGCAGACTGCGAATGTCGGTCACGGTGCTATCAAGGTTATTAAATATATTTTCGACGCTGCCGCTGAATCCCAATACGAAGTCGGTAATCTCCGTTAGTTTTGCTGTCATTTCATTCAAACTTTCGTCGGCTGATTTGGTAATATCAACGGTAGAGGTATATAGTTCATCATCTGTTAATAGTTTCCCGACGGTTCCCTCGCCCCGATTAATTTTGTCTGCAATTTCGGCAAAATCGCGTGTGATCTCTTTCATGTAACTCATTATTTCCTGAGTTTCAATGATAATTTCCGTTATGCTGATAGGAGTCTTCGATTCGATAATTGATCCGTTTGATACAACTTCGAATTGTGGTGAACCAGGAGTAATGATAATAATTTTTTTACCTACGAGTCCTTCTGTCTCAATAGAAGCTTTGCTGTCAATTCTCACAAAATCTTTTAATTCCTCATCAATTCTCATATCAACAACAACCAGCCCTGTTGTATCCTCAGCCATTGAAATATTACTTACACTCCCAATATCATAACCGCTTAATCTTACCGGGGCGCCTGTCTTTAATCCCTGTACATCAGTAAAAAAAGCTTTAATATGTATACTGGTCACAAATAAAGATTCTTTATTACCGATAAGAAAAATAGAAAGAACAAGCAGTATGGTACCGAGAAAAATGAATAAACCTAAACGCGCTCCTTTGAAATGCTTAAGCATTGAGAACTCCTATTATTCTTTTATTATTTCATTACTGAAAAAATTTTTTAAAAACGGGTCATCTGATTTTGTCAGCTCGGGAATTTTTCCTTCGAAAGCAACCATTGAATCCCGCAGGAATATTGCTTTATCGGCAATGATTTCGGCACAAATCAAATCATGCGTGACAACAATTGAAGTCATTTTTAACTCATGCTGAAGGTTACGGATCAATTCGCTAATGTCTTTAGAAGATATCGGATCAAGCCCGGTTGTCGGTTCATCATAAAGCATCAGCCTGGGATCTGTAATAATCGACCTGGCAAGCCCGATACGCTTTCTCATTCCGCCTGATAATTCCGAAGGCATTTTATCAATTGCATCTCCGAGATTCACAAGTTCAAGTGTGTTTTCAACTTTATCATCAAGCTCTCCTTTGGAAAATTCGAAATTCTTTGTTAACGGGAATTCCAAATTTTCTCTTACCGACATTGAATCATAGAGAGCGGCGCCTTGAAATAAAAAACCGATTTGCTTTCTAACTTCACTCAATTCTTTGGCTTTCAGCTTTTGAATGTTCTTGTTGAACACATGTACCGTCCCGCTGTCGGGTGTTAACAAACCGATTATACATTTCAGCAGAACACTTTTACCCGAACCGCTTTGACCGAAGACCACGAGGTTATCGGCTTCAAAAACATCAACAGATACATCTTTCAGAATCTGCTGTTTCCCGAAGCTCTTGGAAACTTTATCGATTTGTACTATCATAGTGTCGGCCATAACCATAAAGATACTTTAACTAAAACCATGTCGAAAACAAGAATTAATAATGAAGCAACAACCACGGAAGTAGTTGAAGCTCTCCCTACACCTTCGGTTCCACCGTCTGCGGTATATCCTTTATAAGCGCCGACGATTCCAACAATAAATCCAAAGACAAAAGTTTTAGCAATACCCGGTATTAAATCGCCGAATTGAATCGAATCAACAACTGCATTTTGGAAATATGCAAAATTCATATTCTCAACAATTATTACGGCAATATATGCCCCGGCTAAAGCTAGGAAGATTACATATATTGTTAAGAGCGGAAGAATCATTGTAGTTGCTACAACACGTGTTACGACTAGATATCTAAATGGATTTACGCCCGAAACTTCCATTGCATCTATCTGTTCGGTAACGCGCATAGATCCTAATTCCGCTCCAATACCGGAACTAACTCGTCCGGCAAATATTAATGCAGTAAGTACGGGACCCAATTCACGAATCACGGAAAGAGCGACCATACTCGGCAGAAAATCCGTTGCCCCGAATCTTTGCAGTACGGGCCAGGTTTGCATAGCCAGAACGAGACCGATGATTATCCCGGTTACACTGACAATCGGGAAAGTTTTAACACCGAGTTCATCCATGTGTTTGCGGATTTCACCGATTTCATAAGGCGGGATAAACACCTGCTTAACAAATTCGATATTGAAAAGAGTGAGACCCGTAATTGTAGCAAGAAAATTGTACGTCATTTCCTTGAAGGTCGGTCTGCGTGTATGTTTAATTGGCGGAAGATTCATTTAGTTTTTATCATGTGCATTAAGATATCTAAAATAGTAAAACTAATGTTAATTTAGCCCAAAAAATTCATTGGAAATAATTTTTTTGCCGTTGACCGCTCATAAAATGTTTTATTAAAACATTTTATGTTGCGGGATTAACCCCGACAATTTGTAAGAAAAATATTTTACTCAAATAACGAATTCCAAAATTTCTATATGGTTAAGTATTTGATATTTCTCAACTTACAAATTGTCTGCCCGAAGGGCAGATTTTCCAATGGAAAATCTGGGTTTAGTATGAGGATGTGAGCAATCTCAATAATTTTTCTTTACAGCTACAAGGTAAAAATAGTTTGTTGAAAACTCAGAGAAAGATAATGAGTATGATCAGTTAATAAATTATTATGCTGCTGAATTCTCGCTCATAACCGGACTCATATAAATCAAAACTCAAATGCGTGTTTGAGGTGATTGAAGTATTCCAACTTTTTCCCGTCGGGAGTAATGATTGCAATAACATCAAAACGGCATTCTGTATCTTCGACATCCCTTTCGTAAAGGTAAGCTTCGGCAATTTTTCTGATTTGTCTTTGCTTAGCAGGAGTAATTGCATATTCCGGGTCGCCGAATTCTCTGTTCCGTCTTGTTTTTACTTCTACGAATACGAGGTCTTCGCCTTCCATTGCTACGATATCAATTTCACCATGACCGTAAAAATAATTCCGTTCAAGAATATCAAATCCCTGTTCAGTCAAATATTTAGCTGCGATATCCTCACCTATTTTCCCTATTGATTTTTTATCAGTCATTAAAATATTACCTGTTGTCTTTCTCTCGCATAAATTTTATTCAGAAAAGTTTTTCTGTGCCAACCGGTTATTCCATGTTCGAGTATTGCATCTATGTGCTGACGGGTTGCATAGCCTTTGTTTTTGTGCCAGAAATAAACCGGGTAATCAGCTGACGCTTTTATCATAATTCTATCACGTGTAACCTTTGCAAGAATTGAAGCGGCAGAAATTGCAAATGATTTCGAATCACCTCTTACAATTGTCTGCGTAGAGTAATTCGATACAAATGATTTATTGCCGTCAATCAAAACATGATCCGGTTTAATAACCAGTTTATCAACCGAAAGTTTCATTGCCATAAGTGAAGCCTGCAGAATGTTTATTTCATCAATTACATTTTGATCAATGACGGTAATACCGTATGCCAATGCTTTATCAATAATTAAATCGAACAAAATTTCTCGTTTCTTTTCCGGTAAGGTTTTGGAATCGTTAACACCTTCAATGAATGTGTTTGGATCAAAAATTACGGCTGCGGCGGCAACAGGCCCGGCTAATGGTCCGCGTCCCGCTTCATCAACACCGGCTAAATATTTTTTACCCTCGTTGATAAATGTATTGTCGAATGCTTTTAGTTTATTCATGCAGCGCCAATATAAATTGCCGTTAATCCGAATATCATATTCAGTTTAATCAAATTACTGATCTTTCTAAAATCCACATCTTTGCTTTGCAGTTGTTTAATCATATAAACGAATAATAAGTTTACAACGCACATGACCAATACGAAATATTCTATTTTATAAATCCGGAAAACAAAAGGAACCGCAGTTAATAGTATAAGTAATACGGTTAGTGAATAAATCAATATTTTGCTTTTTGAAATCCCGAATCGCTTCGGAAAGGTAATTACGTTATTTGCTGCATCACCTTTCATGTCTTCAATGTCTTTTACTATTTCTCTAATGAAGTTCGCAAAGAAAGCAAACAGCGCCGGGATTATTCCGTTTTCCCAGTTGCCTGCAGCTACACCGCCGTAGATGAAAGCGAAACCGGTGAAGAATGAAACGATGATATTTCCAAGCAGCGGAATTCTTTTTAACCGGAACGAATACAAAAATATTACCACCGAGGCAAAAACTGCGATTATTATTGCAGCAGCATTTATCAACGAAGCAAATGCAATTGCCATCACCGTAAAATAAATGTAAAGATAAAGTGCCGCTTGTTTTGAAATTTGATCGGATGGAAGCACTCTTTCGGGACGGTTAATTTTATCTATCTCCACATCAAAGTAATCATTGATGATGTTTCCGGCAGAACCGACAAACGCAGCGGATATCGCAGCACAGATTATTGGACCCCAATCAATTTCGCCGGTTGAGCAAATTAATCCCGCAACAATTACCGACGCAAAAGTAATTGCAAAATTTATGGGTCGGGTGATTTTTATTATAGCAGTTATCTTATTCATAAAAGTAATGATTTAACGAACGGTAAAATATGATTTCAAAACTCATTTACCAATCCGAAATGAATTTTTCCCTCGTTGAAAGGATCTCCTTTGGCAAGTGCGTAACTGACTGCAAGAACTCCGAGACCGGTTTCAAGGTTTAATCCCAAGCCATACCCGGTTTTGAATGCATCCGTTTTTAATATATTGTTTGCAGCATCTCCGCTTCTCAAATAATAACCTGCATCGAAAAAGAGAAATGCATAAGTACGACGGGAAAGCAAGTACCTGTATTCAAGATTAGACCAAAAAATTCTATTAGCTATGAATTGCTTTTCACGGTAGCCGCGTAAAGTATTTGTTCCGCCAAGCTGATAAAGATCACTTATCTCGAATAAATTTCCGCGCAGTTCTTTTCCGTGCAAACCGAGTGCGGCAACCTGTGCCCGGAATAACTCATAAAATAATGATAGATCAACTTCAATTCGCTGCAGATTAATTTTTGTTTCGGTTTGCGGTGTTATAAATTCTTTCGGACCGTTAATATTCTTGTTGCTGTATTTATAGGCGCTTAAAAAGAATAATCCTTCGGTGGGAGCATATACATCATCGCGCGTATCGATTTTCAAATTAAACCCGGTAGTGTAAGATGTTGAATTGAAAACGGTGAAAACATTATCATCCCGCACGGTTGGTATCGTAGATTCTGTTGAAAATAAAAATGCCGCAGAAATATCTTCTGTTGCTAAAAACTCCAGACTTCCTTCAATTCTTCTCTGAACATATGTTGTATCCTGTTTTCGTTGAAACAATCCGAGTGTAATATTGAAGGGATAATTCAACACCCACGGCTCAAGATATTTAAGTTCAAGTTCCTGGGAATACCGGTTTTCCTGCTGCCATCTAACTGCCGCAGCGCGTCCGGTTCCGAATAAATTTCTGAGACTTATATTCACATAACCGGTAAAGTAACCGTTCTCGTCATCGTTCCCCGGAACATATCCGACAATTCCATCAAAGTTGTTGGTTTGTTTTTCCTGAACGGTGATCTGTAAAACTCCTTCATTTTTTGAGTTGAAGTAGAATGCCGGTGAATTAACCGGTTCAAAAAATCGCAGGCGGTTTAGTTTCTTCGGGATGTCTTCAATTTTACTCTGTGAATATTCCTCGCCCTTATCAATCCTTAATTCCCTAATGATTACATAATCCTTTGTCTTTTCGTTTCCGAGTATTTCTACTTTGTCAATCGAACTTCGTTCACCGTTGATTATTTCGATATTCAAATCGGCAAAATGACTGCCCGATGTATCATCATAAATGAACACCGACTGAATTTTTAATGAGGCGAACGGCTGTGCGGATTCTTCGTAATAATCAAGTATGCTTGCCAGGGTTTCCTCGATTTCAAATTTATTAAAAACTCTCCCTCTCAAATAATCAAACTCATCAATAACGGAAAGTGAATCTTCGGGAGCAATGCCGTTTAGATTGATTTTATTGATTATGCTGGGTTCGTCTTCATCGATGGTTAGATTTATCGAAACGTTTTGTGTATCTGCCGAGATGGTTGTTTCTTCATCAGTAAAAGAAAAATTAAAATACCCTCGGTTTGCAAGGTTCCGGCTTATTCTGCTTTTTATTGAATCGAGAATTGTTTCGGTGAACGGTGTACCTTCGGGATAATTTATCCACGACAGGTAATCAGATTCCGAAAAATCAAACTCCCCGTTAATATTAATTGATGAAATTGTCTGTGCAGAAAAACTACTGCAGATAAAAAGGAAAATGAGGAGTGATAAAATTTTAATAATTCGGTGAGTCATCGATAATCTTCATCTTCTTTCCGACCGGTTCGATGATAACGGAATCATAGAACATCCTCATTTCTTCTTCGGATGAATTGCAGACATCCCATTTGGCGGCATTGGCAGCGCCGAGTGAAACCGCCGTTTTTACAAATTCATCAAATACCATCGCGTTTTCCATACCGTAAATAATGCCCGCAGTAAATGCATCACCGCTTCCCGTTGCATCGATAACACTTACATCCGGCGGAGTAACCTTGTAATGGAAATCAAATTTTGATGCATAAAAACTCTCTCTGCCGTTTGTGAGAAAACCAAGTTTAACTCCTTTGTTATAAAGGTATTCCAAATATTTTATTCTCTTCTTCTCGTTAAAAAGTTCAAGCTGCAGCGATTTTTCAACTTCACCGATATTGTTGTGAATAACCATCGGAGCTTTTTCGATACATGCTTTGAGGTGTTCGCCGTATGTATCGAGAACGGTGATCTTATCGTGTTGATTTGCAATCTCAATTCCAAACGGGAAGATGTCATCGGTAAATTTGGAAGGCGAGCTTCCGGCAAAAATAATTGCGGAATAATTCGGGATCATCTTTTCAAGTTTGGATTTGAACTCGTCTGATTCCCGTTGTGTTATTTCGCTGTTCGGAGAGAAGTACGATGTAATTCTATTTTCCGAATCTTCTAAAATCAAACAGCCCCAGCGTGTTTCATCATGGGTGGAAACAATTACATGTTCAATTTTTTCTTCGGTTAATATGTGGCGCAGACTTTTTCCGTTCAAACCGCCAAGGAATGTTAACGCATGATTGCTGATTCCGAGAGTGTTTAATTGTCTGCTTACGTTAATTCCTTTTCCGCCGGACTTATATTCTACTTTCGAACTTCGGTTTACCTGCCCGGTTTTTATACAGGGAAAGTGTAGCCGTTTTTCAAGCAGAGGATTTAATGTTACTGTAAGAACCATAATTTTATTTTACAGTTATAATTATTGTCTGTATCTGTACCAATCACCGTACATTGGATTAAGCAAGCGGTAATCTCCGAAACCGGTCTCATCAACAAAGACGAACCTGCGGTTGAGATTGTAGTAATCCCATATTTCATAAGGTTTTGAATCTACCTGCATCGGGTTTCGTTCAACTTGATTGGGCGGACCGAGTGTAATATAAATCATTCCCATATCGGAACGCCAGCCTTCATTAAAACTTTTGAAATTTGCATTGGAGTACGAAACGCGCCTGTAATATTCATTCAGCACTTCATTCTCTTCTGTCGTCGGGGATGGATCTTTTGCTTTCCAGTATTCAATAAAACGATTCAATCTTTCTTCGTATGATGCCGGTTCAAGAATGTGATCTTGTTCGTCAACAGAAGCGATGTAAACCATCTGATCAATTGCTTTTTCCAGGTCTTTTATTATGTTCGGGAAGCCTCTAATTTTTGAACGGAATTTTTTTGTCTTTTGCGCAATTGCTTTTTCGGATTCACTTTTCAAAACAATGTGCAGTTCAAAATCACCGAGCCTGAAATCCGTATCCGAAAAAGTGTAGGTTATGGGATTAACTCCCTTCTTAAGTTGTATTTGCTCAATCTGGGTGTTGTTTTTATCCCTGCCCTTATCAAAAATTTTGTATTCAGCTAAAATCCCGCCATCCAAATCCGAATAAATTTCATAAAAGAAAGAGAGCACACTGTCAGCGTTCGAAACTATCCGCGTAACGTTGGGTATTATTGTTTCGGCGTCATCTTTCTTTACGATTTCTTTAATAAGCAGGATATCACTCATTGATATTCTATCGGAAAAGGAAGGCAAACTAACCGGACCTTCATATTTGAAAGCTTCTTTCGAATCCGAATCTTCGAAGCGGGCAATCAAAAAATATTTGCGGGGTTTTAGTTCCATTGATTTATAAGAGAAGTTATAGTTCAGATCCGAAGCTGTTTGTCCGAATTCCTTAACTGTAATATTCTCTTTCCACATTCTTTCAAATAGGATGTTATCCTGGTCTTCATCATAAAATGTTAGGGTGAATGTATAATTCCCTTCGTAACCGTTAACTGTTTTTACAAACAGAACGGACGAGTAAGGAACTTGAAGAAAAACATCCAGGGTTGAAAGTTCCGGTTTGAGGTTTTTGTAATAAATTAAATCTATATAGAATGCCGGTTCGTCGGTTGTAGGATTAATACCCTGAGAATGCTCAACTTGAGCTGATAAACTTGCAAGTAGAATAAATAATGCAACAATAAGCTTTTTCATAATTAGGAAGCCTTGTTTTTAATTAATTTACCAAATAAATCATACTCATTGCAATCATAAATTTCCACATCATAAAAATTACCCGGAATTATTTTCGATTTTTTCGAGATCAGTACCTCGCCGTCAACTTCCGGGGCGTCTCGTTCCGAGCGTGCGATGTGAAAATCTCCTTCCAATCGTTCGGCTAATACCCTGATTGTTTTGCCAATATAGCTTTGATTTTTTTCAAGTGAAATCTTCGCCTGAATTTCCATCAGCTCCGCCCTTCTCCTTTCCTTTTCTTCTTTCGGAATTGGATCGCCGAGGTCATAAGCGGTTGTGTTCTCTTCAAGCGAATATGTGAATACACCAAATCTATCGAAACGAACTTCACGAATAAAATCACGGAGCTCAATAAAATCTTTTTCGGTTTCGTTCGGATATCCGACAATAAACGTTGTCCGCAATGTTAGGTCCGGGATTTTCTCTTTCAGGCGGAAGATTAATTCTTTCGTTCTGCGTTTTGAAATTCCTCGTCTCATTGATTTGAGCACCGGATCGGAAATGTGCTGAAGCGGCATATCGATGTAATTCAACACTTTCGGATTTTCGCGGATAACATCCATAATATCCTCCGGAAAATGTGAGGGATACGCATAGAGAAGCCGTATCCATTCTATTCCTTTTATTCCGCTCAGTTTATTTAATAACTCTGCGAGGACTCGCT
The DNA here is from genome assembly GCA_021740785.1 of Melioribacteraceae bacterium. Lineage (GTDB taxonomy): Bacteria > Bacteroidota > Ignavibacteria > Ignavibacteriales > Melioribacteraceae > JAIOZI01. The sequence goes on from JAIOZI010000051.1 coordinate 14,555, forward strand.
TACCGTATATCTCCTTACCGTAATCGGTTGTATCCTGCCCAATTATTACCAACTCCTTCACACCCTTCTCTGCCAAATAAGTTGATTCAGCAACAAGTTCTTCGATTGATTTTGTTTTGTGCTTCCCGCGCATTATCGGGATGGCACAGAACGAACACGGGTTGTCGCAACCTTCGGATATTTTTAGATAAGCATAATGCTTTGGCGTAGTTACAACGCGTTCGCCGAGTAAATCTTTCTTTAAATCCCCGCCGAATTCCTTTACAATCTGTTCGTATGCTTCGGTGCCGAAAAAAACATCAACCTCAGGAATTTCAATTTCCAGTTCACTTTTGTATCTCTCAGATAAACAGCCAGCGACAATTACCTTTTTAAGATTGCCTTTTTTCTTTCGTTCAACAGCGGCGAGAATTGTATTGACCGATTCCTCTTTTGCATCATCAATAAATCCGCATGTATTTATCACAAGTGAATCCGCTGAGTTTGGATCGTCTACCAAATCAAATTTATTAAATCTCAACTGACTCATTAAACGTTCCGAGTCAACAGTGTTTTTTGAACAGCCGAGGGTTATAATTCCAATTTTTTCTTTCTTGGTCATATCATCTTTCTTTCATTCAATAAAATCATAACACTTAATTTACCTTTGATGTTTCTTTCAGACAAGTTTTTTAATTTTCAGTCGTCAATAAATAGAGAGGAATTGAATGGACGAATTATTTTTTAACGGTTTTTCCGCCGCAAAGTTAATTCAACTAATGCTTGCGCCGGCTGTTATGATAAGCGCATGCGGACTGCTTTTGCTGGGAATAAATAATAAATATTCTCTCGTTGTTAATAGGATTCGTTTGCTAAATCAAGAGCGAAGAGCATTTAAAAAGAAAATCAGCGAAGATGATTTTACTACCGATGATAATGTTAGGTTTGAGAGTATTATCAGGCAGATTGAGTTTTTAACTTTTCGCGTGAAGCTCGTTCGTAATGCAGTTTTATCCTATGCCGCTGCAGTTGGGCTGTATGTTGTTACTTCGGTAATGCTTGGTTTTGCTTATTTCAGCAGCAGCAAAGGTTTTGATGTTATAATAGTTGCGGCTTTTTTGATCGGGATGGTTTGTGTTTTGGTGGGAATCATTTTTACGGGATTGGAAACGGCAAAAGGCTATGAAATTGTATCTTATGAAATAAAAGCGGATGAATAATGCCTTCAACCTAAAAGCATGATACTCACTCTTAATATCTTGTTACAGGGTTGTTTCGCTTTATGAATACTAATGAATTTCTTATTTTTTCAAATGTCATGATTAGTTGAAAGGTTGTTTAGAATTAAGTCACGTTGACGATATCTTAATTGAATGTTGAATCTTCCTTTTATGAATTCATCAAAATTCGATAGTAAGAAAAGATTAATTTTTGTATTCCTTCTGTTTGTTATTTCAATAGTTTTTATTGATATAATTTTCAGTCATGAGGGTAACAACAATAAAAATACAAGTGATGAAATCTCACCGTTGCAAATTGATGCCGGTCTATTAAAAAACTGCGATATTATTTTCAGGCGCGGATTAAGCATTGTAAGTGAAATTGTGCTGACCGCAGATAACAATTCCCCTTATTCACATGTCGGATTACTCATAATAAAAAACGATTCTCATTACGTGATTCATGCAGTACCGGATGAATCGGAGAGTGGAATCGATTATCTTAAAAAAGAAAAACTCACCGAATTTCTCCGTACCGATAGAGCCGATAATTACGGTGTGTACAGGGTTGATGAAAATTTCGATGAAAAAGTTGTAAGTAATTTCGCCGATGATCTTGTTAAAAACAGAGTCTTATTTGATGATAGTTTCGATTTACTCAATTCGGAAAAGTATTATTGTACCGAATTAATATATAACTGTTTCAAAGCTGCCGGTCTGGATATAACAAACGGAAAGCTGGATACTTTGTTTGTCCCGATTGGAAAAAATCCGTTTTTATTACCGGGTACATTGATCGGCAGTCCAAAAGTTAAGCTTGTAACAACCTCTTATCACAAAACAAGGAGTAAGAAATGAAGCCATTATTCAAATTAATTATTGTCGCAATTTTTTCATCGTTACTAATCACTGCCTGCGGCGGTTCATCTGATCCAAAAGATATTATTAGGGATTTCTACTCAAAAGCCGAAGCGAATGACGTTGAAGGCGTGCTGGATATGATGTCAACAGAGACTAAAGCTTTGGTTCAAAAAGAAAAACTGGAAAAGGGATTAGCCGAAAAATCAGAAGAGATAAAAGAGAAAGGAGGTATCAGCAGCATAGAGTTTACCGATGAAAAGGTTAAAGAGGAATCAATTGATTACAAAGTTAAACTCACCTACGGTGACGGATCAACAAGCACCGACAAAGCAAAACTTGTCAAAGAAGACGGTGAATGGAAAATAGGAGCCGCAAAGAATTAATCCCAAAAAATTGTCATCCCGAATGGCAGATTTTCTGATGGAAAATCTGGGTTAATTGTATTTATTTACTCCCGGGATCATTGTGATTCCGGGAGTAATGCTTTTTTTTATACATCCCCCAAAACGTGAAAACCAATTGCACAACCCGGCGGTTATCAACGGCATGCTTGGTTTGCATGGATGCTAGTCGATACTAAAAAAGCCCGTTGAAGGCTAGGTTTAAGTTGACAGGCAACCTAAACACACGGCATGCAGGAGGAAAATAATAATTAGTTGATTGGAATAAGCACACAGGCATCAACAGATTTTGTTAAATTCAGTTCACTATTCAGAATAGGAGAAAACCAAATGAAAAAGTTTTTATTATTATTTATTATTCTCCAGTCAATTAATATTGCACAATCTTACCAAATAGAAATAGAATTGGAGAAGGATAAATTCCTCGTATATGAAAATATTCCCTTGATAATTAAACAGAAAAATGCTGGGGACGAGACGATCTATGTTTATGGAATTCATCCAACAGGTTTTTCGGGCCCGCAATTTAAACCGGATAATGTAAAAATTCACTTTTTTGATCTTACCAGGAATAAGGAATTGGCATTTAGTGGAGATTACTCAATATCAACCTGGGGAGGTAAAAAAGCAATAATAAAATTTGAGCCTGGTGATAGCATTGTTACAACATTTGATTTATTGAGTCAATTCACGAATAATAACGAAATGGAATATGATAGGCTTTTTAATACAGAGGGAATGTATTATAAACGGTATATTTTCCCGGGCAGATATGAATTTCAGATCGAATATGAAATCCAAAATCCATACAGTTCAATAAAAAAGATTATTACGGATAAATTGGAATTTGAAGTCATCGATCCTAAAAGCGATGTTGATATTGAAGCATGGGATGAACTTCAAGAAATCATAAATACCGATCCTTATGATCGAAAAGCGTTATATCAATTTGTTCTCGATAATCTTGATTCGGATTATTCAATGAGGGGATTGGATATACTATGTATTAGATATGTAAATTATGATGATGATATAAAAAGAAATTCCATTTTAACTTTGTTTGATCTCGTGGGTCAAAATTATAAAAGCTCTTCAATTCTAGCATATGATTTTTATAGACTATATCATCACGCCAATGCGGAAAAAACGGAAACTCTTAAGAACATTAACCAGCTTCTATTCAAAAAGTATCAAGACTTAATTTCAGCTCGTACTTTTTTTCAAGAAAATAGAATCAATCCGCGAGGTTTCAAATGGGAAAAGTAAAGACTGTTTTATTTGCAATAGTATTTGTAGTGTTTATTGCAAATAATTATTCTCAACAATTAGTTGAAGAAATGGATAGAACATATCGTGGAAATAATAAAAGGGGCTGACAATGAGAAAATTATTATTAATAATAATAGTGATGGTTTCACAAAGTTTATACGCACAAAAATGCAAGGTTACTATTGAACTTGAAAAAGAAGTATATCATAGGTACGAACCGGTTGTAGTGTACCTTGAAATTAAAAATATATCTACGGATATTTTATACAGGCAGCCAACTAGATGGGAAGGTACTTTAATTACAAATGAGCATGGAGATACCGTACATAGTCCTACTTCAGTAACTTTAATAAGTGAACAGGTTAGTATTGGAAACTATTCAGAATATAAGAAAGGTGAATTTTATACCGTATTTATTCGTATTCATTCATTCGGCAAAGGGAGGGCAGAGTATCCGGTTTCTTCATTTAAGCCAGGAACTTATTATGTTCAATATATTTTTAAAGAATATGCCGAATTTATGGACGGTACCAAATATGATGGCGACTTATACTATTCCAATAAATTACAATTCAAAGTGCTGGAAGCTACAGATCAAGACCGGGAATTGTATGAACTTTTTCTTGAATATTGGCAGTCGAGAGATCGAGATAGGAAGATTAGACTTGAAAATGCGATAGAATTATTCCAAGAAAAATACGAAGGTATGCCGCTGGAAGGATTACTGGGTGAAAGAATAGTTTATAATATTAACGTCGCACCCGAAAAAGTAATTCCTATAATACTGAAGCATCAAAATTCTTTTTGGGTTTTCGGAATGTTTTATATGGTCGATGAAATAATTGAAAAATATGTTGACATCGATAATGCCATAACAAATGAGTATCTGCGGAAATATTATGCTAGTCTCAAAATAAGAAATAGAGAGGGCAGAAAAAGTGCAGAACGTGCTAACTCTCCTTATTTAATTAAAAATAAAAGAGGAGAAAGAAAATGAAGCGATTAGCTATAATTTTATCTTTACTATTTACTACCTGTATCTACTCCCAATTTTATGAAGATATTGAATTGAAAAACTTCAAGTAGAGTTGTCCCGAAATTTTAATCCAAAAAATTCATTGGAAAATCTGGGTTTAACAGAACAAAACCGGCATCTAAATGGTATGATTTACATTTATTACGAGATTCCAATTTTGTAACAGTCCTTTTATTTTTCTATTTCTTAGAATAATTGCTGTTGATATAATTAAGTATTTCAATTATATTATCGGACATCACATCTCAACAATTAAAATGGAGTCAGTATGAAACGGTTAACTTTCTTTTTACTAATCCTCTTATTAACATCGGTTTTTGCTCAGGACGAAAATTCGATGGATATGCAGGCGGCACAGCAGGCATGGACTGAATTCATGACGCCCGGCGATCAGCATCAACGGCTTGCCAAAGCTGAAGGCGAGTGGATTGTTGATCAAAAATATTGGATGGCGCCCGGCACAGAAGCAATGGCATCACAAGGAACTGCAACTGCCGAAATGATAATGGGCGGTCGATACTTAAAAACTATGCATCAAGGAAACGTAATGGGAATGCCAATGGAAGGTATGAGTCTTGAAGCATACGATAATGCAAAAGAGGAGTTCGTTTCTATCTGGATAGACAATATGGGAACCGGACTTGCATACTCAACCGGTAAGTACGATGATGAATCCGGAATTCTAGTATATGAAGGTAAAATGACCGATCCAATGACTAAAGAGGATGCTTGGTTTAAACAAACTATGAAGATTGTTGACGATAACACACTCTATTTCGAAATGTTTTTGAAAGCTCCCGATGGTTCTGAATTCAAAAACATGGAAATAACCTTCAAAAGAAAATAAAAGTTTTTAGTTTAAGATGGCTGAGTGATTCCGATGTACAACGTCGGAATTGCCGAAGGGGACGAAAACCCGCTTTCCGGAATGAGTGGTTTTCGTCCCTTCCAGTCCTCAAATTAATTTTATTATTGTGCTCAATGATAATAATTCCATGAATATGATTAGAAGCCGCACAAATATTGTGAGTTTCTTTCGTGCAGTTATGGTTCCCGCAAAAAAAACCGCTAATATTAAGTGAATTCAAAGAATAATTTAAAGTAAATTTGATATCGAGTAATCTTATTCATATATTTGAACATGTACAAAAACAGAGGCTAATTTAATATATTTAATGTTTTTTATTAAAGATGTAGGCTCACTTACCATTTTTCGCTGCAATTTATACTTACAGAAAAATTTCTACAAATAATTTACTCTCAAAAAAGATCTGAAGTACAATGCTTAAAGATAAAAATATCGAAAAAATTGTCGTTATTAAGTATGGCGGCAATGCCATGCAGGAAGAAAATCTAACAGTTCAACTAATTGAAAATATAGTAAAGCTTCATAATGATGGGTACAAGGTTGTGATTGTTCACGGCGGCGGTCCGTTTATTAAAAATCAATTGGAGTTGGCGGGTATCAAGTCGGAGTTTATTGGCGGACACAGGAAAACCGATTCCAAATCCATGAAACATATTGAGATGGCTTTAAAAGGCGAGGTTAACGGAATGCTGGTCCGGGAGATAAATAATCTCGGCGCTCGTGCTGTCGGATTATCCGGCAAGGATGGCGCGCTTGCAGTATCGAATAAGAGATATCACACAGATGAGAACAATAAATCGATTGATCTTGGTCAGGTCGGTGATATTCACAACATATCACCGGAAATTATTTACCTTCTTCTCGAGAATAACTTTATACCGGTTGTAGCATCAATCGCCACAGGCGAAGACGGCATTGATTACAATATTAATGCGGATATGTTTGCCGGTCATCTTGCCGGAGCAATTAAGGCAGATGAGTTTATAATGCTGACGGATGTAGACGGTCTGCTGGAAAATCCTCCGGATGAATCTTCACTCATAAATGAATTGCCGATCAATAAAATTGAAGAGCTTAAAGGCTCGGTTATAACAGGCGGGATGATTCCTAAAACGGAAGCATGTAAAATTGCCGTCGAGCTTGGCACAGGGAAAGCACGGATTCTAAACGGCACAAAACCGGATCTTTTGATTGATGCCGTTGAGAATAATAATTCAGCAGCCGGGACAAAAATTTTTTAACAAACTAGATATGAAAAAAATGAATATACGAGAGATTGATGAAAAATATTACCTTCCCACATTTAAAAGATTTCCGGTAACATTAGTTAGAGGAAGCAATGCAAAGGTGTGGGATGATAACGGGAAAGAATACATTGATGCGCTTGCTGGAATTGCGGTTAACTGTCTGGGACACAATAACCCGGCAGTTGTAGATGCGCTTAAAAATCAAGCGGAGAAATTAATTCACGTTTCCAACTTCTTTTCGAATGAACCTCAGGCTCTTCTTGCAAAGAAGCTTGCAGAAATATCCGGGTTGGATAGAGTTTTTTTCGGCAACAGCGGAGCCGAAGCAGTGGAAGGAGCAATAAAAGTTGCCCGTAAATATGCGCATAAAAATAACCGCGGCGGTGAGGTCATTTCATTCGAAGGTTGTTTTCACGGCAGAACCCTAGCAACGATTGCAATGGGAAAGGAAGAACAGCAGAAAGGATTCGGTCCTATGCCGGAAGGATTTCATAAAGCCGAATTCAATAATATCGATAGTGTGAAAAAATTGATAACGGATAAGATTGCCGCAATTATTGTTGAGCCGATTCAAGGTGAAGGCGGGATTAATAATGCGGAAAAATCCTTCCTTAATGAATTACGGGAAGTTTGTGATCAAAATAATATTGTTTTGATTTTTGATGAAATACAATGCGGAATTGCACGCACCGGTTACATGTTTGCAAAGGATTTCTACGGAGTGCAGCCGGATATTTTAACATCTGCAAAAGCATTGGGCGGCGGTGTTCCGATAAGTGCGTTCATCTGTAAAGAGAAGATCGCCGGGGCAATTGAATTCGGTGATCACGGTACGACGTTCGGTGGAAACCCGCTGGCAGCTTCAGCAGCTTTGGCGACCTTAAATGAGATTGAACAAAAGAATATTGTTGATGAAACCCGAAAAAAGGGTGAGTGGTTTGTCAATGAGTTGAGGAAAAAATTTTCGGGGAACAGCAGCTTCGTTGAGATTAGGGGAATGGGACTAATGATAGGTGTTGTTTTCAAATTCGAAACTAAAGAACTTGTTGCAAAAATGCTGGAGATGGGTGTTATTGCTAATGCAACAGCCGGGAATGTTCTTCGAATTGTTCCGCCGCTTACTATCTCGTATGAAGAGCTGGAAAAAATAATTGATGTTATTGATAAAGCACTGAGGCTGTTGAATAAATGAATAAGATAGGAATAATAGGAGCAACCGGTTATACCGGCTCCGAACTGGTAAGAATTTTATACAATCATTCAGAAGTAAAAATTGCAGCAATCACATCCGAATCACACAAAGGGAAAAGGTTTTCGGATATTCATCCGCAATTTAAAAATATTGTAGATATTGAATTAATTGCTGCGGATGATCTAAATCCATCGGAGCTTGATTTAGTTTTTCTTGCATTGCCGCACGGCGTTTCGATGGAATATGTGAAAAGATTAATGAAGACAAATATAAAAATCATCGATCTTTCCGGGGACTTTAGGTTAAGTAGTAAGACCGTTTACAAGGATTGGTACAAGAAAGAACATACCTATCCGGAAGGAATTGAAAAAGCCGTTTTCGGAATTCCCGAACTTTACGAAGAACAAATTAAAAACGCTGTGCTGGTTGCAAACCCGGGATGTTTTCCGACCGGCGCAATTTTAGCGCTCGCACCGTTGGTAAAAGAAAATCTTATAGATGTGAACAAAATAATTGTCGATTCAAAAACAGGGGTTACCGGCGCCGGTGTTAATGCAAAAGATGTTACACATTTCCCGAATGTAAATGATAATTTCAAACCGTACGGAATTAAAAATCACAGGCACACTATTGAAATTGAAGAACAGTTAACAGCGCTAAGCTCGATGAATGTACGAATACAATTTACTCCTCATCTACTTCCTGTTGACAGGGGAATCTTAACCTCGGTTTATGCGGTTCCAAACAATGAAATTTCCGAAGGTGAGATTAATTCGCTATTCAATAATTTTTATGCTGATAATAATTTTATTAGAGTACTCGATTCACTGCCTGAGATCAAAAATATTCGCGCTACAAATTATATCGATATTCACCCGGCATTCGACGGCAGGACAAACAACATAATGGTTTTTTCCGCAATCGATAATTTGGTTCGCGGAGCATCGGGTCAGGCTGTTCAAAACATGAATTTAATGCTGGGAATAAACCAGTATACAGGTTTGATGAATGCACCTGTGCGTCCTTAATAAAGAAAAATAATCGAATAAAAAATAGAGAAAACAAAAATGAGTATAGTTGGTAAAAGCAACAAATTAGTCAGCAACATAACAAACGTTAAAGGAATAAAATGCTGGGGAGCCCATTCGGGAATAAAATCGCTAAGGCGCGACCTCGCAATAATTTATTCTGAGGCAGTATGCAGTGCGGCGGCAACTTTTACAAGAAATGATGTGGCAGCCGAACCGGTAAAATTATCGAAGCTGCACCTAAGAGATAATTTAGCTCAGGCTGTAGTGATAAATGCCGGGAACGCAAATGCGTGTACGGGTAAGCAGGGATACAAAGGCGCAGAAGCAATGGCAGTAACGCTTGCCGAAGAATTGGGAATTAAAAAAGAGATGGTGCTGGTTGCATCTACAGGTATAATCGGCGAGCCGTTTCCTACGCACGATATTGTGCAGGGAATTAGAACCAGTGTGCAGAACTTAACCAACTCAAGAAAAGCGGGAACGTTCGCTGCGAATGCAATACTAACAACCGATACCTTTGCAAAGGAAGGACAAACGACCTTCAAGATAGGCAATAAAGAAATAAACATTGCCGGGATTGCAAAAGGTTCGGGTATGATTCATCCCAACATGGGAACTATGCTGGCTTTTATTTTTACCGATATAGCAATTGATAAAAAACTTTTGGATGAAACCGTGAAGGAACTTGTTGATAAAACATTCAACATGATTACGGTTGACGGGGATACATCAACAAATGATATGGCGGCGGTTCTCGCAAACGGAATGGCAGGCAACAAGAAAATTACATCGAAGAAGAGCAATGGCTACAAAATATTTTATGATCATCTTCATGAAGTTATGCTGCATCTTGCGCAGTTAATTGTTTCCGATGGAGAAGGGTCTTCCAAATTTATAGAGTATAAAGTGACAAATGCAAAAACCGAAAAAACTGCCCGGAAGCTGGTTCGTGAAATTCAAAACTCACTGCTTGTTAAAACAGCATTTTTCGGAAGAGATCCTAACTGGGGAAGAATTGTTATGGCTGCCGGAAATGCCGGCGTTAGGTTTAATTACAATAAAGTAAATTTATTTTTGGGCGATAACAAAACACTTATCCAGGTATTGGAAAAAGGGAAGCCGCTGGAAATTAATAGAAGCAAGGTGAAAAAGATTCTTCGTGAATCTCACATCAGGCTGCTGCTGGAATTAAATACAGGAACAGAGGAAGCTGTAGGCTGGGGCTCGGATATTACTACGGATTATGTTTTGTTTAACTCGGCATACACGACTTAAGCTGTTATTAATACTTCCAATGAGTAATCGTACAGTTCATAAATCATAGATTTCGGAATTATCGTCCCGTAATATTATCTGGCAGGTGAAACTCAAAAATCGATTACAGTCGTGTTGCTTGATTTTTATTCATCTGATTTAATTCATTAATTATTGGCGGAAGGCAATTTGCTTTCCGCCTTCCACCTCCTACCAAAAACTAAATCGCAAAAATGTTGTACTTAGCCGGCAACTTTTAATTAGGATTGATCGTCTTATATTCCAACCCGGAAATAGTCTTTCTACCAGGAACAAATTTATTCAGTAAATATTGAGTATATCAATTAGGAGTGTATTATGACAGTCAATTCTAAATTGATGATAATGCTTTTAATACTTTTCTCGTCGGCATTCTTTGAAAAAATCAATTGCCAAAATTGGGAAAAGATTCCAAATATTGATTCAACGAATGTTTTTTCAATTGTAAATCATGAAGGTACACTTTACGCATGTACGATCGACAGGATTTACAAAAGTCACGACGGCGGAGAATCGTGGAGTAATACCGGAGGTTTACCGGTTGAATCTGCAATCAACAAATTGTTTTCTCATAATGAATTTTTGTATGCCGGGACAGATGGAGACGGGGTGCTGCGGAGTTCGGACGGCGGTGAAAACTGGCAGAGTTTCAGTAACGGTCTTTCGGGATTCGCAAAACGTATTACGGATTTTACATATCTGGGGGATTCAATTTACATTGGTACAAACGGCAGTGGAATTTTTACAATAAACTCTGTCAACCCAAGTTCCTGGTCGCCGTTCAATGAAGGTCTATTTCAACTCGGCGTTTCTGCTTTGTCGTCCGTTGGAGAGAATTTAATTGCAGGCTCCGGACTGTGGCTTCAGCGGCGTTCCCGTAATGCCTCCTCGTGGAGTGTATTATCGATTGATTCTCTTGGATATCAGAGAATGATCTACGATATCCTTCCGGCTGGAGATGACATTTTTGTCGGTACCAACAAAGGAATTTATAAAGGGAAACTTAATGGCAAACCATTTATGCCGGCTGATATTTCAGTCTTCCCCGGAAGAGATATTGTTGCGATAACTATTTATAAATCGCGACTACTTGCCGGACTGTATTTTAAAAGTGAGCACTGGATGTTTTCTTCGGATAATTTTGGGAAAAGCTGGGAAATACAGGCGCATGAATTTTCATCATTATGGGATTTGTTTGTCAACGGTGATCGTTTATGGGCTTGCAGGTCGGATGGTTTATGGTATTTAGATTTGGATGTTTGGACTGATATCGGGACTCCCCCTACTCAACCTGCTGAATTTAAATTAAGCCAAAATTACCCGAATCCGTTTAATCCAACTACAACTATAAAATATTCAATCCCATCGTCTGTAGGGGACGAAAATTTTCGTCCCCTGCATATGGTAACGCTGAAAGTTTATGACATTCTCGGCAGCGAAGCGGAGACACTGGTAAACGAATTGAAAGCACCGGGGAATTATAAAGTGGAATTCGATGCTACGAATCTTGCCGGCGGAATTTATTTCTACCAACTTCGTGCGGGCAATTTTTCCGATGTGAAGAAATTTATTCTACTAAAGTGATCAAATGAAAAACGAACCGGGGAACAGCTATCTTCGCTTCTTCGGTTCCTCTTCTTTTTTCAAAGTTAATTCCGCTTCAATTTGATCCGGGAGAAGATAATACATTGAGCCGGTCATCCAATCAGCGACCATACCCGGAATAAATAAGTTCAAACCATTAAACCAATACCATGCAGAAATTTTTCGCGTGATCTGCATTTCATAAAGATCATAACCATCCAGATCAAAACGTACCACATGATTTTTTCCGCGCTCAATGTTTACCGTCTGAGGTGAAGTCCCGAAGCTTTTACCATCGACCGTTATCTTTGCGTTCGGCGGAGTAGTTTTTAGCTCTACATTTTGTGTCGTAGTATTTATTACCGTGGAACATGCGCCGAATGCCAATGCAATTACAACGGCAGCTATTCCATGTGAGAATCTTTTCATAAAAAAAACCGTTTTTAATTTACTATCGAAAATTTCATTCGATTTTTAAAGTCATTTCCAATGATTTTTTTGGGATCAATTATTTCTCACATCTCTTTAAATAGTATTTTGGTAGAACCTGGCATCCATCGTTGTAAACGTATCATGCAAAACTTCCGGTACGAAACTATTTTAATTTGTTTGGTAAAATCATTTGAATTAGGTTTGGAGTAATATTTTTGTGAGCAAATGAACGAAATTTATTCAACTCTAATTTTATTCGGTGTTGGTCTTGTAGCCGGGTTTCTTAACGTAACAGCCGGCGGCGGTTCAACGCTTACTTTGCCGGCATTAATTTTCCTCGGACTGGATTCCGCATTGGCAAACGGAACTAATCGTGTTGCAATTGCAATTCAAAATATTTCCGCAATTTATTCTTTCAAAAAAGAGAAATACGGTCAGTTTAAAACGAGTATGAAGCTTTCCCTTTTAACATTGCCGGGAGGAATAATCGGCGCTGTTGCAGCGGTTAAAATAGGTGATGAATTGTTCCAGACCATTTTGGGAATTATCATGATCGGCGTGATTATCACAATGCTGATTCCCAAATCTTCGCAGAAGTTTGAAGCAAATCATCAGAATATAAAATGGACGGTTTATCTCTCGATGTTTTTCATCGGTTTCTACGGCGGCTTTGTGCAGGTTGGTGTCGGGTTTATTTTAATGGCAGCGCTGCATTACTTGATGCAGATTAATCTCGTTTATGTCAATATGCACAAGGTTTTTATCATATTGATTTATACCATCCCGGCTCTGTTAATATTTATTTTCACCGGAAATGTTAACTGGCAGTTCGGATTGAGTTTAGCCGCAGGCAATGCTCTCGGCGGATGGTGGGCTGCAAAAGTATCGGTTAAAAAGGGTGAAAATGTAATCCGGTATGTTTTGCTCGTCGCAATTTTTATAATGTCGTTGAAGTTATTGAATGTATTTTAGTTCAGTATTATTATGAGAAGAATTGCATCTTCAATATTACTTTTCACCGTTCTGTTCTCCTGCTCGGGGATTGATCCGGTAGTGCATTCCACCTTATCAAATGTAGAAATCACCTCTTCAAATAGTATTGATACACTTTCAATCAACAAAATATTGGAACAAGCCGGACGGATACCAAATATGTATTCGCTGCTGATCAGTAAGGAAAATGAGTTTTTAATTGAAAGCTATTTTAATGAAAACGAAAAGTATTTTATTAATAATACTCAGTCGGTTACCAAGACTGTTGTAGCTCTCCTATACGGAATTGCAATCGATAAAAAAATATTTAATTCTTCCGCCGAAAAATTGGGGGATCATCTATTTCCTGTTTCTGAAAAATGGAAGGATTTAACTATCGATGATTTGATTTCGATGAACAGCGGAATACGGTGGAATGAAAATCAGGATTTCCGTCCGTGGATTTCTTCTGAGAATCAAATTGATTATGTGCTGAATAAAAGTATTGATGTGAATGAGAAGGGGAAGTTCAATTATAATTCGGGCGGCAGTCATTTAGCCGCTTATATTTTATCGAAGCAACTTGAGAATAATGATCTGCAGAAGTTCGCAGTATACAACTTGTTTTACCATTTGGGAATAAAATCGATTAATTGGCAGAAAGACAAAAGCGGTAACCATCAAGGAAGTACGGGTCTTTCGATGTCGCCGCTGGATATGCTGAATATTGGTAAACTGCTGATGGATAAAGGAAATATTAACGGTAAAGAAATTGTCCCGGGAGAATGGATTGATAAGATGACAACCGGGCGGACATTCGTGCGCGGCAGTTGGTCGAGTTTGACTAATATACATTACGGCAGACAAATTTGGACAGCCGAAATCAAAAATTATAAGACTTACTTCGCATGGGGATACGGCGGACAGTTTATTTTTGTAATACCCGGATTGAATTCGGTGATTGTAAGTACCGCAAAATGGATGGTGGATGCCGGGGAAGCGGAACGAACCGAAGCTAAAATAATTGAATTAATTTGCGGCGATGTGATCAACTTGCTTGAGAAGAATTAATGTGACTTATTACTCGCTTTCTTTAATCTATCCATTATTGCTAAGCCCAATCCCTTTTCCTCAATTCTTTCTACAATTATCAGGTCTACCATTTCGTTTTCAAGTTCATGCAGTAAAGAAAATAGGTTGGCGGCAGCTATTCGTAAATCACCGGAAGGAGAAAGAATTTTGATTGATGCCGAATCATAACCCGGAATTTCCTTTTTGAAAAACAGTGCCCCGGTTTTTTTATTCAAAAGATCGGATTGAGTTACTTCATCAATAAATCTCAAAGGTACTTTGGGAGAATAATGAAACGGAAGCTGACCTGGTGAGTTCGGCTGCTCATTCATCGGGATTCCAATTTGCACCTTCCCTGCCAACCTTTCAATTTCCTCAACCGGCAGCCCACCCGGACGCAGTAAAACCGGCACGTGATTTATTACTTGTATTATTGTTGATTCAACCCCCACTTTTGTACTCCCGCCGTCGAGTATCATATCAACTTTATTACCAAGCTGCTTTTCGACATGTTCGGGAGAAGTCGGACTCAGCATACCGAAAGTATTAGCACTCGGAGCCGCAACCGGAACTCCCGCATTTCCGATTAATTCAAGTGCAATATCGTTATCGGGCATACGGACAGCAACTGTATCGAGTCCCGAACTTACAATACCAGGAACAATATCCTTTTTCTCAAGTACGAGCGTAAGAGGTCCCGGCCAAAATTTATCAATCAAAATTTGCACGGTATCATCAATCGAGCTGCAGATTGAATGCAGCTCTTTTATATCGCTTATGTGCAGAATTAACGGGTTGAAACTAGGTCGCTGCTTAACTTCAAAAATTTTTGCTACTGCCAGCGGATCCAATCCATTGGCTCCAAGTCCGTACACTGTCTCGGTTGGGAATGCAACTAATTTACCATCGCGTATTAATCCGGCGGCAATTTTTATGTTTTCTATATTTGCTTTTGATATCATTTATTTAAAAACATTTTTGAAATTAATATCACTTTCTAATTTGTAGTCATCATTAATTTTACGGAGAAAGAACGAGTTAACATTCAACTTCTGAATCGTTATAATCCATAATTATCCCGGTTTCCAATATAACCAAGTTTTATTAAATAACTCAAGATTACCCTTATGAAGTATTAATGCATACTACGCGTTGAATAGAACAAAGATACTTCTCCACAGGAGTCTCGTAGAGTCCGACAGACGCTTCGGAGTCTGGCGACTTGCGGACACTTCGCTTCTGTAAGGAAAGCTATTTTGAATGATTGCATGACAGACATTTTTCTTGGCAATGAATTTCGAACAGAAAAAATCAAGTCATTCTGACTCCCGACGAGTTTTGTCGGGGCGAAGGGCAGATTTTCCAATGGAAAATCTGGGCTAATAAAAACCTTATTCGGTATGAAACTTTTGGTTATTTAACAAAACTTCTTCTCGACATAAAATCCCAAAAGGATTGAATGTGAATAGATAATGTATATAAATTAATTTTAACAACCCCAGCGGGGTTGAACATGTTCTTTCATATTCAACCACTCCGTGGTTGATGTTTCCCTTTTCAATATAGGCTATTCACATTGAACCCCTACCGGGGTTCAAAAACATTTTAACCCAGCCTCTCTATACCTTTGCTCTCTGCATTTGCTTTTGCTTTTGTCTTTGCTTTTGCCTTTGCTCTCTGCGCTATGCTCTATGCCCTCTGCCCTCTGCCTTTTACCCTTTACCCTGTGCTAACGACTAACTTCACTAAGTTGACAGCATTGCCCGCCAAAGTAGGGTAAACTCAGCGGTCAACTTGAGTAAGTAAATTAATTCAGCTATTTTTCATTTGTAATTGAATGTAAAGGGCGGGATGAGTTTCGGTACCGGTGAAAACAATGGGAATCACTATAAACAATTCGAGAAGGAATTCTCTCGTGAAATTCACTTGAATGAGAAGATCAGATCATTCATTCTCGGGATTGCTTTTTTGGCGATGTTCATTGTGTTCGTAATCGTAACACTTTTTTATTATGATAAACTGTTGGCGGCATTAAAATCATTCACACCGATTTATATTGCGATGGCACTTCTACTTGCGTTTTCCGTCAGGGCATTTTTAATAAGCAGGTACTTTGAAAGCAGGTTAAAGAAACAAGCCGGAGTCCGGGAGTTTCAGCGGTATATAAATGTGTTTGCGGAAATAAGCATGCCCACAATAACAATGCTGGTAATATTATTTTACGCCAACACACACGTGGTTTTGTTAACTCCAATGCCCTATGTTTATTTTATTATGATAATACTAACAACACTTTCATTAGATTTCCGGCTTTCGGTTTTCACGGGGATTGTTGCATCAATTGAGTATCTAATACTTGTGTTTTATGTTTTGCTGAATCAGAACCATACAGGCGATATGAATGTATTAAGTCAGCCGTATATTTACATCGGGAAAGGAGGAATTCTTTTAATGTCGGGAGTGCTTGCAGGTTATGTAGCGCTTCAATTAAAGAAAAGAATTTTCACTTCTTATGAAATAATTTCAGAGCGTAACCGGGTTGTAAATCTTTTCGGTCAGCAGGTCTCGCGTGAGATTGTTGATGAACTAATCGCGAACAAACAGGAATTCGAAAGTAAAAGAAAATTTGTGTGTGTGATGTTTTTGGATATCCGCGGGTTCACTCCGCTCGTTGAACATAAGGAGCCGGAAGAGATAATAGATTACCAAAACAGCGTGTTCGGATTTATGATTGATATTATCACGAGGAATCACGGTATAATAAACCAGTTTCTCGGTGATGGTTACATGGCGACTTTCGGCGTTCCTCTATCAAAAGGGAACGATTGTCAAAACGCAGTTAATGCCGCGCTCGAAATAATCAATACTATTACCATAAAAAATACGAAAGAAGAAATTCTGAAAACCGGTATCGGAATCGGGCTGCACGCAGGTTATGTTGTTGCGGGAAATGTTGGGACATCGACACGCAAGCAGTATTCTATTACAGGCAACACGGTAATAATTGCATCGCGGATTGAAAGCCTGAACAAAATATTTAAATCGACTTTGCTCATCTCCCAGGAAGTGCTTGATCAAATTGATACGAGCAATCTTGCCGCGGAATCCTTGGGTGAAGTAGAAGTAAAAGGAAGAGAAAAACCGGTAAATATTTATAAACTTGTATAAGGATTATTGATGAGTGAAATACGGGAATTGAAAAAATTTTGTGAGGAACTTGCAAACGAAAGCGGAAGAATAATTACTAAATATTTCAGAAGTAATGTCGATGTAAAGACTAAAGCCGACAATTCACCGGTAACAATTGCAGACCGATCGGCTGAAGATAAAATGCGTGAAATGATAATGCGTGAATTTCCTTCACACGGGATTATCGGAGAGGAGTTCGGTAATTATAATGAAAATGCCGAGTATGTTTGGATACTTGACCCGATTGACGGAACGAAAAGTTTTATTTGCGGTGCGGTTACATTCGGAACATTGATAGCGGTAGCGAAAAAAGGTCAGCCTGTTATTGGGGTTTTCAATCAGCCTGTATTAGGCGAACTATTAATCGGTGATAATTATACAACCGAATTGAACGATCAAATTGTTCAGGTGAGAGATTGCAGTTCGCTTCATAATGCAGTGCTGCTTACAACCGATCACCTGCTAATTGAGCAGTATCAAAACCTGCCCAAGTTTGAACAGCTTATGAGAAAGGTAAAACTTTACAGGCAGTGGGGAGATTGTTACGGGTACTATTTGGTCTCAACCGGGTATGCGGATATTATGATTGATCCCGTAATGTCGGTTTGGGATTCAATGGCATTAATTCCGATCATAAACGGTGCCGGCGGAAAAATAACAGATTACCACGGCAACGATCCTGTAATCGGATCCAGTATCATTGCATCGGTTCCCGGGCTTCATGATCAGGTGATTGATTTACTCAACTGATTCTTCTTCCGGTTTGATGTAACCCTCTGCAGTCAGTGAATCATAAGAGCGGTAAAGGTTTATCTTTACGGTGTAACTTCTGTAAATCCCGGTCGATTCAATGCTTATGCCTTCCGCCTCTTTTTCTATTTTTATCCCGGCAATTAATTCATCGTTTATTATTAGGTCACGGTCTTCACGGGATTTTCTATCCGGGATATTTTCGAGCGCCCAGTAAATTCCTTTCTTTGCATTAATTACAGCCGAATCTATTTTCGCTTCATAATTGTCTTGAGCAGAAATACAAAAAGGAAGCAGAATAGTTAGAAGAAGTAATCTCATAATTTCCTCCAAATGATTTGAAATAAACCCGGATTTTCCATTGGAAAATCAGCCCTCCGGACCCACAATTTGTAAGATAAAAATGATCAGTATAAAATTCAATGAATCCTGCTGAAGCATTATGCATCAAATATGAAAAAACGGAGAATTTTATGAGCAATATTATTGAAGGAACAGATCAAAATTTCAATAATGAGGTTTTGGAATCTGAGAAAACTGTTTTGGTAGATTTTTGGGCGCCCTGGTGCGGACCTTGCAGAATGGTTGCCCCGGTTGTTGAAGAAATTGCTAATGATTATAACGGCGCATTAAAAGTTGTAAAGCTGAACACCGATGAAAATTACAACACGGCTTCTCGTTACGGAATTATGAGCATTCCTACGCTCGGAATTTTTAAGAATGGAAAGATGGTCGCCTCAGTAGTCGGAGCGGTACCGAAACAGCATTTGGTATCGAAAATCAATCCTTATATGGAAGCGGTTAATTAATTTTGAGAAAGACTCCGATCAATCCCGGAGTCTTTAACCCAGATTTTCCATTGGATAATCTGCCCTTCGAGCCGACAATTTGTAAGTTGAGAAACATCAAATACTTAGCCATACAGAAATTTTGGAATTTAATTAAATATCAGAACTACCCCGATAATAATAAGTGCGGCAAGAATCAGCTTATTGTAAGACTCCGTAGAAACTTTGTTGAATAATTTGCTGCCTGTAAACAATCCTAAAAGCACCACCGGTATTAAATAAAGAAAATCGAAAAAGATTTCCCCGGTTATTGTTCCCATTGCAAAATGTGATGCAACAATAATTGCGGTAGAGAATACAAAAAATCCCGTAATAGAGGCTTTGAGTTTAAGCTTATCCCAGCCGTGAAGGTAAAAGTAAATTAAAATCGGTGGACCGTTTGTATTAAAAGCTCCGCCCAGCAGACCGGAAGCGAAACCGAATAAATATCCCCAGTTATAACCAATACCTTTTTGCTCAACGATTTTGAAAGACGAAAAGAGCGCAAACAAAATCACAATTACACCGAGCAAGGGTTTTATCAGCGAGGAATCGGCTTGAGATAGAAAGAATACTCCGAGCGGAATTGCAATGGTTGAGCCGATAATGAGATTTAAGATTTCCTTAAAATTTATGTGTATGCGAAGCTGTATAAGTAAATAAACATTTGTAACAATTGCGCAGAGGGCTCCGAGCGGAACGGCATATTTAACATCAACCAGAAGAGAAATAAATGGAATTGAAATAAGCGCAAATCCGAATCCGGAAAAACCTTGTGAGAATGATGCTATAAATATTATCAGCGCTACAATGTAAAAAGTTGATTCCATAAATGTATTTTAATATAGCAGCAAAGATTTCGGATTTTAATTCCCCGCTTGATTAAATTAAGTAAACTATTTGAAAATGATTAATGAACCGAATCTAAAAAGGTGATTTAACGGGACTATAGTTTCGATTTCAAATTAATATCTTATATTTTTATTCTGTATACCTTTGTAGAGCAGGCTTATTAATATAACGCATTACTTATTTTCCTCAAAGTTATGATGTGTGAATGACTTGAATAATAAAACGATCATAGAAATAAGAAATAAACTCGCTGCGAATTTCGGGTTGTATTATGCCGAAGATCAGTTAAAAGATTTGGAGCGCGGGCTTAATGAAACATCCGCAATTTTTGAAGTAACGCCAGATGAGTTAGTGCGTGACTTAATAGATAGAACTGCGTTCAGCAGTTATTTCAAAAAACTTATTAACATACTTACAATCGGGGAAACTTATTTTTTTAGGGATACAAAACTTTTCACATTTCTGCAGGATAGTTACCTGCCGGATTTAATTTCAAAGAAGAAAGATAAATCAATAAACATATGGAGTGCGGGTTGTTCATCCGGGGAAGAGCCTTATTCAATTGCAATTCTTTTGGAAAGGCTGATTCCGGAGACCGATTCGTGGGAAATAAATATTGAAGCTACGGATATTAACAGTGAATCATTAGATAAAGCCGCAACCGGAGTATATAAGAAATGGTCGTTCAGAGATGTTCCCCGCTGGGTAAATGACGGTTATTTTACCAAGTTGGATTCGGGTGATTATAAAATCGACGATAATATTAAAAAGATGGTGAGTTTTTCTTACAGAAATATATTGGATAATTCTAATGCCGCAAATCACAACCGTTACGATTTGATTCTATGCAGGAATGTAATGATCTATTTCAATCAGAATTCAATCAGAACGCTGAGAGAATCATTTTCCAACTTGCTTAAAAATGACGGACTGTTGATTACTGCTCCGAGCGAGAGTGTTCATATTCATAATTTCGGATTTGAGAGAATTCCGGAAGCCGGGGTTGCAGCTTTTAAAAAAGGTGATGGCAAGCGTGTTCCGGAATTATTCAATGATAATGAAGTGAAGTTTACGCCAGCAGCAAAGCGCTCTTCTAAAATTCCGGGAAAATCCGGTGATAGAATTATTCCGAAATCTTTTCATGATACGGAGAAAAAAGTTGCTGTTTTTTCTTACAAAGATATAATGAATGAATTGGATAAAATCACAAGTGAAAGCGGTATAAACGAGGCTTATAGATTTATAAAAAAGACTATCTTCGCCGGAAAGCTGAATGATTTTTCAAAAAAGGAAATTTCGGATTTATATCTCTCGGCTGTGATAATTGCAGACAAATTGAATGATCACACAAATGCAGCTAAGTTTATTGATATAAGTATTAAAAATAATAAAACAAATGCGCGGGCATATTATTATAAATCCATTCTTCTGCAGGAGGACGGTAATTATGCAGAAGCGAAAGAGATGCTGAAGAAAACTATTTTTTTGGAAAGCAGATTTGTAATGGCGCACTTTACTTTGGGCAATTTGATGATGCATTATGAGAGTGATGAGTCGGTAAAATACTTAAACAATGCGCTGAAGTTTTTGAGTTACTATAAACCGGGAGACTTAGTAGAGGATTCAAACGGACTGACTGTCACGGAATTAACCGAGTTGATAAAATCAATGATAGACAGCATGGCATAATGAGAACATTGCTAAGGCGCGATGGGAGTCTAGTAAATCTGTTAGTGGTTATTAGGTTATTAAGTTATTGAGTTATTGAGTTATTAAGTTATTGAGTTGTTGAGTTATTGAGAGGCGGGGAATTGATAATTGACTATTTTCTATTGACTATTGATGAATGACGATCACCTTCGCAAAAGCTACGGTGATTAAAATTGACGAATGATGATTGACGATTGACGATTGATGATTGATGAATGATTCGCTACACTGAAGCTTGGTTTTAGCGTATGTCATTCCCTAAAATAGTTGACCGTTTTTTATGTTCTATAATTTAGTGAATTGTAATTATAAATATTTAATATCGGTCTATATTTCGCGTCCATTATTTCAATTTCTTTTTCAAACTCAGCAGGGGTCATCCAGTCCG
>JAIOZI010000052.1 GCA_021740785.1 Melioribacteraceae bacterium
GAGGAGGTCGCAGGTTCTGCCACAGGCATCCTTGTAGGAGAATCCTGCCGCCCCGACGAAAGAAGAATTGAAATTATGGAGATGGACGGTATCGCGTCCCGACTTGGTTGAGAAGGTCGCAGGTTCTGCCACAGGCATCCTTGTAGGAGAATCCTGCCGCCCCGACAAAAGAAGAATTGAAATTATGAAGATGGACGGTTATCGCGTCCCGACTTGGTTGAGGAGGTCGCAGGTTCTGCCACAGGCATCCTTGTAGGAGAATCCTGCCGCCCCGACAGAAGAAGAATTGAAATTATGAAGATGGACGGTTATCGCGTCCCGACTTGGTTGAGGAGGTCGCAGGTTCTGCCACAGGCATCCTTGTAGGAGAATCCTGCCGCCCCGACGAAATCAAATAGATAATGTTATTATTGTTCTTCGAAATCATGATGATCGCAGTTTCTTTCATTAATTTATCATAAAAGAAAATTACGATGGTTAAAGAAATAAGTCAGAAAAAATATTGAACTACTTCTATCGGAAATTGAATGCAATTCTTAATTTTTATAAAAGTAGTAATAGTTCATACATAATTTGATTGCAGCTTATTTCTTAAGTTTATTTGCGCCAGTAGCTCAAGCGGATAGAGCATCAGCCTTCTAAGCTGAGGGTTAGAGGTTCGAGTCCTCTCTGGCGTACAAAAAATAAATTTTGAAGATTAGTAATAATAAACTTATCTTCAATGTGATTAAATGGTGGGCGTAGCTCAGTTGGTTAGAGCGTCTGGTTGTGGCCCAGAAGGCCGTGGGTTCAAGTCCCATCGCTCACCCACAAAGAATAGAAAATTTTGGCCCCATGGTGTAATTGGTTAACACATCACCCTTTCAAGGTGGAGAGTACGGGTTCGATCCCCGTTGGGGTCACACAAGTTGGTTACCTTAGATATTTCGTCTAAGGTTTTTTGTTTTTTGGCCCCATGGTGTAATTGGTTAACACATCACCCTTTCAAGGTGGAGAGTACGGGTTCGATCCCCGTTGGGGTCACGCAAATTCTTCTATTTTATGAATAATTTTTTTAATACTTTTCGAGAAAAAGATGTTTGGTCAAGATACATCTTATCATAAAATACTTCCTAATAATGACGAATATATAACTTCAAACTCAGTTCCAAGAAGAAGCCCGCATATTGCTACATCTATTTTCTATCCGAATATGCTGCGTATTTTTATATATAGTAATATTAAAGCGCGCAGGGGAATTTACGATGATTATAACTGGGTTAATTCATCACTTGATGTAATTGGTTCCCTTGAAAAAGCGGGAGTTAAAATTCATGTAAAAGGAATGAAACAGTTGGAGAAATTTGACGGTCCGGCGGTTTTTATCGGCAATCATATGAGCACCCTAGAAACCTTCGCCCTCCCGAGTTTAATCAATCCCGTTAAAAGAGTGATTTTTGTTATAAAGAAAGAACTTGCTACTTATCCGTTGTTCGGGCGTGTTGCAACCGCACGCGATCCTATTGTGGTCGGAAGAAAAAATCCTCGTGAGGATTTACAGATTGTTTTCAATGAAGGCGCAGAGTATTTAAAAAAAGGCAGATCGATTATAATTTTTCCATCGAGGACTAGATCAAGCAAATTTCAAAGCAGTACCTTTAATTCGCTCGGAATAAAATTAGCGCAGAAAAATAATGTTCATGTCGTTCCTATCGCATTGGTAACTGATGCATGGAGTAATGGAAAAAGAATAAAAGATTTCGGAAAAATTTATACTAAAAAAGATGTGCATTTCGAATTCGGTGAACCCATGCTGATTGAAGGAAATTCATCTGAGTATCATCTGAAAACAGTTGATTTTATTAAGCAAAAACTAATCTCTTGGGGCAGAGAAGATTTAATTATCGATTAGTAACCTACACGACCCAAGTCACATAATTATATTATAGGTCAAAACAGCATTCCTTAACATTCCCTTAACACACACTTAACATTTCCTTAAAAACAGGGTAACACTCTGTTAATATTCACTCCTTATGTTTGAGCATCAATTTAGTTCAAACAGATGGAGAGAGAGAAATGAACAGTTGTAAAACAAATATGTGGAATTATACGGTGCGGTTTACGCAAAAGTTATTTTTACTAACAATTTTAGTATTGTTTTTTCAGTCCTCAGTCCACTCACAAGAGTACGGGAAAATTTCCGGTATTGTTGTTGACGGTGATTTAGGTGAGGCTTTAATCGGCACTAATATTATTGTTGAAGGAACATCAATTGGTGCCGCAACCGATTTGGACGGAAATTTTTTAATTGAAGCAGTACCGCCGGGAACTTACAATGTTATTTTTTCAAGTATCGGTTTCGCCAAGAAAACTGTGACCGGGGTGAGTGTTGAACCCGGCAAAGTTGTAAAGCTTGATATCACAATGCTGCCCGAAACATTTGAAACTGATGAAGTAGTAATTACTGCAAAAGCAGTTGAAAATTCAGAAGCCGGTCTATTAATTAAAAGACAGAAGGCGACAGCAGTTGGCGATGCAGTAAGTTCAGAACAGTTTTCGAGAGCTGGCAGCAGTAACGCCGCAGATGCAGTTAAGCAGGTTGTAGGCGCATCGGTTGTTGACGGAAAATATGTGTTTGTAAGAGGTTTGGGAGATCGTTATACCAGTACTCAATTAAATGGTGCGGAAATTCCAAGCGTTGATCCTTACAGGAGATCAGGTTCAATCGACTTAATTCCTTCGAACCTTGTTGATAATATTCAAGCAGTTAAAAGTTTTACACCGGATAAACCCGGAAGTTTTTCCGGCGGAATGGTGGATATTAAAACGAAAGATTTTCCGGAAAAATTAAACTTTTCATTTTCAACTTCTACTTCATATAACACGCAATCAACTTTTAAGGATAACTTCCTCGGGGTTTATTCGGGCGGAACCGATTGGCTGGGGTACGATAATGGGTATAGAAGTGTTCCCGGTGCAATCGGGGATCAATTGCTTGAATTTGATGCAGGAGCAGCAGTTACAAATGACTCGATGGCTAATTTCATTGATTCAAAAACTTCAGCATTTAATTCGGATATGAATGTTAATAGAGCAAAACCTCCGCTTAATCAATCCTATTCTTTATCAGTCGGTAATCAAATTGATCTTTTTGGTAAACCGCTTGGTTTTTTAGCCAGTTTGACGTACAAAAGAAATTTTTCTGGCTATAATGATGGACAGTTAAATCGCTGGGATAGAGGTACGATCGACCCAACTAAAACATCACTTGATACTGCTATGGCGATGTCTGATATGAGATCAACAGATGAAGTACTTTGGGGAAGTGTGGCTAAGTTATCTTATAAGTTCCATCCAAATCATATTATAAGTATCAACGGGTTAATAAATCAGAACGGAGAGAATACATCGAGATACATTTTTGGCAGCTATCCGTATGATATGAGTCCTGATAACACATGGGAAGCCAAAATCAATCATTATAAAGAACGAAAACTCCAATCAATACAATTAAGCGGGGAGCATTTTTTCGGTGATTTTTTGGATTTAAGAATGGAATGGAAAGGTTCTATGATGGGCTCAATACAAAATGAACCTGATATTCGCTACATGTACAGTTTTGTGACTCCTGACACTCTCTACGGAATAAAATCGAATTTAACTCCGGAACGCTTCTTCAGAAATACGGATGAGGTACAAAAAGAAGCTCAATTAGATTTATCATTTCCATTCAAAATGTTCAATAGTAAGCAGTTGACATTCAAATTCGGAGGGTTCTACAGTAAAAAGGATCGGGAATTTAAGGAAAGAAGATTTTCTTATCAGCCAACTACGAAAATGACGAAATTTTACAATGAGGCAGAAGGGCAGGTTGATAAATTTTTTAGTGATGAGTTTATGGGTTTACTCGGTCAAGATACAATAATCTTTAGAGGTGATACAACAGTACGAAATTTACTCGGTCTCTATGTGGAAGAATCAAATCAAATTTCCAGTAACTATGATGCTGATCAAGAAATATCGGCATTTTACGGAATGTTTGATGCTCCGGTTTTTGATTGGTTTAGATTGGTTTTCGGAGCTAGAATGGAAAACACCAATCTGTTTGTTAAAAATCAGACAGATTCTATTGGTACAATAAATACACACGACTTGCTTCCTTCAGTTAACATGATTTTTACACCTTTTAAGGATATGAATATAAGAGTCTCCTACGGTAGAACTTTAGCGAGACCTACTTTCAGAGAGATTTCACCATTTACGAATTATGATTTTAATGGCGGCGATCAATACAGGGGAAATACAAAACTAAAGAGGACTTTAATTGATAATTATGACCTTAGATGGGAATGGTATTCGCGTCCAGGTGAAGTTTTTGCAGTCAGCGGATTTTATAAAAAGTTCTATGATCCGATAGAACTGAAAATTGAAGATGCAGTTAATCAAGTACTAACCTGGACAAATGTTCCACAAGCGTATGTTATGGGTTTGGAGTTCGAAGCAAGAACCAGGTTAGATTTTGTAACAGATGTTTTATCAAACTTTACAGTTGGCGGCAATTTATCATTAATAAAATCCGAAGTTGATATTGATGCGGATGAATTAGTTAGTATAAAAGCTTATGATTCAACTGCATCAAACACAAGACCGTTCCAAGGACAATCACCGTTCATTTTCAATGCATATATAAATTATGATAATTATGATGCCGGTTGGTCTGCCGGAATTTATTATAACGTATTTGGGAAAAGATTAGTCGCTACAGGTTCTGTCGGTGCCCCGGATATGTACGAAGAACCGTTTCACATGCTGAATCTTTCAGTTTCAAAATCACTATTTGAAGTGATAACGATGTCATTGTCAGTAACAAACTTATTGAATTATAAACAAGAGAGAACTCAAGAATTTAAGGGTACCAAGTATATATATACTGCTCATACAATGGGCACAAATATTTCGCTTGGTCTGAAATATCAAATTTAGAAAATAAATCAATTTCAAATTATATATAGGAGTAGCTTATGTCGAAGAAGTTCTTCAAGTTAACATTTTTATTCTTGCTTGTTTCTGCCCATGTTTTTGGTCAGGCAAATGAGTTCTACAACGACGTTAATTATAAAGGTGCATTTGGTATGACAAACTGGATGAAAGGTTGGACAGCCATGGATCATTATGGTTATTTGGCTCCAAATACTGAGCCTTCTACAGTTGTAAATGTATCTGATGACGATATCGTTGCAGGTGATATGGTATATTGGACCGCCGACAATATTTATTTGTTGGATGGGTTTGTATTTGTCGAAGACGGTGCTGTACTAAATATTGAAGCAGGTACAGTAATTAAAGCAACCGCTGGTCAAGGTGAAGATGCTACTGCATTGATAATTTCACAAGGTGCAAAGATCTATGCAGAAGGTACAGCTGAAAGACCAATTATATTTACTACTGAATCTGATGATGTAACCGATCCCACCGATTTGGTTTTACCGGCAAGTAATCTTTGGGGTGGATTAATAATTTTAGGAAAAGCTCAAATAAACACAACAACAGGTGTTGGTAATATTGAAGGTATTCCTGCTGAAGCCAGAACGCAATATGGTGGGAATGATGATGACGATAATTCCGGTGTTTTAAGGTATGTTTCAATACGTCATGGTGGAACAAACATAGGTTCCGGTGATGAAATAAACGGTTTAACACTTGGTGGTGTTGGACGTGGAACAACAATAGAATATGTAGAAGTTTTCAATAATAACGATGACGGTTTCGAATGGTTTGGTGGAACAGTCAATTCAAAATATTTAGTCTCAGCTTTTAACGCTGATGATGCATTCGATCATGATGAAGGTATCAGAGGCAAGATGCAGTTTTTATTTGCAATTATGGATCCGGATTTCGGCAACCACGGCGGTGAACATGATGGTGGTACCGATCCTGAAGATGGTGAACCGTATGCTTATCCTCAAGTTTACAATGCTACATATTTAGGTTCTGGAATGAATTCCACAAATGCCGATAATGAGCAAATGTTTATTATGAGAGACTTCTGGGGCGGAGAATATAAGAACTCAATTTTTGGTGATTTTGCGGGTGCCGGATTGAACATTGAAGATTTGGCTTCAGGTAATGACAGCCGCTTAAGATTAGATAACGGACAGATTTTATTACATAATAATATTTGGTTTGATTTTGGTGCTGGCAGTTCATGGGATGCGATTGGTGTTCATGATTACGAATCTGATTATTTATCAAATGCTGCAAACGGAAATTCTCTTTCCAATCCTAATTTAGCGGCAATTTCCAGAGATGCATACACTGAAGGTTTAGATCCTCGACCAGAAGCAGATGGAGCTGCCTACGAAGATTTAGCCGAGATTCCAAACGATGATTTCTTTGATCATGTAAATTATAAAGGTGCGTTCGGTTCAACAAATTGGATGAAAGGCTGGACGGCTTTAGATCATTACGGGTATTTAGCGCCGGATAAAATACCCACCAATACGGTTAACGTAACTGATGCAGATATTAATTCAGGCGAACAAATCTACTGGACTGCGGACAATACATATCTTATTGATGGTTTCGTTTATGTTGAAGATGGCGCAGTATTAAATATAGAGGCTGGTACAGTTATTAAAGCAGCAGCAGGGCAGGGTGAAGATGCTAGTGCATTGATAGTCTCACAAGGTGCAAAAATCTATGCTGAAGGTACCGGGGTAAATCCAATAATTTTCACTGCTGAGTCTGATGATGTGACCAATCCAACTGATCTAGTTTTACCCACAAGCAATCTTTGGGGTGGATTAATTTTATTGGGTAAAGCACAAATTAATACAACAGCGGGAGTTGGAAATATTGAAGGAATTCCTGCAGTAGCATCAACTCAATATGGCGGGAATGATGATTGGGATAACTCCGGTGTATTAAGATATGTATCGATTAGACATGGTGGTACCAACATCGGTTCCGGTGATGAAATTAATGGTTTAACACTCGGAGGAGTTGGTAACGGAACTACTATAGAATATGTTGAAGTATTCAATAATAACGATGATGGTTTTGAATGGTTTGGTGGAATGGTTGATTGCAGATTTTTAGTTTCAGCTTTTAATGCTGATGATGCATTTGATCATGACGAAGGTATCCGTGGTAAACAGCAGTTCCTATTTGCGATTATGGATCCCGATTTTGGAAATCATGGCGGTGAGCATGATGGCGGAACAGACCCTGAGGATGGAACTCCTTATGCATTCCCGCAAGTTTATAACGCGACATATTTAGGCTCAGGTATGACTTCTTCGAATGCGGATAACGAACAAATGTTTTTAATGAGAGATTTCTGGGGTGGTTCATATAAAAATTCAATTTTCGGTGATTTCGCCGGTGCCGGATTAAATATCGAAGATCTTGCTTCAGGAAATGATAGTAAATTGAGATTAGACGAAGGACAAATAATTCTTCACAATAATATTTGGTTTGATTTTGGTGCCGGTTCAACTTTTGATGCGCTAGGCGTTCATGATTACGAATCTGCATATTTGGCAGATGGCGCTAATGGAAACGTTATTGAAAGTCCAGGACTATTAAGTATTTCACGCGAGGCCTATACAGAGGAATTAGATCCAAGGCCTGCACCGGAAGGCGCAGCATGGGAAAATTTGACTGAGGTAACCTCTATTAGAGAAACAAGAAATTCAGATGTAATCCCAACTGATTATAAATTATCTCAGAACTATCCTAATCCTTTCAACCCATCAACGAAAATTAACTTTGCAATTCCTGCTGCCGGTCAAGTTTCACTTAAAATCTATAACATTCTCGGTCAAGAAATTGCAACATTGTTGAATGCGTTCAGAAATGCCGGAACTTACACAATCAACTGGGATGCATCTAATCTTTCCAGTGGTATTTATATTTATAGGTTAGAATCAGGATCAAATGTAATTACGAAAAAGATGACATTATTAAAATAATTTTCTCTCTCTACCTATCTCCATCAAAGGACGTTCATCTCTCGGGCGTCCTTTTTTTATTAAAAAAAGGACTTTTTATGGAGGTTTATTATGATTTGATAATCCAAATATTTTGCATACTTATAAAAGATTTATTATATTGAAACCAATTTACTGACCAATACCAATATAGATGAGAATAGTAAAACCTAAGAAACTCAAAAAAGGCGACGTAATAGGTGTTATTTCACCTGCATCCTCACCGGATGACTTCTCAAAACTAAATAAAGGCGTAGATTATCTCGAGAAACTAGGTTATCGCGTTGAATTTGGAAAAAATGTAGGAAAAGAGAGAGGATTTTTAGCCGGTGAAGACGAACAGAGACTTGAAGATATTCATGACATGTTCAAAAACAAACAGGTAAAAGCCATTTTTACCATTAGAGGCGGCTACGGATCTCCCCGATTGCTGGATAAAATCAACTACAATATCATTAAGAAAAATCCCAAAATTTTTGTCGGTTATTCCGATATTACTGCTCTTCAGCTCTCTTTTTATCACAAAGCCGGGCTGATTACTTTCGGCGGACCTATGATTGCCGTTGATTTTTGGGATGAAATAAGTGAGTATACGGAAGAAATTTTTTGGCGAACTATCACCTCTACAAAAAAAATAGGGAAATTGCAAAATCCTAACGAAGAAAAATTTTATGTTTTAAATAAGGGAAGAGGAGAAGGTAGAATTCTTGGTGGAAATTTATCGATTATGAGCGCAATGGTCGGAACGGATTATTTTCCTAATTTCAGAGATAAAATACTTTTACTAGAAGAAGTTAATGAACCACCTTATAAAATAGACAGAATGTTCAATCATTTGAAATTGGCAAAAGTCTTCAGAGATTCTAAGGGCATTATCCTGGGACGATTTGTTAATTGTTATGAGTCGGATAAAACTAAAAAGACTCTTAATTTGAACGAAGTCATTGTTGATTATTTTAATGATAATTCTTCACCTGTCATTTATAATGTAAAACACGGACATATAAAAGAGAATATTACAATTCCTTATGGAGCAAAATGTAAAGTAAATGCTTCTAGAGGATTCGTAGAAATCACCGAGTCGGCTGTTTCTTGAAATTGAAATAACATAATTAAATTAGTTATCTAAATCATTATTCATCAATTAATATATTGGGAGGTATAATGAGAAATAAAACCTTTACTTTGAGTTCGATTTTATTGGTTTTTATTCTCTCTTTTTCTTGGACTATTGCACAAAGCAAGAGTACCATCAAAGAATTAATTAAAAAGCATGAATCGGGTATTGAGCTGAAAGCTCATGAACTTGAACAAATAACACCGTACTTGGAGAATACAAGAGTAATTAAACAAAACAAGTTTATTCGTCCAAACGGAGTTTTAACAGATATCTTCACAGAAGATTTTTCTGGTGGTGCATTACCTGCAGGATGGCAGAATGTAGATAGCGCCGGGAATGGTTTGATCTGGACATTCGATAATCCAGGTAGTCGTACCATTAACACCTCAACTTCTGATAACGGGTTTGCTATTATTGATAGTGATAATAATGGGGGACCGGCTGAGGATACCTACTTAATCACTTCTGCAATAGATGCCTCGAGTTACTCAACCGTTTACC
The DNA here is from genome assembly GCA_021740785.1 of Melioribacteraceae bacterium. GTDB lineage: Bacteria > Bacteroidota > Ignavibacteria > Ignavibacteriales > Melioribacteraceae > JAIOZI01. The sequence goes on from JAIOZI010000052.1 coordinate 9,595, forward strand.
TTGAGTTCGAACATTATTTTAGATCCGGATACGGTGGAGAAGGCTATCTTTACGTTAGTGGCGATAATGGTGCAACCTGGGACAGCCTGGATCACTGGAGCCCAACAAGTACGGCTAATGCTGAACTTGCTCAATATGATATTAGTACCATTGCAGGTAATAACTCTGAAGTGTTAGTTGCATGGCGATGGATTGGGGATTACAGCTGGTACTGGGCAGTTGATGATATTAGGGTTTATGAGCCCGCAGTAGATCCAATTTCAGAAGTAACTCCTGACTCATTATTTTTCAGCGATACTCAGGTTGGAGATTCCACAGGAGCAGAAACAATTACTATATCCAATACCGGCGGCGGTACATTAACAGTTAGTTCTGTTGCTCTAGGAACTGGGGATGCGGATCAGTTTTTTATTGATGATTCAAATTCTTACCCGGTAGACCTTGGATTCGGTGAGTCTATCATGGTGGATGTCTTTTTTGCGCCTACTTCGGTTGGTGATAAAGAAGTAAGTGTGGATGTGACAGACAACCTTGGTGCTACTTCGGTTGTCGCAATGGGTTCTGCATACGATCCGACTTTATATCCGCCATTCGTTGTAACATTTGATACATATCCACCTCTCGGCTGGACGGAAGGAGAGGGAGCGTTAGCTTCACCTGTTGAATTAACTTCAACTTCCTCTGCATGGACAGGAGATCAATTTGCAAATACTGGTGATGATAATTCTGCAAAATTGAATATTTACGGATCCTCGAGAGATGAGTGGATGTTTTCTGCTCCAATAGATCTTGGAGATGGTACAACTACTTACAACCTTTCTTTCGATTTGGCTTTAACAAATTGGAATGGTACAAATTCTACATCGCTTGGCGATGATGACCTTTTTGCCGTTGTGATTTCAACGGATAATGGCGCTACATGGGATTCTTCAAACACACTACAAACCTGGGACAGTACAACACCAATTTCAAATACCGGTGAAACCGTAACTATTGATTTATCCGGTTATTCAGGTTTGGTGCAATTTGGATTCTATGGTGAATCAACTGCGTCCAATGAAGATAATGATTTGTTTGTGGATAATTTTGAATTGTTTGAACCTACCGAAGAAACCGTCGGATGGTGTAATTTGCAATGGCCTCCGGACGGAACAATTACCGAAGGTGGAAATTTTACGGTTTATACTCAAGCGTGGGCTGAAGGTGTAACCGATGTAGGCAGCCCCGGTGAAGGTCTTGATGCATGGATTGGAGTAAGTACAGAAGATACTGATCCATCAACATGGGATACTTGGATCACCGCAACATTTAATACTGATGTTGGAAATAATGACGAATTTATGGCTGATATTGCTGCCGGGTTAGCTCCTGGAACTTATTATTATGCTTCCCGCTGGCAGTTGAATTCCGGTCCGTATTCATACGGCGGTTACAGCGGTGGATTCTGGGATGGAACAACCAACGTATCCGGTGTATTAACAGTTGAAGCACTCGTTGTTGACACGTTCCCCTATTTTGAAGGATTTGAAGACGATGCATTTCCTCCTGCCGGTTGGATGAATTTGGATGATATCTGGACTCATGGCAGCGAATCCTTTGAAGGCAACTATTGTGCTAGGGTATCCTACAGCCATGACGGTGAAGCAATTTTAACAACCCCGGAGTTTATTCTTCCTGAAAACCAGCGCATTGTTTTTGCATGGAAAGATGATGATATAAGTACTTCAGGACCAACAGTTGAAGGTCATGATACTACTTTCTTTGAGATTTCAACGGATGGAACTGTTTGGGAAACATTGGATTTCTTATCTGCATCCTCAAGCATGTCGGATTATGAAGTTACTCAATATGACCTCAGTACTTATGGCGGTATGAGTGTTTGGTTCCGCTGGCGTGATGTAAATGATGGAACATTTAGTGCCTATGGAACCGGAGTAGATTCTGTTGTTGTAGAAGATCTGCCGGAAGGTGCGCCTGTAGCAGCTGTAAATGTATACCCGGATACAAATGCTGTCGATGTTCCTCTTGAATTCGATTTTGAATGGATGATGGGTGACGGGCCGATTCCAACCGGTTATTATTTCTCATTAGGCACCGACAATCCGCCAACCAACCTTTATGATTCTGTTGATGTCGGCGATACAACAATGATGTTCAGCGGAACATTGGAATATAGTACTACATACTATTGGGAAGTAGTTCCTTATAATGGAACTGGAATGTCGGACAGCAATGAAGTCTGGTCATTCACAACATTGGCTGATCCAACAGTTACTGAGTTCCCATACTTTATGGGATTTGAAGACGGTTTAGTTCCCCCGGTCGGCTGGATGAACGAAGACGGATTATGGTCAGCCGGATCGGAGGCATATGAAGGTGACTATGCCGCACGAGTTAGTTATAGTCACGCCGGTGAAGCGATTTTAGTTACACCGGAGTTCGTTTTACCTGAAAATTACAGAATTACGTTCGCATATAAAGACGATGATATTTCAACCTCCGGACCTACAGTCGAAGGACATGATACAACATTCTTTGAAATATCTACTGATGAAGGTGCAAGCTGGATGATGCTTGATTATTATTCCGCACCTGATAATATGGATGCATACGAAATGGTTTCTTATGATCTCAGTGAATATGGCGGCGGAAGTGTTTGGTTCCGCTGGAGAGACGTAACCGATGCATCATTTAGTGCGTGGGGATTCGGACTTGATAATATTACTGTTGAAGAAATACCTGTTGGTCCTCCATCTCCGGTAACACTTGTTTACCCTGACAGCGGTGCGGTAGATGTTCCTGTAGATATCAATCTTGAATGGGCAAGCGGCGGCGGAGCTCCTGAAACAGGATATATTTTATATCTTGGAACAGATTATCCACCGACAGATGTAATTGACTCGATGGATGTTGGTGATACAAATATGTATGCTGTATCACTTGAGTTTAGCACTACTTACAACTGGATGGTTGTACCTTACAACGATTCCGGTATGCCAGACTCGAATGATGTCGGAACATTTACAACACTGGATGATCCTACTATAAATACATTCCCGTACTTCCAGAGCTTTGAAGAAGGTACACCGCCACTCGGATGGTGGACTGATCAGTGGTTCTCATCTAGCTCCTATTCATATGATGGGGATTACAGTGCAGTTAGCCCTTACACACCTGAAGGTGATTCATATTTAGAAATGCCACCGGTTGATCTTAGCGGATTGACAAGTGTCGTAATGACATTCTGGTGGAGAGAATATGCATACGACGGTTCAAGCGACAGTACAGATCTTCAGATATCACTTGATGGTGAAGACTGGACAAACCTGCTTAAAATGAGAGCGAATACTGATAACGCTGATTTCCGTCAAGAAGTAGTTGATCTTACATCTTTTGTAGGAGAAGGCACGGTTTACCTGAGATGGAAGCATTGGACTGACGGAACTCTTAGCGCTTGGAACTATTACCTGGATGCTGTTACAATTTCAGAAGAAGTTGAAGTGCCTGCTCCATCAAATGTTGTAGCCTTAACATATGCCGGTGAAGAATTGGTAGACCTTAGATGGCAGTACAGTGCGAAGAAACTTCTTGAAAGTATTGATAAAAATACACTAGAGGAATCGAGTTCAAAACGCTACATCAAAGAATTGAAGCAGCAATTTGAATTATATGGAACGACCGAAGGCGCATATTTCAACATTTACAAAGCCGGAACTGACATGGTATTTGCAATGTTGGACAGCACTTCGGAATTAACCATTATCGATACATCGGTTGATTTGGATATGGACTACTACTACTACGTAACAGCGGTAACGGAATACGGAGAAAGCGCTCCTTCGGATACCGCACATGCCCGCACATTCGACTTTGTAGTGATGTCGGAATTCCCATACGAACAGGGATTTGAGACTGAAGAAGGTTTAATGGGCTGGTGGACTGAAGTCTACAATCAGAATGGTGGAATATGGTGGTGGCATGTCTTGGATTCATTAGCCTCAGGTTCAGATTACGTACATTCGGGAAGATACTCTGCAGCCGTGATGTGGAACGGAACTGCGGCATCAGACGAATGGTTGATAAGTCCGGTTTATGACTTCAGTGTTTTAGCTGAAAATCAAGGCGCTGAATTAAGATTCTGGTTCGGTTACAACACTACCTGGCTCGGCGCCACGTTGGAAGTGATGTTATCAACCGATAGAGGTGAGACATGGACAAACATGTGGACGCTCGATTCTGAAAACGGAACATCTCCTTGGGGATGGACTGAAGCAAACATTGATCTCTCAGAATATAAAGGAGGAGAGGTTATGCTGGCATTCAGATATGTTGGATTGGATGGCGATCTCCTCACAATTGATGATATGATGATCGATGTTACAACCGGGGCGGAAGAAGATGCTCTTCCGAAGGTGTATAAGTTATCACAAAACTACCCGAACCCGTTTAATCCGACTACAGTGATTAATTATGACATGCCTAAAGAAGGGAATGTAAATCTTACGGTTTACAATATTCTCGGGCAGGAAGTTCTTACTCTTGTAAACGGATTTAGGGAAGCCGGTTATCATCATGCAACATTTGATGCGGCAAAACTTTCCAGCGGTGTTTACATCTATAGAATAGAAGCAGGAGATTTTATTGATACAAAGAAAATGATATTGATGAAATAATCTCTGTTTCGAATATTTTTAACAAAGAGCCGGTAATTTACTGCCGGCTCTTTTTTTTAATCCGCACATTTTATCCTAATATGATTAAAAACTAGAATCCACACTCAAAAGCATTCTCTCTTTTAAGAAGAACTCTGGTTGATTATTAAATTTCATGCGAAAATGCGCTTAATTTTAAATTGGTATAGTAATTGATAAAATTCTTTTGCTGAATTCACATTAATTTTGGGCGATGACAAATAATTCCTTAAATATGCCGGGTGATCTCGATAAAAAAGATATTATTTCATTATTATCTCTTGATAATGATTCTGACATCGAGATGCTGCTAAAAACAGCTTCCAAATTAAAAATAGAAAATTTCGGTGAGAAATTTCTCAATTATGGGATTCTCACCTTTTCTAATTTTTGTGAAGAAAACTGTAACTTCTGTGGTTTACGAGAGGATAATTTTTCTATTGAGAGATACAGGTTAAATCCTGAAGAAATTTTACAGGGCGCCAAATCAATATCAAATTTGGGTATAAAGGAAATTATACTTGAATCCGGGCTTGATACATTTTATGATACCGATGTAATATCATATTTAATTTACTCGCTGAAACAGAGTTTTGATTTTAAAATTACACTCAGCCTTGGTGAAAGAGGATTCGATGAATACCGTTCATGGAAATTTACCGGCGCTGATAATTACCTGCTTCGTCTCGTTACTTCGAATGAAAATTTATTTGCAAATTATCATACATCCGGTTCACTGGAAAAAAGAGTCCGGCACCTTGAATATCTCAAACGGCAAGGTTACAAATTAATAACCGGAACATTTATCGGAACACCGGGTCAGTCGATCGAAGATATCGCAAATGATCTCCTGACACTTAAAACCCTTAAACCTGGTACCATAAATCTCATCCCGTTTATCCCCGCACCATTTACTCCTTTTCAAAATAAAAAGGGAATTGATGTAAAATTATTGATTAAATCAATAGCTGCGGCAAGGTTGATTATGCCGGGGACTAATATCATCATCCCGCCCCAGTTCGATTTTCTTGGGACAGATGATATCAACTTAGGTGTAAATTCATGCGGAAATGTGATTACCACCAACTTTTCTATCAAATCATTCACTACGGAAATTCCTTATCGCAGCATTAAATCAGAAAACGGATTGCTGAAGAACCGGACTAAGCTCATTTCGAAAATCAATCATGATGTTTTTTCATCTGCAATCTTAAAATCAAATGAGAATAAATTTCAATAAATTCTTTGCTGATAGAAACAATTATACTATTTACTTGCTATAAGTATTATACTATATTAACATTTCTGAAAATGTGTTTTAATTACTAGAATACGGTGTTGAAATGAAATTCTTTCACAAGCTTTTTTACTTTTTTTTAATGATTATATTTACTGTTGGATGCACAACAAAGACTGATAAAGAATTATTTGATGAAGCCAATAAATTACTTTCGGAAGAAAAATATTCCGAAGGTCTTAATGTTTATGAACAATTAATTGTTGAATTTCCCAATAGTGATTTTATGCCGAAGACACTTTTTGAAGTGGGCAAATTATACCACGGACAAGTGATAAATACCGTTTCACCCAAGGAATCTTTATTAAAAGCAGTCGACTATTATAAACAAGTTTATGAATATGATGCAACCAAACCTGAGGCTCCGAGTGCGTTATTCATGGCGGCATTCCTCTATGCTAATGAATTGAATGATTTGGAATCGGCAAAAACAACTTATGAATTATTTCTAGAGAAATACCCCGAAAATGAATTAGCTGTTTCTGCGAAAGCGGAATTGGAAAATTTGGGAAAACCACCGGAAATTATTCTTCATGATAAAATCCAAGATACAGAAGAGTGATATCAGAAAAAACTGACTACAGAAAATATCTCGATCCTGCATTTGTATCCAAACTCAAATCTCTTGAACTGAAAGCCAAAATGGTTGTTGAAGGTTTTATGGTCGGGCTTCATAAAAGTCCGTACCATGGCTTCAGTGTTGAATTCAGTGAACACCGCTCGTATAATCAAGGCGACCCGATTAAAAATATCGACTGGAAAGTTTACGGTAAATCGGAGAGGTTTTACATTAAACAATATGAGGAGGAAACAAATTTAATCTGTTCTGTTCTTATCGATATCAGCAAATCGATGGATTTTAAAAATGAAGGGGCGATCACTAAACTAGAGTATGCAAACACATTGGCAGCTGGTTTGATTTATTTGATGCAGCAGCAGCAAGATGCTACCGGTTTAACTCTCTATTCCGATAAAATTGAGAAACAGCTTCCGCCCAAATCGAACAGAGTTTATCTTAAAACATTATTGACTGCGATTGAAGCGGTAGAACCATCAAATCAAACAAACACGGCTGCATGTTTATTTGAAGTGGCTGAAAAAATTAAAAAAAGAGGATTGGTAATAGTTTTATCCGATCTCTTTGATGATCCGAAGAAAATCATCGACTCGTTGAAAAGACTCCACTTTAAGAAAAATGAAGTTATTGTTTTTCAAATTCTTGATCCTATTGAAAAAAGTTTTGCATTCGGTAAGGATGCGATTTTTGTTGATAAGGAGACGGATGAAGAGATGACGACTCAGCCGTATCAAATTCAACGGGCGTATCAAGAATCACTTGCCGAATATATTGAACACATCAAAACAGAATGCTTGAATAACGGTATTGAATATAATTTAATTGATACTTCAACACCCTACGATAAAGCGATATTCAGTTACTTCAAAAAGAGATCACGCCTGAATTAATCCAATAATTCTTTAATCTGATCGAAATATTTTTTCGTATAATTTTCCGCAAGTTCTATTGTTTCAGCTTCAGCGATACAGCGTAAAATTGGTTCTGTATTTGATTTTCTCAAATGTACCCAGTGATCTTCAAAATCAATACGCAGTCCGTCATCTGTATTAATTTTTTGATCTGAATATTTTTCAACCAATTTTGAAATAAGTTCATCCGGGTTATTTTTCCCAATCCCAATTTTCTTTTTTACTATGGAGTATTGTGGTAGTGAGCTTTTGAGTTCGCTCATTTTTCCGCCGAACTCAAGTAAGTGTTGAAGTGTAATCGCAGTCCCGACTAAAGCATCTCTCCCATAATGAACAGCCGGATAAATAACGCCGCCGCTGCCTTCTCCGCCAATCACCGCACCGGTTTTTTTCATCAGTTCAACAACATTTGCCTCACCAACCGGTGATCTGAACGTTTTACATCCGGCTTCACTTGCCACATCTTCAACGGCGCGGGTAGTAGATAAATTTACAACTACGTCACCATTTGTTTTTGATAACACAAATTTTACGGCTTGAGTAATTGTATTTTCTTCAATGAAAGGTTCGCCATCTTCAGTAAGCAAAACCAGGCGGTCAACATCGGGATCAACTACAATTCCCAAATCCACATCATTTTCTTTTATCAATTTTATTGTTTCAGTTAAGTTTTCCGGTATCGGTTCAGGCAGCCGCGGGAATATTCCGTTTTTCTCACAGTTTAATTCAATAACCTCACACCCGAATTGCGTTAATAATTCCGGCATAATATAAGAACCGGCTCCGTTAACGCAATCAAGTAGAACTCTGAATTTTCTTTTCTTAATCGCATCGACATCAATGTACTGCATATTCAAAACATCATTCATATGATTCTGTAAACCTTCTTCGTATCTGGTTATTTTACCAAGCTCGTTCCACTTTTTATATTCCGTCTGACTTACTTCCATCTTATCCAGCATCAATTTATTCTCAGCCGCAGTCATAAATTCGCCAAGATTATTCAACAGTTTCAGTGCATTCCATTCATTTGGATTGTGGCTGGCTGAAATTGAAATTCCACCGACTGCTCCAAGTTTTCTTACATTATACAATACGGTTGGAGTCGGACAAATACCGATATCAATTACATCATTTCCTTTTGCCGCTAATGTTCCCGTTAGTATTTGTTTTACCATTTCCCCGGATATTCTTCCGTCGCTGCCTACAACTATTTTCCCGGCGCCGCAAAAATCAGCGTAAGCAGATGCATATTTTGCAATCGAATGCGGGTCTAATCCGTCGCCTACAATTCCTCTAATTCCAGAAACACTCACCATCAATGTTGGCATTACTCCTCCGTATTATCATATTGAATTGTCAAAATTAACAAAAAGTGATTAACCGAAAGAATGATTTGAATAAAAAAATCATTATTTTTTAACCCAAAAAATTCATTGGAAATGAATTTTTTGCCGTTGGCCGCTCATAAAATGTTTTAATAAAACATTTTATGTTGCGGGGTTAACCCCGACAATTTGTAAGAAAAATATTTTACTCAAATAACGAATTCCAAAATTTCTATATGGTTAGGTATTTGATATTTCTCAACTTACAAATTGTCGGCCCGAAGGGCAGATTTTCCAATGGAAAATCTGGGTTTAATTCTTTTAAAAAATCTAGAATTAGAATGCGCGATAATAAATTTCATCAAATGATAAAAACCGTAAACAAACTATTGATCAATAAATTCGGCATTCCGAAGAAGAATAAAAAAGATCCGGATCCGGTTGATATGATGATTGCAACAATTCTATCTCAGAATACGAATGATAACAATTCCTATAAAGCTTACAAAAATTTACGAAGTAGATACAAAACATGGGAAGAAATTCTCAAAGCCCGCGTTACATCAATTGAGAAAGAAATTAGAATTGCCGGGTTGGGCAAGCAAAAATCAAATGCAATTAAGAATTTTTTAGTTGATCTTAAAAAGAAAACCGGCTCCCTGAATCTCAATCACATCACAAAGATGGAAGAAAATGAAGCCATAAGTGAGTTGATAAATTATAAGGGAGTGGGAGTTAAAACCGCAAGCTGCGTGTTACTATTTTCGATGGGCAGAAATGTTTGTCCTGTCGATACACACGTCCACCGAACCGTAAACCGTATTGGAATTGTAAATGAAAAATCACCGGATAAAACATTCTTTGCACTGAATAAAAACTTCCCGCAGATGATTGCACATTCTTTTCATACAAATTTGATAAGGCTGGGAAGAGAAATATGTAAACCGAAAAAGCCTTCCTGTGGAATCTGTCCACTCGAAAAACTCTGCCAATTCGACGGAAAAAACTTTGAAAATTCTGAGTTGAAGAAAGAAAACAGCTTCATGTTATTGGATAATGTTTAGAAATCATTTGGCTTTTATTTGCGCAAATAATTCCTTCCCTTTTACCTTGATTACTTCCAGTTTTTTTATATCCTGATAGAATTGAAATTCATCGTTAACATGGTTAGAAGACAAATATCAATTAGACTAGCTATCTGAGAATTAGTAAATAAATCAACTACCTTGGAAGTTTCTGATTTGGATATTAGTTGGAAGCAGGGTTATCAAACTAAAATTATTATGAACTAAAAACGCATATTAATGAAACCACATTTTTTAATTGCTTTGTTAAATACAAAAAAAACCTTACTAGTTACATCTTTTTGCGTTTTATTACTTATTTATCCCTCATCGTTATTTGCAAGCGGCTGGCAAGTGCAGGAAAGTAATACAAATGCAAATTTACGCGGAGTATGGTTTGCTGATTCACTTAACGGATGGGTTTGCGGAGAGGCTGGAACAATTCTTCATACCTCAACCGGCGGCGAGGTATGGGAAACTCAAGAGAGCGGTGTCACTGTTGATCTTGAAGATGTGTTCTTTTGGGATATGTCTAATGGTTGGGTTGTTGGAGACAGCGGAACTATTCTTCACAGCTCTGATATGGGAGAAAATTGGACAATACAAAACGCTCCTGTTGATACTTATCTTCATACAGTGCAATTTATATCAGCAGAGAGGGGTTTCGTCCACGGTAATCAAGCAACTTATCTTAGTACAGTGGATGGAGGAAAAACCTGGGTAGGACAATCAGGGGATACTACTACTTCAAATTTTAATAGTTTCTTCTGGCTGGATGAATATCGAGGCGCTTCTTGTCATGATGAATATGAAGTAGCATATACTATTGACGGAGGTGCAATATGGGGAAATGCTGTAGTTTCTTTGGTACCATATGATATATGTGGCTACAGGGATACGATATCCGATCCGTATTGTCCGAAAGATCTTTACTGGGTTGTTGGAGAAAGAGGAATGACAACCGGGATTAAAATTTTCGAATGCAATATATTAATTTGGGGTTCATTTAGCGGTATTACTTCCGATACGCTGAACCTTAAGGCTATCACACTTGAGAATAAAGACGCTTTTAGGTTATGGTCGGTAGGAGAATTGGGTTGGATCATCTTTTCAGAAGATAGCGGCAAAACCTGGATGACCTCTCAAAGCAGTACAAATAAGGATTTATATGAAATCTCATTTCCTGCTGAAGGTTACGGCTGGGCAGTCGGAGATTCCGGTATAATACTTTATTACCGGGATCCACCTGACGGCATAAAGGATGAGAAACAGCTTGTTAATTTCTCTCCTGCTATGTTTGAACTATTGTCTCCATATCCGAATCCATTTAATAATTCTACGGTCATAGATTACAAATTATCTAAACCGGCAAAAGTTTTATTAAAACTATATGATGTTACAGGTCAGCCGGTTGTTACTTTGGTAGATACCTGGCAGAAAGGTGGAGAATACCGGACTCAATGGCAGGGGATGGATTTTAAGGGACTTGAAGTAACTTCGGGTATTTATATAATCCGACTGCAGGTCGATGGATTCCAGGAAATTAAAAAAGTTGCGTTCTTAAAGTAATTTATAACATTTTAATTGTTTAGTGGAGGTAATATAATGGAACGTAAAAAAATGATTTTCTTGATTCTGTTTTGGGGTTTATTAATTATCTTAAATAACTTAACTGCACAGGAAAATTATGCTACAAACGATGGAGGACGTACTTATTATCAGTCGTATGATATTGAAATGGATACTATAGAATCTCAACCTTCTTCATCGGAATATCTTTTAGTAAAAGAGGTCCTTGGCTTACAAACACCGATGGCTTTTGGAGATGCGGACCATGACGGTAATCTAGAGGTTTATTTTCCGTCTTCTGGGGCTAATCCTGTCTTAAGGGTATGGGAGTTTAATGATGACTTAAGTTATGCAGAGTTTGATTTACCATATTATGGCTTTCCTTGGGATGTTGGAGATATAGACGATAATGGATTGATTGATCTTGTTGTCCAAGGTGGTGATCATGGTGGTATTTGTGAGGGTAATGGATACCTAAGAATTTATGAGTCTCCCAATGCTCATTCTTTTCCAACAGTACTTAAAGATGAAGTAGTGATGCCAGGTAGGAAGTTATCATATCATGCAAAAATTGTTGATACAGACAAAGATGGGAAAAAGGAAGTTTTACTTGGTGCTAATTTTGTCTCAACCGATTGTGGTGATAGTGAAATGCGTATTTATGAATGGGAAAAAATCGCTCTCGAGTTAAAATGGACTTCTCCTAATATTATCCGACCTACTTATACAAAAACTATAGCTGATTTTGATGGAGATGATAACATAGAAATTGCAACTGTTGAAAGTTCAGGATATTCAGAAACCGTTTATGTATATGAGACTAACGGGGATAATCTTTATAACCTTGTACAGTCTTGGTCAATGTCTCCATATAGAAGCGAAACTGTACCTTCAACTGATGTAGATGGGGGAAATCCTGAACTAGTTGTTGGTGGAAGCAGTATCCCTTATAATCATTATGTGTGGACATTCTATAAAGAATCTCAGCATAATATCTTTTCCGAATGGTGGACAACTGATTTTGCATTAAGTAACTATAGGTTTAATCCAAGACATACTTCAGGAGATTATGATGCTGATGATCTAGATGAAGTACTTGTACTGGATTATCCAACTTTCAAAATTCTGGAGTACGAAAATTCTCAAATGCAGGTAAACTGGACAACTGATATGTATAAACCTTGGGCAGCTTACAGTGCTGATTTTCGTATGGATGGATATATGAATTTTGTCACAATAAATATCGCTAGTAATTATCAAAACGCCTTAAAGATTTGGGAAGCTGCTTTTGTAACTCTCCCACCTGAAACACCAGCAAACTTTACAGGCACAACATACGATAACCATCCCAAACTGAATTGGTCGCTGAATAATGAACCGGACATAGCAGGTTATGAGATTTATAGCAAGTTGACTGGTGGTTCGGGTGTTTATGAATTGCTTACAACTGTTAGTGCAAGTAGTTCATATTTCGTCGATTATGGTGTAACATTAGGGGGCCCATTCTCTGGGGTAGTATATTATAAGGTAAGGGCTAAAGATAATAATCCCTATTATTCAAATTACACTAATGAGGTGGGTTATCGTTATAGTTATTTGAGTAAAAAAACTTTGCTTGTTGGAGTGCTTGATTATCAATTGAATTCAAATTTTCCTAATCCCTTCAATCCTTCAACACAGATCAGCTATTCACTTGCAGATGATGCAGACGTTACATTAAGAGTTTATGATGTTCTTGGCACCCAAGTAGCAGAATTAGTGAATGAACTACAAGCTGTCGGAAATCATATTATTAATTTTAATGCGGATAATTTATCCAGTGGGGTTTACATCTACCGTATAATTGCAAGTAAAAACGAAAGACTGCTTTTTACGGATACTAAGCAGATGATAATTTTAAAATAAGAGGTTTTCTTTAATTCTGATGTTGCCATATGAAAGAAAAACCTATTTTTACTTTCCCCAGTGTATTGAGGCTGTGTGAAAATTGTTGAGTGAAATTTATTTCGCCCAAAAATCCAGTTATAATACTCTAAATTCAATCTTAGCGAGATGAATCTCGCCTGCCTCGCCGGTCGACAGACTGCGTCGAACTCTGACGAGTAGGTGGGCTCTACAATTAGCCTTTTAACACTACATCTTTTATTACGGCACTATGCTGTTCCGGCACATACAATTTACAAATGACTGCACTCTAATTGTCCCTAATTTCGTACTTAATATCAATTGAAATAAAGCCGGGCATAACATCCGTTTTGCTCGGTTATTTTGTATTAAATGAACCAAATTTAAGTGAAAGATTGTTAGGTAATATATGCTGTCTGCCTGAGTTGTTCTCATTGTACTTTCTTAAAACAAGAGCAGATGTTTCTTTTAACTTCGCAGTTAGTTATATTACTACGCTATTATAAAATTAGACAGGAATAAAAAACATGGCTAAGTCTTTTGATATTGCTGTTTTAGGCGGCGGTCCCGGCGGATATGTTGCCGCAATTAGAGCCGCTCAACTTGGTTACAAAACTGCTGTAATTGATAAAGATAATCTTGGTGGAATTTGCTTAAACTGGGGCTGTATTCCTACCAAATCTTTACTTAAAAATGCAGAGCTTTACGATTCGATAAAAAATCACGGGGAAGAATTTGGAATTAAAGTCGAAGGACTTTCGTATGATTTTTCAAAGATCATCCAAAGAAGCCGGGATGTTTCCGATAAAGTGACAAAAGGCGTTGAGTTCTTGATGAAGAAAAATAAAATTGAGAGATTCCGCGGATACGGAAAATTAAAATCGAAAAATGAAATTCAAATTTTAGATGAAAACGATAATGAAATAGAATTAGTAAAAGCGGATAAAATTATTATTGCAACAGGCGCGCGTCCGAAACAAGTTCCTGCAATCCCGGTTGATTATAAAAATATTATAACAAGCAAGGAGGCAATGAGTCTTGACAAAATGCCGGATGAATTAATAGTTATCGGCGCTGGTGCGATTGGAGTTGAGTTCGCATATTTTTACAGTGTTCTGGGTGCGAAGGTTACAATCATCGAAATGCTTGATAGAGTTGTACCGGTTGAGGATAAAGAAGTATCCGATACATTGGCTCGAAGTTTCAAGAAGCGGGGCATAAAAATTTATACAAATACAAAAGTTGAAAAAGCTGTTGTAAAAGGAAAGAGTGTTTTAGTAACAATTGAAAAGAATGGAAAAAAAGAAGAATTAAAAGCCGGTAAGGTCTTGAATGCAATCGGGGTTACGGGAAATGTTGAGGGATTTGGTTTGGAAGAATTGAGAGTAGAGTTGTTTAAGAATCATATTAAAGTTGATAAAGCAACATACCGGACTAACATCGAAAATATTTATGCTATCGGGGATGTAATCGGTCCGCCATGGTTAGCGCATGTAGCATCGGCTGAAGGTGTGCAGTGTATTGAAAAGATTCACGGAATGCATATTCCCGACATTGATTACAATTCAATTCCGGGTTGTACTTATTGCCAGCCGCAGGTTGCAAGCATCGGGTTATCTGAAGAAAAAGCTAAAGCAGATGGATATGAAATAAAGATAGGGAAATTTCCATTTTCAGCCAGCGGTAAATCAGCAGCTATCGGTGAGAGGGAAGGATTTGTAAAACTTATTTTTAATGCGAAATACGGTGAACTATTGGGTGCACATATAATCGGCGCTGAGGCAACTGAATTAATTGCTGAGCTTGGAATTGCAAAATCGCATGAAGCAACTTATGAATCGATAATTCAAACAGTTCACGCTCATCCGACACTTTCCGAATCAATAATGGAAGCGGCAGCCAATGCATACGGCGAAGCAATCAACATATAGAATCTTTGAATACCAGGATCTCGGCTTGATCGATTATAAAGAAGCTTGGGATCTTCAAAAATCGATTTTTGATCTCAGGGTAAAAAATGAGATAAAAGATAAATTGTTTTTATTAGAACATCCGCACACTTATACATTCGGAAAAACGGCGGATAAAAATAATCTAGTCGGAAATGAAGATTATTTGAGGCAGAATAAAATTTCCGTATATGATATAGACCGCGGAGGTGATATTACTTATCATGGTCCGGGTCAGATTGTTGGTTACCCGATTATTGATTTGAAAGAGTGGAAACAGGATACGCATTTGTATCTCAGGAGTTTGGAAGAAGTGATCATCCGAACCTGTGCCGATTATGGTTTGGAATGCGGAAGGGTTCCCGAATTTACCGGTGTTTGGATTGAGAATAGAAAAATATGCGCAATCGGGATAAAGGTAAGCAGATGGGTTACAATGCATGGATTCGCATTTAATGTTAATACAAACTTGGATTTATTTAACGGCATTATTCCGTGTGGAATCAAAGATAAAGAAGTTACTTCATTATCAAAAGAATTGGGAAGTGATGTTCCGGTTGAGGAAGTTAAATCAAAAATAATTGAGCATTTTAAGCAAGTATTTAACTACACGGATTATGTAATCAACAAAACGAAAAAGAAAATAGAAATAAATTAAAAGGTAAATAAATGGCGCGAAACAACACCGTTGAGGAAACAAAGGATATTGCAAAGAAAAACGGAAAGAAACCGACCGGCAAAGTCGGCTCATTCGGAGGTTTAACAAAAAATGAGTTGATGAATGCTTTACGAATAATGTCATTGTCCCGCCAAATCGATAATAAAGTATTAAATCTGCTCAGACAGGGCAAATCATTTTTTCATATTCCGGGAAGCGGACACGAAGCAACTCAGGTTGCATTCGGATTAGCAATGAAACCCGGCGTTGACTGGGCATTCCCATATTACCGTGATCTGTCTTTCATGTTAGCGTTAGGTGTAAAACCCGATAATGTATTTTTACATATGTTAGCCAAAGCTGATGATCCAATGACAGGAGGGAGACAAATGCCCTGCCATTGGGGATCGAGAGAATTTAATGTTCCTACACAATCGAGTCCGACAGGCACTCAATTTTTGCAGGCGGTGGGAGCAGCGATGGCACAAAAGAAAACCGGAACAGGCGGTGTGGTTTATGTTTCTGCAGGTGAAGGAACTACGTCGCAGGGTGAATTTCATGAAGCGGTTAATTGGGCTTCGAGAGAGAAGCTGCCGGTTGTTTTTGTAATTCAAAATAATAAGTGGGCGATTTCAGTCCCGGTTGAACAACAGACAGCAGGTAAAAATGCATCCGTCGCAGAGATGATGAAGGGATATGAAAACTTATATCGTAATGTTGTTGACGGAACGGATTTTTTAGAAATGAATGCAGCGGCTCAATCTGCATTTAAGTATGCACGTCAAGGTAAAGGTCCGGCACTCATTGAAGCAAAAGTGGTGAGGTTGTTTTCACATTCATCTTCTGATGATCAGAAAAAGTATAGATCTCAAGAATCTTTGGAAGAAGATTTGAAGAAAGATCCGATTATTCTCTTTGCGAATAAGCTAATTGAAAAAGGCGTTTTAACAGACCTAGCATATGATGAATTCAAAAAAGAAATTAAGAATCATGTTGATGAAATTGCAGATTGGGCTCTGAAGCAGCCTGATCCCGAAGCATCAAATGCGCTTAAATATGTTTTTGATGAAAGCGGTAAGAAAGATCGATTGGAATATGAAAAGAGCGAACCTAGCGGTAAACCAATTGTGTTGGTTGATGCGGTTAATCATGCTCTCCGGGAAGAAATGGAAAGAAATGAAAAAATTTATGTGTTTGGAGAAGATGTTGCAGATGGAAAAGGCGGAGTTTTTTCAGCTACAAAAGGACTCTCGACACAATTCGGAAATGAGCGCGTTTTCAATTCACCGCTTGCTGAGGCAAGTATAGCCGGCGTAGCGGTTGGAATGTCGTTAACAGGATTGAAGCCTTGTGTAGAAATTCAGTTTGGTGATTACATTTGGCCTGCCTTTATGCAGCTTCGTGATGAATTGGTTATGTACCGGTACAGATCAAATAACTTATTTGAATCTCCCGTGGTAATACGAGTTGCAATCGGCGGTTTTATTCACGGTGGTTTGTATCACAGTCAGAACATTGAAGCATTTTTTGCTCACATGCCGGGACTGCTGATTGCGTATCCATCCAATGCTGCTGATGCGAAGGGACTGCTTAAAACAGCACTAAGATTAAATGACCCGGTATTATTCCTGGAGCATAAGGGTCTGTACAGACAAAGTCATTCTACAGTACCTTCTCCGGATGCCGACTATCTTCTGCCGTTCGGTAAAGCGAAAATCATTCGTGAAGGTGAAGATGTGACTTTAGTAACATACGGAACAATGGTACATCAAGCAAAATTTGCAGCTAAGCAATTGGAGAATGATGGCTATTCGGTTGAGATTATTGATTTACGAACGATTGCACCATGGGATGAAGAGGCTGTATTCAAATCTGTAAAAAAAACGAGTAAAGTTTTAGTGGTTCACGAAGATACTTTAACGGCAGGATTCGGAGCTGAAATTTCAGCCAAAATTTCCGATGCATGTTTCCAATATCTTGACGGACCTGTAAAGAGATTAGGGGCGAAAGATACGCCTATTCCGTATCATCCGAATCTAGAAAATGAAATATTACCGAACAAAGATAAAATCTATAATTCACTAAAAGAACTTTTAGAATATTAGCATCGAAAAAGGGAGATCAATAAATGAAAGTTGATGTTGTAATGCCAAAGATGGGCGAAAGCGTTAATGAAGGAACCATTATTAAGTGGCATAAAAAAAAGGGTGATAAAGTAGAGAAAGATGAAATTATTTTTGAGATCAGCACCGATAAGGTAGATACGGAAATTCCAAGTCCGGAAGACGGCGTTCTGATTGACATCAAAGCTTACGAGCAGGAAACCGTGGATGTGGGAACGGTTGTAGCTGTCATTCAAACAAGCGGCGGCACAGATGATTCACAAGAAGAGACTGAAGAACAAACGGAAGAAAAAATTGAAGAAGAACCGGCTTCAACAACACAAGTTGGCGGTGAATTAGTAGACATCATCATGCCGAAAATGGGCGAATCCGTAATGGAAGGTACGATCATTAAATGGCATAAAAAGGTTGGTGACAAAATTGAAAAGGATGAGATAATTTTTGAGATCAGCACCGATAAAGTCGATACTGAAGTTCCTTCACCCGAAGCGGGAATACTAGCGGAAATTAACGTAGCTGAAAACGAAACCGTGGAAGTTGATACTGTTGTTGCTAGATTATCAACAAGCGGCGGAATTGTGAAGGAGAAAAAATCTGAACCTAAAAAAGAACAGCTTGCTGAATCCAAAACCGAGATAAAAAAGGAAGAACCGAAAGAGATAAAACAACAACCGGGAAAAGATTTGTCGGTAGGAAAATCCGATCGATTTTATTCACCGGTAGTGGTAAACATTGCGCGTTCAGAAAATATTTCGTTTGATGAACTTGAATCTCTTGACGGCTCCGGCGCTGACGGAAGGGTAACAAAAAAAGATGTTATGGATTATCTCGAAACAAGAAAGGGAGGCGGTGCAGCTCAACCTTCACAAAGCAAACCCAAAGTTCAGCAAACCGCTGCAGAAAAATCCGAAGACGCAAAATTTTCGGCAGGTGAAGGTATCGAATTAATCCCGATGGATAATATTCGAAAGAGAATTATGTATCACATGGTTAACAGCCGGGATACATCCGTGCATGTTACTGCGGTACTAGAAGCGGATGTCTCGAAAATTCATACTTTTATTCAAGAAAATAGGGAACGCTTTCTACAAAATACTGGGGTTAAATTAACCTATATGCCTTTCATCGCATACGCTTGTATAAAAGCGCTTCAGAAATACCCATATGTAAATGCGTCGATAGATGAAAATAATATTGTATTAAAGAAATTTATCAATCTTGGAATTGCTGTTGCCGTTGAACCAAACGGATTGATAGTTCCCAATATTAAAAAAGCTGATGAAAAAAGTATTCTCGGATTGACTAAAGCAATTTTAGAGTTAAGCAATAAATCACGCGGTAAAGGATTAACGCCAGATGATATAATGGACGGCACGTTTACAATCACAAATTACGGTGTATTCGGTTCGTTATTCGGCACACCTATTATAAACCAGCCTGAAGTGGGAATACTTGGAATAGGAGCCGTTCAGAAAAAGCCTGTGGTAGTTGAAGTTGACGGCACTGATTCAATTGCAATTAAGTCTATGATGTATCTTTCATTGAGTCATGACCATCGTTTAGTAGATGGAATGCTCGGAGGTAAATTCTTGATAGAAATTAAAGACGCCTTAGAAAATTTCGATACAAATTTAGTTTAGTCAAAAGAGAGTAATATATTTGTTGCATTGATTCCGAAATAATATTTGAGTTTTAGTTGATCGGTTCGGTGCCTGTAAATTATAAGGGTATAGAAATGATAAAAATAAATGAGCATCAGAGAAAATTCAAACAGACGATTGAAAAGAGCAGGGAAGAATTAGGTAAACGTCCCGATTGGTTGAAAGTAAAATTGCCGACAGGTCAAAACTATAGAGATGTTCAGGCGTTGATGCGCAAATCTAAACTGAACACAGTATGCGAAGAAGCCAAATGCCCGAATATGGCAGAATGCTGGAATCATAGAACTGCCACATTCATGATATTGGGAGATACCTGCACACGAAGCTGCGGTTTCTGCAATGTGAAAGTTGGGCTGCCGAATGAACTCGATATGGACGAACCGCGGCGTGTTGCTGAATCGGTGGAGCAGCTGCAGTTAAGACATGTTGTTATAACATCCGTTAATCGTGATGAATTGAATGACGGCGGCGCAGGAATTTTCGGTGAAACTATAAAAATGATAAGAGAGAAAACTCCTTCATGTACTATCGAAATTCTCATCCCCGACTTCAAGGGGGAGGAGCATTCATTCGAAATAATTATGAAAAATCCACCGGATATTTTAAATCATAATTTGGAAACAGTTGAAAGATTATACCACGCAGTTCGCCCGCAAGCAAAATACAGCAGAAGCTTAGAATTAATAAGCTGGTTTAAGAAAAAGGAACTTAGGACAAAGAGCGGTATTATGGTGGGCATTGGAGAGCGGACAGAAGAAGTGCTGGAATTAATGAGACATCTCAAAGAACACGGATGTGATATAATGACAATTGGTCAGTATCTTCAGCCGACTAAAAATCATCTCCCGGTTGATCGTTATGTTACACTCGATGAATTTAAAATGTATAAAGAAGAGGGGTTGAGAATGGGATTCAAAGCAGTTGAATCCGCTCCTTTAGTGCGTAGTTCTTACCATGCAGATAAACATGCCAGAGATATGTGGGATTGATATAGTTCCGCATATCTTTTTCAATTAACTCCTGCTAATTCTCATCAGATTTGATTTGCTTGTGACATCCGAAAATGATTATTTTTGAAATAATAAGATGATTAGGTTCACTTTTATTTCTCAGTGATAAATTGTTTTTCTCATTTATGGAAAGTTCACCAAGAATAAAAGTCGTTTTATCTTATTAAAAAGGATTAAAAAGTGTGATTAAAATCTATAGACGTATTTTTATTTAATATCATTTTTTCAATTTATTGGCATGGAAATTTCTTAATCCTTTTTTTTCTATGGAATTAAAATGTTACTGAGAAAACTTAATATAAATATCGATGTGATTATTTCAGTGAATAACCGAAAAGTATAAGGTTACTAGATTATTAGTAACCTTTTTAGTTTTAAATCTAAAATGAGGTGAAACAATGGCAAAAGTAAAAGGCGATATTGTAATTGACATCGAAAAATGTAAAGGATGTGAATTATGTATAGAAGCTTGTCCTCAAGAATCTTTGGAAACATCCCGGCAGGTAAATCAAAAGGGATATTTGTACATAGTTAAAATAGAGGATAATTGCACGGGCTGTGTTAATTGTGCATTGGTTTGTCCGGAAGGTGCAATTACTGTTTATCGAAAGGTGGACAAGAAGAAAGAACATGTAGCAAAAATAACTAATGTAACAAAAGACATAAATATTACGGTGAACGAATGAAAGAACTAAGATTAATGAAAGGCAATGAAGCCTTAGCGGAAGCTGCTATCAGATCTGGCTGCGATGCTTATTTCGGTTATCCTATTACTCCTCAATCCGAAGTTCTTGAGTATTTGAGTAAAGAAGCCAACGTACGAACGGGCATGGTAATTTTGCAGGCGGAAAGCGAAGTTGCATCGATTAACATGGTTTACGGTGCAGCCGGAACGGGTAAAAGAATCATGACTTCATCTTCGAGTCCCGGCATAAGTTTAATGCAGGAAGGTATATCTTACATCGCATGTGCCGAACTTCCTTGTTTGCTGGTTAACGTAAATAGAGGCGGTCCCGGACTCGGTACAATTCAACCTTCACAGGGAGATTATTTCCAATCGGTTAAAGGCGGCGGTCATGGTGATTATAAGTTAATCGTTCTCGCTCCGTCAACAGTACAGGAAATGTCTGATTTCGTAAAGCTCTCATTTGAATTGGCTTTTAAGTATAATAACCCTGTTATGATTCTTACAGACGGCGCTCTCGGGCAGATGATGGAAAAAGTTGAACTTTTCGAACAGCAGGAAAGAAAGACTAATATTGAACCATGGGCAACAGTAGGTAAGCCAAAAGACAGAGAGCGAAATATAATTACTTCACTGCATATTCAACCGGATAAGATGGAAGAAATCAATCTAAAGCTTCAAGCCAAATATCGAGAGATTGAGAAAAATGAAATACGATTCGAAGAAACAAATTGTGAAGATGCCGAATATTTGATAGTTGCCTACGGATTAGTAGCCAGAATATGTGTAAAGGCAGCTCAGCTTGCCGCCGATAAAGGACTGAAAGTTGGGGTATTGAGACCGATATCACTTTTCCCATTTCCGTATGAAAAAATTAACGAATTAGCCGGGAAGGTGAATGGTATTCTTGACGTCGAAATGAATGCAGGTCAGATGGTTGAGGATGTAAGATTAGCTGTAAACGGAAAGGTTCCGGTTGAATTTTACGGCAGAATGGGCGGAGTTGTTCCGACACCGGAGGAAATACTTGAAAATCTGGAAAAGAAATTAGCCGGAGGTAAAGCATGAACGAAAAAAGAATGATAGAAGAAGATCAGCATTTTGAAGATGTTATTGCTGAAGAAAGTATCTGTATACAAGAAAATATAGTATATGAAAAACCCGATACTTTAACCGACACACCATTTCATTATTGTCCCGGCTGCGGTCATGGGGTTGCTCATAGATTGATTGCAGAAGTTATTTCCGAGCTCAATATTCAAGAAGAAACAATTGGTGTGGCGCCTGTCGGTTGTGCTGTATTCGCCTATAATTATTTGAATATTGATATGACTGAGGCAGCGCACGGCAGAGCTTCGGCTGTGGCTACCGGTATTAAACGAGTCCTTCCCGAAAAATATGTTTTCACATATCAGGGTGATGGCGATCTAGCTGCGATTGGCACGGCTGAAACGCTTCATACATGTAATCGTGGTGAAAATGTTTTAATAATTTTCATCAACAATGCAACATATGGAATGACTGGCGGGCAGATGGCGCCGACTACATTACCAAACATGAAATCAACTACTTCACCATTTGGTCGTGATATCGCAACAATGGGACACCCATTAAAAATGACGGATTTAGTTGCTCAACTGCCGGGTACTTATTATGTAACTCGTCAAGCAGTTCACAAGCCCGGGAATGTTCGGAAAGCCAAGAAAGCTATTATGAACGGGTTCAAATATCAAAAAGAGAATAAAGGGACCTGCTTTATTGAGATAGTTTCTAACTGCCCGTCAAACTGGAAAATGACACCGCGAGAATCAAATAAATGGCTGGAAGAAAACATGATACCCTATTACCCTTTGGGCGATCTTAAAATTCCAAATGTAAAGGAGAACTGATATGAATGAAGAAATAATAATTGCCGGATTTGGCGGTCAAGGTGTACTATCGATGGGAATGATTCTTTGCTACGCGGGAATGATTGAAAATAAAGAAGTTAGCTGGATGCCTTCGTACGGACCTGAAATGCGCGGCGGTACTGCAAACTGTATTACAATTGTAAGTGATTCTAAAATCAGTTCCCCGATTATTTCCAAATTCGATACCGTGATCGCTTTGAATCAACCTTCGGTAGATAAATTTGAAAAAGCTGTAAATCCCGGCGGCTTATTTATTTATGACAGCACTAATATTATAAATCCACCTACAAGAGAAGATATCGAGATTTTTGGAATTGATGCCAGCAATGAAGCTGCAAGAATGGATAACACTAAAGTTATGAACATGATTATGTTAGGTGCATTTCTGAAGAAAAAACCGATAATCGAGACTCATAATATTATTGAAGGTCTTAAAAAAGTACTGCCTGAAAGATATCATCATTTACTACCTTTGAATGAAAAGGCGCTGAACCGTGGTATGGAGATGATTGAAGAAATTACTGCAACAGTATAATTATATATCTAGAAATTAAACCCGCGGACTGCAAGTGCGCGGGTTAATTATTACTTCCCAAATCTCAATTCTGTTTTAAGTTTAGTTTGAAACTAATAATCATATTAACTAAATTAATGATTTCAATTAATTTTATTTCGGGAGAACAATGGCAAACAACGAAGGTGTAATAGCTCAAGTTATTGGCCCGGTAGTGGATATAGATTTCGAAGACGGACACCTGCCTAGTATTTATAATGCAGTGACGATCGACAGAACAAATTTAGAGGGTGAAGCAGAACAGCTAATTGTTGAAGTTCAACAGCACTTGGGCGAAAATAGAGTCCGGGCTGTTGCTATGGATTCTACTGATGGTTTGGTTAGAGGAATGAAAGCTATTGATACAGGCGATCCGATTTCAATCCCGGTCGGGGAAGCGACTCTCGGCAGATTGATAAGTGTAATCGGAGAAGGAATAGATGAATTAGGTGAAATTAAATCCGAAAAGAAGTACCCGATACACAGGCACTCTCCAAAATTTAAAAATATTTCAACTTCGCAAGAAATTTTTGAAACCGGAATAAAGGTTATCGATTTAATAGAACCTTATTCACGAGGCGGTAAAACCGGTCTCTTTGGCGGCGCCGGTGTTGGTAAGACTGTAATTATTCAGGAGCTTATCCATAATATTGCTAAGCAGCATGGCGGTTATTCGGTTTTTGCAGGAGTAGGTGAACGAACAAGAGAAGGTAATGACCTTTGGCTCGAGATGAAAGAATCGGGAGTGTTGGATAAAACAGCATTGGTTTTTGGTCAGATGAACGAACCGCCGGGCGCTCGTTTAAGAGTGGGTCTTACCGGTTTAACAATTGCCGAATACTTTAGAGATGAAGAGGGAAGAGATGTTCTTCTTTTTATAGATAATATTTTCCGTTTTACGCAGGCTGGATCGGAAGTATCCGCATTACTCGGTCGTATGCCGTCGGCAGTTGGTTATCAACCTAATCTTGCAACTGAAATGGGTGAACTGCAGGAGAGAATTACTTCTACAGATAAAGGATCTATTACTTCCGTTCAGGCAATTTATGTACCTGCGGATGACTTAACAGACCCTGCACCGGCAACTACTTTCTCTCACCTAGATGCAACAACTGTATTAAGCAGACAAATTTCTGAATTGGGTATTTATCCTGCTGTCGATCCTCTTGATTCAACTTCAAGAATTCTTGAGCCGGGTATTATCGGTCAGGAACATTACAATGTTGCAAAAACTGTAAAGGAAATTTTACAGCAGTACAAAGATCTTCAAGACATTATAAATATTCTCGGTATGGATGAATTGTCTGAAGAAGATAAAATTGTGGTTAGAAGAGCAAGAAGAATTCAAAGATTCTTAAGTCAGCCTTTCTTTGTCGCTGAACAATTCACTGGATTCCCGGGCGCTTATGTAAAGTTAGAAGATACAATTCGGAGTTTTAAAGAGATTATTGACGGAAAGCATGATGAATTGCCGGAACAGGCATTTATGTTCTGTGGAACCATTGAGGACGTAGTTGAAAAAGCCAGGAAGATGAAGAAATAAAATGAAAGAATTAACTCTTGAAATCGTAACGCCGTCAAAAGTTAGCTTTAGAGGTATGGTAAAATCAATTACTGTCCCGGGAACAGAAGGCAGCTTTCAGGTACTTTTTAATCATGCGCCGATAATCAGTTCACTTGATATCGGGGTTGTTAAAATAGTTGATACAGAGGGCAATGAAAAGAAATACTCATGCAGCGGCGGTACAGTTGAGGTTCTTAAAAATCAAATTCTTCTCTTAGCTGAAAGTTTTGAAAGTAAAGATGAAATTGATGTAGATAGAGCCAAAGACGCACTCAATCGTGCGAAGAAAAGATTGTCCCGAAAAAATGAAGAAGAGGTTGATTTGACCAGAGCGGAAGCCTCTCTCCAGCGAGCAGTGAATAGATTAAAATTGACAGGTAATGCGAAATTTATGTAATACCGGGTAGATAAGAAATTTTATAAAAACTGAAAGGGCTTAATTTTTTATTAAGCCTTTTTTTTTGATTAACCCAGATTTTCCATTGGAAAATCTGCCCTTCGGGCCGACAATTTGTAAGTTGAGAAATATCAAATACTTAGCCATATAGAAATTTTGGAATTCGTTATTTGAGTAAAATATTTTTCTTACAAATTGTCGGGGTT
>JAIOZI010000053.1 GCA_021740785.1 Melioribacteraceae bacterium
TTTGAAAAGTGAGTTAAGTAAGTGGTTATTACAAAGGAATAACGAAAAGAAAAAAATCCATTGGACATTTACAAAAGAAGATGCAGATAAAAAACTATCAGAACATTATGTTGCATAATTAAATTGTTGCTACACTAGGGCATCAAGGCTCACGCCTTGACGTTATAGATGAATATTCCTGTGCTGAAAGTTACCGGGATTAAAAGAATTACTTGCTAATAATCGATGAAAAATTTGCCGAGGTGGAATTGAGATTTTATTATGTAACGTCCTGGTTATTGTGTCGGGAAATGGTTCCCGACACCCGAGTATAGCTGCTGAAATGCAGTCTGTTCGTTATGGTAAGCAGATAAACTAAGCCGAAAAATTATTGAGAATTCTCTTGGTTAGATTTCTGATCAATTGCAGCTTATATTTATTCTTAGACAGTAATTCAGAATCATTAAATATTTTTTTAACGTTAGTTTCTAAGTCGCTTATTTTTGAATTGATAAAAACTTTATTGATATTTTCATCATACCAAGGTTTGGGAGCCGTACCGCCGAATGCCAATTCTACATTATTTATCAATGAACCACTAACATCAGCAACTGCGGCGATACTAACCGTCATAAAATCCCATACATCTCTTTCTTTTAGTTTAATGTAAGCGCTTTTTTTGCCGGTCTCTAATTCAGGGATAAAAATTTCAGTAATAGCTTCTCCCGGCTCCAAAATGTTTTCCTTCATCGGGTCGTCTTCGGGAAGAATGAAAAACTCACGGATTGGAATTTCTTTCATTGTGCCGTTAGAATGAATTTTAATCGAAGCATTCAAAGCCGTTAATGCAACTGCCGTATCTGAAGGATGCACAATATAACACGGACCGCCGCCGACGATACAGTGAAATTTATTCTCACCCTCGTAAGCATAACAAATGCCGCCGCCTTTCCGGATGCAGTCGAATTCACCCCTGAAATACCAGCATCTCGGTCGCTGACATATATTGCCTCCTAATGTACCGACATTCCGCAGTTGGGGCGAAGCAACTTCTCCGGCAGCCTGTGCCAAAGCGGTAAAATGATTCATAATATCTTCATTTTCAGCGATGTCGGATATTTTAACAAGTGTGCCAATTGAAATCCCTTCTCCCTTTTTATAAACTATTTTATCCATGTTGGGAAGATTTTTTAGGTTTATCAATCTATCCGGAGAAATTATGTTATCCTTCATCAATCCAAGCACATCTGTACCGCCCGCAAAAAGATGTGATGAAACAAATTTCTCTTTTGATAATGTTGAAACTGCGTTTAAAGATCCGGGTTGAATATATTCGAAGTTTTTCATCTTTATGACCAAGCTGTTTTTATAAATTATTAATTGCGTTAAGTACTTTATCCGGCGTCATCGGAGCACTTTTTATTCTTACACCAATTGCGTTATAAACCGCATTTGATATTGCCGCCGCAGTTGGTATTATTGCCGGTTCACCAACTCCTTTTGCTCCGACCGGACTGATCAACGTATCCGTCTCACTTACGATGATCGGAACGATTTCCGGTGTATCTTTAATTGTCGGTACTTTATAATCGTGGAAGTTTGCATTTACCGTTTTGCCCGTATAACTATCCATGATGCGTTCTTCGAACAGCGCAAATCCCAATCCCTGTATTACCCCTCCGTGTATCTGGTTATTAAGCGTCATCGGATTTATCGCTCTGCCGATATCATGTGCGGCAACAATTTTATTTACTTTAATTTTTCCGGTTTCGGTATCCACTTCAACATCTGCAAACTGCGCTCCAAAAGTATTAATTGCGTATCCATCCGGATTCGCATTTCTGGCGCCTGTTGTTACAAGAGTACGGGCATTAAGCTCATTAACTATTTTTGAAATATCAATTGTTTTCTGAGGATCATTCTTAACCGTAAAAATTCCGTTCGAATAGTTAAGTTCATCTTCACTCACTTCTAAGATTGCCGCTGCACCGGATTTGAGTTTATCCATCATCTGCACCGCTGCATCATAAACTGCCGGAGTCATTGTCGGGGCAGTCATACTTCCGCCGCTTGCTGTTCCGTATGGACCCGTTTCCGTATCACCGAGTGTTACTTGAATTTTATCCATGGGAATTTCTAAAATTTCAGATGCAACCTGAGCCAGGATTGTATATGTGCCGGTTCCAATATCCTGAGTGCCGGATGATATATTCAAACTTCCGTCAGAATTTAATTTTAATGTAGCATAGCCTGGAGGAGATCCTCCGCCCCACCAAATCTGAGATGCCATTCCGATTCCCCGTTTTACGGTACCTTCTCCCGATCCGGGTTTATTTCTTTTTTCCCAGCCAATTGCTTTTGCACCTTGATCATAAGCTTCAATTAATTTTTTTGATGTATATTTTCCGCCCCAATCCGGATCAACATCAGTATAATTTATCTTTCTGAATTCAATCGGGTCCATCCCTATTTTTTCTGCAATTGTATCTATCATCTGCTCAAATGCAAAAGTTCCTTGAACGTTACCCGGAGCGCGCATTGCTCTAGCTCTGCCCGCATTAGTAAGAACTGAATACTCTTCAATTTTTAAGTTGGGACATTTATAAAGTGACCTAAGCGGCCAAGAACATCCGGCGCCTGATGGATAAGCTCCAACCATTCCATAAGAATAATGCGACAGCGCAGTTAGTTGCCATCCTTTTTTGCCCCGATTTTAATTCTTTGAAATGAATCCGGACGATTCCCCACGGCGAGATTCATCTCCTTTCTATCAAGAAAAATCTTCACCGGTCTACCGGTTTCTTTTGCAAGTAGCGCCGCCATCACACTGTACTTTCCGCCTTCCAGCTTACTCCCGAATCCACCGCCCATATATTTTTTTAGAATCCGAATTCTACTTTCAGGCATGTTGAGCGCTCGCGACATTTCCCGTCTCACGTTAAAAATTGCCTGGGTAGAATCCCAAATTGTTAAGTAATCACCATCCCAGTTTGCAACACTGCAATGAACTTCCGTCGGATGATGAATTTCAATCTGCGTGCTGAATTCGTCCTCAACAATTTCATCAGCTTCGGCAAATCCCTTTTCAATATCACCTCTGCTATGTTCGGAAGGTTTTCCACCCATTACATTTCCCCAATCGTGAACCTTGGGTGCGTCATCTTTCATCGCTTCGGATGCGCTTACAGTAAAGGGCAGTTCTTCGTATTCTATATTAATTAGTGAGAGCGCCTCTTCAGCTATTTCCGTAGTTTCGGCAGCTACACAGACAACTTCATCACCTTCATGCCTTACATGTGGATCGAATAACAATGTTGAATCCCAGTACCATGTGATTTTAGGTATGTTATCTTTATGAATGATTTTCACTACACCTTTCAACTTTTCCGCTTTCGAAGTATCGATCGATTTTATCAAAGCATTTGGAAAAGGGGAGCGTAATGTTCTGGCATACAGTATATTAGGTAATTCTTTATCAATAGTATAAATCGCCGAACCGCTTACCTTATCATATCCGTCTTTGCGTGTGTGTTCCTTTCCAACAATTTTTAAATCAGTCCCTTCAACCCATCCGGTTTGCCTTTCACCCGGAACCTCGGCAATTTTTTCAACGGGATCACCTTCAAAAATATATTTTGCTTTTATAATTTTGCGGGTCATTAGTTCTCCATGAAATATTTCTTATGAATTCATTTTTTTTGCCGCACCTCTTACCGACTTTATAATATTCGGATAGGCTGCACATCTGCAAAGATTGCCCGACATTCCCGTCATGATCTGTTCGTCAGTTGGGTTTGGAAATTTTTTTAATAGCGCGTAAGCTGCCATAATTTGTCCCGGCGTGCAAAACCCGCACTGCAGTCCGTCATGCTCAATGAAAGCTTGCTGCAACGGGTGGAGATTTTCACCGGACATTAATCCCTCTATTGTAATCACTTCTTTGCCGTTTGCATCCAATGCCAGCAGCATACATGAGTAAACTGCTCGTCCGTCTAAAATTACTGAGCAGCCCCCGCATTCACCGTGATTACAAACCACTTTTGTGCCCGTCAGTTCCAGGTAATCACGAAGAAAATCTGCAAGTGTTGTTCGGGGTTCGACTTTACTTTTAACTTTTCGTCCGTTAATTGTAGTCTCTAAAGTTTCTGTGCGAACAGACTCAAGCACTTCGTCTTTAGGTGATTTAGTGATTTTTGCTTCGCTATCCTTCATTGTAGGCAGCATCACATAAGAACCGACAATTCCCGTTCCCACTCCCTTGATAAATCTTCTCCGGGATATTCCCTTCATGTTTTTTTCTTCTTTCATAAGTTGACTTTTTATTATTGTGCTAATAGTATGCTATTATCCAATTTTATAAAAAAAATCGATTGATTCAAGTACCGTTTCAAGAAAATGTTTTATGAAGGTATTACAATCAATCTTTCCGTAATTTAATTGATCAAAAATCATTTCGTTGTTTATAAAGAAACAGGAGTAACAAATGAAGATTAGAATTGCCATATTATTGATCAACCTGGTTTTAGTATCAGCAATATTTGCTCAAACACCGGTTAAGGATAAGGGGAATTTTGTTGAATCGAAAGCCGGGTATTGGGAAGAAATTCAGAAAGGAATTGATGAATTTAATTCCACAGAAAAAGAAAGCCGTAAAAGTTTTACTGTTGATTTAAGCGGTTATGATTTACCGAAATCGATTGATGAATTTACTTCTTATTGGTATAACGATCCTGTATCACAAGGGAATACCGGCACATGCTGGTCGTTTTCAACCACGTCTTTTTTTGAATCCGAAGTTTATAGAATTCACGGAATGGAAGTGAAGCTGTCTGAAATTTGGGCGCCATACTGGGAGTATGTTGAAAAAGCAAAAAGCTTTGTTGAAACAAGGGGTAAATCACTATTTGCACAAGGTTCGGAAGCAAATGCAGTAACTAAAATTTGGAAAAAATATGGAATCGTTCCGCTTGCGGATTTTACCGGTATGCTGCCGGAACAAAAATTTCATGATCACAGCAAGATGTTCAATGAAATGCGATCATACCTTCAAAGTGTAAAAGCTGCAAATGCATGGAACGAAGAAATTGTTATTAGTACAATCAAATCGATACTTAATAAATATTTGGGAACTCCTCCGGCAAAAATTACAGTTGACGGAAAAGACTATTCTCCACGAGAATATTTAACGAAATATCTTAAACTAAATCTTGATGATTATATCGACATCCTTTCTTATATGCAGCAGCCATACTACCAACAGGTTGAATATGAAGTTCCGGATAACTGGTGGCACAATAAAGATTACTACAACGTTCCCCTTGATGAGTTTATGTCGACTTTAAAATCAGCAGTTAAGAACGGCTATACTGTTAGTATCGGCGGAGATGTTTCGGAAGCCGGTAAAGACTCTTGGGAAGAAGTTGCAATAGTCCCGACATTTGATATTCCATCGGAATATATTGATGAAAACGCCCGCCAGTTTAGATTTAGCAACGGCACAACAACGGATGATCATGGAATTCATGTAGTTGGTTTTAAGGAAGATAATGGTAAGGATTGGTACCTGATCAAAGACAGCGGATCCGGAGCAAGAAACGGAAACAACAAAGGTTTTTATTTCTTTCATGAAGATTATGTGAAACTGAAAATGATGGATTTTATGGTTCATAAGGATGCGGTTGGCGATCTGCTTAATAAGTTTAACCCAAAAAATTGATTGGAAATAAATTTTTTGCCGGAGACCGCTGATAAAATGTTTTAATAAAACATTTTATGTAGCGGGGTTAACCCCGACAATTTGTAAGAAAAATATTTTACTTAAATAACGAATTTCAAAATTTCTATAGGGCTAAGTATCTGATATTTCTTAACTTACAAATTGTCGGCCCGAAGGGCAGATTTTCCAATGAAAAATCTGGGTTTAAAAAGTAATTATAACAAAGCTGCCGGGTTATCTGTTTTTCTGATGGAGAAAGGTGGTTATGATCCGGCGGTTTTCTAAATTTTCAGGTTCATTTTCTCCAACATTTTGAAGTAACGGGGATCATTCATTATATCCGACCAATATCTGCTTGTAATAAATAATAATGCGCCGCTTCGGGCTTCGTATGCTTTTTCAATATATTCAAATACTTTATCCAAGTCACCGATGCCTGCATAGATTACGGCATAATCCATTTCAAGAGAGGCTTCGGGATATTTCTTTTGTCTTTCATTCATTTTTCTGAGGCATTCCTTTGCTTCTTTCATTCTGCCGAGTTTGCCGTAGATATACCCGAGCTGAGTAATTCCTTTCAGCGGGTCGCCTGTTTTTTCCTGTGCTTCCTTAAATATTTTTAACGCTGCCTCAGCCTGGTTATCCATCCAATAAACCCAGCCCAGAGCATAAATGGCAGCACGGAAACTTGAATCCAATTCAAGTGTTTTTTCATACCATTCAATTGCGCTTTTGTATTTGCCTAGGTGAGCATAAGCATCACCCACGGATGAATTTATCTTTACAGAGAGGGGATCTAATTCATAGGCTTTTAATGCATATTGCAGAGCTTCATCATATTTTCTCATAGAAATTAAAAACATAGAATATACTGAATAGTTCTCTGCCGAATTACTATTTAATTCAAATGCTCTTTGAAAAGATTCTTCAGTCCCTTCCCAATCCCAATCGAAAAACATCTTTACAATTGCAAGGGCTACATGAGCATCGGAGAGATTTTCGTCAAGCTCCAGCGCTTTATTCGCAACATTTCTTGCTTCCGAATATGCGGCTTTTGCATTCATATATCCCGCTGCACCCAGGTAAGCATAACCACCGGCTAAACGTGCATAGGGAAGCGGAAATTCCGGTTCCATTTCAATTGCTTTCTTATGAAACTCTAAGGATTTTTTAATGCTTTCCGGAGTCCATTTATTCCAGAAGAACATTGCTTTCAAATAATTATTGTAAGCGTCAATGTTTTTGGTGTATGATTTCACCAGCGGCACATTTATCGAATTTACGGTTAACTTTTCTCTAAGTTTGTTTACAATCCTCCTGGAGATTTCATCTTGAACTTCGAAAATGTCTTCTAATTTCCTGTCGTAAGTCTCAGACCAGATATGATAACCATCAAGAGTATTAATAAGCTGTGCGGTAATCCTAACTTTGATACCTGCTTTTCTAACACTTCCTTCCAGCACTGTGCTTACGTTCAGTTCTTCTCCAATTTTTCTTATATCCTGATTCCTTCCTTTGAATGCAAAAGATGAAGTTCTTGAAGTCACTCGCAGCCCTTCTACCTTGGCTAATGCATTTAATATCTCTTCTGTAATTCCATCGCTGAAGTATTCGTTTTCTTGATCGGAACTCATATTTACGAACGGAAGAACGGCAATACTTTTATTTAGAGTACCAGTCTTAGCACGAAGTTCTTTTGGCGAGGGAATAGTGAATCCATCTTCCTTGATTGCAAAAATTTCAATTGGTTTGGCTACATTTTTTAATTCAAATTTGCCGAGTGAAATAGCCTGAAATTCCGGGTGATTACAAATCTCATCGTAAACTTTTTCGGAAATTAAAACTCCTCCCGGTGTAGAAATCGATTCAATTCTTGACGCAACATTAACGCCGTCACCGAAAACTCCCTCGTCTTCATATACGATGTCACCTGTGTGAATACCCAAACGTACCGGAATTTTTGGATCGGAATTAAATTCCCGCTGAATTTCGACAGCGGCTTGAACGGCTTCTATTGCACTCCCGAACATGCTTAAAGTGCCGTCTCCGTAATACTGCAATATTGTACCCTGATGCTCACTAATTTTTTCTTCGAGCACTTTTCTATGCCGGTCACGCAGAAATTTTGCCTCGGTTTCATCACGCTGAACGAGTTGTGTGTATCCAGCCATATCCGTGAACATTATCGCCGCAAGCAGTCTTAGGTTTTTGTTTTGCATTGGAAGTCGAAATCTTTTTTACAATATTAAGAATTAAGAAATTAATAAAAAAATATTTTCTAACACTATAAAGTTGTTAACAGCTTATTTTGTTTTGATTAGTTTACCGGTTTTAATCAACTCATAATATAAATCTTCTGCGGTAATAATCCATGATGAATCAACATTTTTTCCCGCCGCTGTCAATGCATCTGCGACCCATGTATTGCAGGTATTTCCCAAATGATATTTATGAATTGATTCGTAAAACTTTACAATGCCGCCGAATTTCTTTGATACAATAACCGGTTTGTTGAGACTGTCTAATGTAAAAGAATCGTTGATAAATTTATATAATGAATCAAACTCTTCATCTCTCATATCAAAAGAAAATGCATATTCCCGGTGACTTAAAATATAATCAAGATCATCCCGGTAACCGCGCATGCGGATTACACTATTGGATGGAACCAGAATTGCTTTTGCCGCGAGGAGTAAATCAAAATCTTCTTCGTTTTGATAAAAATCCGCATCACCCCATCCGATATCAATAAATTTATAATCTAAAAAATCTTCTGCGGCGGATAAGTTGTTGAGAAGTTGTTCATCTACTTTTAAAATAATCCCGGTATGCCACGAAACTTTGGCGATTATAACCTCTCTATAAACTTCCTGGTTAATAAATAAAAGAAGCGGGAGAGTAAATAAATAAATTACATTCATGATTATCACAAAGATAGATGTAAATAGAAATAATCAAAGGTATGACCGGAATTATATTTTCCAGTCATACCTGTTATTAAAAATGAAATACATGTAGAATTATTTTATCAGCATCATCTTCTTCACTGATGTATAATTACCTGCCTGCAATTTGTAGAAATATATACCGGTGGTTAAATTACTTGCATCGAAGGTAGCTTCGTATTCACCTACAGGTTTAAATTCATTCACTAATTCTTTTACCATTCTTCCTAAGACATCATAAACCTTTAACGTAACATAGGATGGCTTCACAATAGTAAATCTAATTGTTGTTGTCGGATTAAAGGGGTTTGGATAGTTTTGTATATTCGGATGTAATTCCTTCTCAGTTTTCTTTGTTTTTTGTAGGTCATTTTCAACAGCGCCTTCAGGAAGTGTTGAGTAATCAAAAATATGACCTAAAGATGCAAATACACCGTTCTCCAGTACTATGTTTTTAATCCTACAATTACTTTTAATTTTTGTTTGCCCGTTAATTATTCCTAATCCGTTTAGAGGTATTTTAATTGTATTTCTAGTCTCCTCAATTTCCCCATTTCTAAGATTAAAATCATGTTTAATAGTTCTTAGAACTAAATTCCGTCTGTCGAACAATTTGAAAGCAATTCTCATATGACCGTTATTCTTAAATATATTGTTTATTCCACTTCCTGAAATAGAAACATCATATACTATATTCTCAGCATTAATCGGTACATTAGATAGAATTGTTGATGCAAGTGAATCAAAACAATTTGACGGCGTTAAATTAAAATCACTCAGATCGGAAATAGAGAAATCCAATTTTTGAATTGTACCGTCATTAAGTTCGAAACCTATAGAATGTAATTTAATATTTAGATAGGATCCGGTACTATCCAGCAATGAGATTGACCTTGTATAATATTCCAAGGGATCTATTGGATCGGTAAGAGTAAGTGTTTCTGAACTTAGTTCAATATCATGAAGCGGATTTGAACCTTCGGTCCAAATATATTTTGCCGAATTACTTCCCATAGATAATGAAGGATATCTGCCAAATGTTGATATTAAGGTTGGCGCATTCCAGTAGTGACTATTAAAGTGCATTTTATAACTACTATTTCCGAATTGTTCTGCCATTTGGAATACCAAGTCAATACTAGTTGCAGATTGAGCTGAAATTGACGGAGCATCCTGACACTGGTAATATGTCTGAAAATACTCGTTTGGCCATGTGTTATAGTCTGTTGATCTTCGGTGATATATAACATGATCATAATAACTGGAACCGGTGCCGGTTAGCTTTTTCCAGGCTGCATGAAGTTCGTGTTCGTTGGAGCCGGGCACATTAGTAATTGAAGGCTGCTTATTAACACCTCTACCAGGGACTATGAGAGATAAATTGGTTGGACCTCCTGTCCAAGCAGAATTCCTGGTATCATAATATTCGTAGTAAACATGATCATCATAACTATTTGCGTAAGCTGCCGGGAAAACAATACCGTCTTGCAAGCCTGTTGTTAATGTTGGAGAATAGGAGGTGCTATAACCTGGTAGATCAGGAGTTCTTCTCCAACTGCCTGCCGATGGATTTGTAGATTCTGTTAAAAATGCATCAAGACCGCTATTACTCTGTAGAATTATCATTGAATTAGTATACTTAGATTGTATAACAGGTCTTGGACCTTCTGCAGAACTTCTATTAACCAATACATATTTATTTCCCCAGGTTGAGCCATTATCCGTACTCGCAGCAAAATACACATCGTAATCATTGCCGTTTGTATTCCTCTGCCACGTTGCATAAATATTTCCGCTGCTCTCTGAAATCGAGGGATAGCTGTTAAATCCGTTGCTTTCACTCAGCCTCACCGGCTCAAGCCACGAACTTCCTCCATCGGTTGTTTTGTGGTAAAATATTTCTCCGCCCGATGAGAATACAATATGGTAGTTCCCCGAAC
This sequence comes from Melioribacteraceae bacterium, assembly GCA_021740785.1. GTDB lineage: Bacteria > Bacteroidota > Ignavibacteria > Ignavibacteriales > Melioribacteraceae > JAIOZI01. The sequence goes on from JAIOZI010000053.1 coordinate 10,581, forward strand.
CATCCCTGACAACTTTTCGACCGTTATTGCCAGCAGTTGCATTTTGATCAACGGATTTATTCTCTTCTGAATAATAGTCCAAACTATTGACTAAAGAATAATATATATTCGCAGTGTTATCTCTATAATCTGTCCAGACACAATAACTATCCCCTCCAACTGAGTTAAAAATACCGTTATAATGGTTTTTATTTATAGAAACATTTGGATTTGAAATTCCTGATGACACAAGTATCGGTTCAAGAAAATTATTACCATGATCAAAGGATTCGATAATATAGGTTTTTAAAAATTGTGTATTTGTATAATGAAGAAACATAACAGAAAGCTTCCCAGATTTATCAACGCTCATACAAGGCATTAAATGTTGCCCAGCTCCTAAGTCTCCAATTATCATAGGACTTTCCCAATTTTCACCTCCATTCGTTGAACGCACGAATTTTATCTTTAAATTGGTATTTGATTGTGAATATTGATCTGAATATACTATATAAATATAACCTGTTATAGGGTCAATTGATACAAATGATATAAAAGAAGCATACTCAAGTGCTCCATAATTACCAAATCTAAAAGTAAAATTTGATATTGTGATTGGATAGCTAAATGTACGGCCACCATCTTGTGATTTAGCCATTTCAAAAATACAACCGTTAAAACCCTGTATGTCATCAGCATCATACCAGAAAACATATAATTCACCATCTGGCCCAACCATTGGCATTGGGGAACCAACTCTATCTTCAGTAATTATCTTATTGGTTTCAGAAGGATATAAGTCTATATTTCCAGACATCACTGAAGAGCTTTCATCTAGTTCATAAGGAGGAGAAATAAAAGATTCTCCACGATCTGATGAATAAGAGAATTTAATGATATCATTGTCCGTTACATCTACCCAGCAAACGTAAATTCTCCCGTCATAAATGCTACCCGAATTATCTATACACATGAAAGGTTTGTCAACATCATTGTTATCGGGATCTACACTTGTATAATTCCAATATGTACCGTTATTGTCAGTATAAACGGTATAAACAAGACCTAAAAATTTAGAGCCCTCATTTTGGGCAGGCCTTGCAAAATATGTATAGAATACTCTACCATTATTATCAATTGAAACGGAGGGGTCAATTCCAAAATAATAATTTGAATTGGGAGGTCCCCATAAAACTCCTTTATTCCATGTACTGCCCTTATCAGTAGAAAATCCATATCCAGCTTTGCAATCTGTTCCCCCACTATAATCATGGTAAACTGCAAACACATGTGATTTATTTAGAGGATTAATGCTAATATAAGGCTCAGTCTGATCTGAGGAGTTGTTGGTGATATTGATATTAATAAATTGAGCTATTACAATTTGAAGTGCTATAAATAAATATAATATAGTTAATATTAAAAATCTCATAGTTGTATCCCCCTATATCATTATATTATAATGTATTTAATTAGTTACTAATTAAATCAATAATAACTTATTTGTTTGTCAGGAAACAAATTACTTTAATATCAAAAACTTTTTCGTATATATTATATCGCCAGAAGTCATTTTATAGAAATAAATGCCTGAGCATAAATTGTTCGAATCAAATCTAATTTTATACATACCTCTATGATATACTCCAGCCGCAATATTGCCAATTTTCCTTCCAAGCAGGTCAAAAAGCTCGATTGTTATAAAACTTTGTTTTGGTATATAAAATTTAATTACTGTTTGATTATTAAAAGGATTAGGATAATTCTGATATAAATAGTATTCATTTGGAATAATATTTTCTGTTAATTTAATTTTTGATATCAGATTATTTTTCAATATCCATATTCCATAATAACCACGGGTAACTATTAAATTTTCATATATGTTGCAGACATCCAAAGCGGAACCATTATCTTCAACTAAAGAGAGCTCAATGGGATTTGTTCTATCTGAAATATCAACAACACCAAAATATCCGTTTGCCCAATAATAGAAATCATCATATACATGTGTATGCAAAGAACTAAATCCACCAAGACTTCTTCCCATCCGACCTATTATTGAGGGATTAATCGGATCTGAAATGTTCAATATAAATAAAGTATCTAGTCTGTCGGCGTAGGCATAAGAATCATCGACTTCAATACCCAGGATATGTGTTGAATCTTGAAAAACATTTACTTCATTCGGATATGATGGATCTTTGATATTTAATATTCTTAATCCTCTGTTGGAAGTAGCTAAGTATAATATTGTGTCTTTTATTGCCGTATTAAATGTGTGATAATTTCCGACCATACAGCTTACAAATTCCGGAGATTGAGGATCAGTTACATCTATTATTTCCAAAAGCGTATCATTTTCAGTTCGTGTGACTTGGGTAACTATCAAAAAATTATCTGATTTTGTAATTGAACTAACAAGTATAACATCGTTCCTTGCTTTATAATGACTTAATATTTCAGGATGTTTAGGATCATTTATATTTATAATCCATAAACCATCGGTTGAATCAGTAGGAAATACATTTTTTTGATTATAAACATAAGCTAATGTATCATCAATAAGTAAATTTACTGCACTTCCAGTCGTATTTATATTTGATACCGGTTGAATATCAGTCGAAAGTGTACAATCAAGAATCCAAAGCCCAGAGAATCCGCAAGTAATAAATGCTAAATTTTCTTTGGTTTCTACCTCAAATACATAACCTCCGGTTGGGAAAAAGGATGAGATATTTAAATATTCGGGATCGGATGCATCTATTATAAAGAACCCATTCGAAAAAGAAGATAATAAAACATTTTCTGAAAATGTTAGCCCTGTCGAACTTATCCCTTGTACCATTGGATTCATTAAACTATCCATAATTTCTGGTTGATAAATATCAGAAATATCAATTGAAAGTATTTGTCCTAAGTCTGTTCCAGTAAAAATAATACTTATATCATCATTACAAGTAATCTTAGCAAAATCTTCCGGTGATTCAATTTCAACTTGCCCTAATAATGTAGGTTCATTTGGTAATGAAACATTATAAATTTTCAAATAATTTGTTCCCGACCCGTGGATTCCAATAAATAATATTGAATCTTTTAGGCAAGCGGAAAATCCGGAACCATCAACATAGAATTCATTTCTACTTAATGAATCCGGATTGCTCACATCTACAATATACATCCAAGATATCTCAGGATTACCTACGTATACAGAGTTTTCTTTTACTGCAATGCAATTCGCTCTTTCTCCGCCTACCGGAATAAATCCTCTTTTTACGGGATTTTGAATATCGGAAAAATCAACTACAAGCATATGTCCGCTAATTGTTGAAACATATGCAAAATTATTAGATACCGCTAAATTAATCGGTCCGCCGCTTAAACTAATCTCAGATATTTTTCCCGGGTTATCGGGATCACTAATATCAATAAAATGTAATCCACCTCCCCGGCAAACAACAGCTATTGTATCTAAAAGTCTTATCTCATAAATGTAATTTTCAATCCAAAACTCTCCAATAATATTCGGGTTGGATGGAGCACTTATATCAAGCACTTGAAAATTTTGTCCGTTACCTATGTATGCATAATTATCCTTCACTTCTACAGCGCTGCATTCACCCCATGTCCATCTTCCGGCTAGTGTTAACATACTGTCATCAAAGGTGGTTCTGCTTTCATATTGAGCGTAATCTTGGTTATAATAATCAGGTAAGTGATTTTTATATTGATTGAATTGCGGATTGTAGTTTTGCTGCTGTGCAATTAGATAAGATTGCAGAAAAAGTGCAATTAAGAAAACCGGTAAGATTTGTTTTAATATCACCCCAACTCCAGGTTGTAACAAAAGTTAAAGTACAATAATTATTTTAAAAGGCAAGGGGAAAAATTATCGCCAACCTACGGGAAGGATTCCTCCTTTGTTGAAACTTCCCCCTACACATAAATTGTTTCGGTGGTCAAGGCAGAGGAGAATAGAACAATCCGATCATTGAAGATGATCAACAAAACCTCTTGCAAATTGAAATCTGTTGCTAATAATAATTAGTCAATCAAATAACTCCCATTCTCCTTTTCTCCACTTCAAATACAATTTCCAAGAATGAACAGCCTCGTAGAGGCGATATTTTGACAAGGTCTATTTTAACAGCGTCATCTTTTTTGTATCTGTAAAATTATCCGTCTGAAGTTTATATAGATATATGCCGCTTGCTAATTTCGAACCGTCAAATTGAACCTGGTGAAACCCGGCATCCATTTCTGTATTAATGAGGTCAATTATTTTTTCGCCCAACACATTATAAACGGAAAGCTTTACATTTCCCGGTTCAGTAAGCGAGAATTTAATTTTTGTAGATGGATTAAATGGATTCGGGTAATTCTGGAGCAGCTTGTAAGAATATGGAGAAGCATCATCATCAACATTAACGGGTGGAGCCATGCCTGCACCGCTGACTGTTAAATCATCAATAAACCATCCGTGTTTCGTGATGGAAACATCCGAGCCGAAATCGAACTTGATTCTAATTTCGTTTCCTTGTGAAACATACCCGCTGATATCAAACGACACAAATTCCCAGCCGCCGGATGTACCGGTAAACGCTTCTTCACCTGAGAGTGGATTCGAAAAACTGGATGAAATTTCACCATCATATCCACCATCCGGTTGAATTATAACATAATTTGCATCATTGATCATAAGTTTAACATTACCTCCGTCATACCCGCTTTCAATATCGTACCAATGCCAAAATGAAATAGTGCAGTTGTCATCGAATACTTGAAGAGCTTCTGTTTCCATTGATGAGAGCATTTCGTCGTGATAATCTGTGTTAAGAAGAGTTCCCCATAAACCCGTTCCGCTGTGAGGTACTGGCGATACAGCAGGTTCGCCCCATTCCCAATCATTATTTGATATCATGCCTCCGTTTGATGTATCGAAATTATCTTCGTAACTGACGAGATTAACCACATTAAAAAGATAGTAGTTCGATTCACCCGGAAGATATGAATGATTCTGATTTGTAGATGAATCAACGGCAATCACTCTGTATCGAATTTCATCATCTAATGTAATTTCATCCGGGGTCAATGGGAAAACCGCTTGAAACTCATTTGAAGAATTGATGCGGAGAAGAGGGAAATCCGTTTCCAATCCGTCGTTATGTTTATACCTAACATATACCGAATCAACACCGACATTATCTGTTACGGCTGCTTTCACATCCGGGGGCCATGTAAAAATTGATTGCCCGCCAAGCGGTGTATGAATAATTTCGGGAAGGATTTCATCAGGTCCCACATAAAAAGAAAATAGTTCGTTCGGTGCGTTGACCGGCAGAGTGGATGTAACACCTGAAGCATTTGACGCTTTTATATAATAGTAGAAAGTTCCGCTGTTCCGCGAACTTGGTATGACTGCATCATATAAATTTCCGGTCCCGGTATAAATCAACGCGGTTGAATCGAATGATAAAGAATCATTAAACGAATAATAAACAAATAGATCATCTGTGTTAATGTCAAGTTCCGATTCGAGATTAACATTCACCAAATGTGTCCGAGTCATATCTTCCGTATCGCTTAACGGATCATGAAATATCTGCACTCTGAAATAATTGATTGCTTCAAGAGTATTTAAAATTCCCCAGCCGTAATATCTATCCGGTGCATCTGCTTGTGATGCGGTATTGCGCATTGCATCTCTAACCTGCATCGGTGTTAAACTTGGGTTTGCACTTAGTATCAAAGCTGCGACGCCGGCAGAAAGGGGACAGCTAAAAGAAGTTCCGCTTGCCGTAGTATAATCGGATGTTCCGAATGAACTTGCAACAACCACACCTGAACCCATCGCCATAACATCGGGCTTTATTCTTCCGTCGGCAGTAGGACCGACACTGCTGAATCCAACACGTTCACCATCCGAATAGACTGCTCCGGCAGCAATTACACTGTCTCCGTCAGCCGGGGCGACAAGCGTGTTGTGAGTCTCATGATCATATTCATTACCCGCTGAATTGACTACTACAATTCCTTTAGAGACGGCAAGGTCTGCCGCAATAGTTATCAATGCTGTGTTTCCATCCATATCTTCCCAAGAATAACTATCATAAGGAGAGTCATAAGTAAAATAGCCTAGAGATGTAGAAGTAACATCAACCCCGATACTATCCGCCCATTCCATCGCTGCAATCCAATTGTCTTCCTCAACAGGGGTTTCGCTATCCGTGTTTTCCGTTTTAGCGATTATGTATGCAGCATTAAAAGCCGGACCGATTAACTGACCTTCTTTAAATCCCCCAATTGTTGATAATGTTTTTGTTCCATGACTTCCTTCGCCCATGTCGGATTCATCGCCGACATTGCCGTCGTTGTTTACAAAATCCCATGCTGCGATAATATTCATTTCATCAAAAACTTCATGAGGCAGATTATTGAAACCGGCATCCATTACGCAAATAGTAATTCCTTCGCCGGTTATTCCCATATCGTGAACGGCGGGTACATTAATTTGCTGAAGTTGTGTGTATGACGATCCGTAATTATAAGTATGGTCATTCGGTCTCTGAGGTTTTAAAATTGATCTGGATTCTTCTGCTGATTCAACATCCTTTTTTACTCTAAACTTTCTAACGATATCTATCTTTTTAATAAAGTCCAATGGCGCAATTTCATTTAATAACTGAGGTGATAGATACCCGCTTACGGCATTCAGCCATTTTGAATTATGTTTAACTTGAACGCCTCTCTCACTTAAAATAGAGATGTAATTTTCATTAACGGGTAAATCGGAAAACTTAATAGTATTTCCGGGTTGAAGTTTATTTTCTCTTCTTGTAATTGATTTTTTTGATAAAAAAGTTTCGGGATTTTCATAGTATGATGTAAGATCAGTACCCTTATCTTTAAAATAAATCCAAACGTGAAGTTCATCTTCAGCAGTAACAGATTTTTTATGAAGTGCTTGAGTGATTTTTGAATTTTGTGCTGTTAAATTAATTGATAATAATAGCGCTACAACGAATAGAATAAAATACTTCATACTCCCCTCAATATTTTCGAAAAAAAATAAATGAGCCTGCTCTAAAAATGTAAAATTAATAATAAAACTCTTTTATTTCGCAATAAAATCGGAATCAAAAAAAATCAATTTGGGATTTTTAGAATCGGCTCATAAATATAAAATATATTTTGTTAATATGTAGAATTTACTGAAAAGCGAAGTAAAATTTGCACTTGTGTCAAAAATAAATTATGCATAATGGTCTTTCTTTAATACAAGTTTCTTGACCTTTGTAAGATTTATTTTTTTTCTTGCACGCCAAAGATTATAATTATTTTGCATGCTGAGCCAACTTTCCGGGGATCGTCCTAGTGTTTTCGAAAGTCTTAATGCCATTTCCGGACTGATACTGCTCTGACCATTAAGAATACGATTAAAAGTTGAGGGAGCAACATTTAACATTTCTGCTACTTTCCTATAACTTACCTCTAATGTATCAAGATAAACTTCCTTTATAAATTCACCCGGATGGGGTGGGTTGTACATATTCATTAGTGATAATCCTTATAATCTAATAAAAATACGTTTCCATCTTCAAATTTGAACGTCAGTCGCCAATTATCGCTTACATCGATAGACCATAGGTTTTCCATTTTTCCTTTCAATTGATGCAGCCGAAAACCCGGTAAATCCATATCTTTAATTACGTTGGCAGTATGCAAGGCTGCCAAACGCATTCGTAATTTATTTTTATGGGCATGAAGAATGCCTGACGAATTGCCAGTTTTGAAAAATCTTTCTAATCCTTTGTGCTTAATCGATTTTATCATTATTTGAAAGATATATACATATTGCGCAACACGCAACAATTAATTGCGCAGGAGATTATAGATACTCGATTCTTGATACTGATATATTATGATTTATTTGGCAACATAACGATTTCCATCTTTCACCCCCTACTACGTCCGGCAGCTACCGGACTTCGAAGGGCAGTCCCGATAAAAAACATATTCGAATCGAGCCCGCCAAACGTAATCAATCAATCAATCAATCAATCAATCAATCAATCAATCAATCAATCTCTTTTGCATAATTTCTTCCTATCACAAACCGTTGACTTTAATTGGGAATGCCGATTACCTGCCGCTTACGGATTTATCAAAGCATTTATCTTATTCAAAGTGTCTGTTAATACTGCCTTAGGTAACTTACAAATGAACTCAGCCTTTCTTGTTTTCCAATCAAGACTTTTAACCTGGTCTGATAATATCACACCACTGATTTCTAAATTATCTGGAATCTTTACTTCAAAAGGATATTCTTTTACTTGACTTGATATTGGACAAAATATTGCCAAGTTAGTTTTTCCATTATATTCTTGAGGTGAGATAACTAAGGCGGGTCTTCTCCCCGATTGTTCGTGTCCGGTTTGAGGATTAAAACTTAGCCAAACTATATCTCCTTTATCAGGAACTTTTGTTTTTACCAATGTTCATTTCCAACTTGTTTGCCAAAGTCAATTTCATGATGAAGATTTGATTTATTTATTCCGGAAACTAATTCTTTCAATGAATATTTCTTTTCTTCAACTGCTTCAATCACTAACTTGTTTTTTTCTAAAGTAAGATTGACATATTGATCTTCACGAATTTTAGATTGAAAGGCAAAAGCTTTGGGAATTCGTAAAGCTAAACTGTTGCCCCACTTTTGAATTTTAATACGCATAACTAAACCTTTTTATTGATTGTATCTACAACAAAGATACATATCCAAAACGTATTTTTCAACGAATAATGAAATCGACTTTTGTAGAACTGATCAGGCAGCAAACGATTTCCATCTTTCACACCCTACTACGTCCGGCAGCTACCGGACTTCGAAGGGCAGGCCTGATAAAAAGCTTTTTGAAATCGATTCCGCCTAACGTAATCATTCCGGCTCTTTTACATAATTAATTTCTATTTACTTCTGATTGACTTTAATCGGAATGACTGGTTGTTTGCGATATTATCAACTGTCAAATATTTCATCTTTTCTTAATAATCTATGAGCTTCAAATACAGTAAGTATATCAATTGATTTTTTCTTTATGATATAAACAATTCGATAATTTTTATGAATTATTTCTCTGATATTTTCTATCGATAACTCAGGTACAATTCTTCCTTTTCCTGGTTTATTTACAATTGATTCTCCGGCAGTAATTAATTCATCAACGAAATTTATTGCGGCAGTTGGATTATCTCTTGCAATATATTCTTCGATCTCGAGTAATCTTAATTGTGATTCTTTTGTCCATAATAATTTCATCAAGTTTTATCGGCTCGTGATTTTTTAAGTTCACTTCTAAGCTGCGATGTGGTTAACACTTCTCCTTTTTCTGAATCCGACAAACCTCTTGAAACTGATTCAATGAATAATTTAGTTTGTCTAAACTCATCAAATTCTGCAGGTGAAATTAATACACCAGCCGGTTTCCCATTTTGTGTAATTATTAGAGAATTACGTTTGCCTTGTATCTCCTTTAAATACTTAGCTAAACCAGATTTAAATTGACCAACAGGAATTATATCATTTGCAACTAATATGTCTTTCATTTTAGTAACCTTTCCTTGTCTTTATTTAGGACTTAATATAAACCCATATTATGACTTTAACAAGATTATTTTCAGAGGAACGGCATAGCCACATTCAAATAGAATATGACCATTTGTTAAACCAAGTTCAGCTTTTTGCAATAGTGGTTATTGGCAGCGCTTGTTATAACTGCTATTTATTCAATATCTGTATCTGGTAATAATTGTTTGAAATTTCTTATTGTTAATACAGAGATATAACTTTTTTCGACTCGATAAATTATTCGATATTCGCCTTCAAATAATTCTCTAATGTTTTCTCGATTTGATTCCGGAACGACTCTCCCCATATTTGGATTTTCTAATAATGACTCAACTTTTGTAAAAATGTTTTCGGTCAGATCTGAAGCAGCCGTAATATTATCTTGAGCAATGTAATCATAAATATCTTCTAATCTTTCGACTGCTAGTGGAGACCAAATTACTTTCATGTTTTTGATCTCTTTGCAAATTTCTTTTTAACCTCTGAATGAGAAATACCTTTGTCTTTATCTAACTGCGATTCCGCTAATTTGATATCTTCTAATGTTTCAAGTTTATCAACCATTTGTTGATACTCTGAAACATCCAATAAAATTGCCGAACTTTTTCCGTTTTGAGTAATTACTAATGGTCTTTTCGTTTTCTTAACTTGATCAAAATAGAATGATACTTTTGAACGAAATTTTGAAAGCGGTTGAATATCTTTATCTAATTGTATTTTATGCATTATAAACTCCTAATAATATTGTACAACATAACGTACAATATTAGGTTCATACCTGCAAGTTATTTTCAGCGGTAGAACAGCGTTGCCGAAAGGCGGTTTGTCCCGATGTATTGTTTCAGGACACCCCAGCCTGCTTGGGCAGGGCGACCGTTTGAGTACACAATAAAGACCAATCTTTACTCAAAAAGAAAATGACCTCAGCTATGTTATTCAATTTTTTCAAATTATAGAAAACTAATTATTAACACAAATTCAGTCCTTTTCAATAGTTGTTTTTGGCATTTGCTAGTTAGTTGGCGCTCTTCACATATATTATCTTCCTTAGATTTGAAAAGGTTTTTAACCACCCCTTCGTTTTCGACCAAGGGCGCAGAGTCACTTCGGTGGCTCTTGCTTTTTTAAATAAATTATCGATGTTTATGCGAACAATAGTTTATATCGATATCCACGTCTTCAGAAAAGCGTTCTATTAACCCGAACCCTTTTGATAATGAAGTGCCGCCCTTAAACACCGCTTGTGCCGCGTATTTACTTTTTGACAATCTTTGCAAAACCAACGATATCCAATAATCTTTTTCAATAAATACTTCGTTAATGTTTAATTGATCCGCAGCAGCCCTTATTGTATCGCTGAATAATTTCTTGTCTGAATGGAGGTTCATTTAATATTCCAATTTTCAGTCGTCGATAGTACCTTGCTTATTCCGGTAAACTTATAATCTGTAATCGGGTTCAATGATTTCTTTAATGGTTCTATCGGTTTAGTATTGCCTAACTCTTCCATCATCGCGCCAAGTAAAGCTCTTGTTGATGGGGGATATTTCATGGCTAATCTTACCATTGTTTCCTTATCATAAAGGGACAAGTCTTTTATTATTGCCATTAACCTTTTGCAAGACGCTGCAAGTGAAGTATCCGGTATTTTTTTTATGTACCTAATTGTATCAAGTATTTGAAGCAAAGGAATATTCTCTTTTGTAATGGTATTTTTCTGTTTGATAAATGAAATTTTATAACGGTCTCTTTTAAATGCCGGGCGTATTTCATTTTTGCCTATTTGAATGGTATTACTTACTTGTGTTGTTAAACCCAATTGGTTGTAAATACTGTAGCCCGTTAGATAACCGATCGGTTTGCCTTCCTCTTCCAATAAATCTTTTACTACTTGCCTTTGGTTGGGCGGCAGTTCTCCAAAAACACTCTTTTCCGGTTTGTAATATTTCCCTTTGGAGAGTTTAGATATTTTACCAGATTTCACCATTCGGTTCAATGCCTTTATTACGGCTTCTTTCTTTTTCACCTCTGTTATTAAATCTGCATAGGTGAACACGTACCCTTTGGGGAACCGATCTATTGTATACGCTATGTATTCTGCTGTTTTCATACTTGTTTATACAACAAAGATAATAAATTTGTCCAGTATATTAGCATAAAAACTGGACATTTATACTTGTGCCGATTCCAGCCCGAAGCTTCCACAACACCCCGCATTTAAACAGGGCAAAGCGTAATTATCTCCAAAGGAGTCCTTCGGACAAGCAATGGTAATCAATGAACTCGGCATCCCATACTGTAAATTATTTACATTTAACAATACTTTCAAAGGATTTAATGCTTTCTATCTTTCACACCCTACTACGTCCGGCAGGTACCGGACTTCGAAGGGCAGGCCTGATAAAAAAAGTAGAACAAAGCAACTATTTACATGATAAAATACTTAGTGGAATCAATCATGCCAAATTGATTCAATCTTATACCTCTTTTACAAAACTTATTTCTATCTACTTTCTGTTGACTTTAATCGAAATAACTGGTTATAGTTGAATGTTACTAATTATTAATATATTTAGTGCGCCTTATTGCTAACTGCATCTTAAGTTTGTTCTCTAACTCATCTGGCAACAATACTCTCCAGGAATTTTGATGTTTAGCTAAACTCAAAATCATTATCCCACTTAATTCTGTTCCACTTTTTGTAATATTAATTCTTGTTAAAACGTGTGCTGTATCGAATCCCTCTTTCAGAAATCCTAAGTTAATTATTGAATCAGGCTGAACATTGAGCGATTGTTGTAAGTTTGGATAAACTGTTTTACAGTATGAATAAAAGAATTCACTATCACTTAATGTTGACGTTTTGTTATTTCTTAAAAAGCTAAATAAAGTATCCACGTGATAGCTTTTTATTGTGCTAAGAGTATCAAAAGTATCGTCAGCTTTAAAGTTACTATCAGCCATTACAGCTACTGTTAAAATATTTTTTCGAAATTTCGATAAAGAATTTGGATGCATTAATTTAGTAATCTTGCTCCAATCCATTTTATAACTTGCCTTAAAATATTCTTTGGCAACTTCATTTGGTGAAAAATTATCTTCTTGGCAGGAAATTAAGAAGAGGGGAAGAATACTTAGTAATAAAACAATATACTTCATTTTATCCACTCATTTTTTCAAATATGACGTCGTCGCTTTTCACCCAGCTTGCCCAGATTATTTTTATCGGGGTCCGCCCAAAACAGCAATGCCGAATAAAATGCTACTGCCAACCTGTCCACCGAAGCTTGTTTATTGCGTAGGTTGATAATTATTAACAAATATATTTAATTGAACAATGTTACAAGCAATGCTAATATTTTCACCAAACCCAAAAAATCAATCAATGCCGCATTGAAAAAAACTTGCCCGCCGTAGTTCGTTTCCCAGACCGAAGGAGGGCAGTCGGGTGCAAAGCTGGTTAGTTTGCACTACTCAACTTACCTTGTTTCTTCAAATCAAAACCAAAATCCATTAAGAATTTTATGTCTTCAAACATTTTTTTATGTATAGTCAATCTTCCACTTTCAAGTAAAAAGAATTCCTTCCATTTATATTTTTTGTTGTGGCTAGATATTACGTATACCCAAATAAGACCGCCAAAAGTAAATCTACATAATCTAAAACTATCAACTCTGAAAAGTGCAGGAGGCATAATTAAACCATCAGCAATTTTATTGTTATCCATAATAATGGCAAACTGCATACAACCATATTCATAATCCTTTCCGGGATTTTCGGAAAGTAACATTTGTCTAATATTCTCCTCGTGTGGACCAAGTTTAACATCACCAAATATTTCTAATGATGAGATGGAAGCACGCCAAAGTATTGAAAGTTGGAAAAGTTTCATTAAAGAATAATTTACATTGTTAGCTACAAAGACTTTATCATTTTGTTGGATGTCTTTTGCTTCCTTATGATAATAAGTTTGGCTCACATATCTTTCATATTTAGAAATCTGTTGTTCGCAATTATCACATAACAAATATTCTCGAACACCTTTTTGATGATATTTTGTTTGTTCTTCTGGGACAGTCGAAATTTGCATGTATCTATTATTCTCATCATACATAGGTTTATAAAAATATTCTGGAATGATATGAGAATTTTTCAACTCTGATTCTTCCAGACAAAATTTGCATTTACCTTTCAGAATTACCTCAAAAATAAACGGGTGCCGCCCGGCAAAGTTTGTATCCGCTCAATTGCTTTTATTAACGATTTATATTTATCTATAAGATTAGTTCGGTCATTTTCGAAATGTAAAACATGAAAAATAGTAAATGGATTCAAGTTCCAACTCCCACAAATTCAAAACTGAGCACAAATTAATGTAAATCTCATTTAATTTCAAATCTTTTTTAACTGATATCAATATTGGCTTTAGTTTCACGCAGAGCCGCAGAGAACGCAGAGAAAGGCGAAATTGAAATGGACAAGCAGTATCAAGTATCAAGAAACAAGTATCAAGTATCAAAAAACAAGTATCAAGTATCAAGTAGCAAGTATCAAATATCAAGTATCAAGAAACCAGAAACCAGAAACCAGAGACCAGAGACCGGAAACAAGTAGCAAGTATCAAGAATCAAGAATCAAGTATCAAGTAGCAAGTATCAAGTATCAAGTATCAAGAAACCAGAAACCAGAAACCAGAGACCAGAAACCCAACCTACGCTAAAACCCAGCTTCGGTTGGCAGGCCCACCTACGCTTAAGAACCAGCTCCCACCTACGCAACAATAGCTTCGGTGGACAAGTCGGTGGACAAGAAAAATCAAAAGACAAATAAATGACAATGACAAAAAACAAGTATCAAGTAGCAAGTAGCAAGTATCAAGAAACAAGAAACAAGTAGCAAGAAACACAGGGTAAATGGTAAAAGGTACAGGGCATAGGGCAAAGGGTGAAAAGCAATGCGGTTCATCTTTCAATAATTGTCAATAGTCAATAGAAAATTTTAATCACCGGTCTGTCCTACGTAGCTAGACTTCATTAATTGTTACGTTTGGTAATTTTAAACGAAGGGGGGAATCTTTGATGTAGGTAATAGTCAATTTCAAGCCTCTTAATAACTAAATAACCAAATAACTCAATAACTAAATAACCGAATAACTTAACCAATTCTCCGGGTTTTTCCGCGTTGTTCGTGTTCTATTCCCCGGCGTCAGGAAAATCGGCGTCAACGTCAGGAAGATCAGTGTCAGACATCCCCTTGGAGAGAATGAAAAATGATTTGTAAAATTTCACATTCACAATGTAGGAGACGAAAACTTTGCCTTCCGACAGGCGGGTTTTCGTTGAAGAATCCGAAAGCCTTCAAAAGATTCTTCTCTCCGCTTCGCTTCGATCAGAATGGCGGACAATGGTCTTCTGTTACACCCTATTGAGGAAGTATCGAGATACCCATTCAATTGGTAAATCAGATATTTCATGACTTCAGCATTTCTTTGGTTGCTATTAAAAAAAAATCTTGTATCTTTAGCTCAAGGTTAAAAAGGGGATTAGATTTAGGGCAGAATGGAAAATAAAATCACAAAAGATGATTTATTTATAAGAACGTATTATCATTCGTTAAAAGTGCAGTTCTACACTGTTGTAAAAAGGGATGAAGAATTAAAGCAATTTCATCTATCAAGGCAGAATGATCTGATGAAAAAACTCAGCATTCCGGAAAAAACAAAATTATTCAATCGGTTACTGTTTGAGAATTTAAAGTAAAGTTGAATGCCGAACCTTTTCCCGGTTCACTTTCAACCCATAATACACCCCCGTTTTTTTCAATAAATTCTTTGCACAACATTAAACCCAAGCCGGTACTTGGTTCCCCTTCGGTACCTTTTCTTCTAACCTTGTCGTCTAAATCAAATAGAATTTTAAGATCAGATTTTGATATTCCCACCCCTGAATCGCGTACTGTCACATGAATCCTATTACCTTTTATTTCTCTTGCCTGAAATGTTATTGTACCTTTCCTCATCGTAAACTTAACAGCATTTGATAAGAGATTTCTAATTACTGAATTTATCATATTTGAATCGGCATATACTGTTTGATTGTGCGGAACTTTATTAACCACAACAATTTCTTTTGATCTTATATTCTCCTTGTAAGTATCAATTGCATCTTGAATAATACTGTGCATATTAAAATCAGATTGTTCAAAACTCAGAGTTCCTCGTTGCAACTGTGCCCATTCCAAAAGATTTTCAATTAATTTATACAAATTAGATATCGATGAATAAAAGCTCTTACTGTATTCTAATAATTCATCCCTTGAAAAATTTTCTATTTCGCTGATTATCAATTCCGACAGACCTAATAAGCTATTAAAGGGACTTTTGAGATCATGCGCCAAAATTGAAAAGAATTTATCTTTCTCTGCATTTATCTTTCGCAATTCCTTGTTTTTACTCTTAATTTCATTTTCCGCTTTCTTGGAGCTTTCTACTTCGCTCTTAAGCTGATTTACCAACGACTTAACTTGCATTGACATTTCGTATAAGCTTTCTCCGAGCGAACCGATCTCATCGGAGGAGTCTATTCTTTTTATTGCATCAAGATTTCCTTTTCTAAAATCATCGCTTTGATATTTTAGTTTGGCGATATGTTTTGTGATTGACCTTGCATAAAGTATTCCAATCGCAATGCTCAATATCAACGCAGAGAAACAAATTATAATTAAATTCCTGTATGAGGTGTTTATAATATTGAACAGAGAATTCTTTTCATTTTCAAGTCTTTCGGTTGTAAGAGTAATTGCAAGATCAGCAGCGTGAAGAAAATTTATTTCCGCCATTTCCATTTCTTCTTTTTTTTCTAAAGCTTCTATACCGCCATCACCATCGCTAACCAATCCGATAAACTCATCAGCGTTGCTTTGAAGCTGTCTTCCCCGTTTTCTAATTTCATTTAGGAAAATTGAATCTTCAGGGAACGACATCATTACTAGTTTTCTATATTTTGAATAGGCTTCATGACATGAATTGCATGATTGACTGATTAATCTGTTTTCTTGCTCAATCTGATGTAACTGAGGGATATCATTTTCCGTGGATTTTATGAATGCAAATTCGGTTGCCGATGATATTAATCGTAAACATGCGAATTTCATATTATCTAAAACCTGAACGAGAGGCAGCGATTTTGTTGATATATGCACATAACCTTTCTCAATGTCTTTTGTTACTTTTATTCCGAAATAACCGGCAACGGCTACAAAAAGAGAGATGAAAACAAATCCCAAAATCAATTTGTTGCGGATTTTAGAAAATAAAATTTCTTTGATTTTCATTTATACGTTTACCGATTACTTTTAATTCCCAGTAAGTTAATTTGCTGTATCAATATGATGTTGTAAGAGATAAATGGCTTCTCTTACAATCTTGACAATCAATATACATTTTGTATAAAATGCTGTATCTATGATTTTTTTTCTGATTCAATAAAGGAGTATTTTTAAGATAGCGTTTACTGACTAGCGATATTTTACCAGTAAAATTAGCATTAGAACTAAATAAAGCAAGCGATATTTTTTAGGATAAAAAAAACGAAGAAAGAAGGTGAAAAGTTTCCTTGAAGATATCTTACACTTATTAAGCAGAATAATAAGCAGTCCACTTATAAAAAAAAGTTGAATAACTTTTTGCAATATGGCTGTGTGAGTTAATATGTTATACAGGGAGGCATTCAATTATCGGTATCAATTCAAACAAGTAATCGTGGAGAATATCAAGATACAATACTTAAAACGGCAAATCACAACATGAATTAAAATTTGCGAAAAAAAAATCATGGCGATAAAATTTTTTTAGTTGAGTAGGTTGGGTGTTTAGTGCCATACAGTATCGAAATTATAAATCGTATCCGATTCTGTATCTAAAGTATATTTTAAATACCCACGGCAGGAATTGAATTTACCTGCCGAAGGCAGGCCTGCGACAATAAGGGATGCAAAGTACCCACGGCAGGAATTGAATTTACCTTCCGAAGGCAGGCCTGCGACAGTAAGAGTTGAAAAGTACCCACGGCAGGAATTGAATTTACCTGCCGAAGTCAGGCCTGCGACTGAAAGACATGCAAAGTACCCAAGTCAGGAATTGAATTTATCTGCCGAAGGCAGGCCTGCGACAGTAAGAGTTGAAAAGTACCCACGGCAGGAATTGAATTTACCTGCCGAAGGCAGGCCTGCGGCAGCAAGAATTGAAAAAGTACCCACGGCAGGAATTGAATTTACCTTCCGAGGGCAGGCCTGCGACAATAAGGGATGCAAAGTACCCACGGCAGGAATTGAATTTACCTTCCGAAGTCAGGCCAGCGGCAGTAAGAATTGCAAAGTACCCACGGCAGGAATTGAATTTACCTGCCGAAGTCAGGCCAGCGACAGTAAGAGTTGAAAAGTACCCACGGCAGGAATCGAATTTACCTGCCGAAGGCAGGCCTGCGGCAGCAAGAATTGAAAAAGTACCCACGGCAGGAATTGAATTTACCTTCCGAAGGCAGGCCTGCGACAGTAAGAGTTGCAAAGTACCCAAGTCAGGAATTGAATTTACCTGCCGAAGGCAGGCCTGCGGCAGCAAGAATTGAAAAAGTACCCACGGCAGGAATTGAATTTACCTTCCGAGGGCAGGCCTGCGACAGCAAGAGTTGAAAAGTACCCACGGCAGGAATCGAATTTACCTGCCGAAGTCAGGCCTGTGCCTGAAAGAGTTAAAAAGTACCCACGACAGGACTTGAATTTACCTTCCGAAGGCAGGCCTGCGACAGTAAGAATTGAAAAGTACCCACGGCAGGAATTGAATTTACCTGCCGAAGGCAGGCCTGCGACAATAAGGGATGCAAAGTACCCACGGCAGGAATTGAATTTATCTGCCGAAGGCAGGCCTGCGACAGTAAGAGTTGAAAAGTACCCACGGCAGGAATCGAATTTACCTTCCGAAGGCAGGCCTGTGCCTGAAAGAGTTAAAAAGTACCCACGGCAGGAATCGAATTTACCTTCCGAAGGCAGGCCTGTGCCTGAAAGAGTTAAAAAGTACCCACGACAGGAATCGAATTTACCTGCCGAAGTCAGGCCTGCGACTGAAAGACATGCAAAGTACCCACGGCAGGAATTGAATTTACCTTCCGAAGGCAGGCCAGCGACAGTAAGAGTTGCAAAGTACCCACGGCAGGAATTGAATTTACCTTCCGAAGGCAGGCCTGCGGCAGCAAGAATTGAAAAAGTACCCACGGCAGGAATTGAATTTACCTTCCGAAGTCAGGCCAGCGGCAGTAAGAATTGCAAAGTACCCACGGCAGGAATCGAATTTATCTGCCGAAGTCAGGCCTGTGGCAGCAAGAGTTGAAAAGTACCCAAGGCAGGAATTGAATTTACCTTCCGAAGGCAGGCCTGCGACAGTAAGAGTTGAAAAGTACCCACGGCAGGAATCGAATTTACCTGCCGAAGTCAGGCCAGCGGCAGTAAGAATTGCAAAGTACCCACGGCAGGAATCGAATTTATCTGCCGAAGTCAGGCCTGTGGCAGCAAGAATTGAAAAGTACCCACGGCAGGAATTGAATTTACCTTCCGAAGGCAGGCCTGCGACAATAAGGGATGCAAAGTACCCACGGCAGGAATTGAATTTACCTTCCGAAGGCAGGCCTGCGACAATAAGGGATGCAAAGTACCCACGGCAGGAATTGAACCTGCGGCCTGCGGTTTAGGAAACCGATGCTCTATCCACTGAGCTACGTGGGCAAATATTAATTATCTACTGGTGCTTTTATTCAAAAATTTCAGCTCGAAAATATAGCTAACTATGCCAATCTATACAAATTTTCTAATCATAATTAAGAAATAATAAATAATTAATCTTGCACAGTCGGTTTAAATTGAATTTACATGTCTTTTTTAATAAATTTCAAGATTAAATTTAACAGAACAATCGTAGAAAAGGAGAATAAAAATGACTACAATAGTTGATGTTTTAGGTCGTGAAATACTTGATTCAAGAGGAAATCCGACAGTTGAAGTTGAAGTATTATTGGAATCGGGAGTAATTGGCAGAGCAGCAGTTCCCAGCGGTGCATCGACAGGTGAGCATGAAGCAGTTGAATTAAGAGATGGCGACAAGGGAAGATATTTAGGCAAAGGCGTTCAAAATGCAGTTGATAATGTAAATGAAAAGATTGCCGATGAACTGATTGATTTCGATGCCGCAGATCAGGTTGGTATCGATAATTTTCTTATTGAGTTGGACGGAACTCCGAACAAATCTAATCTCGGTGCAAATGCTATTTTAGGTGTATCGCTTGCATGTGCAAAAGCTGCAGCAGAAACATTAGAATTACCGCTTTACCGTTACATCGGCGGAGTGAGCGCAAGAACATTGCCCGTTCCGATGATGAACATTTTGAATGGCGGAAGTCATGCGGATAACACAGTAGACTTTCAAGAATTTATGGTAATGCCGTACGGTGCCGAATCATTTAAGGAAGCTTTAAGAATGGGCGCCGAAACTTTTCATTCATTAAAATCGGTATTAAAGAAAAAAGGTTACAATACATCTGTTGGAGATGAAGGCGGGTTCGCTCCCAACTTGAAATCCAATCAAGAAACTATTGAAATAATTCTTGAAGCAATTGAGAAAGCAGGATATAAGCCCGGTGAAGAAATCGGGTTGGCATTGGATGCAGCCTCCAGTGAAATGTATAATAAAGAAAAAGGATTGTATGTATTCTTCAAATCCGATAAATCAGAAAAAACATCGGATCAGATGATTGAGATTTATTCTGATCTTGTAAAACAATATCCGATTGTATCGATCGAAGACGGTTTGGATGAAAACGATTGGGAAGGATGGAAAAATCTTACCGGCGCTCTCGGAAGTAAAGTTCAATTAGTTGGCGATGATATTTTCGTAACTAATACTGAAAAATTAGCCAAAGGAATTGATATGGGAGTTGCAAATTCAATTCTTATTAAAGTAAATCAGATTGGAACTTTGACCGAGACATTGGATGCAATTGAAATGGCAAAAAGAGCAGGTTATACTTCGGTTATTAGTCACAGGTCGGGCGAGACTGAAGATACAACTATTGCCGATATTGCAGTCGCTACAAATGTCGGACAAATTAAAACCGGGTCATTAAGCAGAACGGATAGAATCGCAAAGTATAATCAGCTTTTAAGAATTGAAGAAGAGCTTGATATTATTGGCGTTTACCCGGGTCTTGCTGCGGTAAATTATAAAGCATAATTCTAATTAAATAGTTATTAAGAAGAGCGTCCTTTACGGGCGCTTTTCTGTCTCTATACAAATAAGAAAACACGAGGATATAATGAGTGATACCAATCTTCAGAAAATCAATAGTATGATCAAAAAACATGAAATTGAATTTATTGATTTAAAAGCGATTGATCTTGTCGGCAGGCTTCACCACATTTCGCTTCCTGTATATCCGGGGATAATGAAAAAGTTGATGAAAGAAGGCGTTGGATTCGATGGTTCAAGTTACGGCTTTCGTAAAGTTGAGAACAGTGATATGATTCTAATCCCGGATTTGGAAACCGCAGCAATTGATCCTTTCCGCGAAGCACAAACATTAAGCTTTTATTCACATATAGTTCTCACCGATGATGCACATTCGCCTTTTAGTCAGGATGGAAGGTATATCGCAAAACGTGTGCAGCAATTGCTTAAAGAGAAAACCGGTGTTGATCAATCATGGTGGGGACCGGAATTCGAATTCTACATATTTTCTAAAGTTGATTATGACACACGCACTGCCTCTTCTTATTATTATGTTGAACATGAAGAGGAATTTAATCACAAAGCTTATCATGCAGCAAACCCATTCGATTTATACGATGATTTTAGAGATGAAGCTTCACGTTATTTTAATCAGAATGGAATAGATGTTAAATATCATCATCACGAAGTGGGTGACAGGGGACAGCAGGAGATTGAAACCTATTTCAGTAATCTTTTAGCCTCTGCCGATAATATTGTTACGGCAAAATATATTTTATTTAATCTTGCTAAAGAAAAAGATCTGGCTTTGACTTTCATGCCGAAACCTATGTATCAGCAGTCAGGCAATGGAATGCATCTTCACATGTACTGCACAAAGAACGGAAGAAATGCATTTTATAAAAAAGGCGAATACGGGAATATAAATGATTTGGGCAGATATTTTATCGGTGGAATGTTGAAGCACGGAGCGGCTCTATCTGCGTTTACAAATCCAAGCACAAATTCATACAAAAGGTTAGTCCCCGGGTTTGAAGCTCCGGTAGCGCTGACATATGGAAGAGGCAACCGTGCATCGGCAATCAGAATACCTAAGTACATATCCAATCCTCAGGAAACCCGCTTTGAATACCGTCCTCCGGATGCGACTGCAAATCCTTATCTTTGCTTAAGTGCCATGCTGCTAGCCGGAATAGATGGTGTCGTAAATAAAATTGATCCGGTTAAAGAAGGTTTCGGACCGTTTGATAAAAAAGATATCGATAAAGAAGATGCGGCACACATAAAGTTCCTGCCCCGCAACTTAACCGAAGCTTTGGATGCATTGAAAGCTGATAATGATTTCCTTAGACTTGATGGTGTATTCACTGATGAACTTTTAGATCAGTGGGTGAAAATAAAAGAGGATGAAATAAAAGCAATCGGTACAATGCCTCATCCGTTTGAGTATAAGATGTACTTTACTTTGTAAAAATTTCGCTTAACTTGTATAAAAAAAAATTGTTTGGGAGAAGTGTATTCGTATTACTTATTGAGCTAATAAGTCACGTTTTTTATTCTTTAAAATATCAGGTCGCCCAAAGTAGTTATAGGCTGAGTTAAATGGAGTATTTAAGCTTGACAAATCTTAGGAACTTTAGTAGGTTATTACTGTCAAAAACACAACAGACCATAAATAACTATGAATAATATGATTACTGATAATAATGTAGTAATGATATCAGATGACCTGAATCCTGTAACTATTTCAGAAAAATATTTTATTGATGCAGGTATCATTCAAAATGAGAAAGAAATAGATTTAGAAAAAATAATAAGATCACCATTTCATTCGAATTATGAATTCAAAGATGGAATAATATTTCAACTAAGTCATGGGAGATTATTAATAGGGAAAAAAAATGAAAGTGATAGACCATACGAAATTGGTGAGATTTATTTGAACTCTTTCCCATATTACAGGTTAACAGCATTAGGTATTAATATACAGTACAATGTTGACGGTATTATTCCAGAGGATTTCTTTAAATTGTATGAATCTATCAATCATATTAGAGATTATAAAATTCAACAGATTAGCTTAAGATATAAAGTAGGTTATTCTGATTGTAATTTAACAATCGGAAGGATAGAAAATAGTTTATCTTTTCGATTTAATTTCGATTATCAATTAAAGGGGGAATTATTTAAATCAGTTGACTTAAAATTGGCTGAAGAATATAAAAAAGATAAGATTGAATCTGAAAACTTTTTAAATGAATTTTTGGAGAAATATAACTAATGTTCGCAACAGAGAATAATAATGATTTTTCAACGTTGATCTTTGGCAAGTTACTTAAAAATCAAAATTTAATATATCCAGATTTTGGTGACAAAACAACTGGTGTTTTTAATCAAAGTAATGAAGCTGATTTAATTATAGCAAAGATTAATTATGATTATCGATCTGAACAAATAAAAAAAGGTAAAATATTTGAAAAGTTTGAGGAAATTTTGAATGAGAATTTGGACAAGATCACAGATTTAGTCAGAAATATACCTGGAATTAAAAATGCTTCGCTCAGAATAACAAATTCTGAGAGTATCTATGTTAAATTAAAACTTGAGCATGGTAGAAAAATTTATTTTGAGGTTTTCTTTGGAGATACAGAAAATTCAGAAGAGACAATTAACTTTGCATACAATATTATTCAAGATAAAACGATAATAGATAATGAATTTGGTATGATTGATGAAATGATTATCAAATTAAAAGAAAAATTTATTCCAAAACTAAAGTTTCTTCGATCAAATATTTTGGTCTCAAGTGCATTAACAATATCAACAGAAGAAGATATTGATATATCGAGCGATGGTACAACGGATGATACTATTTTTGCATTATTAATGAACACACCGAATAATGTTTCTTATGATGTATCCAGCTAGACTTTTACCTCAAAAAAATTGTATTATTATTAAAAATATTGATCCAACACACCATCTAATAAGAGGGGTAGATTTTACTGATGAAATTTTTGATGATGATGGTGAACTTCAAGCTGATGCAATTGAATTAAAGAGAGTTCCAGGTTTTTCTACAAATAAAATTCCATTTTCAGTAATTGATGATATAAAATTTAGGGTTACCAATGGTGAAAAAAATAAATATTGGAATCCTGGTGATGACCCTGCTGTTATAAGTGATGAAGATTATGAATACCTACCTGACAGGAAGTTTTTTTTCTTAAAAATCTCAGATATTTATGCCGTTGACGCTAAAGCTACTCGTTATGATCAAAAAAAAAAGCATGAATATGAGGTTAATTTAGAGATTACTGTTTCTCACAAACCTACCATTTCAAATTATTGGCACTGTGAATTTGACTTATTCTATAAAGACAATGATACAAAAAATATGATTAACCCAACTTGGCAAATCGGGGGTATAAGTTGTGTAAAAACAACCACTTAAAGATTTCAGTGGTACACTACATATTTTTTGACTGCTTTTTGAGTCTCTTTACATAGAGCTGCATCATAAATTTGTTTGGCTTCT
>JAIOZI010000054.1 GCA_021740785.1 Melioribacteraceae bacterium
GCGAATGAGAAAAATAAACAATTACCAAAAACTAGATTTATTAAGAATTGCTATTAAAAAAGAATTGAAATTAGAGCAATCTAAAGTTGCATGATTATTTTGGGGTCTCATAATTTCAACTAAGTTTGACTTTTGTTCGGCAGACCGAATATGCAACTACAAATAGAATGGAATTTGTTTTTGTTGAAAATACAACAATGCACTTAGACCTTGGTGAGATAATCAATGCTGTGAAAGATCGGGATCTCCCGCTTTACGGGCTTATGATTTCGGTTCATTCAGGAGAAGCACTACCGTATACTGATTACAGTGTTGGCAAATCACTTCTTTTTTCTTCTGTATCTTTTCCAATCCTTAGGTTCAAAAGATATATGCTGGTTACTACTCCGGTTAAAAATACCGTAAATATTGAATATGATGATACAAATAATAAATTGAGTTTATCTAAAGCGTCAACATATGATCTGTTAATAGATGAAAAATTGGACATTAGGAACGATTTTAATTCACTTGGCAAATTGAAACGAAAATATGTTAAAAATGAAAGCGGCAGCTATGAACTTAAAGAATCCGCAGACTATAATTACCTTGGATTAAAAAAGAAAAATAAAGATG
This sequence comes from Melioribacteraceae bacterium, assembly GCA_021740785.1. GTDB lineage: Bacteria > Bacteroidota > Ignavibacteria > Ignavibacteriales > Melioribacteraceae > JAIOZI01. Next base: position 616 of record JAIOZI010000054.1, read on the forward strand.
GTGAGAATAGAACCATTTATTATAAGTATGATTATTTTAACCGCCCTGTTGAGACTAGATTTATTGAAGACAATACATCGGCGCCGCATAAAACCATCGAGTACTCAATTGAAGATTTCCATGGTGTAAAGTATAAAACAAAAACCATTTTTGATGAAGAGGACTATTTTACAAAAGAGTTTTATGATGTAAATGGAAATGTTATAATATCTCAACGTGGGAAAGGAGCAAGTTATACCGAAACGACATTTAATTATGACGATCTCGGACGATTAAAAACCGTAACATCCCCTATGGGGAAAGTAACATCATATTATTATGATACGCGTGGTAATTTATCGCAGAGAACAGATCCCGACCTCGGAACCGAGAAATTCAAATATGATAAATTCGGCAACCTTAGGTTTTCGGTTAACACTGCAGCCGGATCGGAGCGTGATCTTAAGTTTACATCTTATGATGATCTGGGCAGACCTGTAATTACCGGGCTGCTGCCTGCAGATATCGGAATTGATAATCTTAACGGTGATCTTGATTACAGCGTAAACCAGGGGAGCATTTCTCATTTCGAAAACTATGAAAGCGACATTAACAACTTTGTTGTTGTTAATATGTATGATCAATATCTTGAGACAGGTGTATTTTCAAATATATCACCTCCTGTAAGTGCGACTTACATAAACGAACAGCATATAAAAGGGAAACTAGTTGCAACGGCATTCCGCAGTTCTTTGGATGATAATTGGAGTTACAAAGTGTACACATATGATTATCTTGGACAGATAAAAGAAATGTGGGTAAAATTTGAAAATATGTCATGGAAAAAGATTGTAACAGAATACGACAACCTTGGAAATATAACCAAGCAGTACATCCCCAACACATTCTATTTTTGGTACAGTTACGACCGCCAGGGGCGTCTTGATACGGTTAAATCCAATAGAGTCGATAGCAAACTGACGGCAAAAATAGAAGCTGCATATAATTATGACAACAGTGACAGAATTACGAATCAATATTATCCGAACCTGCCTTATAACCAGAGAAATGATTATATTTATGATGCTAAGGGACGCCTTACTCAAATTACAAATACGTTGGGATCAACATCGGTGCGATTTAGAGAATCACTTAATTACTTCGATAACGACAATATTCAAAATCAGGATATTCGAAATTTAGGAGCTTTCGGCTGGGGTGATTATTCCTTTGCATTTAATTATGATCATCAAAGCAGGCTAAGCTTACTCAATTCTACAGGGGAATTTAATTTCAGCAAATCATACTCTTATGATAATGACGGTAATTTTATTCTTGTAGATGACAGCAGGTATACAAGGCTGATTTACGATTATACAAGAGGGACAAATAAACTGGAATTTGTGTGGAACGGGCAAAACAATTATTATACATATGATTACAAGGGAAACGTAAAAACCGATGACAAAAACAATGTAACGTTCAACACAATTAATTACCAAAATCTGCCGCAAAGAGTAACAAAGTCCGGGGGAGCAATTAAATATAAATATGATGAAACCGGGCAGCGAATATATAAAGATGCTTTTGGTGAAAAAGAATTTTACCTAAGAGATTTTACCGGAAAAGAGCTCGCAATTTATGATGCAGCCAGCGGCAGAATAAAAATGGCAAACATACATGGAAACGGATTAGTTGGCAGGATTGAAATGACATGGGACTCAACTGAAGTTGTTCTAATAAAAGGTGACGTTGTTATCCATACCGGCAAATGGGTGGTAACCCGCGGAGACGAGAGATACTACTATGTAAAGGATCACCTTGGTAGCATTAGACACACATACGATACAAGCGGCGTGGCAGCAGTAACCGCTCAAGATTATTTACCTTATGGTGGAATACTTAGAGAATATAATAATGCAAGTCCGAATGAGAGGTACAAGTTCACGGAAAAAGAACGTGATACTGAGACAAGTTACGACTACTTCGGAGCAAGGTATTATGACAGTGACATTGGGAGATGGTTATCAGTAGATCCGTTGGCGGATTTACAACCTGGTATTAATCCATATCATTACTCATTTAATAATCCATTAAAATATACTGATCCAACAGGGATGATGCCACTATTTGAAACTATAGACGAACTACATGATTATTTATTCCCAGAGTTCGCAGGTGATGATCCTCCTAAAGGGAAAAAAGACTTAAAAGATCAAGAAAAAAACAAGAAATCAGATCGTGAAACAAATTTACTTTTAGGTATAAATACAGGTTTAGGATATTCATTTTTAACACAGGAAAAATTAATCGAAATGTCACCTCAATTTTGGCAAAGTTCAAAAGGAGTGAATTTGTCCGCTTCTGCGGCTGCCCCATTTAAAATATTAGGAAACTTAACAATTTCAGTAGCCGCCGCGTATTATGGTTTAAAAGCTGTAAATGCAAAAGGTGAATCTGAGAGATTAGGGTATATTGCCGACGTTTTAGCATCTACTGCAGGATATTTTTATCCATTTGGTACTATTGTCAGCGCAACTTATTTTTTAGTATTAAGAGATATTAATGATTTTCCAAGCGGAGATAAACCAAGTTTTTATATACCAGATAATACATATGTAAAACAAGCGGAAATGTAAAATGTTATACAAGTATATTTATTATTATTTTTTCCGTTGGTCTGAGAAACATTATGGGAAAGAATACCCTCAGTTTTACTCAATAAGCATTATAAATATATTGATCTTATTCAATATTTTTACATTGTTAAAATTATTCTATTTCATAGAAAATGATTCTAAGCTCTCAGAATTTATGGATGAAAATGCATTTGTTATTGTTCTTCTACTTTTGTTTATCCTTTATATAGTTAACTCATTATATTTTTTCAAAATCAATTCTTGGCATGAAATAGTAAAATATTTTGAAAATCACAAAATCAAAACTGCAATAAAGACGTATTTTTATTTATATTTTTTAGGTACAATCTTTTGCTTTATATCATCCGTTTTATTCCTTAATTGACTACGCGTATCGGGAAGAGGTCCCTTACACTCAGGCGCGAGTATGCTTTCGGTGAAAAAGAATTTTACCTCCGTGACTTTACCGGAAAAGAGCTCGCAATTTATGATGCAGCCAGCGGCAGAATAAAAATGGCAAACATACATGGAAACGGATTAGTTGGCAGGATTGAAATGACATGGGACTCAACTGAAGTTGTTATAATAAAAGGTGATGTTGTTATCCACACCGGCAAATGGGTGGTTACCCGCGAAGACGAGAGATACTATTATGTTAAGGATCACCTTGGAAGTATAAGACACACATACGATACAAGCGGCGTGGCAGCAGTAACCACTCAAGATTATTTACCTTATGGTGGAATATTTAGAGAATATAATAATGCTAGTCCGAATGAACGATACAAATTCACCGAAAAAGAGCGTGACAGAGAGACAAGCTACGATTACTTCGGTGCGCGGTACTATGACAGTGATATTGGGAGATGGTTATCTATTGACCCGCTAAGCGATAAATACCCGGGTTGGTCGCCTTATAATTATTGCATAAACAATCCTATAAATAGGTACGATCCAGATGGGATGTGGTCGGAAGAAGTTCATAATAGATTATTAGAGAAGGCCTTCAAGAATATTCTAACAAGCAGACAGATCAAAATATTACAAAAAGCCAGCTACGATGTAGACCAAGATCAAAGTATATATGGATCGTACAAACATAGTATGAGATATTTCGGACAGACAGTTGTAAACGCAGAACAGATGTCTGAAAAATTTAAGCGAGATAAAATGCAAGAATTTATTTCAAATCCTGATGGGGATGAAGCTCTTTATGCATTGGGAGAGGCAATGCATACAATAATGGATAAGACCTCACCAGCCCACCAAGGATTTCAAGTTTGGAATGGACTAAAAGATTTTAATAGTAAATATAATCCTTATTTGATGGCTTTGGCATTATTACATGTCTATAGCGAGAGATCCTCAACTTTGACGCCCGAAATTGAAGAAAAGACAATAGAATTATTAAGAAAATACTATGAAGAAGCAGTTGATAAAAAGCAATCAGAAAAAAAGAGGGTCTACCCTAAAAATAGCATTAGAAATAGAGCTAGTTCTTATGATCCAATAACAGGAGAAGAATATTATGAGTATGAATAAAAAACAGAGTATATTAAGGAAACAATTCTTAATTAGCACATTTCTCATGATACCACTCGCCATCGTATTTATAATAGTTATTTATTATTTGCCACATAACACTATTGAGAGTTATTTAAGTTTGTTGTTACTTCCTGGATATTCACTTGGAATAATGCTTAGTCCAATATTTGGTGGCATACACTGGATTAATAATTTATTTGTTTTGATAAGCAACATTGGGATATATTATATTATAACATTTTTAATAATTTATTTTTACAAAAAAAAGAAAGATAAGACTTAATTATGAAATTTATCATTGAGTAGCTGAAGTTTATTATTAAGTAATATCTTCAATTTAATTTGAGAGGCAGTTTCACTGGGTAATATTAATTTCCTATGAAGGTAAACCAAATTAAGGTATAAAATAAATATTCATATTGTGAAAAAGAATTTTACCTCCGTGACTTTACCGGGAAGGAACTCGCAATTTATGATGCAGCCAGCGGCAAAATAAAAATGGCAAACATACATGGAAACGGATTAGTTGGCAGGATTGAAATGACGTGGGACTCTACAGAAGTTGTTATAATAAAAGGTGACGTTGTTATCCATACCGGCAAATGGGTAGTTACCCGCGAAGACGAGAGATACTACTATGTAAAGGATCACCTTGGCAGCATAAGACACACATACGATACAAGCGGCGTGGCAGCAGTAGCAGCTCAAGATTATTTACCGTTCGGTGGAATTCTGAGAGAATACAACAACGCTTCACCAAATGAAAGATACAAATTCACCGAAAAAGAGCGTGATAGAGAGACAAGCTACGATTATTTTGGAGCAAGGTATTATGACAGTGATATAGGGAGATGGTTGAGTGTGGATCCGTTAGCAGACTTACAACCTGGTATTAATCCATATCATTACTCATTTAATAATCCATTAAAATATACTGATCCAACAGGGATGATGCCGCTATTTGAAACTATAGACGAACTACATGATTATTTATTTCCTGAATTTGCTGATGATCCATCAAACAACACAGAAGACGGCTCTGCCTCGGATGATAAAAACAATAAAAAAACAAACAATGATGTAACAGATAATGAGATTGCTGAATTTCTAAAAGTTATCAATGATATAGTATCATATGCAGCAGAGGGTACTGAAATTACAGCAGAATATATTTTAATAAATCCAAAACTGCTAAATTCAAAAGCTGCAATTAAAGTACTTACCCAGTTATACCAGAATAAAATTCACATATCAAGGATAAAATCGGTTGCCGGTAAAATCGGAATTGGTGCTGCAATTACAGGGATAGGATTCTCAATTCATGAAATGAAAAATGGGCAAATAAGTGAGGGAAGAGGATGGTACCATATTACAGGAACCGTTACAAGTTCATTCGCAAGTTATTTTAAAGGAGTTGGAATGGGATCTTTATTTGGAATGGGTTTTCTTGAGTACGAACTAATTTTTGATAAAATAATTAAACCCTTGGCTAAAAGTGCGGCAATTTGGGAATCTAATTTTCGTAGAAGTGTTTTGTTAGGCAATTAAATCATTTATTAATTATATATTTTTTGTTGCTCAATGGATTATAAATTATCTCTTAAAAATGTAATGCGAACTTTTAAGGAGCTTTTCATAAGCATTACTATCATTGTAATAATAGCAATATTTGCTGAAGTTGTAAATCTTGGACTAAATTGGAGCTATCTGTTTATTGTTCTCCTGTTTATGATTGTTATTTATTTTGTAATATTTTCAACTCATATTACGAAGAGCATTGGGGTAGAAATAACGGTATCTGAAAACTATTTTCAATATTTCTCTAATGGAGTTTCTAAAAAGTTTGAAATAAATGAAATTAATGAAGTGCTTTGTATTATGACACCACCAAAGGCAGAAAACAGATCGCTTTACTTTCCTTGGGATAATTTTCACTATTTTATTTTACAATTGAAGACCGGTCAAGTAATTAAGTTGTCTTCAATAATTATAACATACGATCAAATGTCACAGTATTTTGATGGGATAATTATTAAGAAATCAATTTTTCCCATATATTTATAATATCAAATAAGTGCAATTATACGCCCCATGTTTTTGGGGTACATCTTAAAAGAGACAACGAAACTCACTACGACTACTTCGGCGCGCGGTACTATGACAGTGATATAGGGAAATGGTTGAGGCTTGTCCGCCGAAGCCAGATTTAGTTATTGTTTGGATTATTTACCTTGGCGTAGGCGGGTTGATCCGCTGGCGGATAAGTATCCGGGTTGGTCACCGTATAATTATACGTTGAATAACCCGCTGTCATTCGTAGATTTGAAGGGAGATTCTGTTACGACTGTTGAATTAACCAATGGGCAAACTATTGTTGTAGATAAAAAAATTGAAGAATCAGTGAAAGAACTTGATGAGTGGGCAAAAGAAAACAATATACCAATGGTAATAAATGATGACTTTCGAACGACAAAAGAACAGAAAGAAATTAAAGCTAAATATGGAGATAAAGCAGCAGAGCCACGAACCAGTAGACATGAATCAGGCTTTGCGCTAGATGTTCAAACTATCAAATGGACTAAAAACCAAAAGGCAAAATTTGAAAAGAAGGCAAATTCATTAAATATTTATCCAAATGAAGTTAAAAAGGAACCTTGGCATTATCAAACTGAACCATTGGAGCATGGCTACAAATCTAGAGGTGCGGTTATTAATGAAAATCAAAAACATTATTCAGAATTGTTAAAAGCCAAGCAAAAGGACAATTAGAATGTATAAATATCTATTTATCCTTGTCGTTTTAGCATTATTCTCATGTGAAAATAACATTAAAAATGATATGTGGTTGGGTATAACAGTTGAAGATTCCTTAACAGTAGGAAAAATCATACTTGAAAAAGGAAACTATGTTTTGATAAATGAAAATCGTAGTACAGAAGAAGGGCTTTATATTTATGCTAAAAAGGATTCTGGAATTGTATATTTCAAGTATATAAATCCTCTTTGTTGGAAAAAAGCAGATAATTTAGAGTCAGCAAATGATGTTGAGGAAAAAGCTTTACAAATTTTAGAATATAATAACAGTATAGTTAGTTTAAAAACTCAGCTAGGTGATACCCTTTGGTTGGATGAATCAAGAATTAGGAGATCAATACCAATACATTTGCTTCCAGAATTTTGCAAGATTAAAAACATCAAATAACTCGGAATTCTACTGTGTAAATGGATTCTATACTGGGGCATCAATGCCCACGCCTAGACGATTATTCAAAGAACGAGTGTGGAGAAACCCCACCTACACTTGTCGTTTAGGACGGATAAAGGTTCTCGAATTCCTGCATAAACGATCTGATTAAATGCACGAAAAAAAACGATGCAGTAAACAATGAGTAAGAGCAAGATTAAGATAAAGAGTAAGAGCGAGCTTTTTTCTTAATCATATTCTTACTCCTAATCTTAATCTAAGATTTTTATCTTGTTACAAAACCAATATACAGATTGCATGTTCCCCAACAACAAAAACAACAACGGTTACTCACTCCCTGTGGTTTTGCTGGTTGTATTTCTTATAACCGGAATTCTTTTCGGGTTTATTGAGCAGATATTCTTTTCCGAGAAGTTAACACAGCTATCAAAAAGCAAGATCGAGTTAAAAGCCGGATGTATTGAAAATGCAAACAAATTCGTCGCCAAAAACTACCATGAAGCTGTAGAACATAACCGAATCGATGCATCCGAAATCCTAAGAGGATTGTATCTAAATGTTCGTTCCCAAAGCAGAACATCCTTTGATTCACTAAAAGGAAATTTCATTTACGGCATTACTCCTTCGGATTATTTTCAAAATGCTGTTACAGTCAGCAGACCGAATGCGCGGATGGCGGTCACCGGCTCAACTAAGATTACCGGAAATATTGAAGCGGCAAGGGATAAAATTCAAAGAGGTAATATCTTCGGTTTCGGAAGCGCTGCGGAAAACTATCTAAATGGGGTTGTAATTAAGAATGATTCAATTCCCATGAAACTTTTCGATGAGGATAAAATCAAACAACTGTTTACCGCGTTCCCGGTTAATATCGGTTCGGAAAACGTTCTCGAATCATTTTTACTCTGCGACACTAATTTTACCCGGTATCCGGGTAAACAAATATTGAGCGGTAAAACTGTAATAAAGGGAAACTTGATCTCCCCTAACCCGCTTGAAATATTAAACATACATTCAACCGGGAACACAACAATTGAAGAAGGCGCTAACGCGGACTTATTCATAAACTTATACTCGGACTCAACCGTTACAATTGAGAAAAACTGCTATCTATCTAACGTTGTTATTATTTCAAAAAATGATATAATAATTAAAACCGGCTGCCGTTTCAAAAATGTTGAGCTTTATTCACTTAAAAATATCACGACAGAGAATTCACATTTCGAATACCCGTCTGTAATCGGAATTCATGTAGATGCCGGCGACTCGCTGAATTTGAAGAACAAAGTTTCTCTAAACTCCACCGTCGTTAACGGATCTGTTATGCTGCTGTCTTCAATCACGGGTATTCCCTCAAACAGAAGTATGATAACAATTGACGATAACAGCATTGTTCACGGTCTTATCTATTCTGAAAACAATACGGAGCTTAAGGGTAAGGTTTTCGGATCCGTTTATACATATAATTTTATGTTTCGAATTGAAAAAGATGAATTCTACCTTAACTGGTTAATCGATACACACATTGACAGATCGAAGCTCGACAATAACTTTCTCATACCCCATGCTTTCAATATAGAAAAGAATTACCGGTTAGTTAATTCATACTTCTTAAACTGATTATAAAGCCGAATAAACCCCGGCTGCTTTTTCTTTTCGGACAAAAGACTAATAATTCTCAAGAAGCAAGTATCAAGTAGCAAGTATCAAGAAACAAAAAGCAAAAAAACCACCACCAACGCTAAAAACCAGTTACGGTGGACAAGCCGGTGGACAGGTCGGGGCACAAGCCGGTGGACAAGAAAAATAGAAAGTACAGGATAAAAGGGACATGGCAAAGGCAAAGCGCAGAGGGCGAAGGCGTAAGAAGTTGTTTTTGAATTGGTGAAAAGGAGAATCGGAGAGAGGGAAAAAAGCAAAGGACGAAGCGTTGTTTTTGAAAGGGAGACAAAAAGAATTGGTGAAGTAGGAAAGACAGAGGGCATAGCGCAAAGAGCAAAGACATAGAGAGGCTGTGTTAAAATGTTTTTGAACCCTGACCAGGGTTCAATGTGATTAGCCAAAATTGAGAAAAGAAACACAACCACGGCGTGGTTGAATATAAAAGAACATGTTCAACCCCGTTGGGGTTGTTTTAATAAGAATAAAATTTGACCCTTGAATTAAATCAAAAATACCAGGGTATCGGAAACAATTTTTCCCGGCACCCAAATATTCGGATTGGATTAATTGAAATTCACGTTGAAGAGAATGAAAAACGCTTTGTAAAATTTCACATTCACATTGTAGGGGACGAAAACCTTGCCTGCCGGCAGGCGGGTTTTCGTACCCTACAAGCTTCGCTCAGAACGACGGGTTCTATTGTGTCATACTGAAAACGTGCAGCATTACATTTTTTATGCCGGGATGTACGACTGCCAATAATGACATATCAAAAATCAAGAATCACCAATCACATGATACACGGGAAAAGAAATAACAACGCTGGTTTCAGTATGCTCGAAACACTGGTGAGCATATTAATACTCGGCATGTTAATTACATTTTCAATAATGTTTTTTAACCGAATCTATTCCAATCCCAAGATACTACTTAGAAAAGAATCTCTGCAGTTAGCTGATACTGAATTAACCAACTGTATTAATGCGAACATAAAAACCGACACACTCTACAATAATTCGCGCGGGAACTTGGAAGTGAAAAGAGAAACAACAGTTAGTGATTACCTGGTATCGGTCAATGTTTACGTTTATTTATCAGGCACGGGAGAAGAAATCATTCACTTACATACGGCATACCTGGATGAATAACAATAAAGGATTTACCTTAATCGAGGTGTTGATTTCAATTAATCTTTCATTTCTACTGGTTTCATTCGCCTATGCATTTTATCTCTTCTCGTTTCAATTCAGCACAAAGTTCATTAATAGTTATGATAGAAAGAATGATATCAATGAATTATTTATAAGGCTAACCGGCAAACTGGAATCAGCCGATTCATTTGAAATAATCTTCTCTCAACACTCCACTAATGTTTTGTTAAATAAAAGAGATACTGTAAAGTTTAGCGGGAATTCAATCACTTTAATGAATCTATATGGAATTGATGAAATTGAAAATTATAACATACTATTTAATCTGACGGACGGTGAAGAAATTGAAATAGTTGACGGAGCGGTAAACCGGCATCATTCTATCTCTGAAACCACAGGAAATATTTTCTCTGCAGATATCCGCTCTATCAAATTTGAAATTTCCGATAATAACAAAATCTATTCACTTAAATACGTCAACAGCAGAAAAGGCGTAAGAAGATTCAAAAATGTATATGATAAACAAAATAAGCAGTAAAGATATAATCGAATTCAACCGGGTCTTCGGGTTGCTGCTGATGTCAAAACTATCAATTGTTGATTCACTGGATTTAATACTGAAGCAGACCAAGAACCAAAAATTACGTACAGTGCTTTCATCTGTTATAAAAGATATTAAAGCCGGGGATACTCTATCAAACAGTTTTGCCAAATACCAAAAAATTTTCCCCGAGATTTACATTGCTAATCTTAAAGTAGCCGAAGAAACCGGGAATATCGCAGAGGTGCTCAATGAATATACACTTTACCAGGAGAAATTCATGGAACTGAAAAGAAAAATTATTCATGCGTCGCGATACCCACTTTTTGTAATACTCGTCGCAATCGGTGTCGTGTTTTTTATGCTTTACTTTTTAATCCCGACATTCGAAACGTTGTTCAAATCCGTTCAAGCCAGCCTCCCGCCTATCACTGCATTCCTTTTGATGCTGAGCAATATGTTGATTGATAACGGCACGGTTCTGTTTATTGCATTCATTTTGTTAACACTACTCTCCTTCATCATATTCAGAAACAAAAAGATTAAAGAAAAGCTGATCGATTACATTCTTTTAGAACTGCCTTTTGTTTCTTCATTCTACACACAAAACCTTCTGGCGCGGTTCTCACTCAGTATGGGAATGCTGCTGAGAAACAGTGTTCCGCTTCTGGATTCATTGAGAATTTCAAAAAACATTTCGGATAACAGCATTTTCAAAAGTGAAATTAACTCGCTTTCAAGAAATCTCGTAAAGGGAGAATCTCTTACCCGGCGAATCGGCAATTCAAAAATATTCGATATAACATTCATTCGACTATTATCCGCAGGCGAACAGAGCGCAGAACTAGATAAAGTCTTTTACCTTATAAGCGATTACTACTCAAAAGAATTTGATCATAAAATCGAAATGCTTACATCATTAATTGAACCGGTATTAATATTACTGGTTGGCGGTATTGTTGCAGTTGTTCTTATCGCAATGTACCTGCCGATGTTTGAGATTATAAATTACCTCGGAGTTTAAAATGCAATGGAAATGTAAACAAAACAGTGAGCTTGGTTTTTCACTCACGGAATTAATGGTTGCCCTTGTTATAATCGGCGTTCTGGTTCTTCTTGCTCTCCCCCGCTTGATGCCGCTCGTCACGAAAGCTAAATCGACCGAAGCAAAACTAAACCTGAAACAAGTTCATATGCTGCAGAAAGCTTATAAATTTGAATATGACCGCTACTCTAAGGAATTGTCCGCAATCGGTTATGAGCAGGAGGAATTGATCAGCAGCGGCGGATCGGCACGTTATAAAATTGAAATAGTTTCTGCGGATGAAAAATCATACAAAGCCACTGCAACATCCGTCGTTGATTTTGATGATGACGGAACGTTCAATATTTGGGAAGTAACCGATAAAGGAAATATCAAAGAAATAATCCCGGATTGATTATGATAAAATTAATTTTAACTCTTCTCGCTTCTGTATTTGTTTTTACATCATGCGGCATGTTCAGCGATGTCTGCTGTGATACGCCGGGTCTCAACTTGCTTCATAATATAGAAAATAGAAAAATTGCTGTTATCACTTTTGCCGTTGAAGGTTCATACGTTTCCGCTAACACCGGGAGCTATGCGGCTGATAAGTTTTCGAATGATCTGTTTACAATTCTGAATTTGGAAGTTGTTGACAGATCCTTTGTTAGATATGTTGAAGTGAATAACAACATAGACAGAGCCATTTTGATGAACGGAAAAGTATTGAAAAAGCTTGCCGGAGATTTAAGTGCGGACTTAATTATCCTCGGCGAAATTATCCGGGTATCACCGATGGAATTCCTTAATGATGATTTAGAAAAAACACTAAATCTCAATATTAGAATTCTTGATGCGGAATCCGGGAAAATTGTCGGCATGTCGAATGCAGATTGCTCTTACAAAGACAACATTGAGTCTGCAGTTGATGAAGCAATTGATTCAATTATAGAAACACTTGGGAATGAGATATGGCAGGAGAGATAGTTTTAGTAATTATTACAGGTTCTGTGATTGGAAGTTTCGGCAGCAATATAATTTCGCATTTTATTTCCGGCAGTAAGCTGGATTTGTACCGTTCAAAATGCTTCTGCGGTAAGAAAACTTTACGAGTTTTGGAATTAATCCCACTAATCAGTTATCTGTATCAAAAAGGAAGATGCACTTTCTGCGGCAATCATATACCGGGCAGATACCTATTTATAGAACTTGGTTCTGCCTGCATCGCTTTGTTTACCTATCTAACAACCGGTTCAACATCGGAAATGATTATAAAATTTTCTCTCTACTTTGTATTATTCATAGTTGCCGTCATAGATTATTACCGGTTTATAATTCCCGATATACTGCTTATTATTCTCGCTCCCGTAATAATCTTGAATTTTTTACTTGTGACCGGTAATATTTTATCGTCACTGTTATTCTCTGCAGTTCTGACGCTGATATTGTTCTCAACCGGATTTTTTCTCAGCAAGTATTTACGAAAACAATCTTTGGGTATGGGTGATATAAAATTACTCTTTCTATTGTCATTGATTGTTGGATTCCCCCTTTCAGCGCTTGCTTTATGGATTGCTGCTCTTATTGGAATTCTGTATGCAGTATTTGTATCGGGAATCTCAAAAGTAAATTTATCCCGACTGAAATTACCGTTCGGAACTTTTCTTTGTCTGAGTTTTTCTATCGTGCATCACTTCGACCAAACATTCATTAAAATATTTACTTCGATTTTCATAAAGATATGACAATCACAATAGACCGGGAAGCTGTTGAAGTTATTTCTGCTTCATATGCTTTCGAAAAAAATATTCTTCCTTTAAAACTAAACTCCGGAAATTTGGAAGTTGGTTTGATTGATAAATCCAACACAAAGCTGATAAAGGATATCGAATTTGATACCGGGTTAAAATTGTTCCCGGTTGAACTGCCTCCCGATGTAATATTAAAAAAGCTGAAAGAAATTTATCCCGATTCGCAAAAGGCTGAAGCAGCAAAGAACATAACTGATTTTGTTTCGAACGGAAGTTCAAATATAGAGTACATTAACCAGGTAATAATCGGTGCGGTAAAATCAAACGCAAGCGATATACATTTTGAATCAATGGAAAACATATTAAAAATACGGTACAGAATTGACGGACATTTGAGAGAAGTTGCAAGATTAAAAAAAGAACGGGCAGCGGCATTAATTAGTCGAATTAAAATTATGGCAAATATGGATATTGCCGAAAAGAGACGTCCGCAGGACGGGAAGATTAGATTTAATAATGAAGGCAGAGATATTGATATTAGAGTATCAACCATTCCCGCAAGTTTTGGCGAAAAAACCGTTTTGAGAATATTGGATAAAAGTCAGCTAAATCTAAACATCAATTCACTCGGATTAAGTCACGACCACAAAGAACTATTACTAAAGCACATCACTTCTCCTTACGGAATGATTTTAGTAACCGGACCAACAGGCAGCGGTAAAACAACTTCACTGTACACGGCATTAAAGGAAATCCAATCGGATGAAAAAAACATCCTGACTATTGAAGACCCGGTAGAATATAATCTTGACGGAATTAATCAATGCAATGTAAAGCCCGATATTGGTTTTACTTTTGCTTCCGCATTGAGATCTTTTCTAAGACAGGATCCGGATATTATTATGATCGGTGAAATTAGAGACCTGGAAACAGCAGAAATTGCAGTAAGATCATCGCTCACCGGTCATCTTGTGTTCAGTACTCTCCATACAAATGATTCTCTTTCGGCAGTTACAAGATTGATAGATATGGGAATTGAACCTTATTTGGTTTCATCTTCTGTTCGATTAATAATTGCACAGCGGCTTGTAAGAAAATTGTGCTCGTGTAAAAAATTATCAGACAAACAAATTAATCCGGATGAATTACAAAATCATTATGAACCGGTCGGATGTGAAAACTGCGGATTCTCCGGGTATAAAGGCAGAACCGCACTGTTTGAGTTTGCTGAGATTGATCGTGATGTTTCCGAAATGATCGGCAGAAGTGCGAGCTATTCAGATATTTTGAATGTACTGCTAAAAAAGAATTTCACAACACTTAGAAGCGCCGGAATTGAAAAAATTAAAAATGGAATTACTAGTTATGAAGAGGTTATTCGTGAAACAAGTTTATAGAATTATATTTTTCATCAATCTATTCATTATGATTTTCAACGGGATTTCATTTTCACAGCAATCCGATTCCCTCCGTTATCCGCCGAAGAGTTTTGAGAAAATCCCATCTATTAATTTTAAAGATACCGATATTCGAGATATCCTGAGATCAATCGCATTTGAATATAAAACAAACATTTGGGTAGATAACAACATCACCGCCAGAACCTCAATTGCACTTTATGATGTGACGGTTTTGGAGGCATTGGAAATAATTACAAAAGATAACGGATTGAAGTTTGATTTTGATCCTGTCAGATTTCTTATCGGTATCCCCGAAAAGAAAGAATCGCCTCCACCAATTGAGCCCGATCCGAAAGTTTATTTCAATTCATCGGGCAATAGGATCTCAATCGAATTAGCCGGAGTAAACATAAAGAACTTCGTTGATGAATTAAGAAAGGAAACCGGTAAAAACTTTTTACTCACACCGGGTACTGGAGGTAAATTAACGGGAGTTCTTAAGGATATTGAACTGAATACCGGTTTGAGAAACATTCTTCAAAACAACGGGTTCTATTTAACGATAACGGATTCAATTTATTATATCTCGCGTTCGGCATATTTTTCTACCAGGGAATCAAATGAATCCGTTACATCAAATTACTGGGTAAGCGCTTCCGACAACCTGGTTACAATTGATGTAAAGAATGCCGATCTAAATCAAATTTTGGAAGACATCACTTATCAACTTAATCTGCCCGTAGTAAAACTTGCTGATCCGAAAATTGAAGTAACGGTTAAATGTGCTAATCTTCCCCTCGATAGAGCATTATACTACTTATTCAGAAATACCGAATATACATTTAAAAATGAAGACGGAACCTATGTTGTGGGAGACATAAGCACAAAGAACATGGATGAAATCAAACTTATCAAATTACAGCATCTGCGGGCGGATAATCTAAAAGAAAAAATGCCGTCGAATCTTGAGCAGAACCTGCAGATTAATGTATCGCTTGAGCACAATGCTTTAATAGTTAGAGGAAGAATTGAAAATATAATGATGCTTGAAGAATTTGTAAGAAAGGTTGATTCACCGGTACCGCAGGTGATGATTGAAGCGCTGGTTGTAGATTATAATCTCGATAACCTGTTTGAGTTCGGAATGTCTGCCGGCAGAGGAGATTCGGTTGCTGCATCACGTCCCGACAAGTGGTTCCCCGGGTTTGATGTGACTGCCAGCGGAAATAAAATCAATAAAATTTTTAAGGATATAGGAGATGTAAATATATTCGGACAGGAAATTAATGTCGGAAATCTTGGGCAGCTCCCGGAAGATTTTTTTGTCAACATAAGAATGCTGGAAGAGAATGGCGTAGCAAATATCAAATCAAGACCGATTTTATCAACGCTAAACGGACATAAAGCATCCCTAAAAATCGGTACAATACAAAACTATGTTTTCAAAGATATCCTCCCGGTTACAAATCAATTGAGTTCAACATTTATTGAGAAAGAAACTATTCAAGAGATTGAAGCAATGGTTTCATTTGAAATTACACCGTGGGTCGGTCCGAATAATCAATTAACAATAGAACTAAAACCCGATTTCCAAACGCCTGTCGGTGAGTTTTCGCCTGACAAAAATGAAATACCCGCAATTAATACGCGCACACTTGAATCAACGGTAAGATTAAAAGACGGCGAGACTATTGTTGTCGGAGGTTTGATTCAGGATATCGAAACAACAACGGTTACTAAAATGCCGTTTATCGGGGACATTCCCTACTTAGGTGAACTCTTCAAAAATAAAAGGAAGCAAAAAACCAAAGCCGAACTGATTATTTATTTAACTCCGCATATCTTTTATGAGGATAATGCCGGACTTGCATATTATAATTTCGCCGACGGAATTGATAGATGAAAATTACAAATGATAAACTTCGAGATCTGCCCGCATCACTAAGGTTTTCAGGTATATCAAAATTTCTCTTTCTTGATTTTGATTCGGATAAAATTTGCATAGATGCCGTAAAACTTAACGGGATGTTTTCGAATATTTCCACGGTAATTTCTTCACCAAAAGTTAGAATTCTTAAAAGCGCTGTACTAAAAAATTCCGGCGATGAAAATGAATTGATTAAATCCGCAGAGGACTTTATCAATGAAATTAATTTTCAGAATTGTTATGTAATAGCGGCGGCAAAGGATTATCGAATAAAATATTTGCAAATTCCAGCCGAGTTAGATGACCTCGATTCATGGTTGGAGATTAACACCGATAAAATATTTCCTAACGGAGGCTGGTTAAATGATTTTAATTATTTCCCGGTACACTTGGCAACGCAAAATGATTATCGTGAACACCTAATTGTCTATTCTCGGAAAGAATCTGTTGTTTACATTGAAAACTTCATTCATAAATTACCTGTCAATATTCTATCCATTATTCCTTTTTCACTCCTTACTTTTATTGAGCATAATAAATCTCTCGAAAAGGAAAAGTTACTCCTCCATTTAGATTCAAGTAAGTTAACTGGCTTCTTAAAGGGTGATAAGGAACTACAAATATTCGAGCATTACTCCACCAGCCGAACTTATTCTTTACATACGGTAATCGAAAATCAAATTAAGAATGAAATTGATTCGATTGCTCTCTCCGATGTTTACATTTCTCATAATTTTTCTGATGAAGATTTTAAAAAGAATATTAATTGTGAAAGTCTTCCACCTGAAATTCATATTCATATCACGGATAAATTGAAGTTATTTGCTGCCGGATTAAAGTTACAATTCAACGGAACATTAAAAAGAAATTTAATGAATGGGGAAAACACCGAAAGAACTGATGAGATCCTGGAAAAGAGTTTTGTGGAAAAATGCTTTTTTTCTCTGGGCGCTGTAACTATATTTTTCTTAATAATACTCTACCTCGGCGAGGTAATAATTCAAAACAATAAAATAAGTTTTGAAGATTCACTCGCTGCAGTTTCGGCAAAAGAAGCTGCGATTGAAAAAATCAGCAGTGAAAACAATAATCTTAGAGATGACTTAATCAGGCTGTCTAGAATAAAAGCAAACTCAAAACATTATCCTAATATTTTTCACCTTCTATCAAATATTATTTCATCAAATGCGGTACTCAACAGTTTAGAACTGACCCGGAGCGAAAGCATTAAAAAAATTGTTTTAAATGGATATTCCAGAGACCAAAATGAAATTGCGATTACTGTTAGAAATTTTGAAAGAGAAAACAAATTTAGAAATACCGTACTTATCTATTCCAAGCCGGTAGATTCTTCATCAAATCAATATGGTTACCCTGTCAGGTTTTCGATTAGGAGTGAATATGTTTTTCTCAAATAAAAAATGGAGAAATTATACCGCGGTATTAGCACTCTTTTTTTCGGTAATGCTTATTTTTGAAATCATTCCGCGAAGTTTTTCTCTTTTATCCCAAACCATTGAATTGATTGAATCAAAAGCAAAAATACAAAGAGAGCTCCAAACCACCGGCATGCTGAACAAAACTGCCGCAGAAAACAAATATCTTAAAAGATACATCAACTCCATCGTTGCGGATTTTCAGAATGATCAGAAACTATCGGATGTTTACGCATTACTTAATAATGCATGTCAAACCATTGGATTGGATTTAATCGAAATTAAATCGGGAAGTAAAAAATTAAACGAGAACGGCTTATGGTTCACGCCATTTACAATAAAACTTAAAAGTGACTACGAATCTATTTACATGTTTTTCGTCCATTTGCAGAATTCACCAAAAACATTCCGTTTTACTAAAATCAGTGTGTCGTCAAAAGATAATTTGCTGGAACTTATTATGGAACTTGAGATTTACTTGAAGTCATGAAAAATAAAAATCTTCGATTAATATTATTTTCTCTGGTCATCGTTATTTGGGGTTTTGTAATTTTTCGTATCCTCTCCTACTATGAAAAAAACGGCAGCGCATCTATCACGAAGTCAGATATCAATATTGATAAGGATTTCAATGAAATCATTCCATTAAAAGACTCCATACAATTTTTGCGGCTTAAACGCGATCCATTCAAAATTTCGCCAAAAGAAAAAGATGATGTTAAAAAAAATATTCATCCCAAGGTTACACAATCCACCAAGAGAGAAGAGCTAATGTTCAGTATTAACGGAGTAATTATAAACCACGACAGTAAACTCGTTGTAATTAATGTTGAGAACAGCAGCGAATTAATTTTTTTGAAAGAGGGCGAAAAATATAAGTCAATAAAAATCACTGGAATATTCGATGATAAGGTTGAGTACCTATACCGCAACTCACGAAAGACAATCACAATCTATTAACCTGCTGCATATCAGTCTAATTTTAATAGTTCTGACATATCCGTCCAAAATTAATTTACAGTTGTTGTGTGGCTTCGGTACTATTCCGACAAACAACCTCGGAATCACTCAGCCACCCTTGAATCCAAGATTATCGAGGCTGCACGCCTCGGCGTGACTTGTCTCTCCCTCTCGGCAGACATGCATGACCAAGCATCGAAATAACCGGGCATTTAATAAATCGAAGGATTGCGTTTTCAAAATTCTAAAAAAATGTATTTATGATTTTATAGACGGCTTCTTTTGAAATATATAAAGATGTTGGACAGTTATGACTAGCTACTATGATGTAAATATTCAAATTGCGAAGCGGTTCATGAAATCACTTGAACATTTCAGCGAAGATACACTTGAGATAAAAAGCTGGGGTGAGCATAATTGAGTTAACCCAAAAAAAATCACATCAAAAATTCGGAACGATTCAATTTCTTTTTGAATTTTGGGCATTCTTGCTTACAGAAAAACAACCGCGCTTTTTATAACCACTACTGTTAGAACTACCGGGTTTTGGGATGACTTTAAATTGGTGAGCAGCATACAGATCTGAAAAACATAGAAATCGGTAGAAAAACTTTGTTTATTAAAAGTAACGGCAAATTAAAAAAACTGGTAATTGTACTGATGTAAAAAATAAATAACAGCTTAATTTATTATCGGGAATCAGATCAATATAATAATTCAGTTGTGACCCACGCGGCGGAGCTTTAAATAAACCGGCGTATATTCAATACCACCGGAGATAACCTGGACACTGGTACCGGCATGTATGCGAAATGCTGGGAGACTAATTATTGAATTACTAAACGAATATTTGACTTACTGGTTCACATGTAAAAGCAGGTCATTCTATATAATTCAAATCTCAAACTCATCAATCAACAAGACTAATAAATACATCATAATAAAACAATTCATAGGTGATAAAATGAAATGGATAACACTTGCACTAGTCATCATTCTAGTTAGCACATTTACAAAAGGTCAAACAGAAATTCCTGTACCGAGCTTTGACAGAATGAATGAGAGAGGATATTTTAATAGTAGTAGTTTCAAAAAAAATGATCATGAAATAATTAGTGATTTTGATGGAAACTTAAGCATAAAATACGCTTCTAATGTTGAGTTCCCAAATGATTTGGGAGGCGAACTTACAATTATCTATAATACAAATGTTGAACATAGGGTGATATCAGTGTTTCCAGATGCAAATAGACATGGTTATCCCGTAAATGCACCTGAGTGGATTATCGGTTATAAAGGAATTGCGCTGCAAACACTAAATTATGAATCAAAATTTTTTCTTAGAGATGAAACCGGATGGGCTATTGATTTATACGGAGAGGAAATACCGTTACTTATTCCAGGTTACCATTATTCTAATATTCTATCAAACTATGATGATGGGATATCAATTCCTGATCCAGATAGAATAATGGTAGATGTAATTCAGATTTTAAAATCAGACGGTTCAAAAATAACATTAAAAAATGTAAAAGGAATTCTATTTACTGAGGGTGTTTATGCCAATATTTCACCTGGAAAAGCGGATTATGCTGTTGTAAAAAAAATGTCGGAAGATACTCATCTCAGAAGAGTTTATTACAAACCTGGTGATGGGTTAACATATATATTTGAGGAAGAGCCTATAAATTTTTATGGTTATACACCAATAAGTCCTAATTATGGGGAAGAATATAACCCGAAGACACTTCTTTTGAAAAAAATAGTAAACTCATGGGGAAATACGATTCACTTCGATTATAAATATCATCCAAATCAGTATAACGCAGGAATAAATTACGGTAGACCGCTTTTTGCCTCAATGTATGGAGATAATGATTCCGTATATTGTATTCCGCAAGTTCCAATAGTACTAAAATATCCTGATAGTAACGGATCAATCTTTGTACAAAATAATATTAATGATCAATTTTATGAATTAAATGTAACCACAAATTATGGTTCACCTATTTTCAGCAGTGGTAGAAATAATAATCAAAATGCTTCTCAAGCAAAATTGATTAATAACATAAAGGATGGAAAAGGCAATATAGACGAATTCTATTATAATGATGGTCTTAAAAGATTGTATAACTTAGAGCCCTTCAATTCCAGTACCCATTTTTTCTCATTTACTCCTCCGCATAGATTTATATCTAATATTATATATCACAACAACAGGGAAACCGAATTTACTTATTTTGAAGGGCAACTAGGTTCAACCTTTCAATACTCTTTCTCAAATGATTATTACATGGGGGAGCTAGGCAGGAATTTGGGGACAACTATAGCTATATATAAACGATTTACTAAGATAAATGATGTAATTAAAAAAGAAGAGCGTTATATTTATTCCAAGGGTTCATCAAATGATCCTAACAACAATATATTTACAATAGTTTTCAAATATGATGGGGTGGCGTTTGATCCTGGGTCTCATAAAGAAAAAATCACAAAAAATTTCTCAAAATTTCAGGTTAGACAAGAATATAATAACTCTATTGACTATTCCTATATAACCAGATTAGTATCCGAGAAAACAGAAGATCAGGAATATGGAATTAAAAAAATAGTTAATTATGAATGGGACTATGGTTCACTTAATGATAATCTATACTATGATGGCACATTCTGGCTGGAACAGGTTGATGAAGAGGATTTCACAGACAACAATTCTCTTTTGGATAATAGCCCCCCTATGCATTATATTACTACATATGATAATACAGAACATGTAATAGAATTTTATGCTGGGGACAATGGATGGGATAGAAGAGTTAAGAAAAAAGAAATAATTACCTTTCCTTCCGGAAAGAAACAAATCAATTTTTATACTAGACGCATTAGGCCGCAGCTTGACCAGTATGACTGCGTCTACGCTCCGCAAAAAATATTAATGGAACATACACAGGGCCCGGGAAATGAAACCGGACAAACTATATCATACAGTTATAGAGGGGTTGGCGCGGGTTATGGGTTTTTACAAAAAGTTGTAAGAAACGGCGTTGAAGAGAATTATTTTTTTAATGAAAGCGGAACTCAAGTACCAGGTACTCAAAGGTATGTTTATCGCGGATTTATAAAACGCATAGAGTATTCAAACGGTATTGTAAAGAAATTTATATATCCGGATATAAGTCAAATTAATTTCACTCCTGCTATAAATTTAAATTCACCTCCAGTATACATTGTTTCGTTAGGAGCAGATGATACTTTTTCCGGCAATGAAGTGCGGTATGATGGGCTGATGGAAACAAAAACGTACACTTTAGACACGTATACAAACAAACCCTATACAATTCAATACAAGAAATCTGATTCCGATAATATAATCTATTCTTATTCCCAGCTTTTTAATGATGCTAATAACATAATAGTTGAAACTGATATAAATAATAATGTTTATAAATACCAATATGATGAATTAGGAAGAATAACCGAAGCAACAGCACCCGGAAATTTTCTAAGGGAAACTATTCAATATGAAGAGGAAATCACCGTTGATCTCGAATGTGATCTTGATCAAGTTAATACTTTTTATGTAAAAGATTATTATGATGCAAATGATAGATATATTAATAATGATTTTTTCATTAATTTCAATGAGTTAGTCGATCCGAATAGTATAGATTTTGGATCAAAAGCAATACTCTATTTTAGAACAGGTGACAAGTACATTGATAAAGCAAATAATGGTGATTTAATATTTGTTTTTGCAATGACGAATGACGGTGATTTACTTGGCCCGCTTACCTTTAATTGGTTCAGACCAAATTTCAACCATGAACTGGATTTTACTGAAATAATATCCGATGCTAGGTCTCTGAATAAGAAAATCATTGGATTGAGGTTTTCATTATCATCAAAAGGGAAAACTATACCTTCAAACCAAGACCTATATAGGCACTTATCATTCTCGACTACATCAGCTCCGTTCTTGAGATATATAGAGAGAATTACGGTAATTAAAGAACCGGCACCCTCTCTGGCAGTTGAATATGACGATTCACAGCAGATCGTACATATTAAAAAGTTAATGAACGCCTCGGGTACAAACGATGATGTTATTTCTGAAGAAAAGCTTGATCTTGATCCACTGGGTAATCTTACGAAGATTCAGCGGAAAAAAGATGACGGCACATTTGGCACTATTAAAACAATGTATTATAACTACCAGAATTTATTGGCCATGGAATTTGACGGGGAATTAAGAAAAACGACATATAAGTATGATATATTGGGGAGAACCAGAGAGATAAATTATCTTGAATCAGACCAGACAATTTCATCGAAAAAATTTGATTATACTGCTTTGCATGACAATTTTGGAGATTATTTAGTTAAAAAATTCTTGGACGAAGAATACGATGAATTAAATCACCCTTACTATTCACAGGAATTTTACAATGATAAAAAATTATTGGAATACACCGAAAACTATGGTGATGGAAATGAATTTAATAGAACATCGTATTCTTATGACGGACTTGAAAGAATAGATAACGTCACTTCTCATTCAGGTAAAGTTACAAGCTATGATTATGATAATAGGGATAATATTATCTGGAAGGAATCGCCGGATGCAGATAAAGTTAATTATAAGTATGATATATTTAACAACCTGAGATTTTCGGAATATGATGAATCCTCCGGCGAAGACAGACCTCTTACCTTTACGAAATATGATGATTTCAATAGACCTGTACTAACCGGGGAGTTATACAACCAAAACATCGGCTCTCTTAGCCCTGGCATAGATTACAGTGTTGATGTGGATGGAATTCCACATTTCGAAAATGAAATAGAAGACATTGACAAGTTTCTTGTTGTTAACATGTATGACAATTATTCAAAGGTTGGAGTTTTTGAAGGATTGAATGACCCCGCAGGGTTTAGCGTTGCATACGCGAACTCACCTAATCTTAAAGGGAAGCTTGTAGCAACCGCATTTAGAAGTACAACAACTGCTCTGTGGAGTTATAAAATCTATACATATGACTATCTTGGTCGGGTCAAGAATTTTTGGGTGAAGTTCGAAAATATGGAATGGAAAAGGATTGTTAACTCTTATGACAATACAGGCAATTTAGTTCATCAATATATTCCGAATGAATTATATTATTGGTATGAGTATGATATTGAAGGCAGACTTAAGGCTGTGAGAACAAATAGAAACGCCAGCTATTTGAATTCCATTGTTGAAGTAGAATATGAATACGACAACAGTGATAAAATTATTACAGAAACATTTAACAACACCGACTATAACCTTAGAACAGGATATACCTATGATCAGGTTAAGGGAAGATTAGGCAATATTAGCACATTGGCACAGACTTCCGCAGTCATGTTTAATGAAAATCTAACATATTATAAAAACGATAATATTAAAGAGCAATTCATTGAAAACAACGGTATTCAAACAGGTATTGATTATAGATTTTCATTTACTTATGATTATATAAATAGATTAAAATCCTTTGAAGATACTGAAAGCGGAATGATAAATAAAGAATACCAATATGACACTGATGGAAATATAACCCGGCAGATAAAAGACTCGAACGGTGATTATCTTATTTATGATTATATTGCAGGCACTAATAAGCTCGATAAAGTTATATTAAACGGCGGCAATTTGCAGTACAATTATGATTATAAGGGCAATACTACATACGATCAGAAAAATTCTGTTTATACCATGACTTACAATTATCAAAATCTACCGGTGAGCGCTGAAGCAAACGGAGCGCCGGTTGAATATAAATATGATGAAAGCGGCATGAGGATTTATAAAAAACATCCAAACTTCAGAGAATTTTATTTGCGTGATGATACCGGAAAAGAACTTGCAATATATACTGCATCGAATGAAAGGATTAAACTAGCAAATATATACGGTGCCGGACTTATTGGTAGGTTAGATGCAACCTGGGACTCCGTTTGGGTACAGGATCCGTATATGGAAAGAATTGGTTATTGGAAATATTTTAGATATGATGATAGATATTATTAC
This sequence comes from Melioribacteraceae bacterium, assembly GCA_021740785.1. GTDB lineage: Bacteria > Bacteroidota > Ignavibacteria > Ignavibacteriales > Melioribacteraceae > JAIOZI01. The sequence goes on from JAIOZI010000054.1 coordinate 25,891, forward strand.
GTAAAAGATCATTTGGGAAGCATACGCCAAACCTACTCAGAAGACAGCGTTATGCCTATCGCAGCTCAAGACTATTTACCATTCGGTGGAATTTTGAGAGAGTATAACAATGCTTCACCGAATGAGAGATACAAATTCACCGAAAAAGAAAGAGACACCGAAACTAGCTACGACTACTTCGGTGCACGGTATTATGACAGTGATATTGGGAGATGGCTATCAATAGATCCGCTGGCGGATAAGTATCCGGGTTGGAGCCCGTATAATTATACGTTGAATAGTCCGATGAGATTTATTGACATAAATGGTGATAGCCTGGATTTAGCAGGTGAAATCGAACAAGCTTTAAGCTATTTAAAATCTATGATAGATGACAGTTATTTCGATAGATTTTCCGTTAATGAGAAAGGGAGAGTTTCTTTTGATACAAAAGGAATAGATGTGTCAAATGACGCTGCATTAACTCTACTAGATAATATTATTAATGGAAATGACAAGTATTTATTTGAAGTTTTAGAGAAAGATCAAATGGTCAGCGGAATAAGTCTTTCCTCTGGTAAAATAAATCAGTGGTCACCCAATGATACACATACAGGAATTGTTTCACTTTCAATAACTTCAAGACACCCAAATCAAGCATCAGGTTATAAACCAGTTAATGGATATGATGGTAGTGTATCGTTTGGATCAGGTAGCTGGACATTTTTTGATGGGACCCCCCAACCGGTTAGTAATATTGTATTCCATGAGCTCAGTGAAAACTATTATATGACGTCTCAAGGTATGCCTTATGCAGTTGGTTTTGACTATAGAGGATTCCAATTTGGTGGTGCTCATGAAAAAGCAATATTAGATGCAAATTCATTTAATAAACAATATGGCCCAGCAGGAGTTGGTAGATATGTTAAGAAATAACACTCTTATAACAATACTTTTATTTTTTATAAGCACTTGTTTATTAAGTCAAAATTCCTCGCAGAATTATAGGTATCGTAATGACTATTTTACAATTCAGATTGAAGCACCAGTAAAATTTTCATTAAATTCATCCAACTTTGTGAATATCCACTTGCAAAACATTTCGGATGATAATCTATTCGTTGATACACTCTTTACCTTAGGAATAGGTAATGACTATTTACTTTTTGATAATACTTATCAAACGGGTATTGAAACCATTGTAAATATGATAAAAATAAAACCAAACAAAGAATTATCGTTTAAAATTTTACTGAATACAGAAAAAATCACAAAATATTTCATCAAATATTTTTCAATTCATTTTGATTTTGGATATTTGACTAGTATTGATAAGTGTTTAGTGCAAAGCGAAAGATTTAAGAGAAATGATAATTCTATCAACATAAGTAGTGGTTTGGCTTTTATGATGATGAAAAGGAAATACCTCATTTGTTGTCTTGTGGAAGTAGGTGAAGGAATTTAATAAAATCAAAGCTATCAACTCAGGCTTATTTCTTTTACCTTGATGATAAAATTTGCAAGTTAGTCACTGGTAGTGGTTCCCGCAACAAATACATTTTATCCCCTCACCCCAGATCTCTCCCAAAGGGCGAGGGAGTTTTGAAAAATAAGTGGTGAATGATCTTTATAAAGCAATAACACTTACTTAATCTTACTCATAATCTTAATCCAAGATTCTTATTTAGCTGAACAACTGATCTTTATTACCCTGTATATTGTCTGCCCCTGCTGTAATTTTTTTGGGTTAAAAATAAGTTTCCCATTATGAAACTATTTAGTAAGTTTACAATTCATGAAAATACACCTTATCCGAAAGCAAACTATTGAGAACTTTACCGCTGCAAATGTTCAAAGTAAATCGGCATTAGCAAAATGGCTCTCAATAATAAAATGGGTCGATTGGAATGAGCCGAATGATATATTTTCTACTTTTAATAGCGCCGATATTTTAGGTGAGAGTTCAAAGAGAGTCGTTTTTAATTTGGGCGGGAATAAATACAGAATGATATGCAGTTATCATTTTGGAAAAAAGAAAGTCCATTTATTTGTAAAGTGGATTGGTATTCATTCGGAATACTCGAAATTGTGTGCTTATGGAAAACAATATACTATAGATGCATATTAGAAGGAATAAAATGAAGAAACTCAAATACACAGTTATTAAAAGCAAGAAACAATATGATGAATATTGCAACATCTTGGAAAAATTGATAATGGCTGACAAAGAGAAATATTCTGATGAGATAGAATTATTGACTGTTTTGGTAGAGAAATGGGATAACGAGCATAATTCATTTGAGGATGTTGATCCTGTCGAATTACTTAAGTCACTAATGAATGAAAATAATTTGAAAGCAAAAGATTTGGTTGGGATACTAGATTTATCAAAGGGGACAATTTCGAAGATTTTGAATTATCAAAAAGGACTATCAAAAGAAACAATACGCAAGCTGTCTAATTACTTCAGTATTTCACAGGAAGCATTTAATCGACCTTATAAATTAGCAAATGAAGTAAATAAGCGTTTTCGAAATGCGACTTTAATGAATACAAAAAAGAACTTAAAGAAAAATTTTGCCTAATCTCAAAAAGAACATTGGGAATGAACTGTTGCCAAGAATCACTTTTTAACTTAGTTGGGGGAAGCATGAGACACACAGACGATACAAGTTTACTGGGAAAGAGCGTGATACTGAAATCCGCCTTCGTTCAAAATCAACTTCGGCGAGACAGGCAAGCTATGACTACTTCGGCGCGCAGTATTATGACAGTGATATTGGGAGATGGTTGAGTGTCGATCCGTTGGCGGAAAAGTTCCCAGGATGGGCACCTTACAATTATACATTGAATAATCCACTTTTATACATAGATCCTAATGGCACAGATGTATATTTCTATAATTCCGATAGTTCAATAATAGCTACCATTGTTACAGGTACAGATGACCACCAACATGTTTACACAGGTCTTGATTATACGACTGATGATCCATTTGTTATTGATATACCGGATTTACTTGATAAATCTGGACTTTCAAGTATTGATGCAGTTGGACTTTCATTTACCGGTGATTTTGCATTTGGAGGCGGTGCAGGAGGTGGAACTGAATTTGTTTATTTCCTTAGTGGAAAAAATCAAGGTGAACTCCACCAATATGGTACGGGAGCGGTCACACTTGGATATGGAATTGGGGGAGGAATGTCAGGACTTGTTGCATGGTACGGAGGAAAAGGTGCAGCATCAGCAGAATCTTGGAACGGATGGACAAGCAGTTATTCAGCAGGCGCTGGCTATGGTGAAGGCAGCTATTTTTGGATGAATGTTGAAGGCAAACCAGATTTATGGCCTGGCATGTACGGGCGTCAAAAACAGTGGGAAGGAGTTGGTTTAGGTGGTGTTTATTCAGGGAAAGTAAAATATGGAGTTATGTGGAAAGCAACCAAATACAATCATATGAAGAAATGGTGAAACAGTGCAAAAAAAATTAAAAAAACATGGCTGGATTAAATATTTATTATTTCTTTTAATTTTTATTTTGTTAATAATTTTCTTGCGCTGGTGTAGTGATAGTCCAGATACTTACACTGATGATATTGAATTAGAATTTAAGGGAAGAGTTACTAAAAAATATTTTAGAAAAACAATCAACTTAAACTTGGATGTATTTGGGAAAAAAATAAATATAGCTGGATTAAGCGATGAATTAGAAAATAATGTTTCAGTTGGAGATTCATTAATAAAATATAAAAATAGTAATTGTTGTCTCTTAGTAAAAGATACCATTGAATTAAAATTGAAATATATTTTTATTCCGGAAAGCGTGTTAGAGAGAAGTGAGTATTTAAGAAAGATTTACGAGCATGATTGCGATTAATGAATTATCACCTGAGATACTCAGCGAGAATTTACATAACGCAACTATTTATTTGAAAACCGCTTCGGGATAAATGTTGTCTGTACGTAGCTCACATATAACGCGTTATGTAAACACCGCACAAAAACAGCAATCAGCAAAACCTTCGCTGCGTTCAGTTGCCGGTTGTTCCGTCTGACTCGACGTTTTTATCTGCGTTATACCGACCTTTATTTGAGGAATAATATCAATGTTACCTTTTGTCGAAAAAAAGAGCCCCTATACTGAAGAAAAAATTGTATTTTATCGGAACAAGTTGTGACACTGAAACAAATTATGATTATTTTGGTGCACGCTATTACAGCAGCAAACTAGGTCTTTGGAATAGTGTTGATCCGTTGGCGGATAAGTATCCGGGGTGGAGCCCTTACAACTATGTGAGAAATAATCCATTAGCAAGAATAGATTTATTGGGATTAAGTGATACTACATTTACTCATACTTTACCTTTAATTACAGTTACTGCTTCAAGTTCTTCAACCGCATCATTACCAATATGGATTACTACAGGTTGGGGTATTGCAGTAAGTGAACCAACACCAGTAGGTGAAATTATGATGGGTGTTGGAACAGGTGCATATTTAACTTACTATTTATACAATATCTTGAGTAGTGAAAATACGGGAGAGAATGCAGATGGTAAGGAACATACACCAGACACACACCCTGAAGAATTTGAAAATGTGAGGAAAAGTAAAGCTAAAAAGCATAAGGAATCAGGTGAAATATGGGAAAAAGATCAATTGCATAAAGATCATTGGGAAATTTATAAAAATAAAAAGATGTGGGAAAAAGGAATCCGTAGTCGAAATGTTTGGGATAACGGCACACATAAACCATTTAACTAAAATTTGGAATTATTATGAAGGTTAATAAGATTTTAGAAAATAGCAATACAGAAAAAATTGAGTTGAATATTAGAATCTTGGAAGATCAAGTCCTCATTGAAGGGACTGAAGAGACTCTTTCTTTTTTATCCAAAGTAATAAATGCACTTGCTTGTCAAGAAGAGGATTGTGGCTTACAACTTTCTCCAAATGGTGCTGGAAAATCTTTTTTTAGCAAAGAAAGTGAATATGGTATATATATCCATAGATTACCTTGCGGTCATAAAAAGCAGCCGTAATTTGACAGCTAGTTATACTTAATGCTATTTTTAATACCTAGCCCTTATGTAACTTGGGATGCTTTTGTTCTTTGATCAATTGTTAGTGCCAGAGACTATTTTGCATACTGAAGTATATTGAGAGAAGTAAATTATGGAATGGAAGAAAAGTACTATTATACGGGTAAAAAAAGAGACACAGAGCTCCTCCTACGTTTAATAAGCAACTTCGGGGGACAAGCCAGCTATGATTACTTCGGTGCATGGTATTATGACAGTGATATTGGGAGATGGTTGAGTGTGGATCCGTTGAGTGATAAATATCCTGGGTGGAGCCCGTATAATTATGTTGGAAATAATCCGCTAATAAGAATTGATTTATTCGGTATGGATTGGTATGTCAATGATTCAACTGGTGCACTACACTGGTATGATGGGAAATACAAGGATCAGGATATACCAGATGGTTATTCTTGGTTGGGTGAAGATAATTATTTTGGGAGTGATGATATGTTTCAAGAACTTAGAGAATTAGGAGTAAGTACATTTGATCTAACAGTTGAACAATCAGTAGCCTTTGCAAATAATTTTGGTTATATAATGGCAAATAGTCTATTAGTCGAGCAGATAGATGTAGTCATGAATCCGTTAGACCTTGGGGGGAATATAAACTTAAAATATTCCGAATATAAGCTACTGAATAGAGATGTTACTTATGCCAGAGAAGAAAATTTATACCAAATATTAAATCGATATAAAAGTATCACTGGATTTGATAGTATGAAAGATAATTATGGGTGGTTTAAACAAGTTGATATAATAAAATGGTATTATAAGATTATAGTAAAAAACCAGGAATCATTTTCAAACCCAACCAATTATAGAGTTGTGCCTGACGATGGTATAGGGGTTGTTAAATTACTCCATTTTATCCGCGAAAATATTATGAAATAAAATACAAGACGAAATGAAAAAGTTGATTTTATTATTACTTATAATCTCTATTAACTCTTGTTATAATAATGGAGATAAAGCGAGACTAAATAGATTTAATAATGAATATAAAGAGTCATTATCCAATTTCAAACATGATTTTGTATCCTATTTCCCAAAGAAACTTGATGAAGGATTTCTCGAACTTCATGACATGAAATTAACTGAATACAATAATGCTTTTATTTATTTGATGAATCGATATGAAGAAAATGTCTATGATTCAATTAGAGCAGAAATAACAATAAGGAGCATAGCTTCATATGTTGCGGGTGATAGCTGCTTATTGGTAATCAATAAGTATAAAACAGAAGAAAATTGGTATAAAAAAATAAGGATAGATAAATCAAATAGGAATTTATTGAGACGAGATTGCAAAAAAGAGGAATTCCCGGTTCCAAATTTTTATCAGACAAGATTTCTTGATAACACGACACCATGTAAATTACCCCAAGATTTTAGATTATTTGTATTGGAAGCAAAAAGAGGTAAGTATTGGGACGACAAATATTTGTATGGCAGTCAGAATTTGCCAACAGACTGGAAACATGGTTATTCAAAAGGTTTTGCTATCAGTGATAAACGGAAAATAATTATCTACTGGTTCTCCATTTGGTAAACAATGTGAAATAGTTGTTGAAAACGATTGAATAAAGATACTGCTATGTTTGGTGCAGCCATGCCTGTGGCAAAGGATCACTTGCCTGCCCACCGAAGTTTTAATGTAGGTGGGGGAAGTATCAGACAAACATACCGCGAAGGTAATTCTCAACCAGTAACCGCTCAAGATTATTTACCTTATGGTGGAATACTTAGAGAATATAATAATGTTTATCCGACGAAGCCAGATTCTGCTATTGTGTTTGACAATTTGCTTTGGCGTAGGCGGGCATCGCCAAACGAGAGATATAAATTTACTGCCTGCACCGGCGAAGCAACGTTTTTTATGCGAAGCCGTGAGAAAGAGCATGATACTGAGATCCGCCTTCGTTCAAAATCAACTTCGGCGAGACAGGCAAGCTACGACTACTTCGCCTGTCCCGGCATAGCAACGCTTTTATTGCGAAGCCGGCGCGCGCGCTATTATGATAGTGATATTGGGAGGTGGTTATCAGTAGATCCCTTGGCGGATAGTTATCCCGGTCACTCTCCTTATAATTACTGCCTTAATAATCCAATAAATAACTTTGATCCAAATGGTGCATCAACTTATACTGATAGTTCAGGTACTGTTATTCAGATAATCAATGATGATAAAACAGATATATACAGACAAAATGCTAAAGGAGGCGTTTCATACAATGGGAATAATTATGAATTAATGGGGCAATCTACAGATGTACTTTCTTTCGCAGCACAAGATAATCCATTTAATGAAGATGGTTCAGTTAGGATTGGTGCAAATGCAAGAATTGATTTTGGAAGTTTTGCAGCAGGCAATATGATCTCAAAATATTTGGCAGAAGTTAGTCAAGATCTTGGAGGTTTTATTGATTATGCTATGAATGCTGGCGATTCCGAACATTTTGATATTAAGTATAAACTTGGTGTAACGACAGGTTCACAAATTAGTGCAGGGATATATGCCTCCGGTAGAGATGCAGGTTATATACTTGCCGGGATGGCAGCCAATAAGGGTGGATTGGATTATATTACAGCTATGACTGGTTTCGGTTCATTACAAATGGCTAAAAATAATAAAACTCTTGGACTAATGATATTTTCATACTATATGAGTAAACCTTTTGGTTCTGCTTCAGTGCCTAATTTTGGAGAATCTCCAGTATCTCATAGGATGCAGACTTTAGGTTATTTACTATATAAATAAGAAGGTAGTGAAAATGAAAATAAATAAAACAAAATATCCAGTATTAGTAATTATTTCAATAATGGTCATTCTAATAATTTACATCATTATACAGCCTTCTATTATTAATTATCAAATGAAGAACAATTATTCAAATAATAAAGACAAGTTTAAACTGGTAAGAAATCTTTTATCAAATCATAAAGTTGAAATTGAGAACATAGATGGAAATTTTTTAACTGCTAGTCTGCTTAGGCCAAGTTGCTAATATTCGTTATGTTTGTATATGATTGCTCAAGAAAGATATCCAAAAGATTTTCAGGAGTTTCTTCATCAATTCAAGACCGAAGACGATTGTTGGAATTATCTTTTT
>JAIOZI010000002.1 GCA_021740785.1 Melioribacteraceae bacterium
TTGAATCGCATCGGCTTAATATTCCAAATAGCATTACTACTGTATGATCCCAGCTTTTGAATGCCTTATAATAGTAGTCAGTCTTTTTGGCTTTTACTAACTGGATAAATGCCGATTTATCAATATATTTTAACAGTTGTCCGAATACCGGCTGTCCGACAAATTTTATTTCCTTATCTTTATTCATGTCGTTTTTCCGTTTGTTTTTGGTTAAACAAAATTACGACATCTGGGGGCTACTTTCTTTGTAGCTCCCTAAAATTTTTTTGTCGGTTAGTAGTGATTCTTTATATATTTATTCGCATTTTTTATCACCTCGTTTGTTGTCCATTTTTCATTATCAGAAAGAAAATTAAGTACAAAATCTTTGTCGATTTTTGAGAATTCCCTCATGACCCAACCAACGGCTGTTTTACAAAATCTCTCTTCTCTTTTTATCAATTCAACCGATAAAAGTCCTATTATTTCTTTGTAATGATCCATCGTTTTACTTTGTGCAAATGGAACTAAAGAGGCTCTTGCTTTCCACATGTTTTTAGTCGTATTCCATTTTTTTAATTCAGAAATAATTACCTTGGGGGAATTATCAATCATCGGTGTTAAAATTCTAACACAAAGCCAATCGCACACATTCCAATCTGTGATTAATCTTTCATCGAACCAATAAGAAACCAGGTCAATTTTTTGTTTGTCATATTCATTATGCCAAAATAGTTGAAGATACAGAATTGCAGAAAGTTTATCTTCAGTATATTCTTGAGTCATCAAATCTGTAAGCAGTTTAATCTGGTCTGATTGTGGTTTTTCTTTGATTCCAAATTCATCATTAGCTTTTTTAACTATCATTCTAATGTCCGGAATTCCTACACCTTTTGATTTAATGTCATGCTTAATATAATTCTCTAACCATCTGGCTTTTTCCGGTTTTCCAATTGCGGTTATTTTGTTTTGAATATATATAGATATTTCTTTCATATTTACTCATAATGTTCAACCAAATAGCATTACCGCCGACTTTTAGTATTTAGAATTATAGCGGATTTCCAAGTGCTAATCTTTTTTTCATTATTAAAAATATCTAAATTTGCTTGCTTTAATTTTAGCACTCAAATAGCTATTATTTTTATATAATGTTAGCAGCCGGCAGTTTTTGCATCTTGTTATAAAATTAAGGATTTAATTAGCTGTTTTTCAGCAGGTCATCTAATACACTATCCATTGGATTCCCAAAGTTCAATCTTGTTGCCTTCCGTGTCCATAATATGTACAAATTTTCCAATACCATCGTAAGTTGTTATGGTGTCAAGTATCGTTACCCCGTTTTCTTTTAGTTTTTTTACAAGTCCTTCAATATTTTGAACTTGGTAGTTGATCATAAAATTCTTTTTGGATGGGGAGAAATACTCATCTTCTTTTTTGAAAGGTTTCCATTGAAGAGAATTTATCTCATCAGGTCTGTTAATGTTTCTGGATTCAAAACTCGATGAACCCCAATCATTGATTTCAATTCCTAAGTTTTTGGTGTACCATTCTTTCGTTTCCTCCGGGTTGTCTGAATAAAAGAAAATACCACCAATTCCCGTAACTTTAGGGATAGTGTCGTTGTTGGGATCTGTGCTTGTTGCTTCGTTTTTTTGTTTATTCATTTTATCTATTTCCTTATTTGATTTATTTGTTTGTTCGCAACTTATAATAATTATTGCAATTGATACTATTGTTAATAATCTATTCATTTTACATTCTCCTTTTTTGTTGCCTTTTGTCTGCCGAATAACATTTTATTTATGGTTAGTGATTTTTTAAACTTAAGCGCAGTCAGTCAAATCATTTCAATTCACTTAAAATTATTTGTGCTTCCTTCGATTGACTGGCGATGTAGTCGTCCACGGTTTTGAAGTTTGGCATCGATCCATTTTCCCTCATATTATCTCAAAGTTTAAATTAATATTTGGTGTAAATGATGTAACCTTTATATGTGCTGCAACGGTGCACTGTAAGAAACGTAGCCGATTGCGGGTGATTTTCCTGTCAAACCAAGACAAGGCTGATGCAGGAGATAAAGCCCTAAATAAGTGCTTTCCTGGCTATGTTTTTTACAGATTGTTGTGTGGCGGCTTTAGTCATACGATTCAATTATTTCTGTCAAAAAGTTAGATGTTTCTTTTAAAATATCAAGGCTTATATTCTCCTTCGTGTCATTCGGTGTATGGGTAATGTCTAAAACAGTTTCAGAAAGGTTAGAAGATGTAACTGCAATGCATGAAATGCCCTGAAATGCAAACATCGAATGGTCTCCTGCGTACCACTCCTCACCCTTTGTTACATGTTCATTACTTCTAATCCTATTTTCAATCCAATCCCGCATTTTGCTATCGAAATTGTATAATGACAGTGATGTTTTTGAATCTTTATGTCCGGGAGAATCAATATTGATTACCAGTTTAATGTTGTTGTTCTGTTGTTTAATATAATCTAAATACGTAAGTTGGCCTTTCACCCCATAGTATTCTTCTCCGTTAAAGGGCACGAAATCTATGTCATATTCTCCGTCATAGTATTTTAAACGCTTCATTATTTCAATCATCACGAAAACTCCTGTTGCATTATCAAGTGCCCCCGGTGTTCCGTATTTTGAATCCAGATGGGCGCAAACAATGACTTTCCCTTTTTTTATGTTCGAACGTTTTGTAACAACTATCTGCTCTCCATTGGCTTCTTCGACGTTTGAGTTAATCTCTGTATAAACTTCACCCGAAAGTTTCAGTAATGTATCACTATCAGAAATTCCACAATAAGCCGATGGTATATCAAAATTTCCATCCTCAAACAAAGGGAACGGCTCTAGTCCGCACATTGGATGCTTTTTAGTTAATGCCAGTATTGCTTTAGGCGAAGAATTTTCGAGCTTTTCAATGATTTTTTTGTGATTGTCAGGATAATAAAAAGGGAAGTTCTTGGGCATAAAGGGTTCTTTTGATATTTCCCCGTGCAGCAAAACTATTTTGTTTGAAATTTCGGTTTCGTTCAATTCTTCTAAAGATTGGATTTTTAATAATTTACCTGTGCCAATAAAGCTTTTTGAGAAGGGGCTTGGAAAGACTTCTACTTTCACATCACCAAACTGCACAAATGATGTTTGTTTATCCCAAGTCATACATTCAAAAGGCAGGGATGTTTTTTCTAATCCGGCTTTAACGGCTTCTTTTGTTATAAGTTCACAAACGATTTTATTGGCTTTTGTCCCAACAGGCCGTTCTCTAATAATGTCGTTAATATTCATCTTATTTTATTCTTTTTTATGTCCCTTTTACTCTTTAACTGCCACACAACATCCCCAATAAACGCATTGAGTCTATTGGGATTTTATGCCCTGTGCTTTTTTCAATAATTTATTTTACAATCCAATTTTTAAATTGATCGTTGCTTAAACAAGGGATTAGATCCTCGCTAAAATATGGCTCTTGATGAACCCAAAACATATAATTGACATGAAGAAAATCCTTTGCAAAAGCATGTAATAAAGGAACAATATTTTCACGTCCAATTAATCCATCATCTAATTGCTCTTTATAATCTTGGTCTGCTCCTGTTTTCCCAATATAATTACCATCTTGGATAGCAATTCCCAGCGGTACTGTATAATTGTTTTCATGCATCATTGCAATTGTATGGTTAAGTTGTCCCTTTCTTTGTACCATTAAATCTGGCCCTCCTAATCCCACACCTATTTCTTGTCCGTATTTATATATCGAATGTAAATATCCTTTATCTTCCCATGGCAACCATTCGCCAGGCATAAAATTGGCGTATTGCATAGTAGTCGAATTTGGGAAAGCTTTTTTAAGCAAAAGCATGTTTTCTTTTAAACATTCAGTGTAGCGCTTGGGTGTGAAAGAAGTATCAATATCTCCGTTTGCCCCAACAGCACTTTCCTGTAAATTTATACCTTCAATTTTACCATCAAATTTTTTTCCCAATGCTTTCATCAATAAGGCAAATTGATGTTGCACTTCCGGATTCCATCTTTTGGCTACCCATCCATCTGCAATACCTTCATCATTGTATGATAAGGTACAACCTCCATCAAATTCTTCCGTCATCAAATAATCAGGAATAGCTTTGTATGTAGTATCAAAAGTTACGTCCTGAAACTGAATAAATAACCTTTTATCATGCGATAAAAGATAATTATAATCTTCATAAATAATCGAAAAATCATAAACTCCCTTTTCGGGTTCTAATTGTCTCCATGAGTACATTATCTGAGCACCTACAATTCTCTTGACTTTCAGAAAGGGATGGTTGTGGATTAGTTCTCTATCTCGCGCAAAATATATGAAGTGTTTAATACTATCCTTTTCCAAAGGGCAAGTTGCATCCAAATATTGTTTATACGCATCTACATATCGATTGGCTGGATTATCACTTTGTCCAAAAGCATTTATTGTTACAAAATATCCAAGTAGTATTATCGATAAAATTTTTTTATTTATCATTATATAGTTTTTTTTAAAATCTCATTTTACGTGGTTTTGTCAGCATTGGGCATAACAGCCTTAGCTATGACAAGTGCGGAATTTCGAAGAAATTCACCGTTCGCAAACCGCAAAGTTATTTAAGAGCAATAAGACTCAAATTTACTCGTGTTCAGCCTGCATTATGCATCGACAATGATGTGCGGTCGTTATTTCCACACTGTTAACTTATTTAATTTTTATTGCTTTTATAACTTCAGAAGGAAAAGTATTTTGGCTGATTGCCATATCTTGTTCAATGCTGAATCCCGCTTTGATCAAATTATCTTTGAATGAAACAGGCCGGCATCCTGTTAAAAGATCAGGAAAATGTTTCGCTATCCAGAACCAAATTTTGTTAATTCTCTTTTTCCCAAATGAAAATGTTGATATAACTAAAACTCCTTTTGGTTTTAAAACTCTTCGAAATTCTTGTGCAATCCTATCGAAATGTTCCTGTGGCATTAAGTCCACCATAAAATTGTTAATGAGGATATCAAATGTGTTATCATCAAAATCAAGGTTTAATGCATCTCCTTCTCTTAATTCAAAATTATCGGACACTTTTTTCAATCTATTTCTTGCTTTGTTAAGCATATCGGGAGACAAATCTATTCCAATATTTTCCCCATTAGGATTTCCATTCACAATTTGTTCAAATACAACACCTGTCCCGCAAGCTACTTCCAAAATTCTTTTTCCATCCTCGATTTCCGCCAGATCGATTACCTTTTTCGCAGCTTTGCTTTCTGTAAGCCAACTCCAGAGATTATAAAACCAAACAACGTTATTGTAGCTATTTTTTGTTTTAGTTTTGTCTAATTTCCGTTCTAATACATTCATAGTTTTCCTTTAACGGCAAATAGCATCTACAATCAACGCATTGCACTGATTTACTGTTAGTAAAAAATAGTAGCCGATGTGTTGCATTTCCCTGTCAACTTGCAATGAAGTTAAAGTGGGCTACAACCCTTGAATTTACTACTGTCACGCCTATTTTGTATATACATTATTACCTGCTTTTTTTATTCCACGATTTTATAGCGTGTAGATAGGCACTAGATTCTGAATAGCCTAAGATAAAAGCGACATCTTTGGTTTTCAAATGCTTTTCATTTATCAAATAATTAGAAAGCTCTTGTTTTATATTGTTTACTATAGCTCTGAATGACATGCTTTCATTCGTCAATTTTCGCTGAATCGTTCGGTGACTGTAAGGAAATTGCTTTTGAACCTGTTCAAAGTTAGGAATCTCTGGCGAACACATATTTAAAATCATGTTTCGCACCTGGTACGAGAAAGTTTTTCCGGCTTCCCCATTTTCATTCAGCATAGTCATAAACTTTGGTAATAGAAGTTCAATTTCCCTGACTTTATTTTTATTTATCTCCGTATTTACAATTTCCAACGGTAGGACGATTTGATAATGTGAATGATGCGTAACTTCTGCATTTAAGGCATTAGAATAAGGCTCATCATCAGCAAATGGTAATCTGATTTTCGGAACGAAAGGATGAGGCAGCATTAGTTTTAATTCGCGAGAAATAATGCTTAAAACCATATCCAAAAAATGCCTTTTCAGTTGCACATCTTCAATAGAGCTATCCAATTCTAATATATATTGTTGGGAATCTTTTACGACACTAGCCGAGACTAACGGAAATTTTTTATCTAGAAAATTTTGAAGAATAAAAACTCCTTGTTCAATACTTGAGGTATTCAAAGATATTTCCAGCACTAACCCCAAAGCACCTAAGTTGAGGTAGCAACCAAAATTCAACCCACAATACTCGTTGTCTGTAGTTTTAACTATATGGTTAAAAACAGCCAGATACTCTTTGGCATCAACCATTTCGTTAGGATTATCAGTGTCCAAATCAGGATTTACCAAAACGTTTCTTAAGGTCTCAGAATCTAGGTTTTGATACGCTGCGTAATCCTGTAAGCTGCCTAAATAAGGTGCAAAAACTTTCATGTCTCAAAAGTAATGAAAATTGGCGTAAAATATCAATACAAATTGTTTGGATATGACTAATTTTACCTCATAAATCAATAACTAAGTGTTCCCTCATAAATCAAAGGCTAAACGCATGAATACATTACAAAAACATCTAACAGCTAATGCAGTATTTTCAACTTCATGTGGAATTATAGTATTAGCATTTCAAGAAAAAGTAGAGCAAATATTTAATATTGAATCCAGTAACTCTTTCTTCGTACTTGGCATCCTACTCATATTATTCGCATTAACGATTGTAATTGAGATCAAAAAGCAACGAGCATTACCCGTTCTATGGATTACTATTCAGGACATGCTATGGGTGATTGGGAGTATTATATTACTGTTATGGAATCCTTTTGATATCTCTATCGAAGGGAATATCATAATCGGTATAGTCGCTTTTTTTGTTCTACAGTTCGGTATTGGTCAAGCTAGAGGACTTGCAAGAATTGATGAAAGGAATAGGAGAGGGGAAAAAGTATTCCAGTTTAAGAGAAAGGTTAAAGTCACTAAATCAATGGTTTGGGAAGTAATATCAGATATTGCCAACTATAACGAGGTAGCCCCAAACATTGATGGCTCTAAAGTAATCTCAGGAGAAAAACTAGGTATGATACGCTCGTGCTCACATGGCAAAGATAGCTGGACCGAAACCTGTACACTATGGGAAGAAGGAAAGCAATATTCATTTGTGATAGATACCAAAGCACCTGATTATCCTTATCCACTGAAGTCTTTAAAAGGAACCTGGATCGTTGATGAGATTTCTTCCAATGAGAGTGAAATCACAATGATTTTTGAGTTCGAATACAAAAAGGCTATTCAGAATATACTTGTGCATCCATTCATGAAATATTGGTTTACAAAAGTATGTAAAGAGTTATTGGACAATTGGCAAAAATTGATTGAGTAATCTAGCGTTAATTGCAGGTATCGGTTTGCAATATTGTGTGTTGTAACCAGTTGATATTTAGGTTAATCAGCCAATTGTTAAGTTAACTCTTTTTCCAAATCCAATCTCAACAAGCCGGTATAGAGTCGATAACTGTATGTCACTATGTCCATTCTCAATTCTAGAAATAAAGCTTTTACGAGTCCCTGTTTTTTGAGCAAGTTGCTCTTGGGTCAAGTGAGCATCTTTTCTTGCTTCTCTTAAAATTTCACCAATCGCAAAGGCTTTTGCTTTTATTTCAAATTCAATTCGTTTTTCGGATCCAATCTTACCGTATCTTTTATCAAGATGTTCTTCAAATGTCATTATATCTTTCATTTTTGTCACCTTTCTGTTTATAATCAAAATACTCTTTCATTATCCGCATTGCTTTTTCAATTTCTTTTTTTGGTGTTTTCTGAGTTTTCTTTTGAAATCCATTGAATAACACCACTAAATTACCTTTATCAAAACAGCAAAATATCCGATAGATGTTGCTTTCAAACTTAATACCTATCGCAAATAATCTATCATATCCAGCCATTGGTTCAAAGAACTTTTTGGGTATCTTATCAGCAACTGTTACAAGAAATAGCACATAATCAATCTTGTCTTTTGTTTTCTCCTTTTGTTTGTTGAAAAAATCCCAAAAATATTCTCTGAAATATATCAATTGTCGTTTTTTATCCATATAATAAAGTTAACGAATAATGGAACAAAATCCAATTAGTCAAATCGAATATATTTACACGAATATTTTTATTTTGCATGGTTTTTTGTTCAATTGGTTACAACGGTCTCGGCTATGAGTAGTCACATGGGTTAGCACTTAACTTTGAAGCCTGCCTGCAGCCAAGTACACACCAATCTGAAAATTCCCGCGGAATTTTCAGAAGTAGGCAAGAACAAACAATTACTTATAGCCATTGTTGGCAGTAGTGTTTTTATAACTCTTCTACTAGTTCAATATTATTCCCGCAAGTATCGTTAAATACTGCATATTTCCACGTTCCCATTTTTGATGGTTTTACGCTGAATTCTACTCCAAGTTTTGTCAATTTTTCATATTCTGCGTCAACATTTTCAACATTGAATTGAGTATATGGAATTCCGGCTTCCATCAGTGCGTCTTGATAGATTTTACAAGGTTCAAAATGATTCGGTCCTGGTTCCAATAATAATTCTGGTCCGTCTTGAGCTTCTTTTGAAACTAAAGTCAGCCATCTATTTCCACCTTCTAATGGTTTGTCTTTCTTTATTATGAAACCAAGTATTTCCGTATAAAATTTTAAGGCTTTTTCTTGGTCTCGAACGGGAATGCTAATTAGTGTTACTTTCATTTAGTGTTCCTTTCATCTTTGAGAATTTTTTATTTGTTTTCCAAAGTTCAGAACTCTGAATCTAATTTGCTTCTTGAAAGTTGCTCATTTTTAAATTCACTTGGTGAATTTCCTGTTTTAGTTTTAAATAAAGTGCTAAACGAACCTAAACTTTCAAATCCAACAGCAAAACATGTTTCAGTTACCGACATTCCATTTTTCAAATGTTGTTTAGATTTTTCAATCCTCTTGTCTATTAAGTATTGTCTTAGAGTTAGTCCATAATGTTTTTTAAATAAGCGTAATAAATGGAACTTGGAAATAAAATGTAAATGGGATAATAAATCCAAATTCAAATCAGTGTCATAGTTGTTGTCAATATAGTTCCGAACGCCAATTACAGTTTGTATTTGCTCTTGGTTGGAGTAAATAATGTTGCTAATTCTATTTATTTCTCTTTCGTAAAATGTCATTATTTCGTTTTCCTACATTACTGCCAACGATTCTCGGCTATGGCAAGTGAGGGATTTCAAGGCACTTACCTTTCCAATTAGCTATTAATTTATTTTGTATAATTACCTTCATATTAGCTCTTTAGCCCGCATTTGCTATAGCCGATGTTGTAGCACGTTTTTATCCCTTTCCACTTTATTCACAAATCCAAAATTCTGGATAATTACAAAAGTTCCTACTAATCCTACAATGGAAGCAATCAAATCGTATGGATCGTAGACGTTGTTCCCACCAAGATTATGAAATTTAAGTTCTTGAGAGATAACATAAATTGAGGCTACGCTAACTGCTAACGTATAGATGTATACATCCTTTAGATTACCTAACTTCTGATTGAAATATTGACGTGCCTGTAAAAGAATTCCAGTTAATATAAGAGTTCCAATAATCGCTTCTATCAAGTTTGGAATAGAATAGGTCACAATTTGAAAAATGTTATGCACATCGTTTTCCAAAATCCAAGATCTTAGATATAATTTATTCATAATAAAGACAAGGGTTGCTGTTCCGAATAGGTATCTAATATATTTTTTTATTGATATTTCTTTCATTCTCTTAATGTGCTACAACGTCTCAATAAACGCATTGCGTCTATTGGGAATTTAATTTATCATCCGTTTATGCCGCAAAATATCATAACACGTATGAAAAAACAAGAAATACTAGACAAATTTCAAAAACAGGCAGCAATTGATGTAATGGGTCAAATTATTACGTACTGACTTATTTGGAATCGAATCTACTAATATCTGTAGATATATTTTTCATTTGTTTGTACAACGCTTCACAATTTGTAGTAAATAGCAAATAAAATAATGTAATCCTTAATAAATATAGAAAGTACTTTGGGGGAAAAGGCACGACAGTTGGCGGTATGACCTTGGTCATTTACAACACAAAATTAATAAGTCGCTAAGCCTGTCACTAACCCATAACCTTGCCTGTTAAATATGCAATACTAATTCCAATTGGTGAGTTTTCAAATAATAGACGAAACTGGTTTTCGCTTGCTTTCAATTCTCGGACCTTATTTTCTAAATCTTCAAGGCTGGGTATATTTTTTTTTCTTCATAATTATTAATAGATGGAATAATTAGTTACTTAAAGGAATGGTATAAATAAAACTACTCCCTTTCCCAACCTCACTTTCAACACGAATATCACCGCCTAGTTTTTCAATCATCTCTTTGCAAAGTAAAAGACCAAGTCCTGTACCTTCTTCTTTAGCAGTACCCCTTGTTGTAATGCTTTTGTCAATTGAAAAAAGTTTTTGAAGATTTTCTTCCTTGATGCCAACACCATTATCTTCAACAGTAAGCTCTACAAAATTTTCCAATAATTTAGATTTGACAATTATTTTACCGCCAATATTTGTGAATTTAATTGCATTTGAAATTAAGTTTCTAGTTATGGTTCTCAACATATTGATGTCTGCTTTAACATGAATATCACTGTTAATTAAACTTGTAAGTTTTATTCCCTTATTTAAAGCTGTCTGAGAGAGTAAAGAAATTGTTGGAGCTAAATATTCATTAAGATTGAGAGACTCAATATTAACTTCCATTTTTCCGGTTTGAAGTCTAGACCATGTTAATAAATCTTCAAGTAAAGAAAATGCATTATTGCTTATATCATCAATGTTATTTATAAAAAATAATTTCTCTTCATCAGATAAAGTGTAAAATTCATTTGCGAGAATTTTGGAATAACCCAACAAACCTTGAAAGGGACTTTTTAGGTCGTGCGCTATAATAGAAAAGAATTTATCTTTTGTCTGGTTAGCTTCTTTTAATTCTTCAGAATATTTTTCCAATTTAACATTGTTTCTTTTTCTTTCAATAACTTGAGCAATATTGGTTGATACAAATTTTAATAATTGTTTTTCATTTTCACCATAAGTTGTTGGATCATTATAATCCTGTACAACAATAACACCAATTATTTTATTAGAAACTTTAAGAGGAACTCCAAGCCATATCTCGGTTGGTTCCCCTATCATCTCTACTTCACCTTTTTCACTTAATTCAATATCAAGTTCAGCATCTATTAATTTTGCCTCTCCTGTTTTCAAAATATATTCGGTAAGACCTTTCCCAAATTTCTTAGGTTGAAATGGAGCATCGAATTCATCAACCATATATGGAAAGGATATCATATCAGTATTTTCATCATAAATAGCAATATAAAAATTCTTTGCTTTCATTAATCTGCTTATTATTTCATGAATTGATTTATAGAGAGCAGCCATATCAGTTGCAGCATAGGAAGATTCTGATATCTCAAAAAGTGCTTTTTGAATTCGATCAGCTAATTTTCTATCGGTAATATCTCTCCAAACGGTGTATAGAGTTTTTTCATTTTCATCATTTGTAATTACAGTCAGTAAAACTTCTACCGGGAAAACTGTTCCATCTGCTTTTTTATGGTCCCATTCAAAACGATGGCTCCCTTTCTCAAAAGCCATATTCATCATTTCATCTGCTTTTTCAAAAGATGGTTTTCCGTCGGGTTGAAATTCCGGGGATAATTCTGATGGATGAGTGTTTAATAATTCTTTTTTACTTTTGTAACGAAGCATTTCGACAGTAGCAAGGTTACAATCGACAAATTTTCCATTTGTAATAATCAAAATAGCATCACCGGATTTTTCAAATAGATCTTTGTATTTTTTTTCTGACACCTTTAATAGATGTTCTTTTTGTTTTAACTCAGTAACATCTTTTGCAAATGCCCTCACAAATGGTGTACTTAATTCTTCGGACGATAAAGTATTATCATATTCAAATATTCTTTTTTCACCGGAGACAGTTTGAATTATCATAAAACCATTTGCTTTCCCTCTGGATTTTATTTTTTTAAGATAGTCATCAAATTGATCTCTAACTTCTGGTGCAATAAATTGGCGTAGGTTCTTATCGATAATGTCTTTTGTATCATAACCAAGAAGTTTCCCGGCGGCAGGATTTGCAGAGAGAATTTTTCCATCTAAATCGTGTGTACATAAAAAATCATTTATATTCTCGAATAAATCTTTGTAAACATCTAATCCGTTTGTAATTGTAGAAGACAAAATTAAATTCTCATCGCGTAATTTATCTTCTGCTTTTTTAATTCTAAGCATAGCTGTTATTTGAGCAACTAATACATTGGGACTTACCGGCTTAGGAATAAATACTTCTGCGCCTGTGTCCAATGCTTTTATCTTACTTTCGGAATCGGTCATTATAGCAGAAATAATTATGATAGGAATGTGTTTAATTTTATCGTCGGATTTTAGTTTTGTGCATACTTCAAAACCATCCATCTCGGGCATTAATAAATCTAGTAGAATAACATCGGGAAGTATTTTCTGAGCAGATAATATTCCTTCTTCACCGCTTAGTGCTGTAAAGACTTTTGATTCAGGAAGGTCCTTTTTTATAATTCTGTCTATTAAGAACAGGTTATCTTTATTATCATCTATTACTAGTATTTTGTTCAAATATTGAATCCTTCCTTTGGTGCAAAATCATTCTCTCAATTTAAAGATTCTTTAACTGAAACATACCCCTTACTTTCGCATAACGGTTCGCAAGTAAGCTGCGTGCGAGATTTTCACCTTGTTTCGTTATCCACCGTTGAACAACTTTACTAAGATAGTATTTTGTCAGCAAACCACCAATACCCGCATGTAGCTTGACTTGCTGTTGCGTGCCGTACATATTACTTTATAAATACTTTTATTGGAAATATCATCGAAACTTTCTTTTTGTAATTTATATATTCTTCACCAAAATCCTTCAATAATCTTTTTTCTTCTGATAATTTCAAATAAATAATCGCAACGAAAAGAAAGATCAATAAACTTATCAAACCGATGATTGAATTTAAAAATATAACAATTGAGGTATATATTGAAAACGCTCCAAATACCATTGGATTTCTACTGTATCTATATGGTCCAATAGTCACCAATTTTTTAGTCTGAGGACTTATAGAAACGCCCAATCCATCAGCGGGGCCGCCTTTACCAACCATAAATAAGAAAACATTTGACCATATCATAAAATATGCTCCAACTAGAAAAATCAATAATGAAATTATGTATCGAAGTATTGTAGAATTAATCAATACTCTATCATCTAATAAGTAATCTAACTTGGATAATTCATACAATCCAAATGGAATCAATAAAAGAAAGATTGTAAACCCCAAAATGTATCCGATAATATATCTCATTGTTTCTCGCATGTTATTCAACTTCGTATGGCACACAACGTTTTATGGTATGGTGTTGTACGGGATTACGAGGCAATTTCCTATCAGTTTGGCTGCCGATTGGCTTCGAAATCCTCTGAACCGACCAAAGTGATCTCATCGAAACTAGACCCGTACCTGCCAGCCGGTTCATCAGCCGAAAGATGGCAGGCTGGTGCACTATACCATGTGTATAATAACCAAATTCCATAAATTCATTCTGTCCTCTTTCTTTTTTAAAACTGAGGTCATAATGTCCGTCAATTTTCTTAATTTTCGACATGTCTGTTATAAATATCCTTGTGGTTTTTTGTGGAATTTCAATGTAATTTTCACTTTTATACCCATTGAGAACGATTTGAAATGAATCCAAAGTTTTTTCGGTTCGGTTTTCAATTTCATAATTTGAACTTACCGAATAGATTTTTGCTTTCTTTAGTTGAATAAAATCACTTTCACATTTTATACATTCCCTTGTTTCAAAATTCCATGAGCCCCAGAATCTAAACATTTGTCAATTTTCCAGAAGTCCGATTTTTCTCTAAACAAATAAAGTTCTCCGATTAGCAAAGCTAGAACAGAGACTATTATAATTATTAACCTTTTCATTTTACTGGTTTATGAGTATTCTAGTATTTTAAAACAGTAAATCATGCGTATCTTTATTATTTTCAAAATCAGTTTCGTTTTTGCTTTGAGCATCGTAACGATTATCAGAATCATTTTCGCTATTCATTAATTCATAATCTCCATTCAAATATAAATCCAAGTTTGTTGCATTTTTCTCGTAAAATTCCTCTGCTGAAATACCATCAATTACAAAAATTCTACGGAATTTCATTTTTCCACCGACAAAGTATGATTCCTTTATAAATTCACGTCCGTTTTTATCTCTATGATTTTTTTTCTTCTTTTTATTTTTCACTTACCCTAAACCTTAATTTAGTTTCTTTACAGGTTCTTGTATGCGGCACAACGGTTTTACTATGAGCAGTAGCGTTTTATAGCTATTGCTTATAGCTGTTGTTAGAAACAGTAAGACCAATTCCTCTTTTAATTACAGATACTTCTTAAGCAATTTTTTCAATTCTTCTTTCTTAGGCAAATATAATTTGTATTCTTTTGCAAATATTTGATTATTGTCTTCAGGCAAAGTGTACTCAATTACAAAATCATCTTTTTCTTTACAGAGTAAAATACCGATAGTTGGATTTTCTTCTTCTAATGCAATTTCTCTATCATAATAATTTATATACATCTGCATTTGACCAATATCGCCGTGAGTAATTTTCCCAATCTTTGTATCAATTAGAACAAAACACTTTAATAAACGATTGTAAAAAACAAGGTCGATTCTGAAATGGTCAACTCCAGATGAAAACCTCTGCTGACGTGCTACAAACGAAAATCCTTTACCCAACTCTAATAGGAACTTTTCTATATTATTAATAATAGCTGCTTCCAATTCGCTCTCAGAATATTTTGACGATTCTTCAAGACCAAGAAACTCTAAAACATACGGATCTTTTAAAGCATCGTTAATATTTTCTACAATCTGACCTTTTTCCGCTAATGTTTTGACGTCATTTTTATCTTTGCTTAAAAGCAATCTATCAAATAAGGAACTATTTATTTGTCGGTTAAGTTCGCGCACAGACCAATTATTTTCAGCAGTTTCAATTAGATAAAAATTACGTTCATCTTCATTTTTTACACTTAAAAGTCTCACAAAATGAGTCCATGTTAATTTTGCAAATGCTAACTGCAATTTTAGATTAGGAGAATTTGCAGAAAGTGACGGCACAATTGAATTTTTAAATTTGGCAATCGCTGATTGCCAATTTGCAAATGTTGTATAGAATTGCCTAATTAACCTTAAATTTCTATAAGAATATCCTTTCCCAAAAGCTTTTGTTAAATCTTTAGATAACCTTTTTAGCAGCTCCGTTCCATATTCAGCTCTTTCTTTGCCACCTTGTTCGTACTCAATAATATGTCTACCGATATGCCAATAGGTAATTACAATTGTTTGATTTATTTCCCGAACAATTTTTGAACGAGAATCTTTTAATAACAATTCGATTGAAGATACTAAGACATTGTATTTGGTTATTTCATTCTTCATTGTGTTGTCAAATTCGCCTGTTTTCTCAATTATATACAATTACTACTCTGTATTCATCTGGATACAAATTTATTCAATCTTTTCTATTCATGAAAGGTTCAATTCAAAATTCTACAGGAAAACTTATGACTTCTAAAATGCTCTGAATCTGTTCTAAAAATGCATCACAACGGTTGGCAATATGGCCAGTGGCGGTTTGCGGGCTTCGTTACTATCCACCGTTCCAAACCTTGATGCGGGGCAGGATGCTTCAAACTTCCACAGTCCCCGCCATTGGCTATATTGCGTGTTGGCTGCTGGCATTTCTACTTAGTTTGTTCATTTACTACATTCTCACATTGTTTCAATAAATCAATCTGTTTCTCCATTGGTAAATCGTTAAAATCAGGTACATTTGAACCAATCACTTTTACAGGTCCATTGCTCGTTATTATATATCCTGGGTCGCCTTCAATTTCTAACAGTTTAAATTGACTACCGCAATTACTACAGAATATCTTTGACATCTCATGTGGTGGTTCCCAGTTTCTTATTGTACCACAAATACATGTCAAATCAATAGTTTCTTCAGATTCAATTAATCCTTGTTTAATAAAGAAATAGTACTCGTTATTTCTCGTTTTCAAATCTTGAGAAATCTTATCAGATATACAACTTAGTGATTCGGATAAGCTATAGTATGTGTCATTTATAAATGCTGTTTTTAAAGCCTTATCAATGGATGGGAGATAGACTTTAACAAAGAATCTCATAGCTACTTCTAATAATTCATATTTAAGCTCACTGAAATTTTCAGTACTAGGTAAATATGGACTTATATCATCTTTAAAAATCACTTCTGAATCGTTTGAACTAGTAAAAAAAGTTGAAACATATCCGATGTGTGTAAACTCAGATGAGAAACTAAAAAGGTCTTTGATTTTATTTTTAAAATCTGTTTCGGTTGATAAGCTTAATTCGGAAAACAGGAAATCAACTTTATTCCCAAATGATTTCTCTGAGCATTTTGTGATATGCGACTCATTTCCCCGAATCCGTTTGTTATTTGATAAGTTATTAAACTCATTTAGTGAATTATCAATCTCGGAGTTGAATAATGCTTGTCGAATTGATTTTGTAACGAATCTATTGAAACTATGTAGTGAAGTCAACACATGAAAATTTATCTCCTTAGAATCTAATTTAATCAATTGATATGCATCTGATACCAAACTGTCTATGAACTGTCTTGATGCAGTTACCAAATTACTAAAGTCAAGAAATGTTTTCTTTAATTCAAGCACATTTTCTAAAGTAATGTTTTGTCTGTCATCGGGCTGTGTGTTTGAAATAAATTTATCAATAATGCTTATGTCATTTGAAATAATTCGTGGAAGAATTTTCCTAAAATAATAAGGTGATTTAGAATTATCCTTGAAATTATTAGTAACAAGTTCGTCATTTTTAAATTTTAACTCAATCTGCTTTTCTAAATCCGATAGGTTTTCAATTCCCCAAATAAACGAATCATTTAGAAACTTGATATTATTTCCAAGTACTTCATAATTATTTAATGCAGCAGATGATTTTCTTTGAGATAAATTTTCCGCAATATTTTTTAATATGTCAATTTCATTCATAGCTTAATTATTTGCACTTGGTTTCTAATGCTTGCAACAAACGGAAAGCTGTATGCTCCGTGCAGGATTAAAGGGACGTGTGTTCGCTCATCCCCCGTTACAAAATTTTGCTAAAGCCGACCACCTCAGACGCTGTAAGCCCGCCCGCATAGAGTATTACAGCATGCTATGCAAAGTATTTATTTTCTCGGTCTAAACTTAATTTGAAATTATTTCCCTCTTCACTAGAAAATGAAACTCCTGGTTTATCTAGTACCATTTTGAAACTATCCTTATATTTCCTACTCAAGTTATCCTTATAGTTTATTCTTATTTCAATATTTATATAGTTAATTAGTCTTTCAAATATTTCAAATGGACGAATATTGAGATTATAGTGATAAAGAATTATAGTTAATGAAAACATCTCTTTTATTGATGTAGGAAGATTTAGATTTATTGAGGTATCATCATCTCTTATAGGAATTGAATAATCAAAATAATATTTCTGTTTGCTTTCAAAAGGAAAGTTACTTCGTTTTATAATTTTATTATCTTTTTTTTCTTCTATACAACAAGATTTATCCGAAATGTCAAAATTCATACTTATATCATTTTCTTTAAATTCATTTGCTAAAATTTTAAAATACTCTTGAAATTTAATAGGATAATATAATTCAATGACAATATCTTTAGCAACACCTTGACCAATATTCCTCAGCTGTAAAAATAATTCGGGGCTATCAGAACTATTTACAATCCATTTCAAATCTGAAATTTCTTTTATAACATTAAAAGTGCTATTTACTGGTAATATGAACGGCTCATAAATCTTTAACCGCTGTTTTTTCATTTCAACTAACGTGAAGTAAATTACTATTAAAGTCAAGACGGTTGACACAGCAACAATCAATTCAATTAGCAACTTATGTTCCAATAACCATTCATTCATTTTTTGTATTTTATTAAGTTTTGAACTCTTTCTAAATATTTTGCATAACGATTAATGGTATGGTGTCGTGCGGGATTACGGGGCGATTTCCTATCAATTTACACCGACTTTTTTTACGAGCTACAAACGCTCGCAAACCTCAGAAACCCGTATGTACTATACCATGTGTGAGTAAAAGTTATTTTTGTCATAATGTGTCTGCTATGCTTTTTATGTCAACAAATATACCTACAGCAATTAATTCCTTACAAATTTTCATTTTCCAAGCACCAGCATTATCATAATTTTCATATAGTATCCCTTGTAAATCAGAAGGTATTTCTGTATCACCCTTTTTTAATAATCTTACTCTTTCCTTTCCTAATTGGCCAATAAAATATCCTATTTCTAGAATTACATTTTGTCGAGCTCTTGTTGAGCCATCTTCAAGTTTATCATCTGGTGATAATAACGCAATTGCATAATTTGATCCAGTTGATTCATCAACTAATTTATCTATGATCGTACGCCCTTTATCAGCTTGCTCATGCAGAACAATATTATTAACTCCAGCTCGGGTAAGTAATAATTGAACTTCTGTCTTTAGTTCATTATCATGACCGTGTACAATAAAAACAGTATCTCCAGTTACTTTTTTTATTTGATTATTTTCTATCTCTGGGTTTGCATTAACAATCTCCTGTAAAACTTCTTGAAAATATTCAATAAACTGGTTATTAAAATCATGAATTGAGTCATTTATATCACCATGAGAAACATAAGTTAAATTCATGGGCAAATTATATCCCTTTTCTCCTTGTTCTCCAATCGTTTTATATAAATCATAAACTAATGACTTCGCATCTTCAAATTTTGTTGGTAAACTCCAACTACTTGTATTTTCATCAAGCCAATTTTCCCATTTTTCTCTCTCTTTTTCATAGAAATTATAAATCGGATTATCTTTTATCTCATTTTCTAAATGCTCAAATAAATGAGCAACTTCACTTCCAAAAGTTTGCATATTAGCTCTTTGAATATTTCTAAGGAAGAAACTAATTAAATCAGGTTTTAGTGCCATGTGTATATTTTATAATTTGTGCCACGTCCCAATAAACGCATTGCTATTATTACGACTACGTGTTAATTTTATATTCGTTTGTTACGAAAAATTACTTTATTATATATGAAAAAACAACATGTTATTGACAAGGTTATAAGTCTACTCAAAATTGCAAATTATTCTGAGCAGACTGCCAGTAATTACGTATCGGCAATTAAGTTATACATGGAGTTTGATAAGTAAATCAATTTTAAAACGCAGCCAATTTACTCAATTAACAAAATTAAAAGTCCGGCAGAAAGGATTAATATTTAAGGTGAATTATTAGCAATCGATGAAAAATTACTTCTATAAATGCTCCGCTTGTAATAAAAAATTTTCTTCACCTGAAATTGAAGACAACCTTGTTTATCTTTGTCCCGGTTGCGGCAAAGCCGAGACCAACAAACCACTTGAAGGTGTTCTGACGATTGAATACGATTATGATGAAATTAGCCGCGAATATAATTCCGAATTATTTCAAAAGTTGTCGCCCGGTAGTTTTTGGAATTACTCAAAACTTTTCCCGCTTAACATTGATTACCGTGATGTAAAAATCGAAACATTGCTGCAAAAATTTATTCTCCCTTCAAATCCTATTCAGACAATTAATTTCGAAGGGAATGAAATCCTAATATTTGATGACACACGAAACCCAACATTATCATATAAAGACCGAGCATCGGTGCTTGTAGTTTTGAAAGCGATTGAGTTGGGGATTGATGTTATAAGTACTGCATCTACCGGTAATGCCGGAAGTTCTCTTGCGGGTATATGCGCAAAAGCCGGTTTGAAGAGTAAGATATTTGTTCCCCGGTCTATACCGAAATCGAAATTAATTCAGTTGCAGTCGTACGGCGCAGAAATTTTTTTAGTCGATGGCTCTTATGACGAAGCATTTGATCTATGCGTGGAAGTTTCGAATTATCATAGATGGTACAACCGCAACACTGCTTACAATCCGCTTACAATCGAAGGGAAAAAATCCGCCGCCTTCGACACTTACATTAGTCTTAACCGCAATCTGCCGGAAATAATTTTTGTGCCCGTTGGTGATGGTGTTATTATTTCAGGATTATACAAAGGTTTTCTCGAATTGTTAAAACTGGATTTGATTGATAGAATTCCTAAACTTATTGCTGTTCAAGCCGAAGGTAGTGATGCGCTTGCAAGGTTTAATTCCACGGGGAAGTTTGTTTTTCAAGAGGCGCATTCAATTGCCGACAGCATTTGCGCAGGCGCTCCGCGAAATTTATATATGGCTGATCGCGCTGTTCGTGAATCCGGCGGCAAGGTAATTACAGTAAGCGATGACCAAATTTTGAAATCACAGGAACTTATATCTAAACAGTTCGGATATTTAGTGGAACCTTCATGTGTTGCATCGTTTGCCGGGTATCGAAAATATTTTGATGAAGAAACTCACTTGAAAGAGAATGCAATGTTGATGCTGACCGGTAACGGGTTGAAGGATTTTGAGAGTTTAACAAAGTGGAATACTGAGCCGGATGCTGAGAGTCCGGAAGAATGGAAAAATATTTTATTAAAATCAGACAAATAAATTATGAAACCGGAACCGTTTGAAATAAGAATTGATGCCGCCGAAAAATTAGAAGGTACAGCCGAATACATCCGTGATATGAAAGTACCCGGCATGTGGTACGGCAAAACAATTAGAAGCATACACGCAAACGCCGAAATTGTCAACATACAATTTGATCCCCATTATGATTGGTCGAAACTCACGTATGTTACGGCGGAGGAGGTGCCGTATAATGTTGTAGCGATGCTTGAAACCGACATGCCGTTTCTTGCTGAAAAGAAAGTTAATTATTACGGCGAACCGATTTTATTATTAGCTGCAGAAAACTCCGAATTGTTGAAAGAGGCAGAGGAGCATATCCAAATTGAATACAGAAAACTGCCCGCACTTTTTGATATGAAGAAATCTGCTGAGAGCGAGATAAAAATATTCAAAGAGAATAATACATTTAAGGAAATCAAAATACAAAAAGGGGATTTGAACAAAGCAGCCGCGGATGCTGATTTTATAATTGAGATGGAAGCGGAGACAGGTTATCAAGAGCATCTTTATTTGGAACCTCAGGGAATTATTGCTATCCCGAAAGATGAAAAAATTGAAATTCACGGTTCGATGCAGTGCCCGTATTATATAAAGAATGCATTGAATAAAATGTTTAATGAAAAAATTCATGTCACGGTTATTCAATCGGTAACCGGAGGAGCATTTGGAGGTAAGGAAGATTATCCGTCGCTGCTTGCGGGTCATGCAGCTCTGCTTGCTAATAAATGTAAACATCCTGTTGCAATGTTTTATGATAGGGAAGAGGATGTTCAGTTCACAACAAAGCGTCATCCATCATATCATAAAGACAAAGCTTTCGTTACGAAGGAAGGGAAGATACTCGGACTCGATCTGAATGTTATTTTGGATGGCGGCGCGTACTGTACTTTGTCGCAGGTAGTTTTAGCGCGTGCGGCGCTTACGGCGGCAGGTTGTTATTTTATTCCTAATATTACGATCAACGCAAAGGCGGTAGCAACAAACACGCCTCCCAACGGTGCGTTCAGAGGGTTCGGCGGTCCGCAGGCAATTTTTGCATTAGAGATGCTTATTGAAAAAATTGCAAATGAATTAAAAATGAATCCAGCCGATGTACGAAAAATAAATCTGATTAAGGAGGGCGAGACAACAGCTACAAGTCAAATTTTAAAATACAGTGTCTCCGCTCACGAAACAGTTGATGATGTTATTCAAAGGAGCGATTACCAGAATAAGCATAAAAAGTATGCAGAACATAACAAGAGGATTCTCGAAAAAATATTAAATGATGAATACCCGAAAGAGAATTCTGATCAAAAATTAAAAGGTATTGGAGTCAGCGCATTTCAACATGGTGCGGGATTTACAGGTACCGGTGAAAATGTGATTAAAGGTAAGATTAGAGTTGAGATAAATAATGAAGGAAAACCTGTAATATTTTCAGCGCAGACGGAAATGGGTCAGGGTGAACAAACTGCCTTTCAAATAATTTTGGCGAAGTCATTAAACATAAACGTTGATGATGTAATCATGTCTGAAGTAAATACGGATCTCGTTCCAAATTCAGGTCCAACGGTTGCATCACGCTCTACGATGATCGTCGGAAGTTTATTGGTTGATGCCGGAAAGGAGATTATTAATCAACTAACTGATTTGCTGAATTCGGAAAATCCCGGGTGGAAATATGAAGAGGGGAGTTTTATAAATAACGGAAGTGAAATTTCATTTATTGATGCGTCGAAAAAACTTGCGGGATTAAAAATTGAAAAGCAGTATGAACATCCTCCGATAATAAAATTCGACGATATTAATTGGATCGGTGATGCTTACCCTGTATTTTCTTGGGCGGCTTCGGTCGCAGAAGTAGAAGTTGACCCGGTTACGTTTGAAATCAAAGTTACGAAGTATTACACGACGCATGATATCGGTAAAGCTATTAATAAAGATCAAGCGGAAGCACAGATTCAAGGCGGGTCATTGCAGGGTATCGGTTATGCTATTTATGAAAAAGTAAAAATAGAAAACGAGCATTATGATATAAAAGGTTTCGCGGATTACATAATTCCTACTCCAACGGAAATGCCCGTATTTGATGTAAAAATAATGGAGAATCCATATCCATACGGTCCCTTTGGAGCAAAAGGTCTCGGGGAACTTCCTTTAGTTGGCGGCGCTCCGGCTGTGTTGTCGGCGCTGTGGATGATTTTCGGTAAGGAGTTTAATAAGATCCCGGTAATGCCGGAAGACTTACTCGTTTTATTTAATTCGAATCAAAAAGTTGGATAGAAAAATGAATTTTGAATTCCTTGTTAACGGAAAAAATGTTTCGGTAGATGTCAATCCCAAAAAGAGTTTGTTGAATATTCTGCGTGATGAACTCAACATGTTAAGTGTTAAAGAAGGATGTGGCAAGGGAGAGTGCGGCGCATGCACGGTATTGATGAACGGCAAGCGTGTTAACTCGTGTTTGGTTCCGGCGTTTCAATTAAACGGTGCGGTGATTTATACAATCGAAGGAATAATGGATTGGCAGAGTTACAAAGCTATGGAGAAAGCATACATTGAATTCGGATCGGTACAGTGCGGGTTTTGTATGTCGGGATTCTTAATTTCAACACTCTCACTCATGAATGAAAACGATAATAAAATTAGCGAAGATGAAATGAAATGGAAATTAGGCGGAAACATCTGCCGGTGTACAGGTTACACAAAAATTATTGAAGCTGTAGATTTTTTAAGCAAACAAAATGAATTGATGAGTAAAGTAAAACGTGATTTTTCAAACGCATTCATAGAAAAAATATGAAAGTTTATAATCCCCTAAATATTCGTGAATTGGATAATCTAATATCCGGAAATGTAGAAAAGTTCACCTATGTAGCAGGTTCAACAGATCTTATGGTTAATGAAAACCGTTGGTCGGAAGCTCATAATCTTGTTGATATAAGCAGAACAGATGAACTGATTAATACTTTTTCTATTGATGGAAATGGCATATTAATTGGATCGGCAAAACCGTTTTCGGATATTATTAATCAACAAATTATAAGAGAAAAATTCCCGCTGCTGGTGGAAGCATGCAGACAAATCGGTTCGGTGCAGATTCAAAACCGCGCTACATTCGGAGGCAATATTGCTAATGCTTCTCCCGCCGGCGATACGCTTCCTGTGCTGAGCGTTCTTGATGCCCGGATTTATTTAGGTCCCGAAGAAGACGGCAAGTTCAGGATTGCAAAAGTTGAGGATGTGATGATTGGTCCCGGACAAAACAGTCTGCAGAATAATTCCTACATCGCATACATTTATATTCCATTCCCGGACTCAGAGAATCATAGATGGTATTATCGAAAAGTCGGACAAAGATTTGCACTGGCTATAAGTAAATTATCATTAGCGCTTACTGCTGAAATGAGTGACAAAAAAGTCAATGAGATTAAAATTTGTGCCGGCAGTGTTGCGCCGCAGGTAAAGCGTGCCTACAAAACCGAGGAATTTCTTACCGGTAAAGAGTTGACAAATAAAATAATAGATCAATCACGTGAATTAATCATTAATGAAATTAAGCCGATTACCGATATCCGCTCAAATTCGAAATACCGCAGTAAAATTACCGGCGAAGTTTTGAGAGAAGCGCTGCATAGTTTGATCTAATTATTTTGCTGCATTACTACATAAAGAGTATTCACAGATTCTGCGCATCACTTCGTTGCACCCAGAAAGGCAATGATAAGAAAGACAAACTGCCAACCTGAATATTTTCAACGATTGGTGACACAGTATGAATCAAAATAATTTTTAAATGCGGATCAATTCGAGTTATGAATCAGACTCTAGGTCATTTGAAGTTAAGATCAGTTTGTATTATTTTTAATATCAATACAAATCAACCGAATATAATTCTTTTATTATACTGTCCGGTTAATGTTCTTTTCGTTTAACCCAGATTTTCCATTGGAAAATCTGCCCTTCGGGCCGACAATTTGTAAGTTGAAAAATATCAAATACTTAGCCATATAGCAATTTTGGAATTCGTTATTTGAGTAAAATATTTTTCTTACAAATTGTCGGGGTTAATCCCGCAACATAAAATGTTTTAATAAAACATTTTATGAGCGGCAACGGCAAAAAATTCATTTACAATGGATTTTTTGGGTTTAATAATCTATTTGCATGGTGTAATCTTTTAGTGAGGTAAGTTATGAAACTTGCTAAGCTCTCTCTGCTGATTATGTTTATTTTTTCATCAACTCAATTTGCTCAATTCAATAAATCCGAAGTCGAAAGCGGTGAAATGATTAAGCAATCTAACACGCCATGTTTAACTGAGGAACAGCGGCGGGAAATTCATGAATCGAATAATAAAACAATTACCCGGTTAATAAAGGAAGGAAAGATTAATCCCTCCAGTTTCAATTCACCAAAAGCAGGTTCATTTTCCTGGCCGCTTAAAGCATCTGCAGATGTTGATGATCTGAGTTATTGTGCGGTCTCCAATTTCGTAGATCACAATTCCTCGTATCCCGATCAACTTCTTGATTACAACGGCGGAACCAGAACTTATGATACGGACGCCGGTTATAATCATCAAGGAACCGACATTTCCCCGTGGCCATTCCCCTGGTATAAAATGGATCATGATCAAATAGAAGTTATAGCTGTAATGGATGGAATGATAATCGGTAAGGAAGATGGGCATTACGACAGAAACTGTTCGATGAGTGATTCTGTTTGGAATGCCGTTTATGTCCTTCACGATAACGGCGCTGAAGTTTGGTATGGACACTTAAAAGAGAATTCGCTTACAACTAAATTAATAGGGGAGAGAGTTTCAGCAGGTGAATATCTAGGAATTGTCGGCAGTTCCGGATCATCGACAGGTCCACACTTACATTTGGAGGTTTATGATTCTACCGATGTATTAATCGATCCGTGGTCAGGTTTGTCAAATCCAACAATTACAGAATCATGGTGGATTGATCAACCGCTCTATTATGATTCAAAGGTAAATAAGCTTGCAACACATTCTGCATGGCCTGAATTCCCGGCATGCCCTCAGCAGGAAATCCCTCATTTCAGTGATGAGTTTGATCCGGGAGATAGTTTATACTTAGCTTCATATTACCAGGATTTGATGGCAGGTCAGTTAAATGAATTCAGCGTTGTTGATCCAAATGGAGCAACAGTCTCTTCCTGGAATTATTCAATATCTGAGCAGCATTTATCCGCAGCTTTTCTCCAATTTTCTATTGGTCTTCCATCCGATTATAGACCCGGAACCTGGCAAGTAAGATTAACTTATGAAGGTACAACATATACACATGATTTTACGGAGATTGAGCCTGTACCGGTTGAACTTGTATCTTTCACCGGAACTGTAAACGATTTTCAAGTACTACTTAAATGGCAGACGGCAACTGAAATTAATAATTACGGATTTTTTATCGAGCGAAAATCAGTTCCGATCAAAAATAAATTTTCATCTAATGACGAGAAAATTTTTGAATGGGAGGAAATAGGTTTTGTAGAGGGACATGGAAACAGTAATTCATACAAAGAATATTCATTCACTGATTATCCTGAAATCAGCGGCGCTTATCTTTACCGTCTGAAGCAAACTGATCTCGACGGTAAATTTGAATATTCTGAGGAAATTATTGTGGAAACATGGGAAATTTTTTCGCTAGCGGATGGATATAAACTCGAACAAAATTTTCCCAATCCTTTTAATCCCACAACCAAAATTATTTATCAAATCCCGAATAATGGGAAAGTAGTAATAAAATTGTACGACATACTCGGCAGTGTAATTCAAACACTTGTTGATGAGAATATGAGTAAGGGAAGGTATGTAGTTCCTTTTGACGGAAGCAATTTTCCCAGTGGAGTTTATATTTACAGAATTACATCAGGAGAATTTACGGCAAGCAAGAAGCTAGTATTACTAAAGTAAATCGCAGATAACACTGATTTATTGAATGACGCAAATTAACTGGGGAAGAATTCCCGGAAGAAATCCGTCATCCGATTTATATAAACTATAATCTAAAATCCTTCAAGTTGCTAACGCGCTAATCTTCAAATCCGCTAATTCGAAAATTCACAAATCCGACAATCCGTTATCCATTAACCCATCCATGTTTTCATCCATTTATCCACTAATTCGAATCCTCGTTTGGGCTGAAGCCCGAGGGCGGTTGTTTTTCTTAAAATCTCCGCCATAAATGGCGGCGCTATTGAGCGGCAATAATCACCGGATTTAAGTGCCGGATTTATCTTCCGGAGGTAAAACCTATTGTCAGAAAATACATTTGTTCACTAATTCATTGAAGCCGCTAATGCGCTAACTCGAAAATACGCCAACCTGTCCCGGCGAAGTGTTTTTTACGAAGACGGATTCGTCAATTCACCAATTCGCCAATTCGTTAATTCGCAAATTCGCCAATTCGAAAAATTCCCTAATAGTTATTCAGGTCGGATGAATTGAATATTGACCATCAATGAAAGATGAACCCACATTGCTTTTTTCCTTACTTCTTAATTCTTTAGTCTTATTTCTTTGTCTTTCATTCGTTGCTCTCTGCCCTTTGTCCTGAACCCTTCACCCTTGACCGTTCACCCTTAACCATTCATCGTTCCCTCTTACAATTTCCCTTCTCTGTACAAACGCTGAGTTTTTATTCTTTGAAGCTGTCGCTCAATTATAAGATCGGCAATTGCGGCTGGTTTATCAAGGATGGTTTTATCTGCGAATACTTTACTTACTTTCGATTCACTGATATCAATTCTGTAAAGGTTGTTGAGAAATCTCTGGTAATTTCCACTCATCATTTGCTTAACACGTAATCTTAGAAAAGACCTTATTTCTTCAAGGTCACTTTTCTGTGGAAGTGAATCGGTTTGAATAGAAAAATCATTCTCCAATTTTTCTATCAGCTTTATGTTATCATCAGTATTCATAAAAGAAGAAATATATGAAGGAAATGCATTGAGACTTTATGATACTAAAAATATTTTAGCGTTTCCATAAAGTCTCAAAGTTTCCGAAATTATTTAACTGCCGTTTTATCAGTATTTGTATTTGATCCACTTAACAACTTCCGACCACTTCGGCTTTTTACCGGTTCTCAATAGTCCAACACGATAAATTTTTCCTGCTATTGGGAATATTGCAAAGATGGTTCCAACATTAACAATGAATGCAACTATAAATTGCCATACCGGTACATCAACAAGTGTGAATCTTGCCGGCATTACAATTATTGAAGCGAATGGAAACATCGATGAAATTTCTGCCATCGGGTTTGATGGATTTTTCATCAGTGATAACGCTATGAAAAACGGTATCATTATTAGCAGCATTACAGGCCACATTCCGGATTGTGCTTCCTGCGGATTTTCAAATATTGCTCCGACCGTAGCAAATAATCCGAGGAATATTACGAGTCCGAGAAAGTAATTAAATAACAAGAATAAAATCTGGTTAAAAGAAATATTGAAAAGTAATTCTTCCGGAAGTGACAGCCATGCAGTAGAGATAACAACCATAATCGGGCTTAACCAAATAGCCATCTGTAAAACTCCAGTTATTGATGATCCGACAATCTTCCCGGTCATCAATTCTCTACTGTTAACAGAGGAAAGAAGTATCTCGACAATTCTATTCTGCTTTTCTTCCATAACAGATTGCATGACCATTTGTCCCATCATCAGCAAACTTATGTAAAGCAAAAAGGTAAAGAGATAGGAGAGCACCATATTGCCGTAACCTTCTTCTTTTATTTCTTCCTCTTCGGAAATTTTATAACTCTTAAAATCTACTCCTTTTCGTATGTAGGATATTTCATCGGAAGACAACTGTTTATCCGCGAAATAATTTGCAACCAG
Source organism: Melioribacteraceae bacterium (assembly GCA_021740785.1). GTDB lineage: Bacteria > Bacteroidota > Ignavibacteria > Ignavibacteriales > Melioribacteraceae > JAIOZI01. Next base: position 28,720 of record JAIOZI010000002.1, read on the forward strand.
TATTTTATTTATCGTTCCGCTTAACTTTTCGGAAACGGTAATATTTTTAGGTGTTTTGGAATAGAATTCAATCTCTTTGTTTTCCATTGCCGTATCGGAAACGTAAATAATACCGTTCAACTTTTCACTTAAAAGATCGGGTTTCTTAGCATCGAGGTACTCGTTGAATTGTTCACGGTTCATAGTATTATAAGTTACTTTGTAGTAACCGTTTTTTATGAATTCCAAATTTTGGAATTCCTGCTGGAATGCAGATTCCATTTCAATTGAATCGGTAATAAATTCAATTGTCGTATCCTGGTCACCTTCATAAGTTGCAATAAAAGCCTGCACACCGATAATTCCGAACATTAACACCGGGATCAAAACAGTCATCAAAATGAAAGTTTTTGAAAATAATTTCTCTTTCAATTCTCTTTTGATAATTGCGGCTATCCTGTAATTAAACATGACTAACCTCCTGTGTTAATTCCTCGATCGGTTTACCTGCAAGTTGAATGAAAATTTCATGCAGGGATATATCATTCGCGTCAAATTTCTTAAGCGTAACATTTCTATCGACCAAAAGTTTCAATAATTCTTGAGTCTGATTAGCATTCTTTACACGAATGCCGGTAGTATTACCGAAATCTTCGATCTTCTCAACAATCGGATGCCCGTTCAAGAATGAAATATCCCCTTCGTAGTTGATGCTAACATTCTGCTGTGCGTACTCATGTTTAATCTTCTGCATTGATCCGTTGAGAATAATTTTCCCGTTATCAATCATTGCAACATGATCACACATCTTCTCGGCGAAATCCATTAGGTGAGTTGAGAAAATAATCACCTTGCCTTCTTTTTTCTTTTCGAGAATTATTGTTTTTAAAAGATTAGTGTTGATGGGATCAAGTCCGGAAAACGGTTCATCCAGTATCAGAAAGTCGGGATCATGCAGAACCGTTGCAATAAACTGAATCTTTTGCTGATTACCTTTTGAAAGGTCTTCAATTTTCGAAAGTTTTCTATCCAAAAGATCGAATCTCTTTAGATATTTCAGCGCTTCTTTTTCTAATTTTTTGCCCGATTTTCCCTTAACCTCAGCAAAAAATAATAATGTATCCAGGACTTTCATCTTTTTGTAAAGCCCGCGTTCTTCAGGCAGATAACCTACCATACTTTTGAAAGAATCATCCACAGGTTTACCGCGAAAAAGAATTTCACCGGAATCTTGCAGATAAATTCCCATTATCGTTCTGAGTGTTGTGGTTTTCCCGGCTCCGTTCCTTCCGATCAATCCGAAGATTGAACCATCTGGAACTTCAAAGCTGGCATTATCAACCGCAACAATTTTGTCAAAAGTTTTAGTTAGATTCTTAACTTCTAGTGCAGACATCATACTCCCCGTTTGTTATAAAAAACTAAATTGGTGTTAATTGATATAAGCAATCACGCCCAAATGAATTGTCAACAGATCGGTTTTCGATTGTTGAATATCATAAAAAACATTTCCTGCGCCGTCCTCTGTAATTGATCCGCGTTTTAAGTATTCGGTTTCGCTGCCCCAGAGATAACGCCCTTTTAAATCAAGGAATAAAGTCCGGTCGCGATTAAGTGAAACAAGTATTCCGCCGCCAGCTCCGTAACTCCATGAGAAATCATCAAGGTTTACCGAGCTTAATACATCAGATCCGCTGCCGGCATCTTTAACGGTTGATTCGGTAAAAAAGTAATTTCCGCCGAAGAGCCCGTCTATGTAAGGACGAACATCACCGGAGAAAGGCGAGACCTTGAATAATAAATGAAAATTAAAAAGATTGTTGGTTGTTTGAACATCTACGGCAACCCTGCTGATAGTATTGCTGAGTGGCTGTGTGTAATTTTCAATTCCATAGATTAGATACCCGATATTCATACCAACCGAGAATGGTCTTGCTTTAGAAGGCGCCCAAATAGTAGCTTCTCCGCTCAAACCGTAAGCATTGTTATTTACAAATTCTCCAAACTCAGCTTGAGGTATACCCAATGTAATGCTTCCGCCGACTGCCTGTGCCAATGAAATTGAGCTTAATAAAAATAAAATGATCAGTATTTTTTTTAGCATACAGATTTCCACAAATTATTTTAAACATTCTGTAAATATATGGATTAACAAATTTATAAAACAGCCAATGATAAGACGTTTCGTTTATTGAAATGTTACGCCGGTTTTTGATAAAGCTTTTTGAAGGATGGAATTAAACTTATCGAGTGAAATTTCTCTGGCTCCGAACATTTTAAGATGATTTGTAATAAATTGAACATCAAGGAGTACAAATCCTCTTTTGTTAAGATGTTGAATCAATTTAATTAATGCAGCTTTTGAAGATTGCGAAATATAGCTGAACATTGACTCCCCGAAAAATGCTCCGCGGTAAGTTATTCCGTATAAACCGCCTGCAAGCTTTTTATCCTTATAAACTTCAACGGAATGCAGATTATCGGAGTCGATGAGTGATTTATAAGCGTCAATAAGTTGATCGGAAATCCATGTGCGGTCGCGGTCGGCACAGGCTCTAATAATTTCCAATTGGTTGAGATCGTATCGGTATTCAAAACCGCTTTCCTTCATAACTTTACGAAGTGAACGTGGGAAGTTATAATCATCGAGCGGAATGATGGTTCTGATCTCGGGCATGTACCAATGTACTTCGCCCGAATCATTAGCCATCGGAAAAGCTCCTTTTGTGTAAAGAAAGAGCATGATTTGGGGCTTGAGGAGTTCATCGGGATTTATTTCATCTCGAAAACTCATTAAGCGGAATAGATGTAATTGTTCAATACTTCTATTGTCTCGGCTTTCGTCAATAGATCTAATTCCAGTAAATCTCTAATTGAAACAATCCCCAGCAGTTTGTCATTTTCAGCAATTATTAAATGTCTGATTTTTGCTTTTTTCATTTTCTGCAGACATTCTTCATGTGATTCCGAAAGTGTACCGAGGATAAGCTCTTTAGTCATAACCTCATCAACTTTTGTTTCGTAAGTGTTTAATCCCTTTGATATTACTCTTCGCACAAGATCCCTTTCGGAAAAGACGCCGACTAATTTCCCTTCACCGGTGAGTACAGGCACCAAACCGATATTGTGTTCGGCGAGATAATCTATTACTTCTCTTACTGTAACGCCGGATTTTACAGTATAAAGTTTTCGTGATTCCAGAATTTCTTTTATTGATTTCATTAGTATACCTCTAGATAATGGCTGGATTATTTGTCCCGTTTGAATGTAATAATTATTCATGATTGATTTCAAGAGAAAAATTAACAAAATTCATGTTTCACAATAATAATTTGAGGTACGGCATAATTACTCCCGGAAGAAAATCGATTTACTTTTCACTTTGTGCAGTTTTGTTTTGGTCAACAGCAGCTACCGCATTCAAACTGAGTCTAGCCGGGATGAATTACGTACAGTTACTATTTTATGCGTCTGCTGCAAGTGCAATTGTGTTATTCATTATCTCAGTTAATAATTCAAGAAGTGAATTAAAAAATCTCTTTAAGGGAGAAAAATTATGGCTGAATTTACTTCTGGGATTATTAAATCCTTTCGGATATTACATTATTCTGCTGAAAGCCTATTCACTTTTGCCTGCACAGGAAGCACAGCCTCTTAATTATACATGGCCGATTGCAATCTCGATATTTTCGGCAATATTTCTCAGGCAGAAACTCACATTTAAAATATTATCAGGTTTGATAATTGCTTTTTTCGGTGTAATCGTTATTGCAACAAGAGGCAGTCTGTTTTCATTTGAATTTCATAATCTATTCGGCACTTCACTGGCTGTCGGGAGTTCAGTTGTTTGGGCTTCTTTTTGGATGATTAAATTATTCGACAAACGTGATGATTCGGTAAAACTATTCGGCGCATTTTTTTTCGGCGCAATATATTCGGGGATTTACATTCTAATTTTCGACTCGTTTGTGTTGGAATCGTACATCTATTTGTTCGGGGCGCTTTATGTCGGATTATTTGAAATGGGAATAACATTTTACCTCTGGATGCGGGGTTTGCAGTTAAGTCCGAACAAAGCAAAGACATCAACGCTGGCTTACCTGTCGCCATTTGTTTCGATGTTACTTATTGCACTTATTTTAGGGGAAGATATTTATACATCTTCAATTGTTGGGCTATTATTAATTGTTAGCGGAATACTTTTTCAAAGAATTCCCGATCCAAAAAAAGCTGTATAGATTAGAATTTATTATTAGTTTTTTAATTTAGATAAATCATAAAAATGGAGGAGCAATGCCCTACACTGCTGCCAAAGACCGGTATACTAAAATCCCTTACAAAAGATGCGGAAAAAGCGGAATAAAACTGCCGATTATCTCATTGGGATTATGGCATAACTTCGGAGATGTTGATGTTTATGAAAATTCCCGTAAAATGTTATTGACTGCATTCGATAATGGAATAACTCATTTTGATTTAGCAAATAATTACGGACCTTCACCGGGTTCAGCGGAAGAAACATTCGGTAAGGTAATGGAAAAAGATTTGAAACCGTACCGTGATCATTTGATTATTTCAAGCAAAGCCGGTTATTGGATGTGGGACGGACCTTATGGTGAATGGGGATCGAGAAAGTATTTAATTTCAAGCTGCGATCAGAGTTTGAAAAGAATGGGATTAGATTATGTTGACATTTTTTATCATCATCGTCCCGATTATGAGACTCCACTCGAAGAATCGATGATGGCGTTAGACCAAATAGTTAGAAGCGGTAAAGCATTATATGCCGGAATATCAAATTATCCTGCTGATCGTACTGCGGAAGCGGCAAAAATTATGAGAGAATTGGGCACGCCGTTACTTATTCATCAACCCAAATACAGCATGTTCGAGCGATGGATTGAACCTGAACTTATATCTACACTTGCTAGTGTAGGAATGGGTGCAATTGTATTTTCACCTTTAGCACAAGGATTACTTACTGATAAATATATTGACGGTATTCCGGATAACTCACGCGCTGCAAAATCATCCGGATTTTTACAAGTAGATGAAATCACTGAAGAAAGAATTAATAAAGTAAAAGCGTTGAAAGAAATAGCAGCAGAGCGGGGACAGTCGATTGCACAGTTGGCTATTTCGTGGGTGCTTAGGCATGATGAGGTTACTTCAGCGTTAATAGGCGCAAGCAAGGTTGAACATGTTCTTGAATTGATAAGGGTGCAGGATAAACTGGAGTTTACCGAAGATGAACTGATAAAAATTGACGAAATTCTGAAATAATTACGTTGAAGGGTGTGCCGGTTATTCCGCGGCACACTTCATTTTTTTTTATTCATAAAATTCCTCACCTCGCAAAAACTAAATTGAAGTTGTTAGTTTGTCATCAAGTAGATTTGTTCTAGGAAATAATGGTGTTGCCATAATGCACACAATGTGCTATAATGAACCATGAAATCATTCGAGTGGAATTATGAGAAAAATCAACAACTAAAAAAAGAAAGAAATGTTTCTTTTGAAGATATTCTTTTCTATCTCGAAAAAGGAAAACTGGTTGGGGATGTGCCTCATCCGAATAAACAGAAATATCCGAATCAAAGAATATTTCTTATAGATGTGAAGGGATATATTTATATTGTGCCTTACGTTGAGAATGATGTTATTATTATCAAAACTATTATTCCCAGTCGGAAAGAAACTAAAAAATAACTAGGAAAGAGCAATGAAGAAAAAATTTGATAAAGATGAAAAGGATCTGCTGAATAAATTGAATAATGGTGAACTTCAATCTAAAGTAGATATTGAGAAGCGCCGTAAAGAGTTGAGCGCATATGCTAGAAATGCTTTAAGAAAAGATAAAAGAGTTAATATTAGAATATCAGAGAGAGATCTCCTTGAAATTCAGAGAAGAGCGTATGAAGACGGACTTCCATATCAGACTCTCATTGCCAGCATTTTGCACAAATTTGTTAATGGGAAACTGGTTGATCAATCAACCGGGATTAGATGATTTCTGCTTAAGAGGCTGTAGTTAAATCGTGAAGGTTTGTCCGATTTCATCTAGCCCGAGTTTTACGTTATAGTTTACAACTGATTTTTTAAGCCAATTTGTCGGTTCATGAAACGGCTCTTTACCCTGCTGAAATGTTTTGCAATGCATCGGGATAAAGAATTTAGCATTAATGTCGTCTGCCATTCTCAAAGCTTCTTCCGGGTTGCAGTGAGCCCGTTTCCATGGATTGTATGCCCCGATGGGCATTAGTGCAATATCAACACTTTCATTTTTTATTCTATTTAATTTATCAGTATCGGCAGTGTCACCGCCGAATAATATTTTTTTGTTGTTATAATTTATTAGATAAGCATTGTAGCTTCTTCCGTCTTTCATGAATCCGCGTGATCTATCCTTTTCCCATGGAAAACGCCATCCGAAATGTTTTACTTCCAACGCTTTGAAATGAATATCATTTACAACTGCTTCTTCCTCCCAATCCAAAACGGTGATTGATTTCCACGGAAGATCTTCAAAAACATCTTTTGTAAGGTACGCAGTTATTATATCAATTTGGTCGGGATATTTTTTTGATATCGCTTTCAACGTAGGGTAATCGCAGTGATCCATGTGAGCATGCGAAAGCAATACAATATCCGGTTTGGGGATTTCATCGATTGTTAGTGCAGGAGGAGTTAAACGGGTCGGACCGATACTCGTGCCCATCAAATAAACTCCAACACGATTAAATAATACCGGATCAGTAATAATCCATTTCCCGTAAAAATTTATTAATACTGTTGAATGACCTATCCACGAAATACTAATCTCGTTGTCTTTCCATTCATTTGGATTTGGTTTGTAATTTAATGAATATGCTGAACCGGCTTTTATATCATTTTCTTTAAACGCAGCGGGAATGAAAAGTGTACCGATTGCCGTTAGTAATCCGTTTTTTAAAAATTTTCTTCTATCTGTTTTCATAATAAACGGAACAATAAAATTTCTGAAAAGATTCCATAATAATTATAAATCGAAATCAATCAATCACCCAATCACCCAATCAATCAATCAACCAACCAATCAATCACCCGATCAATCAATCAATCAATCAACCAACCAATCAATCACCCGATCAATCAATCAATCAATCAACTAACCCAATAACTGATTAACTAAATAACTGAATAACCCAATAACTCAATAACCAATCCCAAACAGCTCAATCCAGAACTACTCTGTTAGAAAGTTCATTCACATCATCAGGTTTAATAGGAAAATATTTTGAGAGAATATTCCCGACACGCTCAATACCTAAAATTATCCCTTCAGAAAAATGACCATCCTTAAATTTCGACTGCATCTCGTTTCTAACTTCATCCCAGGTATCTTGCGACACTTGCTCGTTAATCCCGCTGTCGGCTAAAATATAAAATGCTCTCTCTTTTAGAAGGACATAAATTATAATTCCGGTTTTATCCCGTGTGTTCTGCATGTTTAATTTATAGAATTCAGCTTCCGCCAGTTCTCTTATCGATTTCCTTTTTTGTAATGGCGGTTTTGTTTCTTTAATGCTGACTCTAATTTCACCCGCAGTAATTTTCTCCATCTCTTTTATCTTTTTTGATACCCGGAGAAAATCGTCGTCGGAAAAAAAGTGATATACCAAATCGTTTTTCATAGTTCACCAAATTTTTGAACAAAGATATACTTTAATGAAATCAGATTCAAAAAAAATGAATTGTAAACTGAAAATTCCAAACTGAATTTTGTCGAAACGCCGGTCTTGCTTTTATTTAATTATCTTTTAGATTAGATTTGTTTCAAACGTTAGTAAATTTTTTCCTAAAACGGAGGTATGTATGTTTCCAATGAAAACTTATGTTGAACGAAGAAGAAGACTTAAAGAACTCGTAGGAAAGGGAATTGTAATTATTCCAGGTAATGAAGAAGCTCCTATGAATTATCCAGCTAATACATATCAATACCGTCAAGACAGCACATTTTTATATTATTTTGGTTTGGATGCGGCTGGATTAAATGGAATAATTGATATTGAAAATGATTCAGATATGCTGTTCGGTGATGACTTCTCAATTGACGATATCGTTTGGATGGGTCCCCAGCCTGCATTAAAAGACGAAGCAAAGAAAGTTGGCGTTGAGAAAACGGAGCCAAAAGTTGATCTTGAAGCTTATGTAAAAAATGCAATTAGAAAAGGGAGAGACGTTCATTTTCTGCCGCAATATAGATTTGATACAATGCTGATGTTGGAAGATATTCTCGGAATTAAAGCAGCAAGTCTGAATAATTATGCTTCCGAAAAATTGATAAAGGCAGTGATCTCTCAAAGATCAATTAAGACGGATGAAGAAGTTGCAGAAATAGAAAATGCAGTTGCCGTAAGTTATGAAATGAATACCTCGGCGATGCGGGCAATTAAACCCGGGATGGTTGAAAGAGAAATATTTGGAATGGTTGAAGGAATTGCTTTATCGAAAGGAAGGGGCGTTTCTTTCCCAATAATTTTTTCAATTCACGGCGAAACTCTTCATAACCATCATCACGAAAATTTAATGAAGGATGGTGATATTGTTGTTCTTGACAGCGGTGCGGAATCTCTGCTTCATTACGCAAGTGATATTACACGAACGTTTCCCGTTAACGGTAAATTCAGCGATAAACAAAAAGACGTTTACCAGGTTGTTCTTGATTCTCAAATGCAGGCTATTGATTTAGTGAAACCCGGCAAGAAATTTAAAGAAATTCATCTGCATTCATGTAAGGTAATTGCAGAAGGATTGAAAAATCTCGGTCTAATGAAAGGTGATGTTGATGCTGCAGTTGATGCAGGCGCACATGCGCTTTTTATGCCTCATGGATTGGGACACATGATGGGACTCGATGTTCATGATATGGAAGGTCTTGGCGAAAAGTATGTCGGTTATGATGAAGAAACAAAACGCAGTGATCAATTCGGACTCGCATATTTAAGATTGGGCAGAGAATTACAAACCGGTTTTGTTTTCACTGTTGAACCGGGGATTTATTTTATTCCTCAATTGATTGATATGTGGAAAAATGAAAATAAGCATGCCGACTTTTTGAATTATGAAAAAATTGAAGAATACAAAAGTTTTGGTGGAATTAGAATTGAAGATGATGTATTGGTTACTTCGGACGGATACAAAGTATTGGGAGATAAACCTATTCCTAAAACTGTTGAAGATGTTGAAACAGTTTGTAATTCTTAATGAATTGGAATGGCTAAAAACAAATTTTATCGAAAATAAAGATAGAGGTTTATAATTATGTACAAAGTAGTATTGTTGAGACACGGTGAAAGTGTCTGGAACAAAGAAAATTTGTTCACAGGCTGGACAGATGTTGATCTCTCTGAAAAAGGAATTGCAGAAGCACATGAAGGCGGAAAACAGTTGCACGAAGGCGGATTTACTTTTGATATCGCTTTTACTTCAGTATTAAAAAGAGCAATTCGTACTCTTGATATCGCCTTGTATGAATTGGATTTGATGTGGATTCCAGTTGTAAAATCCTGGCGGTTAAATGAAAGGCATTACGGTGCGCTGCAAGGATTGAACAAAGCCGAGACGGCAGAAAAGTACGGCAAAGATCAGGTTTTGGAATGGAGAAGAAGTTACGACACACCGCCGCCTGCATTAACCGAAGATGATGACCGGTATCCAGGTAAGGATCCGCGTTATGCAGATCTTGCAAAGGAAGATATTCCTTTAACAGAAAGTTTAAAGCTGACTGTTGATAGATTCTTACCTTACTGGCACGATACAATTGCGCCGACTATTAAGAGCGGTAAGAAAGTAATTATTGCAGCTCACGGGAACAGTCTGCGTGCACTAGTAAAATATTTGGATGAAATAAGCGAAGAAGAAATTGTCGGCTTAAATATTCCTACCGGTGTTCCTTTGGTTTATGAGTTAGATGAAAACTTAAAACCTATTAAACATTATTACCTTGGAGATCAAGAGAAAATAGCTGCTGCAATTAATACCGTTGCAAAGCAGACTGAGAAGAAATAATTTTCTAATATAATCCCGGTAAAATTTTTTCCGGGATTTTTTTTGAGGTAGCCAGTAGCTCCAGAAAAAATAAAAGATTCCGGTAGTATTTCTTTTAACTTTCCTCCGTTCATTCGTAAGAGCGAGATTTCCAATTATCAAATATCGTTGAACTGCGGCATCTTCTCCCTACATACCAGGCAAATCGTTTTGTATAGAACGGATTATCTGCAAGAAAGTCTAAACGTTCCTGTGTCACACTTTTACAGTTCCGGCATTTGATTCGATGTATTTCCAATTCAATGTATTCCCGTTTATCTCCGCAGGATAAATCCCGAACTCGTCTAATTTTTTTGTCATAATAACTTTTAGATGCTTGAAAACATTTTGGGCATATTGTATTTTTTTGGACTCGCTTCATTGTAATTATTAGTGATTTTTGATCTCCAAAAATCCCTTTAACTTTTTGGTATGGTAAGTAGCCTGGAAATTTGTATGAGTCGGTAAGTTTTCAATTTTTTTCATTACATATCAAAACTATTTTTTGTCACAATATAATGCCTTTCACTCTTTATTTATTAACTATTGCCAATTTTTTGCTTATTTTTTACCCACTCGATAAGGAGAAGATCCTCATAATATATATAAACTCTGTTTTGATGAATATGAAATCGGCTGGCTTGTTGGAAGCGAAGGTGAGATAAGGAAATGTTATAGTTTGGGAGCCGGATGGATGACTGTAGATTCCCCGGTAACGGAAGATTTACTTGCCGCCGATTTTTTAAATTCGAAAAATGCCTGGGCAGTGGGGAATAATGGTACAATAATTAAGTACGGAAAGATTTCAACAACAGTAGATGAAATTAATGATGTGCCGTCTTCTTATTTGTTGAGTCAAAACTATCCCAACCCGTTTAATCCTGTTACAAACATTTCGTATCACAATCCGGAAGCCGGCAAAGTAAACATAACAGTATTTGATATTCTGGGAAGAAGAATCAAAACTTTGATAGATGAATATGTGAGTCCGGGAAAATATGAACTTCAGTTTGACGCGGGCGAACTTTCAAGTGGTGTTTATATTTATCGAATTACGGCAGGTAAGTTTTCGGCTAGTAAGAAATTTGTATTGATGAAATGATTGCCAAGGGAAACATGGATGTAAAATCAATGCGCCCTTGTCCTACTCTACGATTGTACAACTTAAATTTATTGAGCGGGCAGGTTTATCCCGTTAAAACCGGGCTGCTCGCTCAAATTGTCAAGTTGAAATCTAAAAAACCGCTACATTATGGTTCAAGTTTTATAATACTACTTTAAAACTCTAACCTGCTAGATTCATTATCTTCTCTACTTTAAGGCGTCTTTCTTCGAGAATTGTTTCTAATTCATCGGTGTAGAAAAATTTGTCCTTACCGAATGCAGGTTTCAAATCCGTTAACCAAGTTGCATTCTTATCATACTTTGCAAAGAAGGGGCGCTTAACCCAGTCGGCATTTCTGCCCTGTATAAAGTTGAGCATATACACTTTTTCACCGTTAATTGTGGTAACGCCTTCAATTGCAACTTTACCGGGTGTTGCCGACATTGACGGACCTCTAACAGTTCTATGCAAACCGGAAAGTTTCTTGTAAGCATCTCTAAAAATCTGAAATGCTTCACCTAGCGGAACTTCAAAATATTCTTTGGCTCCCGTATTTCTTTCGATGAACATATAATAAGGAATCATGCCCTGTTTCACCTGCTCTTTCCACATCTTTTCCCAAATGGCTGAATCATTATTAATATGTTTAATCAAAGGTGATTGAGTTCTGATCTCAGCGCCGGTGTTTCTAATTCTTCTTACAGCTTCTTTGGAAACATCGGTACTCAATTCAACCCAATGATTATAATGACTCATTATTGCCAAGTGCTTGCCGGCTTTTATAACTTTTTCGAATAACTGAAGTACGCCATCGGCATCTTTATCGGTGACATATTTGTAAGGCCAATAAGCAATTGATTTTGTCCCGATCCTGATGTTCCTGATATGATCAAACTCAGGCTGCAGCAATGGTTCGATGTATACTTTTAGTTTATCAAGAGTCATAACCATCGGATCACCGCCAGTAAATAAAACATCAGTAATTTCGCGATGTTTTTTAAGATAACCCTGAAAACGGTTTGATTCATCGGTTGCAAATTTTAAGTCGTTTAAACCAACAAACTGAGCCCATCTGAAACAAAAGGTACAGTATGCGTGGCAAGTTTGTCCTGCGGATGGAAATATGAGAGCGGTTTCGCGATATTTGTGCTGAACTCCAGGAATCATTTCATCATCATCAAACGGTATGTTTGCGGTCATTTGACCCGCGGGATGAGGATTCAATTCGTAACGGATTTCGTTAGCAATAGATTTGATTTCGGTTGATGAAGCATCTCGTCTTATTGCATCTGCCATCTTATTAAAATGTTCCTTTTTCAACATTCCTTTTTGTGTAAAAGTAAGTTGAAACATCGGATCATTCGGTACATTATCCCAGTCTATCAGTTCTTCAACAACGTAATTATTTGTCCTAAAAGGTAATACTGTTGCAACAACTTTAGTTGCAAATCTATCCTCTTCTGATAGTTTGTTTAATTCGGGTAATTTGTCCAGATGGCGTACACCATATAACTTCATTTTTTTTCTTTCGATCATAGTACGCTTTCCTCCATATTAACGATTTCATACCTGATTTAACTTATCCCAGATAAGTATAGTTTCTAATATTTTGATGATTGAAAAGGAGAAGAGGAAAAATCCTCTATCATGACCAGGTAACTAAAAAATACAATTTTTTTTGAAAGAAGCAAGCATTATCGGAGTAAAACTTTGTAGAAGATATCTTAAAGGAAACGAGATAAAAAAAGCGGCAAATACCGCTTTATTTTAATTCCGTAACTTTGCTAATATCATCCACTTTTACGAATTTTTCAAGGAATTTGTAGCTCCCGGATTTCGATTTAACAGTCTTAATAAATTTAACATTTACTAAGGCTGATTTTGATTTCGATTTAGATTTATCAGCAAATGATTGTTGTTTTGCCATTTTGATTTACTCCTACTTTTTAGCCTCAAAATTTAATCAAATTATTCATCAATTGAAATTGTTTCTGAAAATTTTTTTTATTGGGATTAATTGATAAAGCTAATGCCTTGCCGGTTGCAATGATTATCAGGCGATAGATTTAAATTAAGTCCGCAAATTCACCGGATATCAATTCAACTAAATCAATAGGAGAAATTTCAATTTGAACTCCTTTCAATCCAGCACTAACAAATATTTTATCAAAAAGCTGCGCAGTTTCATCAATGAATGTCGGATACTCCTTTTTCATTCCAATTGGTGAGCAGCCGCCTCTAATGTAGCCGGTTAAATTGAATATGTCATTTACTTTGACCAATTCAATCTTTTTACTTTCACTTACCGCTGCAGCTTTCTTTAGATTTAATTCAAAATTTCCCGGTATGCAAAAAACAAAGATTTGGTGATTGCTGTTTTGGGCTACCAGACTTTTAAAAACAACCTCGGGAGCGGCGTTGATTTTATGTGCGACAGAGACTGCATCTATCTCATTGTAATTGTAATTATATTCAATTACTCTATGAGGTATTTTTACCGATTCTAAAATTCTAACAGCGTTGGTTTTTGTCATCTATTTAATTAACTGTAGCCTTGCAGAATTAAATCAGCCAGGATACGAGCGCTTTCTTCCAGCTCAAAATCATCAATTTTTGATTCGGTCGTTCCAACTTCGCCTTTTTCTTTCAACTTAAGCTCAGCTAATTTCTGTCTTTCTTCATCGCGCGCTTCTTTTCTTTTTTCACGCTCATCACGTTCGGTTTTTCTAATATCTTCATTCAGGGAAAATTCTTTTCTATTTCTTGCTTCTTTATACTCTTCGATATCCTCCAGCCGGAATTCGTATTCAATACTTTTTTTCATTCTTTCGTTATGTCTTTTGAGGAGTTCGGGAATGAACTCGTCAATGTCTGAAATCCTTTTAAAATTTGATGACCGGATAGTATCCCATGGCAGTGCACTTGTACGTGAACTTTCTCCGTATTCATGTGAGCCCAAAACAGTCGGGAATGTGATATCCGGAACGACTCCTTTGTGCTGCGTGCTGCTGCCGTTTATCCTGTAATACTTTGCAACGGTAAGTTTCAGTTCGCCAAGTTTATTCTTTGTTGATGGTACCAGCCTCTTTAGATTAATTAAATTCTGAACCGTTCCCTTGCCGAAAGTTTGCTCTCCGATAACAATCCCTCTTCCGTAATCTTGTATTGCACCGGAGAAAATTTCCGATGCCGAAGCGCTGTATCGGTTAACAATCACGGCTAATGGACCATCATAAACAACGGATGGATTTGAATCTTCTCCGACTTCAATCGACCCATCAGTATTTCTCACCTGAACAACCGGACCGGTTTCGATAAACAGACCTGTTAAATCAATTGCTTCCTGAAGCGAACCGCCCCCGTTATTACGAAGATCAATTATAAGTCCGTCAATATTTTCTTTCTTCAAATCCGAGATTAATTTTTTAACATCACGAGTCGTACTTTTATAATCGGTTTCTCCCTTACGCTGTGCATCAAAATCAATGTAAAATGAAGGCAGATCTATTAAGCCCAATTTAAAATTATATTCATCCTGTTCAATATCAAGAATATCACTTTTGGCTGCCCGCTCCTCAAGCTTAACTTTATCGCGTACAATCTTAATTAAATCAGGCTGCATATCAGGTGTCATTTCAGGTCTTAGTACAGACAGCCGGACGGTTGTTCCTTTTTTACCTCTAATCAATTGTACAACATCATCCAAACGCCAGCCGATTACATCAATTAATTCACCGTCATCACCCTGACCTACTCCGACAATTCGATCATCCTCAAAAAGCTGTTCGCTTTTTTCCGCAGGTCCTCCAGCGATTATTTGCGCTACCTTTGTATAATCATTATCGGATGTAAGTTGTGCGCCGATTCCTTCCAGAGACAGACTCATATCAATCTGGAAATTTTCCGATGTAATAGGTGAGAAGTAACTCGTGTGCGGATCTACCACATAACCGAATGCATTCATATATATTTGGAAAACATCTTCAGTATTGTACTGTAAAATCACCTTATGAAACCTGTGATACCGGTTCTCGAGAGTTTCAACAATTTTGTCCCACTCCTTGCCTGCAAGTTTGAGATTTAGTGCATCATTCTTTACTCTTTTCCTCCAAATTTCATTCAGCTCTTCAATAGACTTCGCCCATTCGGCTTCATCTCTATCCGGTGTGTAGGTTTCAGCTAAAGTAAAATCAAATTCAGATTTCAGCTGGTTGTCAACATATTTTATTCTTTCATTCAATCTAGTTTTGAAAACATTAAAAATATCATAGGCAGGCTCTAGTTCACCTGTCAGTAAATATGTGTCGAACTCATTTCTATATTTTTCGAACGATTCAACATCTTTTTTAAGAAAGTAAAGTTTATTGTTATCAAGTACGTTGATGTACTGATCATAAATTTCTTGGGAAAGAGAATCATTCAACTCTGCGCGACGGTAATGGTAACGGGATAATAACCTTGTGATAATTTGATTAATCTTCACATGCTGTTCATCAGGAAGAATTACTTTTGTAGAATCAATCTCTTTGTTTTGAGCCGCCAGTTCTTCGGGTGTTTGAGCTTTACATTGAACAAAAGAGAGCAATACAAAAATTACAATAAAGAAGTTTTTCATTAGAGAACCTGTCCTATTTTGATATTTCTAAATAATACAATAAGATAAGAGAATAGTTTCAGAAAATTAATGTATTTTTTTGTAGAATAAATAACAAAAAGTCGGTAGGTAACTTGGATATTGAAGAATTAAGAAATTATTGTCTCCGGAAAAAAGGTGTAAGCGAAGATTTTCCATTCGATGAAGACACTCTCGTTTTTAAAGTAATGAACAAAATATTTTGTCTTACAAGTTTAACTCCCCCTTTTACCATCAATCTAAAATGTGATCCTGAGCGAGCCGTTGAGTTGCGGGAGAAATACGAAGAGGTTCAACCTGGATTTCACATGAATAAAACTCATTGGAATACGGTCGATATGGAGGGAACACTGAATGACAAATTCATAATGGAATTAATTGATCATTCATACAATATGGTAGTAGCCGGGTTGACAAAAAAGAATAAAGAGTATTTAAAAAAATTATAACACGGGAATTGTAATGAAAAAGATTGATGTTGAAAAATTTGTTGTAAGACCGCATTACTTGTGGAACAATGAATGGATGCTTCTTACTTCCGGAGATATTAACGAAAAATTTAATACAATGACCGTTGCATGGGGAAGTATCGGTACAATGTGGAATAAACCCTTTGTGCAGGTGGTTGTTAGACCCACGCGCTATACGTTTGAATTCACTGAAAAAAATGACTCATTTACATTAACGGCATTCCCGGAAAAATATAAATCAGCTTTAAAGTTACTCGGAACAAAATCCGGAAGGGATGTTGATAAGATTAGGGAAGCCGGTTTATCTCCTATAAAATCACAAATTGTAAGTGCTCCCACTTTTTATGAAGCGGAACTTTCAATTGAGTGCATAAAAATTTATTGGGATGACTTCAAACCTGAGAATTTTTTGAAAAGCTGGATTGATAAAAATTATCCCATCAAAGATTATCACCGGGTTTACTTCGGTGAGATTGTACATATAAGGGGCGAAGAAAAATTCCAAAATTTTTAAGCTGTGCTGATTTCTTTTGAGGTTTTCAAAAATATTTATTAGTTTCAACAACAATTGACAGGCGATGTGGGTTTGTTATGAAAATTCAATTCAATAATTACACTTCTTGGTTTAACTCCCTTCAAAATATTAGGAGCTAATATGTCACACAAAAAGAAAAATCACAAAGAGAATGACAAATCGGCAAAGAGTGAAAAGGTCGAAGAACAAAACTCAAAAGAGAAAGAAAAGAAAGTAAAAGAGAACAAAGAAAAGTCCCACTACAATAAAAAGGGAAAATTAAAGGGTAAGTTTTATGAAGAAGAATTGGCAAGGCTTCAGATTGAACTTGTAAAATTGCAGGAGTGGATAAAGCACAAGGGATTGAAAGTTGTAATTATTTTCGAGGGACGAGATGCAGCCGGTAAGGGCGGTGTAATTAAGCGGATTACACAATCGCTCAATCCTCGTGTGTGCCGGGTAGTTGCATTAGGTACACCAACCGAAAGAGAAAAAACACAATGGTATTTTCAAAGATATGTTCCGCATCTACCTGCTGCCGGTGAAATGGTTCTGTTCGATAGAAGCTGGTACAACCGTGCTGGAGTTGAACGTGTAATGGGTTTCTGCACGGAAGAAGAATACCAGGAATTTTTAAGATCATGCCCGATGTACGAGCGCATGCTGATACGTTCGGGAATAATACTTTTAAAATATTGGTTTTCAGTAAGTGATGAAGAACAGGAGAGAAGATTCCAGGCAAGAATAAAAGATCCGACCAAAAACTGGAAACTGAGTCCAATGGATCTGCAATCCCGCGCTCGTTGGGTTGATTACTCGAAAGCAAAGGACGAAATGTTCGCCTATACCGATACAAAACAATGTCCGTGGTGTGTTGTTGAAGCTGATGATAAGAAGAAAGCCAGGCTGAATACAATTAGACATTTGTTGGAAATGATTCCTTATAAAGAAACCAAGCACGAAAAAATTGAGCTGCCCGAGAGACAATCGGATGTTGGTTATGTAAGACCACCTATGGAGGAGCAGACGTTTGTGAAGGATCTTTATTGATCTAGTTTTCAGTTATCGTTGATCAGTATAGGGTTATCGGTTTTCTGTTTATGGGTAATTATGTTGGTCAGTTATTATGGTATTAAGATCGGGCTGGATTGAATATTGACTATCACCTACGCTAAAGCTACGGCAATTAAAACTGACGATTGACTATTAAAAACACGGTAGTAAAGCAGTGGGTATGAATCTGGATGTAAGTAATTCAGTTATTTTGGGATTAAGAATAAGATTAAGAGCAAGATTGATTTCTTAATCATACTCATAATCTTAATCTGTTTTCTTCAGAATCCGCAAATCCAAGCATAGTTATTAAGTTATTGGGTTATTGTGTTATTAAGAAGAAAAGATATGATAGAGCATAGGGAAGAGAGCATAGAGGGTAAACGGTTAAGGGTGAAAGGTAAAGGACAAAAAGCAAAAATATCTAACAACCTTCACTCCACAAATCCAACCATCCATCAATCCAAAATCCACCAACCCAAAAGTTTCGAATGCGTCAATCCGTTAATCCGATAACCTGCCTGCGGCAGGCAGGTTCGTAAATCCGCAAATCCAAGCATAGTTATTAAGTTATTGGGTTATTGTGTTATTAAGAAGAAAAGATATGATAGAGCATAGGGCAAAGCGCATAGAGGGTAAACGGTTAAGAGTGAAAGGTAAAGGACAAAAAGCAAAAAAATCTAACAACCTTCAATCCACAAATCCAACCATCCACCAATCCAACTATCCACCAATCCAAAAGTTTCGAATGCGTCAATCCGCA
The DNA here is from genome assembly GCA_021740785.1 of Melioribacteraceae bacterium. Classification (GTDB taxonomy): domain Bacteria; phylum Bacteroidota; class Ignavibacteria; order Ignavibacteriales; family Melioribacteraceae; genus JAIOZI01. Next base: position 47,305 of record JAIOZI010000002.1, read on the forward strand.
AATCCGATGACCTGCCTGCGGCAGGCAGGTTCGTAAATCCGCAAATTCGTAAAATTACAAATTCGCAAATTCGAAAGTCCAATCAAAACATCTTTCTCGCAACGGCGCAAAGAACGCTGAGCAATGATAGGTCATAAGATTATCCGTCATCCATCATCCGGAGTGTTTTTTGCGACATCCCGATGTATTTTATCGGATACTAATCTGTAAGCGGTTCATTAGAATTGATAATTTAAAAGTGAGCAACCACAGAATCTCTACCGAATAACAATAGAAACTCCAAGGAATAACCAAATCGCCCTAAAATAACTGCGAATAACCACCAATAACAAAAATCCATTTCCAAGAACAATTAAACCCAAAAAATTCATTGGAAATAAATTTTTTGCCGTTGGCTGCTCATAAAATGTTTTATTAAAACATTTTATGTTGCGGGATTAACCCCGACAATTTGTAAGAAAAATATTTTATTCAAATAACGAATTCCAAAATTTCTATATGGCTAAGTATTTGATACTTCTCAACTTACAAATTGTCGGCCCGAAGGGCAGATTTTCCAATGGAAAATCTGGGTTAAATGACTTTGAACAATATTTACGACAATCAATGTCTATGAATGATTCAAATGACATTAAATAAAAAAACCCGGCATCTAAAATAGAAACCGGGCTTTAATTTTATCAGTCAACCGGAATTATGTTCCGGCGCTGTAATCATCCATGTATACTTTTTGTTCTTTTGTCAGCCTGTCGATTTTATAACCCATAGTTTTCAATTTGATTCCGGCAATTTCCTGATCTTGTTCAAAAGGAATGTCAATTACTTCAGGATCCAAACGGATACCTTCTTTATCGTATTGTGCAAGTCTTATTTGCGACATAAATTGATTTGCAAAAGACATATCCATTACTTCGGAAGGATGACCTTCGGCGGCGGCAAGATTTACGAGTCTGCCCTGAGCCAACAAGTAAACTCTTCTCCCGTCTTTCATTGTATATTCTTCGTTGTTTGCTCTAACGGTACGTTTTGATTTTTTCAATTTTTCAAGATCTTCAATATTTATCTCACAGTCATAATGACCGGTATTACAGATAATCGCACCGTCTCTCATTTTGTCAAAATGTTTTTTGATGATAATATCTTTTACGCCGGTAGCTGTTATAAAAATATCTCCAATCTTTGCGGCTTGATCCATCGGCATAACCGTGAAACCTTCAAGAGTAGCTTTTAGAGCGGCGGTAGGTTTTACTTCGGTTACAATTACATTAGCGCCCATACCGGCAGCCCTCATTGCAACTCCGCGTCCGCAATGACCGAAACCAGCAACTACAAAATTCTTACCTGCGAGCAGAACTGAAGTAGCTCTCAAAATACCGTCAATTGAAGATTGCCCGGTACCGTAAACGTTATCGAAATCCCATTTTGTTTCAGCGTCGTTAACTGCAACAACAGGATAGAGTAATTTTTTATCAGCCGCCATTGCACGAAGCCTGTGAACGCCGGTTGTTGTTTCTTCCGTTCCGCCGATAATATTTTCTGCTAATTTTCTGTGCTTGTTGTGTACGGTAAAAATTAAATCAGCGCCGTCATCCAATGTTAGGTTAGGTTTCATATCAAGAGTTCTGTCTATCGACCAATAAAACTCTTTAACATTCTGACCATGCCATGCATAAATTTCAGTTCCGTTCTTTGCCAACGCAGCGGCAATATCATCCTGTGTTGAAAGAGGATTACAACCGCTCCAGCTTATTTGTGCACCGGCAGATCTTAAAGTTTCAACAAGCACAGCAGTTTCCTTTGTTACATGAAGGCAGCCGGCAATTTTAAAACCTTTCAAAGGTTTGGTCTTGGAATACTTTTCACGCAAAGCCATCATCACCGGCATTCTAGACTCAGCCCACTCAATTCTTTTTCTACCATCATCAGCAAGTTTAATATCACGAACTTTGTATTTCCCTTTTTTATAATCCATTATTTTTACTAACTCCTTTTTATCTTATATATTTTTTAAATGTATCAACTAAATCCAATTGCTCCCAAGTAAATTCTTTTTCTTTTCTACCGAAGTGACCGTAAGAAGAAGTTTTTTGGAAAATCGGCTGGCGTAATTTTAACCGTTTGATAATGCCGTTTGGTGTAAGGTCAACTTCCTTTTCAATCATTTTGGAAATTTCTGCATCAGGAATAACACCGGTTCCTTTTGTATCTACATAAATTGAAACCGGATCTTTAACGCCAATAGCATAACTTACTTGAACAAGGCATTCTTTTGCAAGCTTAGCTGCGACGACATTTTTTGCAATATGCCGGGCAGCATAAGTTGCACTTCGGTCAACTTTGGAAGGATCTTTGCCCGAGAACGCCCCGCCTCCGTGGGGAGCCCATCCGCCGTAGGTGTCAACAATAATTTTTCGTCCGGTTAAACCACTGTCTCCATGCGGTCCGCCGATCTCAAATCTACCGGTAGGATTCACAAAATATTTTGTATTCTTATCCAAATATTTTGCCGGGATAACTTTTTTAATTACTTGTTCAATTACGTCTTTCTTGATCTTTGATTGTTTTACTTTTGCATCGTGTTGGGTTGATATCACAACTGCATCAACTCTTAGAGGTTTATGATTTTCGTCATATTCAATAGTAACCTGTGATTTGGAATCAGGTCTTAAGTAAGGCATGCTGCTGTTTTTCTTTTTCCTGATATCAGCCAGCTTCTTAACGAGTTTGTGTGCGTACATAATCGGCATCGGCATGTATTCGGGAGTTTGATCGCAAGCATAACCAAACATGATTCCCTGATCTCCTGCCCCGCCGGTATCAACGCCCATTGCAATATCGGATGATTGTGAATGTATTGCGTTCAGCACGCCGCATGATTCGGAATCAAATTTATATTCCGCTTTCGTATAACCAATTTTGCGAATAGTATCGCGTACAATAGTTTCAACATCGATGTATGAGTTAGTTGTAACTTCACCGCCGACGACAACTAAACCGGTCGTTACAAAAGTCTCGCAAGCGACCCTGGCGTTTGGATCTTCCGCGAAAATTGCATCCAAAACACCGTCTGATATTGCATCACAGACTTTATCGGGATGACCTTCGGAAACAGATTCTGAAGTGAATAAGTATGACATTTATTCTCCAGTATATTATTAATTAATAAAATTCAATTTCGGACGAGTCGCCCGCATTTAATTTTTTATAGTTGCCCTTTATTACCGCATTGCTGCCGATTATTGAATCGCTCAGCATTGATTTATAAACTTTCGCGCCTGAGCTTATTATAGAGTTTTTTACGATTGAATCCTCGATAACACAATCATCAGAGATTGTAGCATACGGACCGAGAACAGAATTTTTTACCGTCGCAGTTTCAGCAATAAAAACAGGGTGATTAATTACAACGTTTTCAACTTTTCTGTTAGTTCCGTTTTTATCAAGTAAATATCTATTAGTTGAAAGAAGAGTCTCGGGCTTACCACAATCGTACCAGCCTTCAACCGGGAAGGTTGTAACCTTTTCACCTTTATCAATCATTATCTGCAATGCATCGGTAAGTTGAAGCTCGCCTTTTGTTCGGATATCTTTTTCTATAAGTTCATTAAGACTTTCAACAAGTAGCTTTTGATTCCTGATATAATACAAACCGACTAGAGCAAGTTTCGATATCGGTTCTTTCGGTTTCTCTACTAACCTTTCAATCGCTCCGTCTTTCATTACTGCTACACCGAACCGACTTGGATCTGCAACTTCCTTAACTCCAAGAGCTGTCTTTTTAACTTCGAGTACACTTTTAATATCAACATCAAAAACAGTGTCACCGAGAATTATAAAAATTTCATCGTCATCAAAAGTAGGAACTGCAGTATATATTGCATGACCAAGTCCGAGCATTTCTTCCTGAACTACGAAATCGGATTTAATTGAAGGGTAATTATCCTGAACATATTTTTGAATCATATCACCCAGATACCCAACAACAAAGGTAGCTTTGTGGATTCCGTCGTCTAAAAGTTTGTCTAGAATATGTCCGAGAATTGCTTTGCCGCCAACGTTCAACAATACTTTTGGTAATGAATATGTATGAGGTTTGAGTCTTGTTCCGAACCCAGCAACAGGAATAACTGCTCGCATAAATTTGCCTTATTTTTTCAATATAAATTGCTAAATTACAGAAAACCTTTTCTATTATCAAATTAATGTATCTTCAAAAAAAATAATGATTTAGAGCGATCGAACAATGAACATTAAAAACAGAGTTACCGAACTGTTCGGAATCAAATACCCGGTAATACAAGCCGGTATGGTTTGGGTTTCCGGGTGGAAATTAGCATCGGCTGTTTCTAATAAAGGCGGACTCGGTTTAATCGGCGCCGGTTCAATGAAACCGGACCTGCTCCATGAGCACATCAGAAAATGTGAAGCTGCAACAAATCAACCGTTTGGAATAAACCTGCCGTTGTTAAGAAAAGATGCCGAAGATTTGGCGAATGTTATAATCGATAATAATATTAAAATTGTTTTTTCGTCGGCTGGTAATCCTGCCAAATTTATTGAAAAATTCAAATCACATAATATCACCGTTGTTCATGTTGTCCCTTCAATTAAACATGCATTAAAAGCTGAGTCTGTTGGATGTGATGCAGTTGTTGCCGAGGGAGTTGAAGCGGGCGGACATAATGGTATTGATGAGTTAACAACATTCACTCTTGTTCCTCAAGTTGTTGATGCAGTTCACATTCCCGTTATTGCCGCGGGAGGAATTGCAGATGGAAGAGGAATTGCTGCAGCACTCGCACTTGGAGCCGAAGGAGTTCAGATCGGAACACGTTTCGCGGTAACTGAAGAATCTTCGGCACATATTAATTATAAGAACCGTGTTTGTAATGCCGGCGACCGTGATACAACCTTAGTATTGAAAAAAATCGGAATGGCTAGAATGCTGAAGAATGAATTCAGCAGAAGAGTTCAAACCGCCGAGGCTAATGGTGCAGATGAAACAATACTGACTGAATTGCTCGGAGAAAAACGTGAACGGCTGGGAATTTTTGAAGGTGATGAAAATGAAGGTATGATGGAAGCCGGACAAGGATCGGGAGTAATTACCGAAATTCTTACTGTTGATCAGGTCTTTGATTTATTGATCGACGGTTTTAATGAATCAATTAATAAAATATTCCACCGGTAAATGTCGATTTTAAAATAACGGAGTGTATGATATAGATAACACCAAGTGTCCGAAATTTATTGTAGTTTTCAGCATTAAAAATATTCTTTATCTTTTCTAAGAAAGTTTTATTAAATTTAATTCCAAACTGCATCATTGATAAATTTCTAAGTTTATGAACGATACTACAAATAGTAATACACTTGATTTCACATTTAAATTTGTCTTCGATGACAAAAGCGAAAAGGTGTTTGATGTTCATATCGAACCCAAAACCCTTTCTTTATTACGAAGCGATGATTCTACACCTCCTGAATGGACTAAGCTGGATAATTTCAAATGTTCACATTGCCCGTTGAATTCTGATGAATTTAAGTACTGTCCTGTTGCGGTTAACCTGAAAGATATTATTAATTTTTTTAGTGATACACCTTCATATGAAAAAGTGAATATTGAAGTTGTTGCTGAAGAGAGAACGTATAAAAAATATACATCTATTCAATCAGGTGTAAGCAGTTTGATTGGAGTATTAATGGTAACCAGCGGCTGCCCCGTCATGGGAAAATTAAAACCGCTGATAAGATTTCATCTTCCGTTTGCTTCTATTGAGGAAACGGAATTCAGAGCGTTCGCTTTTTATCTTATCAAACAATTTATCAAACTGAAGAAAGGTGATGAACCTGATTGGAGTATGAAAGGACTTGTAAAAATATATGAGGATATTCATAAACTCAATCAGAATGTTTGTGAAAAAATTGCCGACCTTGAAGCTCAAGACGCAAGTATTAATGCGGTTGTTGTTCTCAATAACTTTGCCGATTCGGTTACGTTTACAATTGATGAAGACGATATCGCCCACCTCGAGGAATTATTTAAAGATTTTGCTTAATTCTTTAGACTTAACCCACTTTTAAGACAGTTATCGAATTTCTTTCGTATATTTAATGTTCTTGATTCAACACACTGGCTGGCAAACTAACTTATTGTTGTAAAACCAAATAGTTCGTCCAATATTGTAAAACGGAATTTATTTTACTATCATGAAAAAAATATGTGTTTTAGGATCGACAGGCTCTATAGGCGTTAATACGCTGCAGGTAATTGATGAGTTCCCGGGTGAATTTGAGGTAGTCGGATTAACGGTTAACAACAATATAACCTTGCTGGAAAAGCAGATTGAAAAGTATCATCCGAAAATGGTAGTAGTTAGAGATTCTCGAAAGGCTCGTGATCTTAAAAAAAAAATGGGGAATAGATGTGAAGTTCTGACGGGAGATGAAGGATTAATCGAGATTACTAAAAATCTCGATTATGATATTTTGTTGTCGTCGTTGGTTGGATTTGCAGGACTTTCTCCAACAATAGAAGGAATTAAGAGAAATAAAAGAATTGCTCTTGCTAATAAAGAAACTTTAGTTGCTGCCGGACAAATAATTGAACAGTTGATGAAAAAGCATGATGCAGAAATTATACCTGTTGATAGTGAACACAGTGCTATCTTTCAATGTTTAGTTGGTGAAAAGAATGATGAAATTCTTAAATTGATTTTAACTGCTTCCGGCGGACCTTTTTTAAGTAAAAGTTTAGATGAATTTAATAAAATCACGGTTGAGCAGGCGCTGGCTCATCCGAATTGGAAAATGGGTAACAAAATTACAATTGATTCAGCAACTATGATGAACAAAGGATTGGAAGTGATTGAAGCTCACTGGCTTTTTAATCTGCCTCCCGAGAAGATTGATGTAATAGTGCATCCTCAATCGATAATTCATTCATTTGTTGAATTTATTGACGGATCAATTAAAGCGCAATTAAGTCTGCCGGATATGAAACTCCCCATTCAATACGCGTTATCATATCCACATAGATTTGACAGCAATTTTGTTGAAACGAAGCTGCATGAAATTCAAAATCTCAGTTTTCAACAGCCCGATTTAAATAAATTTAGATGCCTTCAACTTGCATACGATGCTCTTGATTTGGGCGGTAACGCAGCGTGTGCCTTAAATGCAGCAAATGAAATTGCGGTAAATAATTTTTTGGAAAGAAAAATCAGTTTTGATAGAATCCCGGATTTGATAGAAGAAGCTCTTAATAAAGCCGAACATGTTTCCGATCCGGATTTGGAAACAATTTTTGAAACTGATCGTCAAACAAGATTATTAGTACAAAATATTTTGAATTGATTTAGAAGGGGAATATGGATTATATAATTTATTTTATAATCACTATTGGTATTTTAGTTTTTGTGCATGAATTCGGGCATTTCGCGGCTGCAAAATTATCAGGGATGCGTGCCGATGTATTTGCCATTGGTTTTGGAAAAAGACTTTTTGGTTATAACAAGATCAACGGTTTTACAATGGGCGATCTCCCAAAAGATTTCGATACACAAGGGCATACTGATTATAGATTATGTTTACTGCCGCTCGGCGGTTATGTTAAAATTGCAGGAATGGTTGATGAAAGTTTCGATACGGAATTTGCAAACTCGGAACCAAAACCATACGAGTTCAGGGCAAAGCCTACCTATAAAAAACTCTTCGTTATTACCGCAGGCGTAATGATGAATCTCACACTTACTGTTTTAATTTTCTGGGGGATGAATTATTTCCAAGGGAAACAGATAATCGATACAACGGAAATTGGATATATCGAGCAAACTTCTGTTGCGGCGGAGATGGGATTTGAAACAGGGGATAAAGTTATTTCAATCAATGATAAGGAGATTAACAATTGGGATGATGTTGTAAATATTTTTCTAAATCAAAATCTCGGAACTACTTTCCCGGTTACAGTTAAAAGAAATAATGAAATTATTCAATTGATGGTAGATGGTACTGTTATACCGAAAGCATCTCAGCAAACTTTCTTTCTGCCGTTCGGTAATACGCGTCCATTTGTTAGCGAGGTTATGAAGAATTCACCGGCGGAAGAGGCAGGCATTCAATCAGGAGACATGTTTATATCGATTGAAAATGAGAAGGTTAATAATGTACATGATGTTGCAAGAATTGTTTCGGCAAACCCGGAAAATAAATTAAACGTTGTTGTATTACGCGGTGAGGATACTGTAAAAACATCAGTTTCACCGGGAATGGAAGGTAAGATAGGTGTATATCATTACGATACGTATGTCGGTCCGATTGTCTATAAAACTTATGGATTCTTCGATTCATTTTATAACAGTTTGGCGAATGTTGCAAACTACACATATGTAACATTTAGTATGTTGGAAAATGTTATCCGCGGAAATATTGAATTCAGCAGCGCATTCGGCGGACCTGTAAAAATCGCTCAGATAGCCGTCAGATCAGCCGATAGCGGGATTTCCTCTTTTTTGTATTTTCTTGCGGCTTTAAGTTTAAGTCTGGCAATTATAAACATTCTGCCATTCCCTGTGCTAGACGGCGGACACTTTGTAATAATATTAGTTGAAGGAATTTTGAGAAGAGAACTTCCTATTAAAATTAAAATTGCAATTCAAAATTTCGGATTTGTAGTTTTACTTCTGCTTATGGCATTTATAATTTATAAAGATATTGTAAGTTTTTGATGATAATAAAAAGGAGTTCACTTCGAACTCCTTTTTTGTTGGGGCTGACCGTAAATCATTTAATCCCCCCGGTTAAATGACAATCTGATTTTAACTCAACTTAAACATTACCGGGATAGTCACTTCGGCTTTTACTTTTTTCCCATCCTTTTCGCCCGGAGTAAATTTAGTTTTCATAATTGCGGCTTCTGCTGCATCATCTAATGCTTTGCCTGCACTCTTAATAACTTCCGTTGAAATTACTTCTCCCTTTTCTGAAACGACAGCTTTCACTATTACCTTGCCTTCAATTCCCTCTTTAACAGCGCTTTCCGGGTAAACTACATTTTTCATAATTGCTTTAATTCCCCCAACCGGAAACGGCTGCTTATCCAGATCATCCTGTGCCGATGATATATTGCTTGCAGCTATCATTACTAAAAGTACAACCGCAAGAATTGATTTGATACGTTTTAACATATTGCTTCTCCTTATTTTAATTGGAATTTAATTGGAATTGCTATCTGAGTTTTTACCGGGATCCCATCCTTTTTACCCGGTGTAAACTTAACTTTTGACACAGCTTCAATCGCAGCGGAATCGAGTGCGGGGTGAGAACTTTTTAGTATTACTAGTTTATCAACATTCCCTTCTTCATTGATAAATACATTCAAAAAAACCTTTCCTTCAATTCCAGCTTTTTTTGCCTCTTCCGGGTAAATTACGTTTTTTGCAATTTCATTTATTCCACCGATTGGTTCTGGCAGTTTCTCTACGGAGGTAAGGTACTCGCTTCCGGGGTAATTCCACCGTAGCTGACTTTTGACATTCATGCCCTTTCTTTTTGCCGGTGTGAATTTTTCGTCTTCTAATTCATTAATGATAAGCCGGTTTACTTCATCAGTTTTTCCGCTTTCAATAATTATTATCTTATCCAATTCACCCGTTTCACTGATAAGCAGGTTAGCCTTAAAATCAGAATCTTTTAATTCATCAACATTTTCGAGTGCGAGTTTAAGTTTTTCCGCAAATGATATCCCATCTTCAGATTCAATAAATGATGCTGCAATCTCAACATTATCCGCAGTGTAGTAATCGCTAATATTTATGACTTTATCACTGCTGTTTTCATCTCCGCAGCTAACAAACAAAATGATAATTGATAAAATCATTATAAATTTTTTCATGATAACCTCAGATGTTTGCTTTTATTATTATTTCATTATTTTCATTTTTCACGTTCGCAGCAGGCAGACTATTATACAATAGTTCAATTAATTTTTCCTGCTGTGAAACTTGAACCGCGGTTTGATTTAATTTCTGCTGGTAAGAGTTAGCTTGAACAAAAAAGAATATGGTAACAATTATTAGAATTAAAGCTGCCGCATACGAAAACATCGGGAAGAAATTTCTGTTTAATAGTCTGTCGGTGAATTTTGGCTTAACATTTTTTATTGATGTGAAAATTCTTTCTTCAAGTTCATGAGGAAACTCAACCTTGGTTTCCCTTACAGCACTTTCTATCTGACTCACTTTTTTGAAATATTCTCTTGCTTCCTCATCTCTTGAAAGAGTTGAAAATAAGAATGACTCACTTTCCCGATCAAGCTCTCCGTCAAAATATTCATTAATTAATTCTGTTTTTGCAGTGTCCATTATTCCCTCGAGATTACTTTTTAACTTTTTTCGAAATTCTTGTTATTAATTTTTGTCTCACTTTATATAAACGGCTCTTAACCAGGTTGACATCAATGTTCATAATTCCCGCGATCTCATCATAATGAAGCCCGCTGTATTCTTTAAGTAAAAAAACTTCTTTCTGTTCAACCGGCATTTCATTCAGTTCATTTAGTATCATTTCTTTCAATTCCTTCAATTCAATTTCATACTGAAGATCATCATTCGATATCACATCAATCTCGTTACTATCGCTGACATTAAATTGATCTACTTTTGATTTTTTTCCCCGGTAATAAGTGTAAACTTCGTTCCGCGCTGTTGTGAAAAGCCAATACACAATGCTGTTTTTATTTTGAATATTTTTCATGTTCTCATAAAGCTTCAAGAAAACGGATTGAACAATATCCTCAGTCGTCATACGGTCTGATACCATTCGCAGCACAAAGTTGAAAATTCTAGCTTTGTTCTTGTTGTAAATCAAAGTAAAGTCAATTATGTCTGTCTGAGGATTTCTCACTTCTGCTCATCTTTAATCTAATAGATGATTGAATTTAAGAAATGTTGCTGCATAAATAAAAAATTATTTTGCAGATATTACAACAGCATCCTGTAATCGGATCATACTTTCGGGTATGTTTTGAGAATTATTAAGAATAACAAGGGTTGATTCGTAGATTTTTGATTTTAACGGGAAAACAATTGTACGGGCGGGATTGCCTTTCTTATTAAGATATTCGAATTCCACTGTATTCCTGTTTCCGATAATTTTAGAGGCGGGTTCTTTGATTAGCTTAAAATTATTTTGACCGGCTTTCCTCATCAGCATCAATAAATCGGCTGCAGATTGTAAGTCCGGGTTTTCATCAGCGGATAAATTATTCTTTACGATATTTACTGCATTAAATGATAAGCTGGCATTAAGCTCATTATTGATCAGCCAAATTTCCGCCAATTTATTTTCGTTGTCTTCAGCTTCATACCAATTATTTGGAATGTTGACGCTAATATTTGAGAAATTTGATTTGGCAATACTATTTGAAAGGATATTCGCGAGGTTTTCTGAAGAGTATCTAGTTGAAGAGCATGAGAGAGTGATTAAAGATAATACAGTGATGAGCAAATTTCTTTTTATCATTAGGAAACCAAATGAGATTAATTGATTCCCAAAGTTAAACAAGAAGGAATGAAAATAAAATTATATGTTGTTTATTTATCCCGCTCAAATCTCAGTTCTTCAAGTGTAAGTATCAAACTGATTCTATGTGAATCATCGAGTCTGCTTAGTTCTGTTTCATTAAATCGTGCGAAAGAATAATCGATATTAAGTTTTGGAAGTTTTATTCCGGCTCCTACCGTAAACTGTTTAACATCGGTATATCCGGCACGAATTGAGAATAAATTTTGATATGTATATTCGAATCCTGCTTTTGCATCAAAACTAACAGGACCGACATTAAAAGTTGAAGCAAATTGCCGGTTCTCAAACCTAATATCCAAATCGAGCGCGGGTAAAAATCTGCCACCCCAAAATTCAATTCCGTAAGTGGCTCCAATTTTTGTTGTTGGTGAAATCAGTTCATTTCTCCCGGTACTCCAGGCGACCAGGGTTGTGGTTACGTCCTGAACATTTGCACCGAGGTAAAGATTTTCCATCGGCATGTAAACTGCTCCGATATCAAAGCCGATGCCTGTTGCGCTGAATTCGGCAATGTCGCGCTGAATTACCTTTACATTTGCGCCCCAATAAAAATCAGATGATTGTCTTTTTGCAAATGTTAAATAAATTGCCCAATCGGTGTTGCTGAATTCCGTAATACGTGAATAATCCAAACCCCAGTTAGGGTGATTGAGATCAAAAATTTGCTGTCCTGTAGATCTATCTATTTGAGCTTCCCGAGTATCCGGTATCCCTTCAATGCTTAACCTGATCACACTCAAACCGAAGCTCATATCTTTGCCGTAAGGAATAGCAACCGCACCGTAATTATAATTAATTATATCTCCGAAATGTTCTTCATGCATCAAAGCAATTTGAGGGTAATCAATACGGGCTAAACCTGCGGGATTCCAATAGCCGGAAGTTACATCATTTGATACAGCTGTATGTGCGCTGCCCATACCGAGCGCGCGTCCTCCGACACCAATTGCTAAGAATTCACCGGCATATTTACCGATTACTGTCTGTGCATTATTTGTTGCCGCGGTTAATAGAATTATTATGTAAAAAAGTGTTTGGATTCGTCTTATCATTTTAGTTTCTATTTTGTAATCAAATTTCAAAATGAAAATTGCCAAAATAGCCCTTAAAATCAAGGGCAATTTTTAGTTGATAAATAATTTCGGAAATTCTGAGGAATTTGGAACGAGGTCCGGTTATTTTATCCCGAACCTCTTATAAAATTTAGAAGGTAAAAGTTACACCGAATTTAATTGTTTCCATTGTAACCGGGGCTTCCGTTTCGAAAGGCCAATTCATCTGTTCTCTTTTTAAAACATGAAATCCGTATGTGAATCCGCTTTTCAATAATAGGTAAACGATAGGTCCGGCTATCGGACTCGAATCAATAACTTCCTCAACAAAATAATCGATTGCACCATTACCGGCGCTTTCGATCACAAAGCTTCCGAGATGATACCAAACCATGTGCCGCGGAAAAATGACATCGGCAGAATATGATGCGTTTAATGAAAGCAATTGTGCAAATTGAAACTTGATGCCGGTTTCATTAGTTGTTCCGAACCTAAAATTATTATTAAATCTTTCCAGTGTGTTGAGATCATTTGCCATAGCAGATACGCCGTGAAATGCAATCATCTCTGTGGAATTATAATCAACAACATCCAATTTGGTCCAGGCTATTCCGCTTTCAAAATAAGGGATGAAAGCAATTCCGCCGAATTCATATCCGTATCCTTTACGAAAACCCAAACCCATCCGCCAGGATTTGGTTTCAAATTCATCAACCTCAATTTTATCGTTGAGGTCTTTGGATGTAAATGATACGAATACAAATTTATCATCAATCTCAATTATTGGCTCTTCCCAATTATCATAATCAGCATATCCGACTTTTATTTCCGCCATACCAATTTTACCGAAACCGGCAAATAAATTTTTGTTTTTTACTTGGGTCAACCCGTAATTAAATTCAATAAAAGGGTGCGAGCCGGAATACCAATCCCAGATGTTAACATTCCAGTCGTCCCAGTCATCGGAATGAATATTAAAATTTACTTGCGAATTAATTTGTGAGGTTAAACCTAAGAGGATGAAAATGCAAAGTATGATTGATTTTTTAAGCATCGGAACTCCATCTCAATTATTATTATCAGGAAATTAGACGAATTCCAGTGCAATAATGTTACAGCAAATTAAAAAAATTATATCTAATCTTTCTTTGAATGTTTCTCGTATTCGTTGACCAGTGTATCCATCAAAACATCATTCTGAACAGGTTTTGTTAAAAATTGATTAACACCTGCATTGTAAGCATTGTCTTTATCTCTTTGAAAAGCATGTGCAGATAATCCGACGATAGGAAGATCCTTATATTTCGGCATTTCTCTCAATTCTCTTGTAAGTTGAAGACCATCTTTCTTCCCGCGTAAAGAAATATCCATTAGTATGATATCGAAATCTTGTTCTTTCAATTTTTCGTAAAAAGTATCGGATGAATCACAAATTTCCAATTTGAATTTTCTTTTTAAGAAAATCTGAAGAAATTTTTGATTTTCATAATCGTCTTCAACAACAAGTAATTTTGGTTTCTTTTCTGTATCTTCTGCCATTTGAAAATCCTATCTATTGTAATTGCAACAATGCAAGATATTGATTTAAGTCGACAAAAAAAATGTATATAAATAAATATTTTTCTTTGTGATGAATAAAGATGATGAAAAAAAATGAGCTTTTCAAATATTTATTTCCATTAATTGTAACTTTTCTGCTGCAGTTTGCATTTAATGCATGCTCATGTAAAACTTGTGGAATGAGCGATTCGGAAATTGAAATTCCGGATTCTATCAGAATTACAGCCGCCGAATTTATTAAAAGTAAAACTGGTGATGAGTTTTATTCGGATTACATCTCATTTGATGCCGAGGCGAGCAAACGTGCGGTTGATGGTTATTTGATTTATTTCACTATGCGGGATCTGGAGAGAGATTTTATCGATGAGCGTATATATTTTTTTATGAATAATGACGGAATTGTTTTGGAGAATTATTCTATTTACGGTATCCCGGATTGTATATCTGATGAAACGAAATGCACTTTCAACCTGGATGAAAATTCGGTTATGGAAATAGCGGAACTTAATAACTTGTCGAAAGGAATTGATGAGTGGGATTTAAATTTCGAATGGTCGGAAGAGTTTGATATGTATTTGTGGACCGTCAATTCGATACTGGTCGCGGATGGAAAGATTGGCGAAGAAATGTTGATTGATCCGAGTGATGGTAAGATCATTGCTCACCGGGAATGGAAGATTAAATGATTTTTCTCCAACTTTCGATTCGTACAAAGTTCATAGTTTAACTGAAAAAAAACAGAAAATATTCAAGTATTATTAACGGGGGATTGATTTCATGCTTACATTTATTATGTGGCTTATTTTATTATTTTTATGCTGGCCCTTAGCATTAGCCGCACTTATTCTTTATCCGATTATCTGGTTGCTTCTGCTCCCGTTTAAAATTATAGGGATCAGTGTTAATTTCATTTTCGAATTCATTCGGTCAATTATAACATTACCTTTTAGAATATTACGCGGTCCTTCGGCAATAAAATAAAAACGATATCATGTTTCATTTGTGTTTTCTGCAATCGATTGGCGATTAATTTTTTCTGTCAAGATAATAACACACATGAATTGTAAAATTAGTTAACTTTGCACTGAACTCTTAAGAATGAAAATGAAAAACAAAGAGATACTGACATATTTAATCGATTTGATTGATGACGATACTAGAGAAGTGCGAGATCAAGTTATGAAAGAATTAACTAATTACGGTATTTCTCTCGAGCTCGATTTGGCGGCAGTCTCAAATAATTTTGATATCACCGAAAATGATTTAATAAAACCGATAATTGAAAAAAATCGTAAGATGTGGCTGCTGCAAAACTGGAATAGCTGGCAGGAAATTGAAGATGATTCCGGAAAATTGGAAGCAGCAATGAATATCATCGCTAAATACCAGTCCGGGCTTCATCTTAAAAATGAATTGGCGCTACAATTGGATGAACTAACGGAAGATTTTAAGAAAGTTTATCCTGCCGGTAATGAAGTGGATTTAGCCGATTTTCTATTTCTTGAAAGTGGTTACTCCGGTGAAAAGAAAAATTATTACGATCCGCTTAACAGCAACATCATTTATGTTTTGAAGGAAAAGAAAGGCATCCCGATAAGTTTGGCAATTATTTATATGCTTGTTGGTAATAGATTAGGATTTGAAATCGAAGGGTGTAATTTCCCCGGTCATTTTCTCTCGAAAATTGAATACGGCGGTAAAACTGTTTTAGTCGACTGCTTTAATAACGGCAGAAGAATATTCCCGGCAGATTTAAAGAATTTGGCTGAAGATTCTTTCGAAGCAATAAATTATATAGTATCGATGAATACATCCGCATTGGTAATTGTAAGACGTGTTCTTAATAATATTGTGAATGCATACAAATATGAAAAGGATGCGGAGAACAGCAGTTTCTTTGAAGAGCTTTTAAAGAATACGAGTTGGGAAACAAAAACCTTCTCAGCTTAATTTTTTAGCAAACATTTCATAAATAAATCCCGGCAGCGCACCAATTATTTTAGACCCGATAACCGTAGGAAGGGGAAATTGAATTACGCTCTTTTCTTTTTTAATTCCTTTTAGAATTATTTCAGCAGCTTTGCCGGCATCCATAATGAAAGGCATATCAAAGTCGTTTTTATCTGTCATGGGAGTTTTTACAAAACCCGGTTTTATAGTGATGACTTTTATTCCATGCGGTCGTAATTCAACCCGCAATCCTTCTAAAAATATTGTTGCCGCCGCTTTACTGGCACAGTAAAATCCGCTCCCGGAATATCCCCGGTTGTCTGCCATGCTTGATAAGCCCGCAACCACTCCGCTTTTTCTTTTTAAAAATTCCGGCAACAATTTTTCCACCCAGTAAATAATTCCCATCACATTTACACCAAAAGTTTTTTCTGCTGCTTCTGAATTAAACTCATCAACATTCATCCTTATTCCTATCCCGGAATTAAGAATAGCAATATCAACATGCCCGAATTCGGAAATCACCTTATCAAAAGCCCGCTCAACTTCGTGCTTATCCGTCACATCACAACTAACAGCAATCGCAGCCCCATCATTCTGTTTCGTTTTGATCATTTCGTTAAGTATGTTGATTCTTCTTGAAATAAGTGCCAGGTTGCAATTTTCATTCATCAACTTATTTGCAAGCGCCTTTCCAATTCCGCTCGAGGCGCCGGTAATCAATATGTTCCTTCCGTTTAGATTCATTTTTTCCTCAAATATGATCAAAAATACATAAAATTGATTAAATAAATCTTTATTAAGAGTTCGAGATTGATTATCTTATCAAAAATTATTCCAGAAATATTATGTCATTTTTAGAAATGGACGAATTTATAATAAATAGAGAAATTGTCGAATCGAAATTCACTTGCGATCTCGAAAAATGTAAAGGCGCCTGCTGCACTATGAAAAGTGATTTCGGCGCACCGGTTGAGAAACCGGAGATTACTATAATTGATGAATATCTTCCTGAGATAAAAAAATATCTGCCGGAAATTAGTTCCCGAATTATTGAAAAAGAAGGATTCTGGGAGAACAAATCCGATCTTTTATTGATAAAAAGTGTTGACAAAAGAGACTGTGTTTTTGTTTATTATGAAGGCGATATTGCAAAGTGTGCGATTGAGAAAGCATATTTTAACGGGGAAATCGATTTTAGGAAACCAATATCATGTCATCTTTTCCCAATACGTGTGGAAGATTTTGGGGGAAGGGTTTTGCGGTATGAAAGATATAATGAATGTTCCCCGGCAGTGGAAAAGGGTGAACAAACAAATCTAACGGTTGCAGAATTTTGTGATGACAGTCTTAAGAGATTGTTCGGTATTGAAAAACATCAGGAATTTAAACAAATGATCGGGAAGAACGAGAAATAAGTATGTTATCATTACACCAAAAATTATCTCAAACTCAGAAGCTGTCTCCACAGCAAATACAATATCAAAAGCTGCTGCAATTGAATACATTGGCGCTTGAACAGCGAATCAAAACTGAATTGGAATTGAATCCGGTTCTTGAAGAATTAGAAGATTTTGAATTGGAACAGGAACAAGCGGAAAACAACGATGACACAGACAGCACAGAGGATTCAAAAGAAGATGAATACGATAATACCGACGATGAGTTTGATGTTGAAGATTATATGAATGATGTAGATATTGATAACGACAGACTGAACCGCAGTCCGGATGAAGATTATTCGCGTCCGGTTGCACCAGCGAGAGTAACTCTCTCCGAATATTTGATGGATCAGGTGAGAATGCTTGACTTGACGGATGACCAAATGATAATCGCTGAAAATATTGTCGGCAGCGTTAATAGAGATGGTTATTTCAAAGAAGATCTGGAGAAGCTGGTATCGGAATTAAATTTATTTGAACATCTTGAAACAACTGTTGATGAAGCCGAAAATGTGTTGAAGTTGATTCAGACTCTAGACCCCATTGGTGTTGCAGCTAGAAATCTGCAGGAATGCTTGCTGATTCAATTGAAAAATATATCCTTCGACCCATATTACTCATATCTAGCAGAAAAAATCTTAACTGATCATTACAAGGAATTTGTTAATAAGCGTTTCGAAATTATTCAAAAAAATATGGACATGAATGTTGAAACGCTAAAAATTACACTGGATTTAATTCACCGTCTTGATCCCAAACCCGGCGAAGGAAATATTTCTTCCGAAGAAGCAAATCAAGTTACACCCGATTTTTTGATTGAGAAAATGGATAATAATTACATCATTACATTGAACGACCGCGCGGTACCTTCGGTAACAATCAGCAAGACTTATCTGGAAATGATCAACTCCAAAAAACGTAAAAGGAAAATATCCAAACGCGATAAAGAGACGCATAAATTTTTACGCGAAAAATTTGAATCGGCAAAGTGGTTTATTGCCTCAATTCAGCAGCGGCGAGATACTTTAATGAAAATAATGCGTTCCATTCTTGAACATCAATATGATTTCTTTGAATATGGCGCACGCGCTTTGAAACCGATGATCTATAAAGATATCGCCGATGATATTGAAATGGATATTTCAACTATCAGCAGAGTGGTTAACGGAAAATACGTTGAGAGTCCGCAGGGTATCCACGAATTGAAATATTTCTTCAGTGAAGGATTAGCTACTGATTCCGGGAATGAAATATCGAATAAACACATTAAAGAATTGATAAGAGAAATAATCGAAAACGAATCTAAAAAACATCCTTACAGTGATGATAAAATCGCGAAAATCCTTACCGGTAAGGGGATTCACATTGCACGCCGTACCGTAGCCAAATACCGAGAACAATTGATGATTCCGGTCGCAAGGTTAAGAAAAGAAATATGATTCCCATTGTTGATGTATTAATTATTGCCGGACTCTTTCTTCTATTCGGTGTCTCTCATTCAATCCTTGCTTCAAGAAAGATAAAGAGCAAACTGGCAGATGCACTCGGTAATAAAATAGCTTTTTACAGGCTTTTTTATAATGTATCCTCACTGATAATTTTTTATGTCATTTATAAGATATCGCCTAAACCGGGTATTGAAATTTTCGATCTTCCCAATCCTTTTGATCTAATGATTTTCGGGTTGCAATTGTTGAGTTTGTTCGGACTAATTTGGGCGGTTAAACCAATTAACGCAAGTGAGTTTCTGGGTATTAGTCAAATTAAACGTTACGTAAACGGAACATATAACATAAATGATCTTGATGAAAAATTAACATTTCATAGGAAGGGAGCATTTAAGTATACGCGTCACCCGGTTTATTTTTTCTCAATTCTGTTTCTCGGGTTACGTCCCGCTTATGATTTATTTTACCTTACGTTTTTCTTATGCATTACCGCGTATTTCATTGTCGGATCATACTATGAAGAAAAAAAATTAGTAAAGATTTTTGGTGATGAATACCTGCAGTATCAAAAGGATGTGCCGAGAATTATTCCTATAAAAATTTTCAATAAAAAATAAACAGATCATACCATGAAACTACTGTTAGCAATCAGTTGTTCAAAATGGTAAATTAGATTTTTAAATTATTTTAACAAGGGAACCAATAATTATGAAGACTAGATCAACGACTATATTGGGAATTGTACATAAAGGTGAAACAGCAATTGGCGGCGACGGTCAGGTAACGCTGGGTAATACGGTTGTAAAACATAACTCGATGAAGATTAGGAAATTATATAACGGAAAAGTGCTTACAGGATTTGCCGGTTCAGCCGCTGACGCATTTACACTTCTGGGAAGATTTGAAGAGAAGCTCGAACAATATTCCGGTAATGTGCACCGTTCTGTAGTTGAACTTGCTAAAGACTGGCGAACCGATAAGTTTTTGAGACGTCTCGAAGCTATGCTGGCTGTTTTATCAGAAGAATCGGCTTTTATTGTTTCCGGGAACGGCGATGTAATTGAACCGGACGATAAAATTGTAGCAATAGGCAGCGGCGGTATGTATGCGCTTGCTGCAGCTAAGATGCTGAAAAAATACAGCGACCTTTCAGCCGCTGAATTGGTGAAAGAAGCGCTTAATACAGCTTCTGAAATTTGTATCTATACCAACGATAAAATAACTGTAGAAAAATTAGATAAATAGGTGACAAGATTATGCACAACGATTTAATGAAAAATTTAACTCCTTCCCAGATTGTAAAAGAATTGAATAAATTTATAATCGGTCAGGATGATGCAAAACGTGCTGTTGCAATTGCACTAAGAAACAGGTGGCGCAGGCAGCAGGTAGGTGAAGACATAAAAGATGAAATTATGCCGAACAATATTATTTTGATCGGACCGACAGGCGTTGGTAAAACCGAAATTGCGCGGCGGTTGGCGAAATTAGCGGGCGCGCCATTTCTTAAAGTTGAGGCATCAAAATTTACCGAAGTCGGTTATGTAGGGCGTGATGTGGAATCAATGATACGCGACCTTACGGAATTAGCTGTTAATATGGTTCGGACCGAAAAAACTGAAGTTGTTCAGGAGAAAGCTGAAAGTATGGCTGAAGAGAGAATACTTGATTTGTTGATTCCGCCTGTTAAGAAACCACAGCAGCAGCCCGAAGGTGAAAAGGAGAATGAATCATTCCAGAATGAAAAAACCCGCGAATGGATGAGAGAAAAACTTCGTAAAGGCGAGATGGACGATAGAATGGTTGAATTTGATACAACAGCCGGACAGGTCGGTATGCAGGTATTCGGTCCAATGGGCATGGATGATATGGGTATCAACATTCAAGAAATTGTAAGTAATATGATGCCCAAAAAACGTAAGAAGAGAAAAACAACCATAAAAGAAGCCCGAAGAATTATCGCACAGGAAGAAGCACAAAAGCTTATTGATATGGAAGCGGTTCAAAAAGAAGCTGTTCAGCGTGTGCAGGATTCCGGCATCATTTTTATAGATGAGATTGATAAAGTAGCAGGCAACAGCAAAGGGGGACACGGTCCGGATGTTTCCCGTGAAGGTGTTCAGCGTGATTTACTCCCGATTGTTGAAGGCTCCACGGTTAATACAAAATACGGACCAGTTAAAACCGATCATGTTTTGTTTATCGCTTCGGGTGCGTTTCATATTTCCAAACCTTCGGATTTGATACCGGAACTTCAAGGCAGATTCCCGATTAGAGTTGAATTAAAAAGCCTGAACGCAGAGGATTTTATTAAGATTTTAACCCTTCCTGAAAATGCATTGCTGAAACAATACACAGCGCTGCTGCGAACCGAAGGAGTTGAAATCGGTTTTAAAAAAGATGCAATTAAAGAAATTGCTGAAATTGCAACGCATGTTAATGAGCAGGTTGAGAATATCGGAGCTAGAAGACTGCATACAATTCTTACAACTTTGCTTGATGATATTCTCTTCGATGTGCCTGATAAAATGCCGGAAGCTGCAATTGAAATAACCGGTAAACTTGTAAAAGAAAAGTTGGATAAAATTGTTGAAGACAGGGATTTGAGTAAATATATTCTTTAGCCAATATTAAACCAGTAAATCTGTTTTGATGAAATAATACAATAGAACACAGATTATACGGACAATCCGGAAAAACACGGAGAATCGATTAAGTTATTTAGGTCGGACGAATTGACTATTGACGAATGACTATTGACGAATGATGAATGATGAATGACGAATGATGATTGATGAATGACGAATGATGATTGATGAATGATGAATCCCCATTCTTTTTCCTTACCTCTTAATTCTTTAGTCTTATTTCTTAGCTTTTCCCCCTTTCTCCGTTTCTCCTATTCTAAGACAACTCCTTATCCCGCCCGCGACGAATTCAGAAATTGGAATTTGAAAAGCATCTCCAAATTTCTTCTTTTTTTTATGCCCTTGGTTTGATTATGGAAGACTTAATTAAAAGTTTGTGTATTGGACTGTAAACGCAAGAAATAGGCATACTTAAATATCATATAGTCAAATAGCCTTCAGTAAATTTACGGAAGGCTTTCCGTAAATTTACGGATTCGCAGCCGCTTATTTATTCTTATATTCCTCTTATCTTTAATTACAAAAAACAGGGGCAGTTCATGCCGCTTGGTTTTCAAATATTTACTTCCGGGTTTATATAGCCTGACTCTAACGAGATAAATACCTGCAGTTACATTTATCAATTAATTTCTTATGTTAATAAGAGTTGTAACAACCGGCATAAGAAATAAGAAAACAAAAAAAAGAGTTAAGCAAAATGAAAAAAATAATTTTATTAGTTACTGTACTATTAATTGTCTTTTTATCCTACTGCAAAGAACCGGGAACGGAGCCGGATCCGCCAATACCTTTGGAAAAGAAGGCTGCACTCACAGTAGAAGATCATTCCCTTAGTGAACTATGGCTTAAACTAGCAACCGAGAATTTTTCCGGGACAAAAAATGTGTTGATTACACGAGATGAAGAAACTGCATTTGAGTTTACTTTGTCCGGGAATGATACAACAATTTATAATGACAGCTTAAAACCTTCTACAAATTATAATTTCTCTGCAAGAATAATTGATGCCGAGGATGATACAATAACCACGAAAACCATAACCGCCCGAACAATGGATACAACCAGCCATAACTTTACATACCAGATGTGGGAGTTCGGTGAACACAGCAGCAGTATTCTTTACGATGTAGCAATAATCGATGAAAACAACATCTGGGCAGTGGGTGAAATATATTTAATGGATTCAACAGGGAGCCCTGATCCACACAGATATAATGCTATGCATTGGGATGGTACTGAATGGAAACAAATAAGAATCCCATATGTTATTGGCAGCACTTCATACTATAATCCAATGTTTACAGTATTCAATCTTGGTGCTGATTTCGTCATATTTTGTGGAAATGGAATTGTAAGCTGGGATGGAATCGAATATAGGCCTATCCCAATTGATACAGAGCTCTGGGGTCCAAACTACATTTTAAGTGTTTGGGTTAACAACAGAAATAGTATTTATATAGGCGGGAATAATGGCAGCCTTGCCCACTACAACGGCACAGAATGGACAAAAATAGAAACAGGAACGGAATTAACCCTTACAGATATTTATGGCACAGAAGATGGAGCTATTTATGCTGCCGGGGTGGATATGCAGCAAGTTAAAGGAATCGTTTTAAGAAAAACCGGTGAAACAATTTGGGAAACAATGATCACCTCTGAGATAATTGATGAAAGTGAATTGTTCGACAAACTGTACGGATCAATTTCATCGGTATGGTTAGATGAGAAAAATACTTTATATACTGCCGGTTCATTCCTTTTTAGATACGAGAATA
Organism: Melioribacteraceae bacterium; assembly: GCA_021740785.1. Taxonomy (GTDB): domain Bacteria; phylum Bacteroidota; class Ignavibacteria; order Ignavibacteriales; family Melioribacteraceae; genus JAIOZI01. The sequence goes on from JAIOZI010000002.1 coordinate 70,763, forward strand.
ATGAATGGGATTATGTAAAATCTCTCAATGGAAATTGTCTTGGTTGCAATCCCCTTAATTACAGAGGATATCTTTACTCGATTAGAGGGAATGGATCAAATGATTACATAATTGCCGGGGATAGAAATACACTAAAGCATTTTAACGGGAGCACATGGCGCCAGTTAGGTTTACCGTATGATCAATCAAGTAATATTATCTGGGTAAAAGTAACACAGCAAAATAATATTGTTGTAGCAGTTGGTGATATTGGAAGCAAAGCCGCCATAATATTATTAGAGAGATAAAAATTTATTAAAGTTTTTTAAAGGAGATAGTTATGTTCAAACTCAAAAACAAACTTGAAATTCTGATTTTACTTTTTATAGTATTCGCATTGAATAGTACGTTTGCACAAACGTGCCCAAGTTTAGATGATTTATTGAATAAAGGTTACAGCTATAATAGCTCTGACCCGCACGATCCACAAAATGAGAATAATGGTGATGAAATAGGCATTGTTGATCTAGAACCATTTTTGATGAAAGTTGATTATTATCCCCCGATTAGATCATTCCCCAAAACTCCAGTTGCCGCGATTTGCAACGGAGAACCTTTGTATTTTTATCAATCTTTTGATACCGGACCAGCCAGACCAGGTCCAATTCCCTACATAGCATGGCATAGTAATTGGCATACCATAAATGTTTTCAGAAATAATGGGGAAGGTTATACTTGGGATATAAAACCACCTGTAGAACCTATGATTCCGGATATTGTAATGAATTTCGATGGTTCTCTCTATGCCATTGCTTATGATCAAGATGAATACCCTGAATATGCATATGATGTAATTACAAGAAATTTTAATCCCGTTTCTGTAGATTTTGAGGTGGAAATTATTGCCCCGGATTACATCGGCTATGGAAAAACCGTTGAATGTATAGCAGATGTGAATGGTGGTGACGGAAAGTATACCTTTGACTGGAAATATAAAGAGTTGCCTGCGGGGGATTGGTCTGAAATTACTTCAAAGGTACCTGACAATTATTTTATAATTCAAGATGTAAATCCGCCATATACTCCCTCTAATTATTATTGGTATGATGATGAATACAAATATCAAGTTGAGGGTGGCAATAATGATATTCTTGTATCTGTAACAGTGAAAAGTAAAGACGAAAATAGTGATTTAATAACTACAACTGCTGAATTTATCATTGAAGCAGTTTCTGAAATAAAATTAGTAAACAAAATCCAATCGGATGAGAGTTACGGTCAACTTGTATATAATGAAAGCACAGTCGTAAATTCAGGAGCCACTATTTTAATCGATAAAGATAATTACAACTCAAACAATACTGTTCGCACTGATGAGTTGCCATTCATATATGACTATAACAGTACAAGTCAAAGTAAAAAACATATTAATTGGGGGGTCACGGAAATTTCCAATGTATTGAATTATCAGATACAGTTTGATGAAGCCGTGCCAGCAAAATTAACTGCTAATTTTAATTCTACATCACCGGTTACAATAAAGAATGTAATAGATGGAATGGATGGAGCTATGGGTAAAATTTACTTTAAAGACCCATGGTACTATTACAAAGATGCATTTGATAACTGGTACCAGTCGGACGAATTTAAGCAATATTCATCTCCCTTTGATATATTGAATAACTCCGAAAGTTCATACGGTGGAGTGTTTTTGGGCCAAAGTGGCCCTCCATCATGGCCTTCTCCATATTATTCAATTGAAGCGCCGCAGGAAATAAATGTTAATGGCAAAAATCATCAATTATATTTCCAAAACTGGGAGGCTATTCCTGCCGGCGAGGCTGATTTTCAAAATACCTCAAGTTCAACTGGGATTGTATTTCATGATGCCGGAGTAACGGTTCAAGCTAATATGAAGGGTTCACAAATTACAGGCGATCCGGATGCATATAAATTTAACAGCCAAACAAAAATAGTTTGTACGCCCGACGACGGTTATCTTCATTCGGTCTACGAGTCTATGGGACACGTTTGGTATGAAATGAGTAAGGACGGAGGTAGTACATGGCAGCTAATGAATAACGGTAATCCTCTCGATCCTGATGGCGGAAGGTGCCCGTCCATATCATATTGCAACAATACAGCACAACCTGATGAAATATTCATAATTTTTCAACAAAGAGAAATATATGAAGGTGAAGACGTTTCTTCGATTATTGTTAAAAGATTCAAAGGAAACACTGCAAACGCAACGTATGAATATATAGAAAGTTTTACTGTTTCAGAACTTTTACTTGAAAATTATTACGACAAAGTATTATTGCCGGTTATTACTTCTTTTGCTGTAAGCAAAACAGAGGCTTATTTTATAGCTGCTTGGCGAAGGTCATATGATTGCCCAGATCCAGACTATAGTGTGTATGGCATACACTGGCAAAGTGCAGCAAGATTAAGTTTTGATGGTAATTGGAGCTTATTGGGATATAATGAAGTAATTCCCAATACAGTAAACGCAAGTACTAGCTCAAATCCATCTTTAGCTGCTGAGGATGATGATGCTTCAAAAGCTTACTTAGTATTTCAGCAAAAGATTGGCTCGGTATCGTCATACATCAGGTTTTATTCTTTTGATATAAATTATGGAAGAATTACACTCGATGAGAGTTCATTCGCGACTATTTCAAATGGTTCCGGTTATTATAAAAATATTAGACCATCTGTATCTGTGAGTTATCACAAGCCCTATGTGCTCTGGATCGGTGATTATGAGGTTGGGGGCGGTGGAGCTTCAAAGACAACAGTAAATTATGGACAGAGAGCTGTATTAAGGTATCAGGATGATAACGGTAATTGGGTACCTACCTTCCTAAAATATGGGGCAGACATTCAATCTCCAAACATCAATCAATTTGATAATATCTCCAGAAATTTTGTTTTCAGTTGGAGTGAAATATTGAATGATGCAATTAAATTTGTAAAAGGTCCATACTTCTATCAAATTCATACTGCAGATAATGCAGGGAGCGCAGTACAAGTTTCAAATGGATCGGATTTCCAAAGCATATATTTAAATTCGTTTAATAACAGTTCATTGCCGTATTATTTTGATTTAAAACCGGTGGAGTCCTCCGCTTCAAAAACTACCGCTGCAGCCCCTCGATATGGTAGGGAAGGAATTCTTAGTTACGGCAGAACCGAGTATTACTTTGCAGTTGCGGATATCTTAAACGGTGAGGAAGTAATTGAATTTGTAGATTTGGAAGACAGTCCGACTCTAACCATAAATGAACTAAATGATGTCCTCTACACAAAAGCCTTTACAGCAACTGAAGGAACACCGGTATATTTCAGCGTGATGTACGGAATTGCAGATACAACCGGCTCGGCGGATTTAAGCGAAGAAGAATATGTAAATTACAAGGTAGAATTAATTGATGAATCCACCGGGGAAGTAATAGGCGAATATGATAATGTAACCTACGATGCTGAAAATACATTCGAACGTAAACTGATTGCCTATGAAATTAACACAGAAGGCATCGGAAGCCGGGAGGTAAGATTACGCTTAGCTGTAATTACCAATACCGATGCAGTATACACGTTGGGCGAATTAGTAAACGACGAACAAATAATTTCGAAGCAGGGATCAAAAACAATCTCCTATGCCGGGAGTTTGGAAATGAAAGAATATGCGCTTAGTCAGAATTATCCCAACCCCTTCAACCCCACAACAAACATAGTATATCAAATCCCAAAAGAAGGAAGGGTCGTAATTAAACTGTATGACATACTTGGCAGAGAAATACAAACACTAGTAAATGAACACAAAACTCAAGGAACATACGAGTTCACATTTGACGGCAGCAAACTTTCCAGCGGTGTATATATTTACAGGATTACAGCGGGTGAGTTTACGGCTAGTAAGAAGTTTGTATTAATGAAGTAAGATACGGCTTGCACTAATTTAACGGATGGCGCAGATTAACCGGGGAAGCATTCCCGGAAAAAATGCGTCATCCGATTTTTATAAAACAGTAATTTGAAATTCGTCAAAGCACCAATGCGTCGATTCGATAATCCGATAATTTTTACCAACCGACCTGTCTTCCGTAGCCAAACTTCACTAATTGTTACGTTTGGTAAATTGTAACGAAGGGGGAAGCCTTGGCGGAGGTTGGCGCCAATCCGCTAATTCGAAGATCCGCAAATTCCTTCGTCCATACATCCACCATCCATCTTTTTATCCATTCATCCACAAATCCGTCAATTTGAATCCCCGTTTGGGCTGAAGCCCGAAGGTGGTTGTTTTTCTTAAGATCACCGCCATAAATGGCGGCGCTATTGAACGGCAATAATCACCGGATTTAAATGCCGGATTTATCTGCCGGAGGTAAAACCTATTGTCAGAAAATACGTTTATCCACTAATCCATTGAAGCCGCTAATCCGCCAATCCGCTAATCCGCTAATTCGAAAATTTCCTTATAGTTATTGAGATCGGACGAATTGAATATTGACTATTGACGAATGACTATTGATGAATGCTGAATGACGAATGACGAATGATGAATCCCCAATCTTTTGCCTTACCTCTTAATTCTTTAGTCTTATTTCTTAGCTTTTCCCCCTTTCTCCGTTTCTCCCATTCTAAAGCAACTCCAAGCGCCTTCGCTCTCTGCGCTTTGCCCTTGAACCTTGACCTTTCACCAACTCCACATCCCGCACACGTAAGTGCAAGAAGCCGTTTGGTTAACGGGAAAGACGTAAAATTTGTGAATAGGATAGAATTGAAAAAAATTGCAAAAACAAATTGATCTATCTCGAATCTTATTCGATAAAAAAATCCTGGATAGTATACCATTGAAGACTTATCTTAATCCCTTTCATTAAATTAACTATACCAGAATTACTGTAATAATATTTACGGAGATATTTATGTCGTATAAATTTATCAAGTACGTTTTCCAAGATGGTGTTGCAATTATTAAGCTAAACCGACCTGATGTGATGAATTGTTTTAATTCCCCCATGGCAAGAGAAATTCAAGATGCGCTTAGAATTTCAAAGGATGATAAGGAAGTAAGATCGATATTAATTACCGGGGAAGGAAAAGCATTTTGTGCAGGACAGGATCTTGTAGAGGTATTAAACGAAGATAAATCGCCGAATGATGAAATTGGAATAATTGTAAGAGAGAATTACAATCCTATCATACGTTTACTGCGCGAAATTGAAAAGCCGATAGTATGCGGTGTAAACGGTGTTGCAGCAGGTGCGGGCGCAAATATTGCATTAGCATGTGATATTGTTTTCGCTTCAAAGAATGCATCGTTTCTGCAGGCATTTTCAAAAATAGGTTTAATTCCCGACAGCGGCGGCACATTTTTTCTTCCTAAATTAGTTGGTCTTCCGCGTGCTGCAGCAATGGCAATGTTGAATGATAAAATTACAGCTGAAAATGCTGAGGTTTACGGGATGATTTATAAGACTGTCGAACATGAAGAACTTTACAACGAGGCTTTGAACTCCGCATTATATTTAGCTAAACAACCGACGAAAGCATTGGGATTAACGAAGAGATTATTTAACAAATCCTTTGAGAATAATCTGGAAGAGCAGTTGAAATTAGAAGAAGAATTACAATCTGTTGCCGGTAAATCTTATGATTATAAGGAAGGTGTGAAAGCATTTTTGGAAAAACGCTCCCCGGTATTCAAAGGGGAATAAATCGGGACTAAAATGAAAAAAAGAATTCTACTATTTGGTTTTGTATTCACAATAATGATTTTTTTTAGCGGCTGTTCTGAAGACATCCGCAAAGCTGATCTAGTTTTGATGAATGGTGACATTTATACTGTTGATGAATCAATTCCATCTGCCGAGGCTATTGCGGTTAATAATGATTCAATAAAATTTGTCGGCTCAAACAATGAAGTTAAAAAGTACATCGGTGATAAAACCGAAGTAATTGATCTTAATGGAAAATTTGTGATGCCGGGATTTATTGAGAGTCATGCGCACTTTATGGGTCTTGGTAAATCTAAAATGATATTGGATTTAAAAGGCACAACAAATTACGATGAATTGGTTTCGCAGGTAGCAATTGCTGCCGAGAATACTCTGCCGGGTGAATGGATTTTAGGCAGAGGCTGGCATCAGGAAAAATGGGACCCGGTGCCTTCGCCCAATGTAAAAGGATATCCTGTTCACACCGCACTTAGTAAAGCTTCACCGCTGAATCCTGTGATTCTTACACATGCAAGCGGACACGCAATACTAGTAAATGCTAAAGCGATGGAACTTGCCGGGGTTACTGAAGACACTCCCGATCCGGATGGCGGTGTAATTGTTCGCGACAGCTTGGGAAATCCAGCCGGTGTTTTTGAAGAGAATGCCGAACTTCTTATTACAAATGTTTATGATGAATACCGTTCACAATTGACTGAAGTACAATTGCTGAATGAGAAAATCCGCCGATTGGAACTTGCTGCTCTTGAGTCACTTCAGAATGGAATTACAACCTTCCACGATGCCGGTGAAACATTTAATGATATTGATCTAATAAAAAAATTAGTTGATGAAAATAGGATCCCGGTTAGACTTTATGTAATGATCGGTGACACACTCGAAAACATTCTAGAACGAGGCGCCGATTACAGAATGAGTGGTTACGGAGATAATCATCTTACTGTTCGCTCAATAAAAGAATACATGGATGGAGCTCTTGGTTCACGCGGCGCGTGGCTGCTCAGTCCATATTCTGATGATTCAACGAACACAGGTTTAAATGTAACTCCGCTTAATGAATTGCGGCAGGTGTATAAATTTGCAATCGAAAATGATTTTCAAATTGGAACGCATGCCATTGGTGACCGGGCAAACAGGGTAACTCTTGATTTGTATGAGCGGGTATTCAAAGATCATCCTGAGAAAACTAATTTGAGATGGCGAATAGAACATGCACAGCATCTTACTGAAAAAGATATTGATCGGTTCGCTGAATTAAATGTTATTGCTGCAATGCAGGGTGTTCATTGTACATCCGATGCGGTATTTGTTAAAAAACGATTGGGATCATGGCGTGCAAAGACGAGTGCGTATGTTTGGAGGGATTTAATTGAAAATGGTGTTATGATTTGCAACGGTACCGATGCCCCGGTTGAAAGTGTTAGCCCAATTGAAAATTTCTGCGCAACTGTGACAAGAAAATTGGCTGACGGCACCGAGTTTTACCCGGAGCAGAAAATGACACGTGAAGAAGCTATAAAAAGTTACACGATCAACGGCGCGTATGCAGGTTTCGAGGAGGATATTAAAGGTTCGATAACCGTCAATAAATTAGCAGATTTTGTAGTACTCTCTAATAATTTACTTACCGTTAGTGATTCTCAAATAAATAATACGAAAGTACTTTACACGATTATCGGCGGAGAGGTTAAATATCAGTCTGTGAAATAGACTTAACACTGGTGCCTCTTTTTATTTGTTAACGTCTTTTGGCAAGAAAAGGAAAATATGCAGACATACATTGCGTTGTTCAGAGCGATTAATGTTACGGGACATAACCTTTTACCAATGAAAGAATTGAAAGCATTACTTGAAAATCTTGGTGCAGAAAACGTAAAAACCTATATCCAAAGCGGTAATGTTTTGATAAAGCACAATGAGAAGAATAAAACTATGCTGGCTGATAAGATTAAATCGGCAGTAAAAAAGAAGTACGGATTTGAACCAAAAGTTTTATTGTTCAAGAAAAAAGAAATTGAAAAGGCTTATAAGTCAAATCCGTTTCCCGGGGGCGAAGAAAATCCGAAAACTTTACATGCATTTTTCCTTACCCAAAAACCGGGGAATCCAAATTTTACCAAGATGGATGAAATCAAATTAAGTACAGAACAATTCAAATTGATCGATAACATTTTATATTTTTATGCCCCTGATGGTGTGGGCAGATCGAAGCTTGCTGCACGTATCGAGAAGTTACTTGGTGTAGCTGCAACCGGACGTAACTGGCGGACGGTTCAGAAGCTGGTGGAAATGGTTAATGAAGCAAACTAATGTAATTATTTTAATCGAGAGACTTATGAAAAATTATAAATCTATTTTACTACTGATTTTACTTTCTACTTTTACTTTTGCTCAAAATCAAAAATATATTGCTGTAACATTTGACGATCTGCCGTTTCAGCACAGCAGGGCATATTCATCAGAAGAGCTGGTGGGGTTCAGCCGGCAGCTTATCAATAATATAAATATGTCAAGTATTCAAGCGGTTGGATTTGTAAATGAAGACAAACTCTACAACGAAGAAGAAATTGATACGTTGAAATTGAGCATTTTGAAAATGTGGCTTGATGCCGGATTGGAATTGGGCAATCATACTTTCTCTCACATGAATATAAACTCAGTTGATTTTGAGGATTATAAAAACGATATAATAAAAGGTGCAAAGATAACGAAAGCTTTGGCGGAAGAACGTAATATGAAGTATGAGTATTTTCGTCATCCATATTTGCGAAGCGGCGAAACAGAAACCGTGATGCTTGCATTAAAAGAATTTCTTAAAGAGAATAATTACAAAACAGCGCCTGTTACTATTGATAATTCCGAATGGATATTTGCAGGTGCATTTAATAAAGCATTCAAATCCAATGATACAGAACTGATGGCTAAATTAGGAAGTGATTATGTAGAATATATGATTAGAAAAATCGAGTATTACGAAGACCAGTCGCAAAAATTATTCGGCAGGAATATTAAACACGTTCTTTTAGTGCATGCAAACCTGCTTAATGCTAAATATTTTGATAATCTTGCTGCGGCTGTTAAGAATAAGGGATATGAATTTATATCACTCGACGAAGCGCTTACAGATGAAGCTTATCAATCCGAAAATAATTTTGTGGGGCGTTATGGACCTTCATGGATACACAGGTGGGCACTCACAAAGGGAGTTGATAAATCTTTCTTCGAAGGTGAACCCACCACCCCAAAATATGTAATGGAGTATGCGGGTATCGATTATGAATGAATTTAGCCGTTTTCTAAAATCCATTTCCATACAGGTGTTATTTCTATGTGTCGATTATCCTTTTTAAATTCATCGCTCTGATTATAAGTAATAATTTGTCCTTGCTTTAAATCAAAGAATTCCATTGCTGAGAGTAAACCCTTTATCTCTCTATTTTTGTTTTCTTCGTTCAATTCCCAGCATACTTGTATTGCTGACCCAAGCTTTCTACTTTTCGAAACAACGAAATCACATTCGTTCCCGTCAGTAAAATAGTAAATTGAATTCTCTGCTTTTCTGAGATTTAAATAAACAATATTTTCTAACACTCTTCCTTTATCTTCACTAAATGAAACGCTGTTCGCTTTTATTAATCCGGGGTCAATTGCGTAAACCTTTTTCGGTGCAACAACCTGTTTTTGATAAGAGTAGTTAAATTTTGGAACGGTGAAAAATAGGTAACTGTCCTCAAAGTAACTTATGTAGTTTATTATACTGTTTGTAGATCCAACTCCAAATATATTTTTTAGTTTATGATAAGAAAACTCCTTTCCAACGTTGGATATCAAATACAGAGCCAAATCCTTTATTACTCTTGTATTCCTTAGTCCATATCTTACCGAAATATCTCTGGTGATTATATCGTTCAATAATTCCTGCAGAATTCTTATATCTCGAAATTTTAGAAATTCCGGAAATCCGCCCATGTTAAAATATTTTTCAAATGAATTGGACGAAGCTTTCAATTTCATAAAGCTCAAGAACTCGCTGAATGAAAACGGAAGTAGTTCATGTCGTAAATGTCTCCCGGTTAATTTTGTTCCCAATTCTTTGCTCAGCAAGGACGCATTTGAACCTGTAACAAACACCTTTTTATTTCTATTTAGCAATTGGCGAATCAGCAGTTCCCATTTTTCCACATTTTGAATTTCATCAAAGAAAAAATAGTCTGAAGCATTTGTATCAGAAAAGACCTGTATTAGTTTATCGAAGTCGGAAATCTCAAAATACAAAGCTCGCGGGTCTTCAAAATTAAAATAGTTATATTTGCTAACCCTGGATATAACTTGATGCATAAGAGTGCTTTTTCCGCATCTTCTTATGCCGCTTAATATAATAGCATGATTTGTTTTTAATGAAACATTTTTAAGAAAATCTCTTTCTATTCCCGTATCTAGCTTTTCGAGGTTTTCTTTTTGGGATAGGACGATTTTATTTAATTCATTAATTAATATCATTTCGGACACTGTTCATTACTAATATACAAAACTGTTTATTACTAATATACAAAACTGTTCATTACAAATGAACAATATTTATGAAAAATATTGATATAAAAAAGTCGGTAACACAAAAGGTTGTTTTACCTAATGCCAATAAGTATATAAGCGTCTATATTCAGCGGGAAGATCTGATTCACCCGTATGTGAACGGGAATAAATATTACAAGTTGAAATACAATCTCGAAAAAGCAAAAGATGAAAAAATAGCCACACTATTAACATTCGGGGGAGCATATTCAAATCATATTTACGCAACTGCGGCTGCTGCAAAAATATCCGGATTTAAGTCAATTGGAATAATTCGAGGTGAAGAATACCAGCCTCTCAATTCAACACTTCAATTTGCAGTTAGCAACGGGATGAAACTGTATTATCTTGATAGGAAAACTTACAGGAGAAGAACCGACCCTGAGTTTAGAGAAGAAATCGCAAAGAAATTTGGTAGGGTTTACATCGTTCCCGAAGGCGGTACAAATGAACTGGCTGTAAAAGGAGCTGCTGAAATAATTGATAATATTGATGTCGAATATGATTATTTATGCACTGCAGTGGGCTCCGGCGGAACAATTGCCGGGTTAATTGCAGGATCGGATGGTAAGAGGAAGATCATCGGATTCCCGGCTATAAAAAACGGCGGCTATCTCGCTGATGATATCAGGCAATTACTGAAAAAAGCTGAGATTAAGGATGAAGGAAATTGGTCTTTGCAAACGAATTATCATTTAGGAGGATTTGCAAAACTTAAAATTGAACAGCTCGACTTCATAAAAGAATTCGTAAATATAAATAATGTCCCCCTCGATTTTATTTACACATCAAAAATGTTGTATGGTATAAATAATCTAATTGAAAAAGAATACTTTGAAGAAGGTTCGCGAATCGTTGCAATCCATACCGGCGGTCTGCAGGGTAACCTGGGAATGAAAGAAAAAGTGAGTCGTGTTCTCGAACATTATTGATCATCATCGCAAATAGAAATTTTCTATCTGCTGATTTATTAAACTTCCAAACCGATAACCCGTTTCACATTTTCAATCGTTTATTATAATCGACTTTGAAATTACATCCCGGGAATTACCGCCAATTGATATGGTAAATTCACCGGGTTCTACTAATTTATCCATATCAATATTGTAAAATGAAAGTTTGTCAGGGGTAATTACAAATTTAATTTTTTTCGTTTCCCCGGGTTTGATCAGTACTTTAGTAAAATCTTTCAATTCTTTTACAGGCCGGGTTATGCTTGCAAATTTATCCGTGATGTATAATTGAATAACTTCTTCACCATCTATTAACCCAGTATTCCGAACTGTTACAGACACTTCAATTATTTCATCAGAATTATAGTTCCTTTTTGATGTAGTTATTTCGGAATATTCGAAATCAGTGTAACTCAGTCCGTACCCAAAAGGGTAAAGCGGAGTAATATCAACATCAAGATATTTTGCAGTATACTTGTCATTTCCATTAAAAGGTCTTCCGGTACTTTTGTGAGAATAGTAAATTGGAATTTGTCCAACATTCCTCGGGAAGGTCACCGGCAGTTTGCCTGACGGATTATAATCACCGAATAAAACTTGGGCAAGGGCATTTCCTGTTTGGTCACCCAGGAACCAGGTTTCCAGAACAGCGGGAACATTTTCATCCAGCCAGGGAATAGTCAACGGTCTTCCGTTCATTAGAACCACAACAACCGGGGTGCCTGTTTTAATAATTTCTTTTACCAAATCAAGCTGCACGCCGGGGATATCGATATTGGTCCTGCTGGCAGCTTCGCCGCTCATCTCGCGTGTTTCTCCTATCACCATTATTACTACATCCGAAGATTTGGCTGCCGTTATTGCCCTGTCAAACTCCGCTCTATCATTGCCTTCTACGTTACAGCCTTTGATAAATTCTACCTCAGTTTTCTTCGAAGCATAATTTTTAATCCCATCTAATGGGGTAACTACATTTTCTAAAATGGGAGCTGTATTCCACGGACCCAAAGGATGGTGAGGGTTATCAGCTAGTTCGCCGATCACCGTAATTTTTTGCAAATGCTTTTTAAGAGGCAGAAGATTATTTTCATTCTTTAATAGAACAATTGATTCTCTTGCCAATCGCAGAGCCGTATTCTTACGTTCACTAAACGAAGGCATATTACTTTTATAAAAATCTTTATCAACGTAAGGGTTTTCAAACAAACCCAGCCTGTGTTTAACTCGTAAAACTCTTCTCACGGATTCATTCAAAATTTTTTCGGAAATAATTTTATTCTTGATCAACGAATCAAGATGAGGAGCATAAACACTCCATTTCATATCATCACCAGCCATATCCATATCAACCCCGGCAGTGAGGGCTTTGGCAGCTGCTTCGGCTTTATTCCGTGCAAAACGGTGTTTGACCAATTCCGGGATTGAATTATAATCGCTTATTACAAGACCGTCAAAATTCCATTCGTTGCGTAAAATTTCAGTTAACGTAAAATAATTTGCAGAAGCCGGAATTCCGTTCAGATCATTAAAAGCGCTCATTATTGATACAACGCCAACATCAACTGAAGCTTTGAAGGGCGGAAGGTAAATTTCGCGTAATGTTCTTTCGGAAATATCAACGGTGTTATAATCTTTGCCTCCTTCAGCCGCTCCGTAAGCAACGAAATGTTTTGCGCATGCTCCGATTGATGATTTTGATTTCAAGTCATTACCTTGAAAACCTTTTATACGAGCTTCTGCGATTACGCTTCCAAGATAAACATCTTCACCCGAGCCTTCAGCAATTCGCCCCCATCGCGGATCACGCGCTATATCTACCATCGGTGCAAAGGTTAAATGTGTTCCGTTTGATGCAGCTTCGATGGCGGCAATTCTGCAAGCTTCTTCGATTAATCCGGGATTCCAGCTTGATGCTTCGGCTAATGGAATCGGGAAGGTTGTATTGTAACCGTGAATAACATCGTTTGTGAATAACAGCGGGATACCTAGTCTTGATTCCTCAACCGCAATATGCTGAAGCTCGTTTGCAATGTCTGCATCTTTAATGCCGAGTATAGAACTTACATTTCCGTTACTCAGCATCTTTTCTGTAACGCTATTCGGGGTAACCAACTCAACCAGTTGTCCGATCTTTTCCTCTAAGGTCATTCTATTTAATAAAGAATCTACGAACCGATTTTCTTTATTTTCCTGTGCGATTAAAGATGATGTGAACACAAATAAAACAGCGGCGAAATAAATTATAATGTGATTCTTCATATTGATCTCTGTAATTAGATTATTGAAATTTCTCAACCTTTGACGCTTCCCATCATAATTCCCTTGATGTAATATTTTTGAAGCGCAAGAAAAACTATTATTACCGGTATGATTGTAACTACCGAACCTGCCATCATCAACTCGGGATCTTTGGAATGTTCCCCCATTAGGTTCGCTAGAGCTACCGGCATAGTGTACATTGAATTATCTGTTAATGCAATCAGAGGCCAGAGGAAATCATTCCATGTTCCCATAAAAGTAAAAATAGCAAGAGTTACGAGTATCGGCATTGCAAGCGGTAAAATTATACTTCTGTAAATTCTAAAATCACTCGCCCCGTCTATTTTTGCGGATTCTATTAAACTATCCGGTATTGATAAAACATACTGCCTTATTAAAAAAATGCCGAAAATATTTGCCATACCGGGAATGATTACCGCCATGTATGTATTAATTAATCCGACCGATTTGAGCATCAAAAACAATGGAAGCATGGTTACCTGTGCCGGAATTATCATTGAACTCAATAACAAATTGAACAATTTATTCTTTCCTTTAAACCGGTATTTGGCGAATGCAAATCCTGCCATAGAATTAAAGAAAAGGGAAACTGCAGTGACAGTGATAGATAGGAATAAACTGTTAATGAAATTTTTTCCTATATCAAGCCGTTGAAACAGCACCTCGTATTGTGTGAGTGTAAATATGTCGGGGATAAAACGAGGCGGATAAACATTAGCATGACCGTCATACATGAAACTTGCGGAAAGCATCCACACAAACGGAGCGAGTGTTATTATTCCGCCGGTAATTAATATAAAATAAAGTATGACTTTTTTTGACAACATTATGCTTCCGGGGATTTTTGTAATTTGAATTGAATTAGTGTCCCGGTAAAAATTATAAGAAATAATACAAATGCAATAGCCGCAGAATATCCCATATTCCACCATCGGAATCCTTCCTGGTACATGTATTGAACAATGCTCAATGTACTGTTAAGTGGTCCTCCTTGAGTCATAACGTAAGGTTCGGCAAACAGTTGAAAGAATCCTATCATTGTAATAATGCTAATAAATAGTGTCGTCGGAGCGAGCATCGGTAAAGTTATTTTTTTGAATTTTTGCCAGCCGTTTGCACCGTCTATTGTTGCGGCTTCATATAAATCTTCGGGAATGTTCTGTAAGCCCGCAATAAAAATTATCATATTATAACCGAAGTTTTTCCAGACAGCCATTAATATAATTGCCGGCATCGCCCAATTAGGATCTCCGAGCCAGTCGATAGGATTAATACCGAAAAATTCTAAAAAGTAATTAAGAATTCCGAAGCGGGGGTGATAAATAAAACGCCATACGATCGCTACTGCAACGAGCGTGGTTACAACAGGGAGAAAATATGTTAAACGAAACAGCGGTTTTAATCTAACGAGTTTCGAGCTTAGCAGAATGGCGGCTCCGAGCGATATCGCAATTGATAAGGGACCGGCGGCAATTACAAAGTAAAACGTATTCTTTAATGAAGTCCAGAACAACTGGTCATTTATTAAGGCTTTGTAATTATCAAACCCGATGAATCGTGCCGTTCCGAAATTGTTGATGGCGTATATATCAAAATCGGTAAAACTTATTACAAAAGCTGCAATAACCGGTATGAAGAAGAAAACAAAAATAGCGGTTAATGCCGGTGTTAAAAATAAATACGGCGCGGAATATCTTATTCTCACTTGAGCTGCACTTTTATATTTTGTTTAAAATAATTAATAAAATCGACTGTGAATATATTCATAAATAGATTATGGCTAGAATGTAAAATAAAACGTTACTCATTTTCCAAGAGCCATCTTCGTTTTTCCAGTATGTTGTTTACGTCTTCATCTAATGCTTTTAATGCTTCATCTGTTGTCATTGTTCCGCGGACTGCAAATTCTGCATACTGCTGAAGTTTTGAAAATACTATCCTTTCCCACTCCGGAATTTTGGGAGTTGCTGCAACATGATGAAACTGCTTATAGAATGCATGAATATATTTATCACCTGCAAGCGTGGAATCGTTCCATGCATCTTTTACGGCAGGCAGACTGTTAACTAATTTATAAAAATTTAATTGAATAGAAGGACGAGAAAGGAATTCAATAAATTTCCATGTCTCGATTTTCTTTTCGGAATTATTAAACATTACCAGGCTCGAACCGCCTGCAAGTGAAACACCTTGTGTATTTTCATCGGGACCGGGTAGAGGGGCGGTCATCCATTTATCTTTTAAATCCTCAGTCATCCACTTTTTGAATTCGTTTATATTCCAAGGACCCGAAATGTACATCGCGAAATATTCATCTTTAAATGCCTGGTAAACATTTGTCACCTGAGATATACCAATTGGAGCAAGACCTTGTTTGTGAAATTTTACAAGGAACTCGAACGCTTTTTTAAATTTGCTGCCCGAAAAGTTTCCGTAACGGTTATTATTTTTTAATATTGTTGAACCGGCTTGCAGCCCGAAAATTACAAAAGACGCCCATTCATTTGCGGGGAGATAAATTGCATATTTATCCTTTTTACCGGGAATTTCTTTTATCTTTTTCGATACATCATACAATTCTTCCCACGTTTGCGGCGGGTGATTTAAACCTGCTTCAGCCAATACATCGGTTCTGTAAAATAAAACCCGCGTATCGATATACCATGGAATACCGTAGAGTTTGTTTTCAATAATATTGGTTGACCAAATTCCATCAAAATAATTTTCTTTTTTTATCTGGTCCGAACTGGATACATACTCATCAAGAATTTCAAGAGAATTGAGCGCAACGAATTGCGGGATCCAGGTATTCCCAAGTTGACAAAGGTCCGGAGTGTTATCGCTTGCAACTGCAGTAATTAACTTTTCCTGAGCGGCAGTCCATGGAATTTGCTGAACATTTACTTCAATTCCGGGATTCTCTTTTTCGAAAGCCGGAATCAGTTCAAGTATATATTCTCCTTCAGCGCCTAATGTCCAAAAATCTATTACGATTTTGTCATCACCGGAGCCGCCGCAACCGAAAGTAAAGAGAATCAGTAAAATAGAACTGCTAAGAAATCGATTCATTGTTGTTCACCGGTAATGATTTTAATTCAACCGAAGCGAAAAATAAAATTTACATAATAATTAAACCGGGAGAAATGATTTGGAATTCAAGAAGTTTTCTCCCGGCGGAGGTACGTTTTAATGCAGTACTTTCAATTTGAAATCGTTTTTATATGTAAATACTTTTTATAAAATATGAGCCGCTATTTGATTAACATCATTTTTTTAATTTGACTATTAATACCCGCTGTTAATTTATATAAGTAAACACCGCTCGATAAATTTTTTGCATCAAAAATAACTTCATAATTTCCCGGCTGCTTCAATTCATTAATGAGCACTGCAACTTCACGTCCGAGAATGTCATAAATTTTGAGAGTAGTGAACGATGCAGCGGGAATTATAAATTCAATTTTGGTTGCCGGGTTGAAGGGATTCGGAAAATTATTTTTCAGTTCGAATCTCAACGGGATGTTTTCATCTTGATCAACGTCTGAAGGATCATACTCAAATCCAATGGAATCCAGCATCGGTTGAATTTCCGGGGCAGACATAAACAAATCCCACAACAATCCGCTTCTATGATTTTCAACCATTACAATAATCGGACCCTGATCAATAGCCAGATAACTTGCGGCATACCAATTGTGTTCGGGATTGAAGGCGTCTTTAAATCCGTAAATTCCCCATAACTTATCGCCATGATTAAAATAAAAGTTTTTAAACGCCGCAATAGATTCAGTGGGCGTATACGGCATAGATGATAAAGCTGCAGTTGGAGTAATAGTTCCGTTATCATTAGTAAAGGGCTCGTGAGCTAAGTAACCGAAAGGATCATCGCTTGCCGTTAATCCCCATGTTGTTTCGTTGTATCCTTCAAATCCGCCAGGATTATCGATGCAGTAAGCCCGGTTAATTAAAGTAGTATTTCTATTATTTACAAAATAGTTGGTGAATGAATCCTTTTTTTCCCTGGGATCAAATCCTAGAAATGAATAATGCGCGAAGAATAACGGTCCGCCGTAATCCCAGCCTACATAAAGGGGAATATCATAAAAAACGTTTCCGTTTACATAATTGGAACTCGATGCCCATCCGTCGTAATATAAACTTGCGGGTACGGAATGAGTAGGCGAAGCGATAGCAAGAAGATAAGTTATCATAGTTTCATTCCATCCTACAAGCTGAAAGTTCATCTGCCAGCCGTAATTCGGAGACCAATGCCAGTAGAGCGTATTTCCCGTTTCGGTTCTCCTGTACCAATCCCATTCAACTTCTTCCCATAACCCGTTTGATACAATTCTAATAACATTTTCCGTTGTATTGTCTTGATCGAAATATTCCCTCACAGCGAGCATTCCTTGGATAAGAAAAGCTGTTTCAACGAGATCTCCGCCGTCATCAAATTGACTGAAGGGAATTGTTTCGCCCGTTTCACCGTTTATCCAATGAGACCATGCGCCGTGGTATCTATCGGCGGTTGCGGCAAGAAAATTTAAAATCTGCAAAATACGCTGTGCCCCTTCTTCACGGGTAATAAATCCTCTCTCAATTCCGGCTATTATAGCCATCAATCCGAATCCTGAACCGCCCGTTGTTACTGTATTTCCCGAGCCGTAACGCTCTCTAATCATTCCCGAAGTAGGATGAGCGTAGTTCCAAAAATACCGGAAGGTTGCTTCTTGGAGCATAGTTAATAATTCATCATCAGTCATTGCGTAAGTTTCAGTTGAAGTAACTGCATCACTTAAGCCGGATTCATTAAGGCTATAATCGACGGCTGATATTTTGTATGTACCCGTAACTCCGTGCTCGCCGATCCAATCCGTATAAATATCGTCTTCGTTATCTGCCATCCCGATAAATTCAAATTCAGCTCCGTTCTGCTTGTAAATTTTATAACCGTCAAGATCATCTTCAGTATTAGGATTCCAAAAAACATCAATGTGGCTGTCATAACCTTTCGCTGATAAAATTTGCGGAACGGCAGGAGCAGTAGTATCCTGAATTGCCCCGGCTTCAATCATTCTTATTTCATCCAAGTATAAAGTATGTTCAACGGCATCGGCGGCTCCCTGCCCGTAAAAGATCGTTTTTATACTTGTTAAATCAGCCTCGCCCGGGTTGTCTTTAAAGATAGAAAGCGGAACGGAAATTCTTATCCATTCTTCAGCGGTTATATCTTGAATGAATGATGAAATAGACTGCTTCGGAGTTTTTTTGTTGCTGAGATCTTCAAGGTACATGACCGGCATATTAACCGCTTCAATAAGAGATTCGGTAAAACAGAAAAACACGAGCGTATCTTTCGTATTGATATCATGAGGGGGCCAGCCGGGTTCCGCCACAGCCATACCCCAATCACCGCCGCTTTCTGCAATCCAATGTAATCGTAAGCTGTTAACTCCCGCATACACTATTGAATCTTCAACAGGAAATTTTTCGCCGATTTGTTCAAGGTAACTTGGCGATTGAGCAAATCCCCAGCTCGGATCGTATGATACATCCGTCGGGCTGTCGCTGAAGAATATAAAATCCTGCGCAATTAACGGCAGTGTTAAAAATAATATTATAAAAAATGTTATTAACTTTTTCATTTTGATACCCCTTCAAATGTATATTGCTTTTTTTTTACAAATTCAATCTCCGAAACGCTTTCTGAAAGAATTTTCTCTTCGTTCTTTTCAACTAATTGAAAAATTATTTTTTGTGATGATATACCGGCATCTAAAGGTAATAATATATCAATCGATTTGTACTCCCAAAAACGTATTTCGTTCGCTTCAGTATTTATATGCTCTATACTTCCGATCAACTGATTGTTAAGCATAACTCTTAATACACAGTCGTTAAAATCTTTGTGCAAATCGTTGATGATCCAAACATCGGTTTGCAATTTACTGCCGGGGAAATATTTTCTCTGCCGCAAAAATACCGAAACATAAAGCGGTTGAAATGCTTCTTTGAGAGAATAAAATCCTTGCTTTTTTATCCCGTAATAGTCAATCACCGACCAAGAAATCGATTCCCAACAGTCAATGAACATGAACTGAAATATCCCGGTAATAGGGTTAAACTTTTTCCTGCGATAAAAATCCACAGCGGTTTTAATCAGTTCCGCTTGATACTTTTGAGAATAAACGATGAATTCTTCAACACTGTTTCCGGCATCTATTTCAGCAACGTTAAATGTTTGTTCGTATTGAAAGTTGTGGTATTCCCACTTATTCCAATCGGGAATTTCCATTTCATCTTTAGTTAAAAATTTTAGGAGGGATTTTTTTTCAGGCAAAGCCTGAGCTCCGAATTCTGTCACTAAAGGACCCATTGGCGCTGCGGCAAAGTGTTCTTTATTGCCCCAGTACCAGCCGTCGTACGGATGTTCTTCATAATTGGAGGCTGTTCGAATTATTCTTGTTGTATCCTCGCCCTGTACTGCTTTTGATAAAACCGGGTCGAGAGAATCAATTTGATTGCCGGGTTCGTTATGACAGCACCAAACCGCGATAGAAGGATGGTTGTAAAGCATTCGTACCATATCCCTAATTTGAGTCACAGCATTTTCTGTAAATTCGTCGGATTCTTCATAAGTCCACTGAAGTGCGAAATCCTGCCAAACTAAAATTCCCGCTTCATCCAGGGCTTCGTAAAGTTCGTTTCTGTTAACATGCGCATGAATTCTTACAATATTAACATTCGCTTCCTTCAACAGGGCTATAAGATTGTTTATTTTTTCACTTGTTAAATCGCTTAGGAATTGAGTTAGAATTAAATTAACACCGCGCAGGAAAAGCTTTTTATTATTGATATAAAACTGCTTTTGATCATCCATAAAAACTTTGCGAATTCCAAAATTGACATCTGCAAGTTCTAAATTGCCGGAGATAATTTTAAGATTGTATAAGTACGGTGTTCCTAAATCGGCGCACCACCAGAGCTGAGGGTCATCAATAGTAATCGTTGATGTCAGCTCATTTATACCGGCAGCCAGCTTAATTTCCCTATCGTAATTTACGATTTCATTTTTAGGAGATGACAATTGAAACGTGAATTTTACATTACGCTTAATTGATGATGAGCAAAAAGATTTTACTTTTACGGCGGCGGTGTTATCATCCCAATTTATTCCGGGAGTTACGGTAATTGTATCGATCAATACACTTCCGCTTGCTATATAAACATCGTTCCAAATTCCACCGGTGTTTTTTTCCTGACCTCTCTCAAGGCTCCACCCGCCGGGTCTGCAATCGTGATGATTAAATATCCCCTTAATTAATTTCTTTTTATGAGGCCATACTTTCCCGGGTTCTTCAAGCGGGGAAGCTGTCTTAACAATCAATTCATTTGGTAAGCTTTTATGAAGGTATTTCTCGATATCAAAGTGAAACGATTGGAAATAACCTTCGTGCTCGCCGATTTTATTCCCGTTAATCCAAACTTCGCAGAAGTAATCCACCCCCGCAAAGTGAAGTCGGACTATATCATTACTATTAAACTTGTTTATAGTAAACTCTTTTCTGAACCAACAAGCGCCGTTGAAGTTATACAAACCTGCTAATTGCCAGTTCACGGGAATGATCATTTCGCCATCATGTTTTTCATCATTAAACAGGGTAAATACCTCATTGAATGAAAACATTTCGTCAGCATCTTTTACAAAGAGCCATGATCCGTTTAACGATATTTTTTTTTGTATTTCGCTCATAATGTTGATTGTAAAAAACATCAACTATAGTTAACATCTTTCTTATGTTCTCTGTTTAGCGGGTTTCCTAAAAACAGGTAATGAAACGGGCTGCGAAAAATATTAATTGCCGTAATTTATTATCATCCCAAATAAACTTTTACTTCGCAACTTTTTGTGTTTTGAATCGGAATTATATTCCCGTCAATTTCTTGCCCGTCAATCTCGATTTTTAATATGCCATTGGAAACATGTTTATTATTCTTAATTTCTATGTTATAAAATGTATCTCTAAATTTTCTTCTGACTTTAAAGCCATCCCATTGTTTAGGAATCAGGGGGTCAATAATCAATCCATTATTTGAAGCCCTGATGCCAAGTATCCACTCGACTGCAATTTTTTGAAACCACGAAGCCGAGCCTGTATACCACGTCCAACCCGCCATTCCATAATCGGGTGAATCAATGCCGTCAATATTTCCGGGCATAACATAAGGTTCGGCAGTGTATTTATCAGGATCAAGCCCTGAGTGAATTGGACAGAGCCGCATACATGATTCAAAAGTCAACTCAGGTTCTTTTAACAGTGCGAAAGCCCAAGCCGCCCATGCAGCAGCATGAGAATATACTCCGCCGTTTTCTCTTTTCCCGGCGGCATAGCGTGAAAGGTAACCGATATATTTATCCGGCTTTGAGTAAGCAGGATAGAGAAGCAGGCAGCCGTTGTTCTTTAATAGGTGTTTTTCGACCGATTTCATAGCTGCGGTTTGTTTGTCGGCATCTGCAATTCCGCTAATAACAGACCATGTTTGCGGGTTCAAATAAATTTTGCCTTCATCATTTAGGTCACTACCGATTTTTTCGCCGGAATCTTTCGTTCCCCTGAAAAACCATTGACCGTCCCAAGCGTATTTATCAAAAGCTTCTTTTAGTTTACCGGCTTCGCTTATGAATTTTCGAGAATGTTCTTCCCGGTTTGTTGATTCTGAAATTTCTGAAAATTGAATCAGTATCAAATATAGAAATTCGGTTAACCAAATAGATTCGCCTTTCATTTCAAGTCCCACAGCGCTCAACCCGTCATTCCAATCGCCTGCGCCTATTAGCGTTAAACCTCTTTGGCTCAGTCTGCTGAGAACCTTCTCAATAGAGAGTCTGCAATGATCAAAAATGGAAGCTTGATTTTCATTATTATAAAAAGGCTCCATCTCATTTAGAATTGAATAATCTCCGGTTTCCTGAATATATTGAAATACAACAAAAGGTAGCCAAAGCAGGTCGTCAGTCATTTGGGTTTGTAGACCTGTTTCGCTTATCGGGTGCCACCAGTGCAGCACGGTTCCATCTTCAAATTGATGCCGCGCATGAAGTTTAATTTGCTCTTTTGTTTTCGAGGGATCAATCGGTAAAAAAACCAAACTGTCCTGAAGCTGATCGCGGAAACCAAAAGCGCCGCTTTGTTGATAGTATGCGGTTCTTCCCCACAACCGAGCGGAGATTGCCTGATACCTGAACCATTTATTCACTGCAAAATTCAGCGCATCATCCGGCGTTTCAATTTTGAAATCATCCAGAATTTCAGACCAGGTTTCAGAAACATTTCCAAATGCTTTATCAATTGATTGGAATGAAGAAAATTTCTTAACTGTTTCTTCAATACCGGTTTTATTCTTATTTAAGCCGAGATAAAAATTTATTCTTTCAGTTGTACCCGGTTTAAGTTCAACATCAACATTCAATGATGCAATTGAATCATTATAATTGCCGGCAGAATTAGAAAGCGTACCATTCTTTACGCCTTCCGGCATTGCAGTCGATCCATAGTTGCCGAGGAATGTTTCTTTATCACCGTCGTAAGATTTTACTTTTTTATTGGATGCAAAAAATCCTGTGTATTCGTAATCAATGTTCCAGTGACCGCGGTCGCCGAGGGGAATATCCCATAATCTTTTTGTTGCAAGCAGCCCGTTAATATTGCTATCGAATTCTGTTGCAAGAAATAGTTTATGAAATTCGCGGTGATAATCATTCGAGGAACCGAGTACCCACTCAAAATAAGTGAATATCGAAAGATTTATTTTTTTATTCGAACTGCTGCGAACCTTCAGATCCCAGATTTCCATAGTTTCGTTGAAGGGAACAAACAAAACTAATTCTGTCGTAATGTCTTTATAGGTACTTATAAATTTGGCATAACCCAAGCCGTATCTGCATTCATAGTTATTTAATTCGGTTTTAACGGGCTGCCATGTCGGACTCCAAACATCACCGGTATCGTTATTCTTTAGATAGATATATTTTCCCCAGTTATCTTGAATCAAATCCTGGTGCCACCTGGTAATTCTATTAAATTCGGAATGGACATCCCAACTGAATCCGCCGCCTGTTTGAGATACAACCATTCCGTAACTGCCGTTTGAAATAACATTTACCCAGGGTTTTGGTGTTTTTGGAGTTGTAATTACGAATTCGTTACCGTCATCAGTAAAGTGCCCGTATTTGGTAGAAAATTTACTCATTAAGAAATCCCATAATATGATTAAAAACCAATTTCAATTGAAAACCTGTGGACAGAATTTAACCTTCCGAAATCAGCAAAGGCGTAATCGACCTTCATAGGAACTGAATAGGTGAGATAATACAATAATCCTGCACCTGCCGTTAAGCCCTCTTCGCTTTCCAGTTTAAATAGTGATTTGTATCCGGCTCTTAGAAAAAATCGTTCATGAAATCCGTATTCGAATCCAGTATTCACACTTTCGCCATAATCATTAGGGTGCAGAGCATCGGCGCTGATAAGAAACGAGTGGTTATCGGTTTTGAAAAGATTATAAGATAATCCCACTCTAAATGTTATCGGTAAATCCCATTCATCCATTTTTATATCTGCAAAAATTTTATCACTTGTTCCGTGTTCATCAGGTTCATAATCATAATAAACAAAATTATCTTCTCCCTCATATTTCATCTTCCCGCCGATATTGGAAATGCACATCCCGAGATTCAAACCTTGAAATGGTGTTTGATAAAAAATGCCGACGTCAAAAGCGATAGTAGAAGCATTCATATGCCAAATAGACTGCCCAACGTACTTACCTGTTAATCCAATACTGAACTGTTCGGTTATTAAAAATGCATACGATAGTCCGAGTGAATAATCTGCTGCGGAAAAATATTCGCCCGTGCCGTCCTGATAAAATTCGGTGCGGACTTCCATATCCGGCATAGTCAGCGATGTATAACTTAATCCCAGTGCATGATTTTCGCTTAGCTTTAAAACAATTCCCGCAAAGTTATGACTTGTTTCCGCAAGCCAGGATGTGTGAGAAAAGGTAACAGAGTTGTTTTGCAGCCTCGACATGCCTGAGGGATTCCAATATATTGTTGATGCATCATCGGCTATTGATACATAAGCGCCGCCCATACCTATTGCTCTTGCGCCAGGTTCGATTTTTAAGAACTGCCCGCTTGTGCTTCCTGCAAAAACCTGCGGATAAATTTCAGCGGCTAAAATGATTAATACAATGCTGATATAATAAATTGTTTTCATTATTATTTTTGCTCTATTTAATTAATGCAAATCTTCCGATTTTCTCACCTATGCCGGGAGCTTCTACATGATATATATATATACCCGGAGCGGCTGCTATTCCTCCCTTTGTAATTAAATCCCAGGCAAGTTTTCCGTTTAATAAATCGGAATCATGGTACAGCGTAATTACATGATCGCCGCTAAGAGTATATATTCTTACGACAGCCTCCTGAGGCATGTTAATAAAGTATATTCTCCGGTCGCCTCTTCCGGATGTTGTTAATCTTTGCGGTTCCCATCTTGCCGCTCCGACATACGGATTTGGAACAACCGCTATTTTTTCCATTTCCTGACCGGCTTTGGTCATGTCCACTTTTTGTTCAAGTGTTGTAAACTTGTATGAATCATTTGAAGCAAAAGGTGTTTTGATTATTAAATTACCAATCTCACCGGCTTGCGGAAGTTTTGTTTCTTCATCGGTCGGTGCAATGAAATTAAATTTCCAGATTTTTTTCGGCAGCCCGTTAATATCTTTCCAGATTTCAATATAGTCGCCATCGGTAATTTTGTTATCTATGTTCTCAGCAGGTTCCCATAAATAATATCGCACTTTTTCGTTCCTGTAAACATCCCATACTTGGAAATTTGTCTCGGAACGATAACCGAACAGCCATGATGAATCTTTTTCCCCGACTCTTATTTCATAACTCGCCGGATAGTTAGGTTCAGATAGCGGCACATCCATTAATTTTTCACCGGTAATAATTAAATTGGAAGTGTTCTTCGTCCAGCCTGAATTATCAAAATCATATTCGATTTTATCATTTACAACAAAAAGCCTTATGCCGTTGAAAAGGGGATTAAAATCCTCGCCGTCTTTATATTCTGAATTTTCAAAAACGGCAGAAGTATCGCTGCCGTTAATTTCGAATAGCGAATAAGTAATACTGTCCGGAAGCTCTTCATTAAATTTCACGAAGTATTCATTACTTTTAACCAGGCTGGGATCTACAATTTCAGTAAACACTTTCCCGGTTGCAAAACCGCTGACGTGTAGAACGGAATCCTTCAAACCTGGAGCTTCATAGCCAGCAACCGGTGTACCCGGAGTTACAACTGCAGTGTTGATATCTGTAGTAACGTTTCCGGCTAAATCCCGCACAATAACTTTCGTGCACTCGGAGGGAAACAATCCTATCGAAGCATCACCTCTATCGTAAGCAACAACTGCATAATAATAAGTTTGCCCGTTAATTACATCGGTATCCGTCCATGAATGTTTCAATCCCTTGTTCTCGCCCATATAATATTTAACGCCCTGGTAATCCAATTCAAAAAAGTCTTTCACATTATTCACCAGGTCGAATTGAGCTGCAGGTTTAAAAAGAGTTTCGTCACCGTAACCGCTAGTAATATCGTAAGCATCAATAAACCCGGGATCAGTACTTTTATAAATTTTGTATCCTTCAAAATCATACTCATTTAAAAATGTGTCGTAAGATTTTTCAGCACCGTCATCCCAATATAAAGTAACCTTCCCATCTCCCGGCACCACTGAAAGTTCCGGTTTAAGAGGCGGGCGGGCGAAGTTATAATTATTATTGTAAATATCCTGAACTACATCTTTATTCCTTTTAATATCAGCGAGATCATTACCGAAGACGAGGGCAAGAGAAAACCTTTCAGTACTGCCGGCTGGCAGAATAAAAGGTCCGGAGCCGAAAAGGAATGCGATATTTCCATTTTGAAGATGGGTATCAAAATGACTGTAAGAAATCCTGTTCCAAATACTTTCATCATCTCTAAAAACTACTCCTGAACCGATAAAGAAAACGTCGAAAGCAGTTAAACCGATTTGATCCGATTCGTTTATATCGGTTTTATCGATATGAGGTTCACCAGGCTGCCCTGTATCTACAAGTCCGTAACGGTTAACCGGAGATGATGGAGCGCCGGGGACCATGCCCGGGGACTGCCACCCAGAAGTAGGTTTGCCGTCTCCTTCGCCGAAATCGCCTGTGCCGGCAAGCCCGTCTAATCCAACGTCATCGGTTGTAATATCCCAATCGTCATTATTATCAATCCCATCTTCGCGTGATTCATCAATCATTTCGTCAACAATTCCGTTACCGTTGTTGTCAACACCGTCTTTATACTTCATCCCGATATTTAATTCGGCTTCATCAATTATTCCGTTCTCATTATCGTCAATACCGTTGCCGGGAATTTCACCGATAATCATTTGTGAAGTTATAACCGGACTTCCATCTTCGCCGTCGTCATCGTCATCAATAAAATTAAGCGGGTTGCCCGGACTTTCGAGGAAAGCATATCCTGCATGCCCGGTTGGAGTCCAGCCGCCCTGACCTATTCCATCGTGGTCCCAACTGTAAGTTATATTGAAAGCTTTATCAAAAGAAGCATAGTCATCATTTGAATCAAACTGCCCGCCAACGCCGCAGTCCACATACATTCCGAAAATTATATTATTGTAATCTGTTGTGCTTTCGTTTGTAATTTCATAATGCCAGAATATTAAATCTTCGGCAAGCAGATTAGACCACTGGAAACCTCTAACAGTCATACTTAAGCCCAAACCTCTGCGGGTTGGATCGGTAGAATCCGGGAAGAAATAATGTCCATCATCACTATTATCATCAACCACAAAAAAACTTTCCTGATCGGCATTAGTTCTTTTTCCGAAATATCCGTCCCAGTAGCCATCCCATGATTCATCCTTACCGGGCCAGCTTTGGGGCCAGGTGATTGGTTTATCGCTCATAGCAATTTCATCTTGATTCGGGTTGGCGTATCCGGGTCTGGGCTGCCAACCGCGCTCTACACCGGTTGATGAGATATCCATATTTTCACGGTAACCCGCTTCAACGATATGAATAACATTTCCGTTTTCATCAGTAACTTCAGCGGCAACAATCGGGGTAATTCCATCCATATAAGAATGCCCGGAACCTTTAGGCCAAACACCGGAAGGTTCTCTGCCCCACCATGCAACTTCGCCGAAATTATAGAATAAAGTTTCAACGAGATTCCCGTTATGGATTCCTTCCTTTCTATATTTCCTGTTGCCGCGTTTTTCCGGGGGGACGGAAATTTGCGCAAAGAGCGAAACGCTGAAAAGGAAAATTATTATTGAAGTAATCAGTTTGATTCTTAACATTGAAAAACCCGCTTAAAAATTAAGATTGTAGTCAATCCCTAAAATAATTCGTCTAGGTTCGGAATAATAACTTGGGTTGCTTAGATATTCCGTTAGTGTATTAGCTCCTTGATATTCAGGTGTATAACGGCTCACCAACGAGTAGCCTGCTCTACCGGTATCTCTATAAACATTAATTTCGTTCTTTGTATCTAATACGTTATAAACTTTTAAATAGATTGAAAATGTTTGTCCCAATAAGTCAAAATCTTTGTAGAATTGCAGATCAACATTAGCTTTGGAAGGCATCCTTGCCGTATTTTCGAAACTTGTTTGAATCGATTGATTTTCCGGTGTATAAGGGAAACCACTTTCATATTTAGCTACTATTCCAAAACTAAGTAAATCGGCGATAGTGTAGAATAACGATATATTTATTGTATGTCTTTGATCCCAGTTAACAGGTACAATTTGTACATTCGGTTTTTTAGGCGGGTCTCCCTGAGATTTATTGAATGCATCGTTAGGATCGGAGGCATTTGCCTCTGCAATTTGAACCGTATAATCAAGAGAAACAGATAAAGGACTTTCAACCGAAGGTCGTTTGAATAATGAAAATGAAATACCTCTTGCTTTGCCGTAATCCCTGTTGGTGTAAAGAGCGTATCTATCTCCGCCGATATATGTATTGATTATTTCCGTGCCCAACAAATTGGTAATGTCTTTATAAAAGCCGACAATCTCCAACCCGATGATATCGAAAAATTTATAATGAATGCCAAGTTCATAAGCCACTGTTGATTCGGCTTTAAGATTTGCATTACCGATTATTGATTGAAGTCCGCCTGGTCCTACCCTAAAATTTGGATTTTTATACACAAATTCATAATCAGGTATTTTAAAGAAGTGCCCATAGCTAAAATGAAGAGTTCCATCGGCAGAAACCGGGAAAGCAATTCCAACTCTAGGACTCACCTGGTACTGAGCATCGGCATCAAGTTTAGTTGAATTTTCGGGGTCGCGTAAATCCGAAGGCGTTTTCCAATTAGAATTGAAGTAATCGAATCGTACTCCCGCATTAACAATTACACTTTCATATTCTAATTTATCTTGAATATAATACGCAAAGCTGACAGGCGAATAATTAAAAGCTCCCACATTTTGATAACGGTTAAAATCGAATACATCCGGCACATTACCATTATAGAGGGCAATTTTGTTATTGATATTTATATCATCAAGCCGGAATTCAAAACCGGTTTTAAACTCATTAAACTTTCCCAGTTGGGTTAAAAAGTCGCCCTTAAAAATATTTGTGTAAGTTTTTCTTGAATCGTTATCCCGTTGAACGCCGCCGGTTAGGAAACTATAGGAGGTGAGTTTATTTAACAGCTCCGGGTTCGCATAACGGGGATCGTTGTAATTTTCAAAAACATAATTTTTTCTTTCGGAAAACCCATAGGAGTGTTTAAGTGTAAGGAAAGCCCGCTCGGAAATGATATAAGTTAGAGTAAAAATATTATTATAAGATTTATTATGATATTCCTGCAGCCCGTCCGGATTGTATTTAAAATCATGGTTATAAACCTGGTAATCAGATTGATCTGTTAGGAATAAATTTGAAATTTTGATATCCTGAAAAAGATCAATATCCAGTTTCGCTTGACCATATAAATTAGTAGAAGAATTCATTGCTGTAATTTCGTTATTACCGGTTTCATCAATAACATAGGAATTGCCAACCTGGTATGAACTATCGAAAGTATTAAACCGGCGTTTCCCAAAAAGCCAGCCCTCGTTGTGATAACGTCTGAAGGAGAGAGCATAATTAAATCTTTTATTCAGAAGAGAAAATGGCCCGCTTAAATTTGCTTTCATGTCGTTTATAGCCCACGGCTTAATATCATTGATGTTATAAAAAACATCATTATTGCCGCTAATGTAATCACCGGTTGAAATGTTGACATTCCCTTGAAATTTATCGGAGCCTTTTTTAGTAATAACATCAACAATACCGGAGAGAGCCTGACCATACTCGGCATTAAAAACGCCGCTAATAACTTTTACTTCCTGCATTGATTGAACATCAACAGCGGCTGCTCTATCTCCGGAAAACTTATCGGTAACTGAAATACCGTCAATTAAATATCCTACTTCGGAAGTTCTACCGCCGCGAATATGTATTCCACCTGATGCATCTGTCACAACCCCGGCTTTCAATTTTAATACATCGTTTAAGTTTTCGACGGGAAGTTTTTCAATATCCTCTGCCGAAACAGTTAGCTCGCTTGATGTTAAATCCTTCCTTATTACCGGTCGAGTTGCCGTGATAACAACTTCGCCGCTGATTTCGGTAGTTCCCTCTTCCATCTCGAAATTAAGTGAGGTTGTCTTGCCTGAAACAACTTTAACATTATTAACTACGATCCGCCGAAATCCTACCATCGAAGCTATGACAGTATAATCTCCGGGATGAACATTCATAATTGCATAAAATCCTTCCAGGTCAGAAGAAGCCCCGGTTGACGTTCCATCAATAATTATGTTTGCCCCGATTAACGCCTCGCCGGTTGTTTGATCGGTAACCATACCGGAAATTTTGCCGGTCTGCTGTGCAAAAAATATTATCGGAAAGAAAAAAGAAATAGCAAACAGTCTTTTAATAATGGTTGTTTTCATTTACGAACCAAAGTTATTTGCTTTTTAAAGAGTTAAGGAATTACAATAAAACAAAAGGGAACAGGCAAGCCGAGCCTGTTCCCCGTAAAAACTATTTCAACAGCAACATCTTCTTTGTATAAGTGTTACCGCCAGCCTGCAATGTATAAAAGTAAATTCCACTGGAATAATTTTCGGCTTTCCATTCAATAGTATAATTACCTGCGGTTTGTTCCTTGGTTACCAATGTTTCGATTTGATTTCCAAGAACATCATAAATTTTCAACGAAACATTTGATCTTTCGGGAATTGAGTAACTGATTGTAGTGGCAGGGTTAAAGGGATTAGGATAATTTTGATTCAATTTATAAGAAGTAATTACGGGAGTATCGTCATTTTCAACATCCGTTAAATTAGAAAGAACGACCCCGCGGTACAAATAGAATTTTTCAAAATTAACATCAGCCCATTGGGTTCCCCACCAGTTGGGAGCATAGTCTGAGACACTTTCGTCAAAAGAAGCTGCATCGGCATAATCCAAGTCCCAAATAACGACACTAACATTAACAGTATCGCCAACTGAATAGCCGAAGTAATCGGTATGAATCAATACTTCAAGAGAGTAGCCTGCATCCTCACCGCCTGTTTCGGTATGTGTTACGGTTCCGGCAGGTTCGTACGAAGCGCCTTCGGCAGCCCCGGTTGGAACTGACCCGCTTAATTCAAATACAGAACCGGCTCCGATTGTAGCATCGAAATACATATTTTTTATTTCCATACGTGTTGTAGGCGCATCTTCACCCTTATTGGTTATCCATAAGAAAAGACCATCCGCTTCCCATCCGGGTGACCATTTGCCAACAGATTTATCATCGGATTCAACGCCGACATAAAGGTCTGTTCCATTGTGTATAAATTTTACAGATGCCATACTTTGGTCAGTGTAACTATTAAGTGTATCACTCCATTGCATGTAATATCCGCCGGTGCTCAAAGATGATCCTTTTCCAACAACAACATATTCGGCATCATCCCAAAAACCTTCGCTCAACTGCCCGTCAAGGTCAATTGAATTATCTGTTTTATAAGCAGTTCTAACAGGGGGATCTGCAAGTCGAAGTATACGTGTGTCGGGTCCCCATTCACTGCCCCACCACATTTTATAGTATGAACCTACATTCCATTCTTCGCCGGCACTTCCGGTTTGTTTATCAGGATCGAAAATATTAATCAGAACCGGTACTTCTGCGTAGGGGTCGGTATAACCGAGTTGATCAAGGTGAATCACCATTTCAGCGGTATAACCGGAATCAATTTGAGTAGTATCATTAACAATAGTTGCGGGATGCTTCCATGCGGCTGCTTCGGCTGAGCCTTCGAGTCCGGATTCAAATACAATATCAGGATCATCGCCTGAAGCGTTGAAGTAAAGTTTGTATTCATACATAGCTCCACTTGCATCTTCAATTTTCATAAAAAGACCGTCTCCTTCCCAACTGCCGCCCCATTTGTTTACATAGTGGTCGTTTGAGTTAAGTGAGATATAAAGGTCTAGACCATGATGCATGAATTTCACATAGGTAGTAGTAGTATCCAGGTAGGTTGAATCAACGGCAATTCCACCGGTAATTCCGTATTCAACATCACCGCCGAGGAAATCGGGGCGAAAAACCAGAAAGTCGAATCGCCTTGCCCAATCGTTTTCAGTCAGTTCACCGTCAATAGTAATAGGGTTTTCCGAACTAACAACTTGAAGATACGGTGGATCGATATGAGACTGGGCAGATGTTGTAATGAAACATGCGAGTAAAAAAGAGAATAGAAAAAAGGAAAATTTGTAAATTGATGCTGTCATGACTCCTCCTAAATTATTATTATTTTTTAAGCAGATTTTCCTACAAGTTTCTTTCTACAGGATTCTCCTAAAATTATTCCTGTTGAGATTTTTATTTGATTAGGTTGATGATCTTTGTTTTTTAGTTTTTCAAGTAAAAGAGAAGCTGCTTTTTTCCCGACCTCGAAAATAGGAATATGAACTGTAGTGAGAGGTGGAGAAATTAATTCGGAAAGAAATGTATGGTCGAAACCAACAACCCCGATATCGCCGGGTATAGACAAGCCGTAAGTTTTGATAGCGCGGTAACATCCTGCAGCCATCATATCATTACCGGCAAAAATTACTTCGGGTTTATTTCTCAAACTAAGCAGCCGGCTGCATGCAATTTCACCGCCTTTAATGTTGAAGTCACCGTTAATTATCCATTCATCCGGGAGTTCCAACCCGTTATCTTGAAGCGCTGCCTTAAAACCTTCAAAACGTTCGAGCGCATCGTTGTTTTTCAGTGGTCCTTTTATGTGCGCTATTTTAGTGTAGTTATAATTTTTTATTATATAGTCAATAATGGAATAAGCCCCTTGAAAATTATCGATGTAAACAATATCAAAATCTTCTATCTCATGATTCCCGTTAATTATTACCACAGGTGTAGAACCGGAAACTCCAATTATTTCTTTTAGTTGATCGCTAATGGCAGGTATCATGAGAATTACGCCATCTACCATGCTTTCGCCCATAAAACTCATAATGGATTCAGCAATACTTCTTTCGCTGTGAGAGCTGGCTACGATAACATGATAACCACCGGAATGCGCAACTTGATCAATCCCTTTAATTACTTCAGTAAAAAAATCACCTTGAATTTCAGGAAGTACTAGTCCAATAATTTTTGTTTCTTTTTTAACTAGGCTGCGGGCATTGAAATTCGGTTTGTAATTTAATTCATCGGCTATTTTTGTGATTTTCTCTTTAGTTGCAGAACTTATCCTGGGGTGGTTGTTCAATGCGCGGGAAACCGTTGCAAATGAAACATTTGCTTTTTCCGCGATATCTTTAATAGTCGTTTTCATATGAGTCAGTAAAAAAAAGTGAGAAAAAAGAGGAATTAATGCAAACGCTTGCACTAAGATAATGTGAAAAATTAAGTTTGTCAAGAAAAATAATTAACTTAATCCAAATATACCTGATATTGTTTTTTTATCTATGCTTTTTGCGCTCGGACTTATTTTGTAAAAATGGAAAAATGTGCAAAAACTGTGCAATTTTACATTCCGTCATTTAATGAAAGATATTTGGTCTTTTTTAAAAATTTTGGTAGTATCCATTCGAAAATATTCGTTGATGTTCGGCTCGCTGAAAAATTCAGTAAGAAATTTCCTTCACTGATTTTTGGTTAGGAGTTATTATATTCTTTTCGAATAAAATTTTCAGAAGGCGTAAATGGAAAACTTACAACTAAGCAAAATAAAAATCGGTGTTATTGGTTCCGGGACGATGGGTAGCGGAATTGCTCAAATTGCAGCAGCAAACAAGCATGATGTTGCGCTTTTCGATATTGATAATGACGCATTAATGCGATCAGAGAAAAACCTGAATAATATATTTAACCGTCTTGTTGAGAAGAAAAAAATATCCGAAGATGAGTCAAAACAAATTCTCGGAAGGATTAATTTTACAACTGATGTAAATAATCTTTCAAGCAGTAGGTTCGTCTTTGAAGCGGCAATAGAAAAACTTGATGTAAAGCAGAAATTATTTCAACAGGTTGAAAAAATTTTAGATGAAGAAGCAATACTTGCGACCAACACTTCATCATTATCGGTTACAGCGATAGCATCGGAATGCAATAAACCGGAACGTATAATAGGTACGCATTTTTTTAATCCGCCGCCGCTGCTTCCTTTAGTGGAAATTGTTCCCGGGCTGCTCACAAACACAAGCGTTGTTGAATCAATAAAAATATTAATGAACTCATGGAATAAAGTTCCCGTAATTGCGAAGGATACACCTGGCTTTATTGTTAATAAAGTTGCGCGTCCTTTTTACGGAGAAGCTTTACGCATTCTTGATGAAGGAATTGCAGATGTTCCGACTATTGACTGGGCAATGAAAGAAATCGGGAAGTTTAAAATGGGTCCCTTTGAATTAATGGACTTAATCGGCAACGATGTAAATTATAAAGTAACCGAAACAGTATTCGAGCAGTATTTTTTTGATCCTCGTTATAAACCTTCTTTCACTCAAAAACGTTTAGTTGATGCGAAACTTTTTGGCAGAAAAAGCGGAAGAGGTTTTTATGATTACGCGACCGATGCGGTAAAACCGAAACATGTTGAAGATGAAAATCTCGGCATTGAAATTTTCTTTCGAATACTATCAATGCTGATAAACGAAGCCGCCGATACATTGATGTTAAGAATCGCATCGAAGGAAGATATTGATTCGGCAATGAAAAAAGGTGTTAATTATCCTAAGGGCTTATTCGAATGGGCTGATGAAATCGGAGTTGACAAAATTGTAAAACGTTTATCTATGCTTCACGAATTATACGGAGAGGATAGATACCGTGTATGTCCTTTATTAAAAAATGGCAATCGAAAAGAGAAAATTTTATGAATAAACAGGAATTAGCGGAAAAGGTCGTTTCAAAAATGATTGAGAAGGATGAATTCAGTCGCTGGCTCGGCCTTGAAGTAATTGATATTAAGCCGGGTTATTCAAAACTGAGTATGAGAATAAGGAAAGAGATGCTGAACGGATTTCATACATGTCACGGCGGAGTCACAATGTCTTTTGCAGATAGCGCCTTGGCGTTTGCGTCGAATAATCATAACCGTGTTGCAGTTGCATTAGAAGTGAGTATTGCTTACCCCGCACCTGTTTATGAAGGTGATGTTTTAACTGCCGAAGCAATTGAACAAAGCAAAGGAAACAGCGTTGGAGTTTACAACATTATTATAACAAACCAAGCAGATGTAAAAGTAGGAATATTCAGGGGAACGGTTTATCGAACAAAGAAAGAGCATGTTAAAGTAGAAGAAAAAGAGTAAGAATAAGATTAAGAGTAAGAATAAGATTAAGAGTAAGAATAAGATTAAGAGTAAGAATAAGAGTAAGATTAAGAATAAGATTAAGAGTAAGAATAAGATTAAGAGTAAGAATAAGATTAAGAGTAAGAATAAGATTAAGAGTAAGAATAAGATTAAGAGTATGATTAAGATTAAGATTTAGGAGTTAGGGTTTAGGAGTATGATTACGAGGAAGAAATTGAATATGATTAATTAAGGAATGTAGAGTAATGAGAGAAGCATATATAATAGATGGAATCAGAACGCCGATTGGTAAACTCGGCGGTACACTCTCAGCAATTCGCCCAGATGATTTAGCCGCGCTTACTATGAGAAAAATATTAGAGCGCAATCCTTCTGTTGATCCCGCAGAAATAGACGATGTTATTATCGGATGTGCAAATCAAGCCGGAGAGGATAATCGCAATGTTGCACGAATGGCTCTGCTCTTAGCGGGAATTCCGAATACAGTTCCGGGCGAGACGGTTAACCGTTTGTGCGCATCGGGTATGAGTGCTGTTATTAATGCTGCACGAGCGGTTATGGTTGGTGACGGTGATTTATATATTGCGGGCGGAGTTGAAAACATGACACGTGCGCCGCTGGTTCAATCTAAAGCGGAGAGGGCATTTTCCGGGAGAGTTGAAATTTTCGATACATCACTCGGCTGGCGGTTTACAAATCCCAAAATGAAAGAGATGTACGGAACGGAATCGATGGGAGAAACTGCTGAAAATTTAGTTGAGAAGTTTGGAATAAGTCGAGAAAACCAGGATGAATTTGCATATTACTCCCAGATGAAAGCAGCAGAAGCAATAAGAAACGGAAGGTTATCCAGAGAAATTATGCCGGTGGAAATTCCGAAGCGTAAAGCTGAGCCGGAGCTATTCGAGAATGATGAATTCGTAAAACCGGAAACAACTTTAGAGATATTATCAAAATTGAAACCTGCATTTAAGAAAAGCGGAAGTGTTACTGCCGGAAATTCCTCCGGGTTAAATGACGGGGCGGCTTCGCTGATTATTGCATCGGAAGATGCGGTGAAGAAATTTAATTTGAAACCGCGAGCAAAAATTGTTGCATCAACCGTAGTTGGTGTTGAGCCGAGAATAATGGGGATAGGTCCGGTTTACGCCACGCGGAAAATCCTGCAAAAGACCAATACAAATCTTGATGATTACGATTTGATTGAATTAAATGAAGCCTTCGCATCACAAAGTTTAGCTGTATTAAAAGAATTAAATCTCGATCCCAAAGATGAGCGGTTAAACCCTAACGGCGGCGCAATTGCTTTGGGACATCCTTTGGGAATGAGCGGCGCAAGATTAATTCTTACTGCAATTAACGAACTCGAAATTAAAAATAAAAAACGTGCTCTATGTACACTATGCATTGGCGTAGGGCAAGGGATGGCAGCGACTATTGAAATTGTCAATTGAATATTGTCTATTGACTATTGCTTGGAGTTGACGATCACATTTGAATTTTTAATAATTCAGAGGGAATTGAAATGACATCGGATGAACTCAAAGAAAGGACAAATAAATTTGCTCATAGATGTGTAAAACTTGCGTTAGCATTGCCAAAAACTAAACTGGGAATTCATATTCAGGGGCAATTAATAAGGGCATCAACATCAGTTGCAGCAAATTATCGAGCGGTCTGTATATCTCAATCAAAGAAAACTTTTATTTCCAAACTAAGTATAGTGATAGAGGAATGTGATGAATCAACATTTTGGATGGAATTTATTATTGAAGAAGAATTGTTAATACCAAAATTAGTTGAGCCGCTTTTAAATGAATCGAAAGAATTAACTGCCATTTTTATGCAATCGCGTAAAACAGCAAGAGGAATACAATAGTCAATCGACAATATTAAATAGTAAATGGAGAGGCTATGACATACGAATTCAACAACTACAAACCAGTGATACACGAAACTGCATTTGTGCATGAGACTGCAGTTGTGCTGGGGAATGTGATTATCGGGAGAGATGTTTATGTTGGTCCCGGTGCAGCAATACGGGCGGACTGGGGAGAAATTATTATCGAAGACGGATGCAATGTTCAGGAAAATTGTGTCGTGCATATGTTTCCGGGCGTTACGGTAAGATTAAAAGAGAATGCTCACATTGGTCACGGCGCAATAATACATGGAGCAACAATCGGTTACAACTCATTAGTAGGAATGAATGCTGTTGTGATGGATAATGCTGAAGTCGGAGATGAATGTATAATCGGGGCATTATGTTTTGTGCCGGCAGAAATGAAAATCCCGAATAGAAAAGTTGTTGTGGGCAACCCGGCAAAAATTGTGAAAGACGTAACAGATGAAATGGCGGAATGGAAAACAGAAGGCACGAAACTTTATCAGCAGTTGCCGGCTGAGTTATATTCATCATTAAAAGAATGTGAACCGCTGCGGGAGGTGCCGAAAGACAGACCGAAAATGGAAATAAAATACAAAACATGGAAAGAGACGAAAGAGAACGGAGGATAGATGAAATTACAATCATTCATAAACGGGAATTGGATTGACGGAACGGGAGAAACTGTTGAATTAATGAGTCCCGTAACAGGAGAAAAGATTGCTGAGTACTCATCGGATGGTTATGATGTTAAAAGTATGTATGAATATGCCAGAAATGTAGGCGGTAAAAATTTACGTGAATTGACATTCCACGAACGCGGCAGAATGTTGAAATCATTAGCTCAGCATCTAATGGAAAAGAAGAAAGAATTTTACCCGCTTTCATTCCAGACAGGGGCAACAAAGATAGATTCTTGGATTGACATCGAAGGGGGAATTTCTACAATTTTTACATATGCAAGCAAAAGCCGCCGCGAACTTCCTGATGAAAAAATTTGGGTCGAAGGAAAGATGGAAGCTCTGTCGAAACACGGAACGTTTGTCGGTCAGCATGTCTGCGTTCCTTTGCAAGGCGTTGCACTTCACATCAATGCGTACAACTTTCCAATTTGGGGAATGCTTGAGAAATTAGGTCCGACACTAATTGCCGGAATGCCCGCGGTAATTAAGCCTGCGCCGGTCTCATCCCATCTTGCAGAGAAAATGGTTCGTGTAATAATTGAATCAAAAATATTACCTGAAGGATCGATGCAATTAATTTTAGGTGAACCCGGGGACCTGCTCGATCATTTAGGAAACCAGGATGTCGTAACATTCACCGGGTCAGCGGAAACGGGACATAAGTTAAAATCACATCCCAACATAATCAAAAACTCCGTGAGGTTTAATTTAGAAGCCGACTCGTTAAATTGTTCAATCCTTGCACCGGATGTTAAACCTGAGATGGACGAATTCAAACTTTTCGTTAAAGAAGTCGTGAATGAAATGACGGCTAAAGCCGGACAAAAATGTACCGCCATCCGCAGGGCAATAGTACCAAAGCATTTGATGAATGAAGTTATTGATGCTATGAAAGAAAGATTGGCAAAGGTAAAAATCGGGGATCCGAATGATGAGAACACGAGAATGGGATCACTTGCAGGCAGCCGTTATGTTGAACTTGTGAATCAAAAGATAAAGTTGATGAAAGAATCGCTGGAAGTTGTTTACGAAGGTGGAGAAAAATTCGACGAAAATCTTGCGTTCGTTAATCCGCTCTTATTTAAATGCGATAATCCTAATGAATGTTCTGTCCCGCATGAAGTTGAAGCATTCGGACCAGTAAGCACAGTGATGCCGTATGAAAATATAGACGAAGCAATTAAACTTGCGAATATGGGTCAGGGAAGTTTGGTTGCATCATTGTTCACAGTTGATAACGAAATAGCAAAGCAGTTTGTGCTCGGCTCCGGTTCGTATCACGGGAGAATAATGATAATGAACAGAGACAGCGCGAAAGAATCAACCGGACACGGATCACCGTTACCGCATCTTACACACGGCGGACCCGGTCGCGCAGGCGGTGGAGAGGAAATGGGCGGCTTGCGGGGAATCTTGAAATACATGCAGCGTATTGCATTACAGGGTCACCCGACTACTTTGAGTTATGTGTGCAATCAATACATAAACGGCGCAAAACAAATTATAGATATCGTTCACCCGTTCAAGAAACATTTTGATGAATTGAAAATCGGTGAAACCTATATTACCCACAGAAGGACAGTAACTGAAACCGATGTTGTTAACTTTGCCGGAATAAGCGGAGATTTTTTCTATGCTCACATGGATGATGTGGCTGCGAAGGAATCGATGTTCGAGAAGCGTGTGGCGCACGGTTATTTTGTACTTTCTGCCGCAGCGGGTTTGTTTGTTGATCCTTCGCCCGGACCTGTAATGGCAAATTACGGGTTAGAAGAATTGCGGTTTATTCGTCCGGTTTATATCGGCGATACAATTCAAGCTAAACTTACATGCAAACAAAAAACAGCAAAAGAAACAAAGGAAGGAATGGTACCGCAGGGAGTCGTTGAATGGTACGTTGAAGTTGTAAATCAAAATAATGAGGCGGTTGCGGTTTATTCAATTTTAACTTTGGTTAAAAGGAAGAATAGTAAAGTTTAGTAGTTTCTAGATATGGAGAGTTTTGTACTACAAGCACACCGACATTCTGAGTCCGGTTTATGGGCAAGAATCTCAATCTGGATAATAATGGAATTTTCCGAGTCCTCACACACTTTAAAAATATCTAGGACATCAAGCCACATGCCTTGACTATAAGCCACAAGACAAGTGTCGGGAAGTCCCGCCTACACTTGCCGGTTAAAGTTGATAAAGGTCCCCGACACCCGGGCATATTAAATAATTGTAGAGCGATTCGCTGAATCGCTTATATTAATTTGAATGAAAGAATTTTTAGAGCCGATCAGCGATCGGCTCTACATAACTGAACCACCACTCACGCATTCATAGCTTTTATTGAGATCACGGTATTGCCAATTAAAACTTAGTGCAAAACCGGAATGATAGATTGCTAAAATGCAATTCATAACTCACCCCAACTTTTCCCCTCTCTTTTCCTAGAGGGGAACGAGTTCTCGAAAAGAAACAAAGGTTTTCAGATTTACATAAATTTGTCCTTTCTTATGAAGATTTACAAACCGTAATAAAATGAAGATTTGGCTGATTTAGGTGAGTTTACAATAAACAAAATCTGAAAACTGTTAAAACGGGGAGCTTTATTCAAAAGAAAATGCTTTTATCTGAATGAGATAAAAAATTACACTTGAGATTTAATATGAATTTTAATAAAGTGCGCTGAGGGCAGAAATTTATTGGAGGTGTTTTGAAAAACATTTCATTTCTATCAAAACTAAAAAAGTATTTTTTATTGCTTTTTGTTTTTCTCTCCTTAATTATTCTTACAGCATCAGAGTACACAATACCAAGAGGCGCTTATTCGGTATGTACTGCAGACCTCGACCTTGATGGTG
>JAIOZI010000055.1 GCA_021740785.1 Melioribacteraceae bacterium
TAGAAGCCAAACAAATTTATGATGCAGCTCTATGTAAAGAGACTCAAAAAGCAGTCAAAAAATATGTAGTGTACCACTGAAATCTTTAAGTGGTTGTTTTTACACAACTTATACCCCCGATTTGCCAAGTTGGGTTAACGAAGGGGGAAGCCTTGGCGGAGGTTGGCGCTAATTCGAAAATTCACAAATTCGACAACCTGTCCCGGCGAAGTGTTTTTTACGGAGACGGATCCGTTATCCATTAACCCATCCATGTTTTCATCCATTTATCTGGAGCGTTTTTTGCGACATCCCGATGACTTTTATCGGACGTTAATCCGAAAATCCGCCAATCCGTAAATTCGAGAATCCGTTATCCATTAACGCATCCATGTTTTCATCCATTCATCTGGAGCGTTTTTTGCGACATCCCGATGACTTTTATCGGACGTAAATCCGTAAATCCGCCAATTCGCAAATCCGCCAATCCGCCAATCCGCCAATTCGCCAATTCCCTGATAGTTATTGCGGTCGGACGAATTGAATATTGACAATCTCCTACATAAAGCCGGGGAAAATTGACTATTGACTATTGATGATTGACGATTGACGATTGATGATTGACTATTAAAAAAAGATGCGTTCTCATTCCCTTGTTTCTTACCTCTTAAATCTTACGTCTTAGCTTTTCCCAAGTTCTCCATTTCCCCCTTCTCCCCTTCAAAAACAACTCTTCTCCCTTCCCTTAACTCTTAATTCTTATTTCTTAAGTCTTAAGTACCCGTTTTTGATCCTTTTCACTATGTGCTTTGCCCTTTGCCTTTAACCGTTCTCCACTTCTCCGTTTCAATCATTCAAAAACAATCCACAACCCTTCTGCTACGGATTCACGAATACAAAAATTAAGAATAGCCTTTGACGAATGATCGATTCCGTGAAAATCGGTGTTGTCTGTGTAGTCCGTGTTCTATTCTTTGAAATCGTCATTTTACGATTCGATCTCTTCATTTTGCGATTTGATGTCGTCATTTTGTGAATCAACTGCGCCATTCTGTCAGCCGAGTGCGCCATTTTGTCGTCGCAAGTTGTCATCAGGTGACTTAGAGTTGCCATCAGGAGATTTGAAGTTGTCATCAGGAGAGTTGAAGTTGCCATCAGGTGACTTGAAGTCGTCATCAGGAGACTTGAAGTTGTCATCAGGAGAGTTGAATTCGTCATCAGGAGAGTTGAAGTCGTCATCAGGAGAGTTGAATTCGTCATCAGGAGAGTTGAAGTCGTCATCAGGAGAATTGAAGTTGCCATCAGGAGATTTGAAGTCGTCATCAGGAGAGTTGAAGTCGTCATTTGGAGTGTTGAGGTCGTTATCAGGAGACTTGAAATTGCCTTTAGTTATTTCAGACAATACCAAGGCATTGGAAATTATTTTACCAATCGATATCGAAAATCC
Source organism: Melioribacteraceae bacterium (assembly GCA_021740785.1). Classification (GTDB taxonomy): domain Bacteria; phylum Bacteroidota; class Ignavibacteria; order Ignavibacteriales; family Melioribacteraceae; genus JAIOZI01. Next base: position 1,427 of record JAIOZI010000055.1, read on the forward strand.
TTATCTTTATTTCGTAATGAAAAATTGATGTAAATCCATTCTTTAGAAATAAAATTGGAGGAACTCATGGCTTACTATGAAGACCTCGATAAAATAGCCATATCAGTAAAATCACACCGTTTATGTAAGAAGCTGCTGAAAGAAAATCCTAAGTTAGAAGAGATAATGTTTGCCTCGAAGAATGAAACCGAAGCGCTAATTGGAGTAAAAAATTGGATATTGGAAAATCTTACCGATAGCCCCCAGGCAATTGAATATTATGAACAGGGTGTTGCGAGCGGAATTTCTTTTAAGTCGTTAAAGTGGAGTGACATTGCCGCTATTCGTTTTCTGGATTACATCGATAATGCCGGAAGAGAATTTATCGATCTGAATTTACGGGGACAAATTGCCGTGAGTAATCCAATTAAATTAATTTGGTTAGCGGTTAACAAAGGAACCGGCGGCGCTAAACCCGATTTCTTCGAAGATATGCTTCATTTATTCCGCCAGTTACTAGGTAAAGATGAACGACAAATTTATACCCGGGAAAAACTAAATATGTGGATGAACAGGTTTCCAGCCGGACTCGATCCCCGCATTGTTGCACTTCGCGAAGAAAACCGTGAGAGAATATTAAAGATCATTATTAATAAAATTGATGAAGGGGAAATAAACGATTCTAAGTACAAGTTTGAACCCGGTATGAATCAAGATGAAAAATTACAAGCTGCACTTGGCTGGTGGAATGAAAGTACATTCCATCTTAGGTTTGCTGTTCGAAGTGCGGATTTGCTTAATGAGATGCTCGGTTACTCGCTTGATCCCGATACGATGAAAATATTATACGATGCAGAGAAAAAGGGAATTCCGTTTTTTGTTAATCCGTATTATTTATCCCTGCTGCATGTGCGCGTGCCTTACTTTGCAATCGGCGCCGATCTGGCAATACGGCATTATGTTGTTTACAGCCGTCAGCTCGTTGATGAATTCGGTTACATCACCGCGTGGGAAAAGGAAGATAAAGTTGAACCGGGTAAACCTAATGTTGCCGGCTGGATTTTACCTTCGCATCATAATGTTCATCGTCGTTACCCTGAAGTAGCAATACTAATTCCCGATACAGTGGGAAGAGCATGCGGCGGCTTGTGTTCATCTTGCCAGCGCATGTATGATTTTCAAAACGGGTACCTCAATTTCAACCTAAACAAATTGAAACCCGACGAAACCTGGCCGGAAAAACTTGAGAGGTTGATGAAATACTTTGAAGAGGATTCGCAGCTTCGTGATATTCTTATTACCGGCGGCGATGCATTGATGAGCAGTGATCATTCTCTTAAAAAAGTATTGGATGCAGTTTATGAAATGGCTAAACGAAAAAAAGAAGCCAATGAAAATAGACCTCTTGATAAAAAGTATGCGGAAATTCAGAGAGTGAGATTAGGAACAAGGCTCCCGGTTTATTTACCTCAAAGGGTAACGGATGCTCTTGCCGAACTGCTGGCTGAGTTTAAAAATAAATCCGCAGAAATTGGAGTTAAACAATTCGTTATTCAAACTCATTTTGAATCTCCTATGGAAGTAACTCCCGAAGCCAAAGCTGCTGTATCAAAATTAATTGAAGCAGGCTGGACGGTTACGAATCAGCATGTATTCACTGCGGCGGCATCTAGACGCGGACACAACTTAAAGCTTCGCGAAACTCTTAATGAAATTGGTGTGCTTCCGTATTACACGTTCACCGTAAAAGGGTATATGGAAAATTATTATAACTTTGCCCCGAACGCCAGAGCAGTTCAAGAAAGTATTGAAGAAAAAGTTCTCGGACTTGTACCCGAAGAAAAGTATGATGAAATAAAAACCTTCCCGGAAAATGCAGAGTCAATGATTGATAATATTCAATCAATAAAGAAAGAATCAAAAATCCCTTTTTTGGCAACTGATAGAAATGTACTTAACCTGCCTGGTGTCGGAAAGAGTTTGACTTACCGGGTAATCGGAATTACACGATACGGCAGAAGGGTGCTGGAATTTGAACATGACGGAACGAGGAATCATAGTCCGATAATAGAAAACATGAAAAAAATAGTAATAATTGAATCGAAATCAATTAGCGAGTACTTGAAGCAGTTAGAGGAAATCGGGGAGGAAATATCAGAGTACTCGGGGTTGTATGGTTATTCAATCGGTGAAACAGAATCGAGAATTCCGATTTATGAATATCCCGAATATGATTTTGAAATAACGGATAAATTTACAAACCTGAAAATTCCGGCAGATATAAAGATGACAGGTTAATTGTATTATAAAGGAAATTCTTTAGTATATAATTTCTTAGTTACTTATTTTTATTAAAACAATTTGATTCCAAAATCACGTATTAATTTATGGTTAAAAGCAGCGATCTTTTCAGTAAAGTAGAACCCGATAATTTATTCATAAGGATTACACAATTTCCTATCCTAAGAATATTTATTATTACCGCAATTCTCCTTCCCGTTACAATCGCAAGTGAAGCCTTTCATCAATTTGTAATTTCCGACAGTAATTTCAAATACATACAGTACATAGCTTATGCTGCCGGTATATTTTTCATTGTGTTAAATATTTGGGTCTATTCACTTTATACAAAGGGATACGAAAGAAGAAAGGCGCTTGAATTTTCTCTGAACGGATTTATCGGTGAGTTTGCCGGTGGTGCAGCTATCGCGTTCGTTGTTGTGACCTTTGTTGTTGCTTTAATGTACTTCATGGGCTATTACCAGATCGAAGGAATCAATTCATACCAAAATGCAATATTTATGTTTTTTGAACAATTGGATGTCGCATTCATTGAGGAACTGCTATTCCGGTTGATTTTATTCAAACTGGTTGAAGAGTTTGCCGGGAGCTGGATTGCAATCGCTGTTCAGGGAATATTATTCGGGTTCGCACATTTTTTTAATCCAAATGCCACACTGTTTACATCTCTGGCTTTGGTTCTGGCTTACAGTGTTTTGTTCGGCGCCGGATTTATGATGACACGCCGCATCTGGTTTGTTATGGGTCTGCACTGGAGTTGGAATTTTTTTCAAGCCGGAATTTTCGGAATGCCTAATTCCGGAAATATTCAGCCAAGTTTAATTGCTGCGGATATTAACGGACCGGTATGGATTACCGGCGGAGCATGGGGAATTGAAGCTTCTTATATCTCAATTTTTATTCTTTTTGTGATTGGAATTATAATTTACCGTAAGGCAAAGAACAGGGGACAAGTTGTGCAGCCGAAATGGAAGAGAGATAACGACGATAAAAATAATTTCCAAAAAGAAACATCTCCGCAAGCTGAATCAGATACAACTAATTATGACGACAAAATCATTTCTCCCGATCAATTCTGAGAATTTATGTTCAATTGTGCAATTGTAAAACGTCCTTGTAAAAATATGATTAATGGTTTGACGAAAGCCGGTCTCGGCAAACCGGATTATCAACTCGCATTGTATCAGCACAGCAATTATGTAGATGCACTTGAGCAGTGTGGTGTTAATGTTACAGTATTGGATGCTGATGAGAATTTCCCGGATTCAACTTTTATCGAAGATGCAGCGTTATGCACTCCGAAGTGTGCGGTGATAACAAATCCCGGTGCGGAATCACGTAAAGGTGAAACTGATTCAGTTTATCAATCATTACAAAAATTTTATGAATCAATTGAATTTATTAAATTTCCTGGGAATCTTGATGCCGGGGATGTGATGATGGTTGGTGATCATTATTATATCGGGATCTCCGGTAGAACTAATAAAGACGGTGCTGAACAGCTCATCACTATTTTGAATAAATACGGAATGACAGGCTCGACTGTAGAATTAAACAGTATGCTTCATCTCAAATCCGGTACGGCATATTTGGAGAATAATTTTATGCTCTTAGCAGGTGAATTCATTAATAAACAAGAATTCGATAAGTTCAATAAGATTACTGTTGAGCCTGAAGAAACCTATGCCGCAAATTCAATTTGGGTAAATGAAAAAATAATAATACCTGCCGGGTATTTAAAAACCCAAAAGAAAGTTGAAGATGCCGGATACGAGGTTATTACTGTCGATGTGTCGGAATTCAGAAAGCTCGATGGTGGTATCAGTTGTTTGTCATTGAGATTTTAAAATATGATTCACACCTCTTGCTTATTTTAATCATCAAAAGGAATTATATATATTTGTTACATGAATGAGAAAATTTTAAATATATACCTAGTTATTAACGATGGAATTGTAACCGCCTTTCGTGCTAAATCCTATGAAATGGATGGCGATGATTATGATAAAATCGAGTTTTTAAAGTCACGCGCCGTTCATGATTTTGAAAACACATTTCAATTCGAAGCCCCGACAAACAAACACGGTAAATTTATGCAGTATAAAAAATTTGCCAGACTTGAACAACAGGGTATGCATTTCCAATTGTTTGAGGAAATTTTTACGAAATTCAGAGTTCCGGAAAATCCTCTTATTTGCGTAACGCCCGTTGTTGATGGTGAAATCTATTCTGATAAAAAATAAAACTTCTGGAGAAAATAATGAATAATACTGATAATAATATTGAACAATTATCGATTAACACGATAAGATTCTTAGCTATCGATGCAATTCAAAAAGCGAATTCGGGTCATCCCGGAATGCCGATGGGCTGTGCGCCTATCGGATATTTACTTTATAAAGAGATTATGAACCACAACCCCGCTAACCCGCATTGGTTAAATAGAGATAGATTTGTTTTATCCGCCGGTCACGGCAGTATGCTTCTTTATTCACTTTTACATTTATCGGGTTATGAAGTATCATTAGATGATATTAAAAATTTCCGCCAGTGGGAAAGCATAACTCCCGGTCACCCGGAATATGGAATGACACCCGGAGTTGAAACAACCACCGGACCTTTAGGGCAGGGTTTTGGTAATGCAGTGGGAATGTCTGTTGCCTATCATCATCTGGCAGCGAAATTCAACAAACCGGGCTTACAATTATTTGATCATAATATTTATGCCATTGTCAGTGACGGTGATTTGATGGAAGGTGTTTCGCATGAAACCGCTTCGTTTGCCGGTCATAATAAATTGAGTAACTTAATTATATTTTATGATAATAACCGCATCACAATTGACGGCAGCACGGATTTAGCTTTTTCAGAAAATATCGAAATGAGATTTAAAGCTTACGGCTGGAATGTATTGACAATCGATGATGTTAATGATTTAACACAAAACCGTAATGCGGTTACCGAAGCACAGAATGAAAAAGAGAAACCGACATTGATAATCACGAATACAGTGATTGGTTATGGAAGTCCGAGCAAACATAATACTGCAGGTGTTCACGGTTCACCGTTAGGTGATGAAGAAATTAAATTAACAAAAGAAAACTTTGATTGGAATTATAATGAAAGCTTTTTCATCCCGGATGAGGTAAGAGAAGATTTCAAATCGGTTGTACAAAAAGGGAAGGATTCGCAAAGTAAATGGAATGATTTACTTAAACGATATTCGGAGGAATATCCTAATGAAGCTGAGTTACTCAACAATCTTATTAACGGAAATTTTGGAACAGAATGGAAAGATCATTTGCCCGGTTTTGAAAATTATGGAGAGAAGCTGGCAACTCGCAGCGCATCGGGTAAAGTACTGAATGCAATTGCAGAATATTTACCTTCATTGATTGGCGGTTCGGCTGATCTTGCTCCATCCAACAACACAATGCTTAATAATTATGAAGCTTTTTCCGCGGGTAATCATTCCGGTAGAAATTTTCATTTTGGAATCCGTGAACATGCGATGGGCAGTATACTGAATGGAATGTCGTTGTATGGCTTGGTAATTCCATACGGCGGGACATTTTTAATCTTTTCGGATTATATGCGTCCGGCAATCCGTCTGGCTTCACTATCAAAATTAAATCCCATTTATGTTTTTACACATGACAGTATTGGGTTGGGAGAAGATGGTCCAACGCATCAGCCGGTTGAACATCTTGCGTCGCTGCGTGCGATTCCGGGTTGTGTGGTGCTGCGTCCCGCTGATGCAAATGAAACCACCTATGCATGGCAGGCTGCACTCGAGCACAAAGGCGGACCAGTAGCATTAATTTTGACAAGACAAAAATTGGTTACAATTGATAGAAATAAATATGCCCCTGCAACTGAAACTCTAAAGGGTGCGTATATATTACGCGATACGGAGACTGATCCTGATGCAATAATTATCTCAACAGGATCGGAAGTTACTCTTTGTCTTGAAGCTGCTGAAAAACTTGCATCGGAAAATATTAATGTTAGAGTCGTTTCAATGCCGAGCTGGGAATTATTTGAAAATCAAAATGAGCAATATAAAAAATCGGTGCTGCCTAATAATGTAAAGGCAAGAGTTTCGGTTGAAGCGGGTGTTTCGTTCGGATGGCAAAAATATATTGGTGATAAAGGCAAAGCTATTTCAATCGAAAAGTTCGGAGCATCTGCACCGGCAAATATCTTGATGGATAAATATGGTTTTAGTATCGATAATGTAATTGCAAAAGTTAGGGAAGTAATTGCTGAATAAATTTATTTTAGAGCTGTCATTTTATTGGCAGTTCTAGAATACATACTTAATAACTGCAAATCCGCCTACTAATAAAACTGTAAAACCTATTGCGAGCCAGTTGAAATATTTATCAATAAATCCTTTTATCTGCTCGCCGAATTTCCAGATCAAAAATGCAACGAGGAAGAATCTTCCTGCCCTGCTTATAATCGATGCAATAACAAACGGTATCAAGCTTATCTCAAAAGCTCCGCTTGAAATTGTAAATACCTTATAAGGTATGGGAGTAAACCCGGCTGTGAAGACAATCCAGAAATCCCATTCTTCATATAAATTTTTTACTCGGTAGAATACATCGTGAGTAAAACCGGGAATGTTATCAAAGAAGAAAATTGCTAACCCCGAAAATTCATTTGATGTTCCCCACCACATATAATGACCGATTGCATAACCCAGTAAAGCCCCTAAAACAGAGGCGATGGTTGAATTTGCAGCAAACTTAAATGCTTTTGATCTTGCCCCAAGTACTAAAGCTATCAGCAATGCATCCGGCGGAATAGGAAAGAAAGAAGCTTCAGCAAATGCAAGTATGAATAAGGCAATGGGACCGTATGGAGTCTCAGCCCAGTGCAGCATCCAATCATAAGTTTTTCTCAACCACTTCATTCTGATTATCTATTTTTAATGGAAGTGCAATAATAAGGAAAAAAGGCGGTTATCAAAAAGAAATAATTCTATTTTGATTTTCGTTTTCGTCCGGTTTAATTTGATTTTTTACACTGTGAGGATTAAATTGGCTTGAATTTTTCAAAGGAGAGATCATGCCAGCATTAAAAGAGTTCAAAACAATTTCGGCGTTATTCGAATTTGTAACAACCGATTTCGGAAGCAAGCAGACGAAGCCTGTTCTTAAACATAAATATGAAAATGAATTTGTGGATATTTCATATACGGAATTTCGTGAGGCAACGGAAAATCTTGCGCTCGGTCTTGCAGCAATGGGTATTAAAAGAAATGATAAAGTAGCAATTATTGGCGAGAACCGGCCCGAATGGGTTTATTCAGATTTTGCGATATTGGGTTTAGGAGCAATTGATGTTCCGTTATATCCCATACTTACTTCAGAAACAATTGAATTTATTCTAAATGATTCCGGTTCTAAAGGGATTATTGTTTCAAATAAATTCCAGTTAAACAAAGTTCTTAAAGTAAGGGATAATTGTAAAACCCTTCAGTTCATTGTTGTTATGAATGACCTTGATGAAGCTGATAGACTGGGACCGGAAGTATATTCTTTAAAAGAAATTCAGGGTAAAGGTAAAGAATTCCAAAAAGAAAACCCGGATCATTTTGTTGATAGCCTAAAGATTGCTCAACCGGATGATGTTTGTACAATCATTTATACATCCGGCACAACGGGCGAACCGAAAGGAGTTATCTTAACTCATTGGAATATTATGTCGAATGTAAAAGCTGCTCATGAAATTTTTAATATCGGTGATAAAGATATATTCCTTTCCTTCCTTCCACTGTGTCATATTTTTGAAAGAATGGCAGGTTACTATACTGCGTTGGCAGCGGGCTCAACAATTGCCTACGCAGAGAGCATCGAAAAAATTGCACAGAACATGGGAGAAATAAAACCGACATTAATGACAGCGGTTCCAAGATTATTTGAGAGGATGTATTCAAGGATTAGAAGGAATGTTGAAAGTCAGCCCGAAAAGAAACAAAAGATTTTTAATTGGGGAGTTGAAACCGGGAAAGAGTATATGGAATATGTCCGTAATGGTGAGAATCCTCCGATTGGATTGAACTTGAAAAGGAAGCTTGCAGACAAATTAGTGTATTCAAAGTTAAGAGAAAGAACAGGAGGTAAACTGAGATTTTTTATTTCCGGCGGAGCAGCGCTTGCCCGAGAACTTGGTCAATTTTTTGAAGCTGTGGGAATACTGATAGTTGAAGGATACGGGTTAACAGAATCCTCACCGGTTATTGCTGCAAATAGGGAACATGATTATAAGTTCGGGACAGTAGGAAAAGTTATGCCCGGTGTTGAAGTTAAAATTGCGAGTGACGGTGAAATTCTTGCTTCCGGTCCGAATATAATGAAAGGTTATTATAACAATAAGAAAGAGACAGAAGCTGTGCTGAAGGATGGGTGGCTTCATACCGGTGATATCGGCGTCTTTGATGCGGAAGGATTTTTAATAATTACAGATAGGAAAAAACATTTATTCAAAACTTCGGGCGGTAAGTATGTTGCTCCGACGCCGATTGAAAATATGTTTCTTGCAAGTAAATACATTGAGCAGTTCGTATTGATCGGCGACAGGAGGATGTTCCTAACAGCACTTATTGTTCCCGATTATGAAGCGTTAAGAGAGTATGCCGATGCTCATCGAATAAGCTATTCAACCAATGAAGATATTGTTAAGATGAAACAAATTTACGAATTACTTGAAAAAGAGCTGGGAGAATTCCAAAAGAAACTCGCCGCATTCGAAAAGGTTCGTAGGTTTACACTATTAGATAAACCATTTACAATTGAGGATGGAGAATTAACTCCGAAACTCAGCGTAAAAAGAAAAGTTATCGAGGAACGATATAAAGATTTAATTGATGATATGTACAAAGGATTGGAATCTTAATTCCGGTCCTTTAACATCTTCAATTATTCTCTGAATTATGAAATATAAAATTGCACTATTTGATGCGGACGGTACTCTTTTTGATTATGACAAAGCTCAGAAAAGCGCGATGTTCAATGCCTTCGAGGATTTCGAAATTCAATATGATGAAACATTTCATTTGAAGGTATTCGGAAAAATCAACCATCTTATTTGGAAAGAATTCGAGAAAGGTAATATTCAGGCTGAAGACATTAACATAGTTCGCTTTGAGCAATTTGTTGATGATTTGGGATTAGATGTTAATCCTAAAAATTTTGGTGATTATTACCTGCAGAAACTATCGGAAAAACAATTTTTACTAGATGGAGCCGAAAATTTACTTTCATCGTTAAGCGGCAGGATAAATATTTCTATACTTACCAACGGTTTACAAATAGTGCAGCGGAATAGGATCGGGAATTCAATTTTATCAAAATACTTTTCGGAGTTATTTATTTCAGAGGAGATTGGTTACCAAAAACCAAAGAAAGAAATTTTTGAATATGCTTTATCGGCATTAAATCATAAAACAAAGAATGATGTAATAATGATAGGGGATAACTTGGAGTCGGATATTTTAGGCGGCAATAATTTTGGAATTGATACATGCTGGTATAATCCCGGTCGTCTGGAAAACCTAACAGGTATTCATCCGGTTTATGAAGTAGATTCTTTGGATAAAATTTATCATATAGTAATAAGCTGATATTTTTAATCACATCAGGCAACTTCAAATAAAAACTCAAAAATTCCGTATATTTAAATTTGCTTTAAAAAAATAATGGAAAGTTACGTGGACAGAGAAAAAGTTTTAGTTACTTCAGCATTACCATATGCAAACGGACCGATTCATTTGGGTCATCTTAGCGGTGCGTATTTGCCTGCGGATATTTATGTACGGTATAAAAGATTAAACGGCGATGATGTTCTATACATTTGCGGATCGGATGAACACGGCGTACCGATTACTATCACCGCCGATAAAGAGGGAGTGAAACCTCAAGTAATTATCGATCGTTTTCATGAAATCAATAAAAAAGCTTTCGATCAATTCGGGATGAGTTTCGATATTTATTCAAGAACAAGTATTCCGGAACATCACGAAACGGCTAAGGAATTTTTCACCAATTATTACAATCAGAAACTACTCAATGAGAAGAAGACTTTTCAATTTTATGATGAAAAAGTAAAAATGTTTCTTCCCGATCGATACGTGGAGGGAACCTGTCCAAGATGCAAGTTTGAAGAGGCGAGAAGTGATGAATGCGAAAGCTGCGGGTCTTTATATGATCCCAGTGAATTGTTGAATCCGAAAAGTAAAATAACCGGCGAAACGCCAAAATTAAAGGAGACTTCTCATTGGTATTTTCCTCTTGGTAAATATCAGGAGAGACTTGAAAAATATATTGATGAAATGAATCAAAAGTTCGGCTGGAAAGAGAATGTACTTCAGTACTGCCGCGGTTGGTTCAAAGATGGTTTAAAAGATAGAGCATACACCCGTGATTTGGATTGGGGAGTAAAAGTACCGCTGGAAAATGCTGAAGGTAAAGTTTTATACGTTTGGTTTGAGGCGGTTCTGGGATATATATCTGCTACTAAAGAACTCTCGGAGAAGCGCGTTGATCCGGAACTTTGGAAAAAGTACTGGCAGGGTCCGGATACAAAGTATGTTGCATTCATCGGTAAAGATAATATCGTATTCCACACAATTATTTTCCCCGCAATGTTGATGGCTTGGAATGACAGCGGTAATGAACAGTATGTTCTGCCTCAAAACGTACCTGCAAATGAGTTTCTAAATTTTGAAGGAAAGAAATTTTCAAAATCCCGTGGCTGGGGAATTGACGTAATTGACTTTATGAAATTATTTCCGGCAGACCCGCTCCGTTATACACTTGCAGCAAATCTTCCTGAAAACAAGGACACTGATTTTTATTGGAAAGAATTTCAGTCACGAAACAATAGTGAGTTAGCTGATATTTTAGGAAACTTTATTAACCGGACTTTTATTTTTGCCAACAAACATTTTGAAAATTGCGTGCCGGAAGTAACCAAACTGGAAAATATTGATGAAGAGATGTTGAATCAATTGGTGGAGGCGCCAAAGAAAATTGCTTCTTTGCTGGAACGGTATAAAATAAAAGATGCCGTATTTGAGATGATGTCTCTTGCACGAAAAGCAAATAAATATTTTAACGATTCCGAACCTTGGATAACAGTTAAGCGGGACAAAGATAAATGCGCTTCAACAGTATTTGTATCACTTCAAACCATTTTTACACTTGCCGAGATTTTTTATCCAGTAATTCCATCTTCGAGCGAGAAACTATTTAAAATGCTTAACGCTGAACCGGTTGAATGGGGAAATTGCGGAATGGAAAACTTAAAACCGGGACACAAATTAAATAAAGCGGAAATTTTATTTAAGAAAATTGATGATGAAGTTATAGAGGATCAGAAAAGTAAAATGGGTAATGGTGAAGAGGAGCAGGTTGAACAAATCACTATTGATGATTTTTCGAAAGTCCATTTGAAATCCGCTAAAATTATTCATGCTGATAGGATTAAGAAAAGTGAAAAACTATTGAAACTGCAGATCGATCTTGGTACAGAAAAACGACAGGTAGTTGCCGGAATTGCGAAAAGTTATTCGCCAGATGAACTTATCGGGAAACGAATTATTGTTGTAGCAAACTTACAACCGGCAAAACTTTTTGGAATTGAATCACAAGGGATGATTCTCGCAGTAGAAAATAATGAAGGCGGTCTTAATATTTTGGAGACCCCGGAAAATATTGAGCCCGGAACACGAGTGAAATAAATCCGATGATGCGCGTCGGTGAATATTAGGAAAAATGAACAGATCAAAAAAAAATAAAACGTTATCGTTATCGCAATCAGAGATTGACCGTTATTCTAAAAAATTAATAAAATTAAAAAGAAAGTCATCAGTAGATCGAATTACAAATAAGACAATCAACCAGGATCTGTTTTCGGTAATCGAAAAGCTGCCAGAAAAATTTATAGATTTATTAATCGTCGACCCGCCGTATAATCGTTATAAATTGTTTAATGAACATCGGCATAAACTGATGCCGATAAATGAATATGCGGAATGGATCGACAGTTTTTTATCAAAGTTAGTTCCATGTTTGAAAGATACCAGCTCGATTTATTTTTGCGGAGATTGGCTGACTTCAACTTCAATTCATCTGATTCTCAATAAATATTTTACGGTTAGAAATAGAATTACCTGGGAACGGGAAAAAGGCAGAGGGGCAAATTCAAACTGGAAGAGTAACTCCGAAGATATATGGTTTTGTACTGTTTCAAACAATTATACTTTCAACACAGCGAATGTGAAGTTAAAGCGCCGGGTATTAGCGCCATACAAAGACAAGAGCGGGATTCCAAAGGATTGGAAAAAAACAAAAAACGGTAATTACCGTTTAACTTTTCCGTCAAATATATGGAATGATATCACAATCCCATTTTGGTCTATGCCGGAAAATACCGAGCATCCAACACAAAAGCCCGAAAAATTAATTGCTAAAATTATACTCGCCAGTTCAAATGAAGGCGATTTGGTATTCGATCCTTTCCTTGGGTCTGGAACAACATCGGTGGTTGCAAAAAAATTAAATCGCAAATATTCGGGTGTTGAAATCGATAAAAAATATGCTTGTATTGCAGAAAAACGACTTGAATCAGCAAAAAAGGACAACAGAATACAAGGTTACAGCGATGGAATATTCTGGGAAAGAAATACATCTGGGGAACAAGCTTAATCCTAGGTTTTATAAGCATTTGGGTTTCGTTTATATTCTAATCTTCTTGATTTTCAGACCCATTATAGGTAAAATTCTTAGTTAAATTCAAATAGATACGGAGGAAAGTTTTATGCGAAATGCTGCTTCATTACTGATTGTAGTTTCATCATTACTTTTAATCTATGCATGTTCACCCGAAGCATCAAAAATAATTGTTGCAAATTATAATGATGAATCAATTACGGTTGAAGAATTTGAAAAAGCTTACGTAAAAAATGTAGGTGATGAAGAGAAAGCCATGCAGGATTCTCTTAGTGATTATGAAAGGTTTTTAGACCTTTATGTTAATTTTAAAATGAAATTGAAAGATGCCGAAGTTAGAGGTTATGATAAATCCGAAGAATTACAGGATGAAATGATTGACTATCAGAAAAATGTCGGCGTTCCGTATTTTATTGAAAAAGAATTAGTAGATCCGGGCGTTAGAGATTTATATGATAGAAGAAAAAATGAAATTCGTGTTAGTCATATTATGATAAGGACGGATAATAAACCTGATAAAGAAGCCCGTGATTTAGCCAAGTCTTTATTAAAAAGAATTAATGCCGGAGAGAGTTTTGAAAAATTAGCTTATGAAAATACAGAGCATGAATTTTCGAAAGCGGATAGCGGCGATATATATTACATAACTGCTGGTCAGATTGACCCGGAATTTGAATCTGCCGCTTACAGCACACCGGTTGGATCGGTTTATTCAGAGGTACTAAAGACACGTTACGGTTATCATATTTTGAAAGTGACTGAAAAACAGCCGCGTAGATACAAACTTCAGGCAAGTCACATATTAATAAATTTTGTAGATGATAATGGAAATCTTGATACAGCGAAGGCTTATGAAACGATAAGCAAGATTAGAGATGAAGCTTTAGCAGGCGCTAGTTTTGATTCTTTAGCAAGAGTTTATTCTGATGACAAAGGAAGCAGTAAAAAGGGTGGTGATTTAGGATTTTTTGAAAGACGTGCAATGGTAAAACCTTTTGATGAAGCCGTATTCAATTTGAATGTCGGTGATCTTTCCGATATAGTCGAAACAAAATTCGGTTATCATCTTATCAAACTCGAAGATGAAAAACAATATCCTGCATTTGAATCAGAAAAAGAAAATTTGAAAAAAGTTTACAAGAACACGACTTATAAAACCGATTATATAGCAATGCTGGATGAATTAGCTGAGAAATATAATTATTTACCGAATCCAAACATTACTGCAATTGCAACTAATCTAAATGATACAACGAAATTTAATTCCGATTATTGGGAAAGTGATTTCCGAAGCAAGATCAAGGATACGGTTGTGTTTACAATTGATAATAATCCGTATGTATTCGATTCGCTTATGTCGTTTACAATTAATGCCGGAAAATATTCCGAAGAAATGGTAAAGGAATCTGCCGTATCAAAAGCTGTAAATGATTTTAGAGAACAGATGCTTTTGGAAACTAAGGCAATGCTGCTGGATGATGAGTACCCGGAATTTGCATCATTAATGAATGATTATAAGCATGGCATTCTTGTATTTAAGTTACAGGAAGAGGAAGTCTGGAATAAGATTGAACTCGACAGTGTAAAAATACACCGGTTTTACGAAGAGACTAAAGATGATTATAAATGGCCTGATAGGGTACAGTTTACCGAATTATTTACAAAAACAGATACGAATATTGTTAAATATCAGAAGATGTACAAAGATGGTATGAGCTTAGATTCCTTAGCGGCAAAATATACCGAACGAAGAGGAATGAAAGCTAGGAACGGTCAATTCGATTTGATGCCGGTTGGTTCAAGTCCGATTGCCAAACATGCATATTCAATGAAAGTTGGAACCGTTTCGTATCCTTTTGAAGTACCGGGAGGATGGGTGATGGTAAGATGCGATGTAAAAGACCCGGCAAGAATTAAAACTTTTGAAGAAGCCAGACCCGAGGTTACGAGCGCATTCCAGGAAATGGAAAGTCAAAGGCTGCAAGAAGAATATTTGAATAGATTAAAAGAAAGGTACAAACCGGTTCTAAATTATGATGAACTTGAAAACTTATTTACCGGGGAAAGCGAATAACTTTATTTTAATTCATCTTGGTGTGGTTTTATTTTTATTATTATTTGGCTGCGTTGAACAACAAGAAGACGAAAAAAAGGTTGTTGCCGAAGTTAACGGGAATCAATTAACTGAGGAAGATTTCCAAATGTTGATTTCTGATAAACGGTTTCAGAAAAAGTATAAGAATGAAATATTAAGACAATGGATTGAAAAGGAACTGCTCTATCAAGAAGCAGTTGAACAAGATATTGTTTCATCGCAGGAATTTGAGTCGTATATAAGATATTCAGAGAGGGAATTGGCAGGATCAATGGTTGTTAGAAATTATATTTCCGATAACTTACCTGAGATTACAAACGCTGAGCTTGTTTCCTTTTATGATGATAATAAAGAACAGTTTCAAGTTGACAGAGAATCATATTTATTAAATATGATTACATTTACCGACAGGGAGAGAGCAATTAAATTTCGATCGATTCTAATAAACAGCGATTGGAATTCAGCAGTAAGTTCTTTTTCAAATGATTCAACTGTAACATCAAATTTTACGAATAATTTATTTTATGCAAATCATATTCAGCCGCTGAAGTTTTTACGTGTAGTTAGAGAACTCTTCCCGATGGAAGTAAGTATTGTTGTAGAGACGGAACCGGGAATGTTTAGTGTTGTTCAAATGATTGAAACTCTTGATAAGAATTACGTTCCCGAATTTAATTTTGTCAAAGAGATTGTGAAGGAAAGATATACGATTAAACTCCAGAAGGATTTATATAACAAGTTAATAGAAAATCTATATACGAAGTACAGTGTCGAAATAAAAAGGAAGTAAAAATGAAGAAAATTTTTGTGTTGGTGTTTTTCATAATCGGAATAAATGTAATTGCACAAAATGTTTTGGATAGAGTTGTTGCTGTTATTAACAACGAAACAATTCTAAAATCCGAATTGGATTTCAGAGTAAACTATCTTGCGGCAAGATCAAACTTGGACCCAAATGATAATGACCTGCAGGTAAAAGTACTGAATCAAATGATTGAGGAGAAACTCTTATATGTTCAGGCTGAACTTGATTCTATTCAAGTACCGGATGAGCGGGTAGATGCTCAATTAGATCAGCAGATGAATTATTTTATTTCTCAATACGGAAGCCGGGAAAAGGTTGAACAAATTTACGGTATGAGTATCGAAAGAATTAAACGTGAATTCAGAGATGATGTTCGCAAAGAAATGATGGCGCAGACAGTTCAGCAGCAAAAATTTGGAATGATTGATGTAACAAGGAATGAAGTTCATGACTTTTTCGAGGAATTTCAAGACTCGCTCGGACTTATACCTGAGAAAGTGGAATTGCAGCATATATTTGTAAATCCCAAAGGCGGGGATAAAGCTAAAGCAGCCGCTAAAGAAAAAGCAAAAATGATTTTGGATTCACTTAAAAAAGGCGGCGATTTTGCCGAACTTGCTAAACAATACTCCGATGATCCCGGAAGCGCTTCCCAAGGCGGTGATCTAGGTTTTGTAAAGAGAGGTGTTTTCTTCCCGGAATTTGAAGCCGCAGCATTTTCTCTGGAACCCGGTCAAATTTCAGGAATCGTTGAATCTCCCGTAGGCTATCATATTATTGAATTGTTGGAAAGAAGGGGAGAATCGATTCATACAAGACATGTTTTGATTAAAGTTAAGGGTGACGATGATTCGGATTTACGTACTATCGAATTTTTAACAGATATTAGAGACAGCATTTTAAGCGGTGAGAAAAATTTTGAGTACTATGCAAATGAATATAGTGATGACAAAGAAACTGCAAATTACGGCGGTACGCTCGGAACTTTTGAAATGAGTCAGCTAGATAAAAATTTACTGACCATTGTAGAAAAATTAAAACCTGGTGAAATAAGTTTTCCTAAAAGACTGAACATCGATCGCGATATATACGGCTACCATATTGTAAAATTGGTTAATCGTGTGCCTGAACACCAGGCATCATTAGAGCAAGATTTTGAAGATATTAAAAGACTTGCCGAATTTAGGAAAAAACAGAAATTGTATGAAAAATGGATTAGTAAACTCAAAGATGATATTTACTGGGAAATAAAAATTTAGGAAATTATTTTGAATAACATTGATAAATCCACCCAAGATGTAGAACTTGTAGAAAAACTTAATAGTACTGTTAAAGAAATAAAAAGTGAAATTGCGAAAGTAATCGTCGGGCAGCATCAGACTATTGATGACCTATTAATCAGCCTGTTATCTAGAGGACACTGTCTCCTGGTTGGAGTGCCCGGTCTAGCAAAAACTCTGCTGATCAAAACCCTCGCGGAAGTTTTGGATCTCAGTTTCAATCGAATTCAATTCACACCGGATTTAATGCCAAGCGACATTACCGGTACGGAAATTATTGAAGAGGATCAGGTTACTAAACAAAGATCTTTTAGGTTTATTAAAGGTCCTATTTTTGCTAATATTATTTTAGCCGATGAGATAAACAGAACACCGCCAAAAACTCAAGCTGCACTGCTTGAATCAATGCAGGAGCACAGGGTAACTGCAGCCGGAAATGTTTACACTTTACAAGAGCCGTTTTTTGTTTTGGCTACTCAAAATCCGATTGAGCAGGAAGGAACATACCCGTTACCGGAAGCTCAGCTAGACAGGTTTATGTTCAATCTTTGGCTCGACTATCCTCAATTTGATGAAGAGGTGGAAATTATTAAAACTACTACTAGTAATTATTCTCCTGAATTACATAAAGTTATAGACGGTGATTCCTTAATCAAATTTCAAGATTTAGTGAGACGTGTTCCGGTAGCTGACAATGTAATTGAGTTTGCCGTAAAAATGGTAGGCAAGACACGTCCTGTAAATCAAAATGAACAAAATAAAATCTCCGAATGGATACAGTGGGGAGCAGGACCACGTGCTGCTCAGTATTTAATATTAGCTGCGAAAACAAGATCAATTATTAGCGGAAGATTCACTCCAAATATTGATGATGTTAAACAATCAATGATCCCGGTTCTTCGTCACAGGATAATACCTAATTTTAATGCGGAAGCTGAGGGAATCGGAACTCTGGATATTATTAACGAATTATTAAGATCATAGAAAGTATTTTACCGAATATGAAAAAAAAATCTGTATGGTTGTTTCTGATAGTTCTTTCTTATTTAATTTTTACCGGTTGCTCGGATAATCAACAAACTATTGATGAAAACGCTTCTGTAGAAAGTGATTCTCTAACTATTGAATTAAATGAATTCGGTTTAAACATCGATTCACTTACCGAACACAGGTTGATTGTAAAACGGAATCAAACTTTGGCTGATTTACTTCTACCTTTTAATGTTCCTTATGGTCGAATAGTGGCTATTGCAGATTCAATTAAACCCGTTTTCGATGTTCGCAAAATTAAGGTGAATGATAGGTATTTCATATACACAAAAGATGATTCCACAAAAAGTATCGCATATATGATTTATCAATCCGACCCTGTGAATTATTTCTATCTTAACCTTGACGATACAATCGCTGTATCTGCTCAGCACAAAAATATAATCACAAGATCGCGGCAGTTGGCAGGAGTAATAAACGGGAGCTTATGGCAGACAATGAGTGAGCTTGAGGTAAGTCCGGTTTTAGCATTAAAGCTTGCTGAATTGTATGCATGGCAGATAGATTTCTATGGAATCCAAGCGGGTGATGCATTCAAAGTAATTTTCGAAGAGAATTTTATTGATACTACTTTTGTAGGAATAAATAAAATCATTGCCGCTGAATTTATTCACAGAGGTAAGAATTTTTACGGATTTATTTTCGAACAGGATGGTGTTTATGATTATTTCGATGAAGAGGGAAATAGTCTGCAGAAACAGTTCTTGAAAGCGCCATTAAAGTTCAACAGGATAAGTTCGAGATTCAGTAATAATAGATTTCACCCGATACTGAAGCGTTACAGAGCTCATCATGGAATAGATTATGCAGCACCGACCGGTACGCCGGTTCAGGCTGTTGGTGAAGGAATTGTAATTGAAGCCAGGTACAAAGGGGGAAATGGAAATTTCGTGAAGATAAAACATAATTCTACCTATCAAAGCGGATACCTGCATTTATCAAAGTACGGTAAAGGTGTTAGAGCCGGGTCAAGGGTTCAGCAAGGTCAGGTTATAGGTTATGTTGGAAGTACAGGATTATCAACCGGTCCTCATCTCGATTTTAGATTTTATAAACACGGAACCGCGGTAAATTATCTTGCAATTGAATTCCCGCCTTCACATCCTGTTGATGAGGCTAATAAAGAAGAATATTTTGAGATAATTGATATCTTGAAAAAGCGGATAGATAATATGAATCTACCCGCTTCCAATAATGAAGATCTTGTTGTTAACTAAAGGCTGCTTTAATTAATTTTTCCTGCGTCTGTAAAAATATTTTTGATGAACCGGAAGCCGGACTCGGGCTGTCATCTCTGCCGATATAACTCAACTTTTGTTTCTTGCCCAAATCATCTATTAAACGCGGGAACATAAAACTCCAAGCGCCCATGTTCTTTGGTTCTTCCTGAACCCAATAAACTTTTTTAGCATTTCCATACGATTGAACTATTTCGGAAATTAAATCTGCACTGTAAGGATAATACTGCTCAACCCTAACAATTGCGGTATCTTTAATTTGATTTGCATCCCGGTATTTAATCAAATCATAATAAACTTTACCGCTCGTTAAAATAACTTTTAAAACATCAGTCTTGTTTGATATTTCGGAATCATCAATAACTTCTTGAAATTTCCCATCTGTAAAATCATTAATCGGGGAGCGTGCTGCAGGTAATCGTAATAGACTTTTGGGAGTCATTACTATCAACGGTCTATCGATTTTATTCATCGCTTGTCTTCTCAACAAATGGAAATACTGAGCGGGAGTAGTCGGGTTGCAGATAGTCATATTATCTTCGGCACAAAGAATTAGGAATCTTTCCAAACGAGCGCTGCTGTGTTCGGGTCCTTGTCCTTCCTGTCCATGCGGCAGAAGCATAACTAGCTGATTGGGTAAATGCCATTTCGTTTTTGATGCGGCAATAAAATTATCAATTATTACTTGTGCGCTATTAGCGAAATCTCCGAATTGCGCTTCCCAAATAACAATCGCAAGCGGATCGGAGACACTGTAACCGAATTCAAATCCCAGCACCGCAGCTTCGGAGAGCAAACTATCGAGAGGTTCCAGAAGCGCTTGATCACTTCTAATCATATTGTGAGGAATAACTTCTTCACCGGTATTTAGTTCACTTAAAATAAGATGACGCTGACTGAACGTTCCGCGTGCGCTGTCCTGCCCGCTTAACCGGACGGGTCTTCCATCTAATAGCAAAGTACCGAATGCCAATGCTTCACCGAATGCCCAATCAATTCTCGCATTACCGGTCAAGAGTTCTTTCCGTTTATCAATATGTTTTTTGAGTTTCGGATTTAAAGTGAAATCATCCGGGAATCTTGTAATTCCCCGGACTACTTCTGCTAATACTTCATAGGATACTTTTGTTTCATCAACATATTTTGTCTTTTCATATTCTTCCTTCGGGTATGCATAGGGTAAATCCGTAACCATTTTTATTGATCTCTTTTTGGAGTCTTTTAATGATTGATCAAGACTGGAATAAATGGATTTATCTAATCCCTTGATTTCCTTTTCAGTCAATATTTTTTCTGCAATTAATTTTTTCTCAAAAATTTCTTTCACCGAAGGATGACTCTTTATTGCTTTATACATTACCGGTTGTGTATAAACAGGATCGTCTCCCTCGTTATGACCATGACGCCTGTATCCGTACATATCAATAACAACATCTTTGTTATATCTTTGCCTGTATTCAAACGCTAATTTTACTACCCATAAAGTAGCTTCGGGATCATCTCCGTTTACATGAAAAATAGGAGCCTGAACCATCTTTGCCACATCAGTAGGATAAGGTGAAGACCGGGCATCCTTTGGAGATGTTGTAAACCCGATTTGATTATTAATAATTACGTGAATCGTTCCGCCGGTTCGATAGCCCTTAAGCTGCGAGAGATTTAAGGTTTCGGCAACAATACCTTGTCCGGCAAATGCCGCATCCCCATGAATCAAAACCGGTACAATCGAATCACCTTCGGCATCACCGGAGCGGGTTAATTTTGCTCTAACAATTCCCTCAACTACCGGGTTAACCCATTCGAGATGTGAAGGATTAGATGCAACCGAAACCTTGATTTTCTTTCCATTGTAAGTCTCATAAGTTCCTGAAGCTCCGAGATGATACTTAACATCACCGGTACCCTGTGGAGAATCGGGATCGATTTCTTCTTCAAATTCCGAGAATATTTTTTCGTATGTTTTACCGATAATATTCGATAACACATTCAACCTGCCGCGGTGCGCCATACCTAAAAATACTTCAACCGAACCATCATCGGCAGCTAAACCGAGAAGATGATCGAGTGCGGGAATTAAAGTTTCGGAACCTTCCAATGAAAATCTTTTATGACCAATAAACCGTGTATGCAGAAAGTGTTCAAACGCTTCAGAGATTATCAACTTCTCCATGATTCGTTTCTTTTCTACCGGGACAAATTGCGGAATATTTTTTACCGGCTCCATTTTACTTTGAAGCCATACTTTCTCTTCGTGATTCTGAATATGCATATATTCAACACCAATCTTATCGCAATAAGTTTGATGCAGAAGATCTAAAATATCACGGAGAGTTCCGGTTTCCATTCCTTTTAATACATCAGTTAGAAATTGTCTGTCGTAATCCCAGATTGTAAATCCATAATTTGCCGGATCAAGTTCTTCATGATACATTGCTCTATTCGAGAGGGGATTTAAATTTGCAATCAGATGACCTCTTACACGGAACATATTAATTAGCTGAAGTATGCGAGCCTGCTTTTCAACTCTTTCACTATCGCCGCTGAATGCAGTCTTTTTTGATGACGTATCAAAACCCCAGCCGACCGGCTTCTGCGGAATTTCAAGATCTTCAAAAATTCTATCATAAAAATCTGCTTCTCCCAGAAATAAATTATCAACCTGCTTTAGGAATTCACCCGATTCGGCTCCTTGAATTATTCTATGATCATAGGTGCTGGTAATATTCATTACCTTGCCGATTCCGTATTTAGCAAGTGCTGTCTGATGCATCGCCTTAAATTCTGCAGGATAATCAATCGCACCGATCGCAATTATTGCACCTTGACCGGTCATCAATCTTGGATTTGATGAAACAGTTCCGATACCGCCGGGATTCGTTAATGTTATAGTTGTCCCTTGGAAATCAGCCGGCTCAATTTTACCTTCTTTAGTTCGAGTAATTAAATCATTGTAAGCTGCATAAAATTGCTTAAAGTTCATGCTGCCGGCTTTCTTGATATTCGGGACAATCAATGAACGTGTCCCGTCTTTTCGCACGGTATCGACAGCGATTCCAAGATTAATATTTTTTTTGATTACCTTATACGGTTTATCCTCATTGTAAGCAAATGAATTGTTAATATTCGGAAATTCTTTAAGCGCCCGAACCAGTGCATACGCAACGAGATGTGTAAATGATAATTTTCCGCCGTTCAATCTTTTTAAATGATGATTAATAATCTTCCGGTTTTCTTCAAGCAACTTTACCGAAATCGTACGTAGTGATGTTGCTGTAGGTATCGAAAGACTGCTGTCCATATTTTCAATAATGCGCGCACCGACACCTGTAATGAGCTGAAGATCATCGTTCGGCGAAATCTCAAAAGAGGGCTGAATCTTTGTGCTTTTCGGCTTCTCCTTTGATTTGACAGGCTGATCAACCTTGGCGGCTTTATCTGATTCTTTTGAAGGAGGCACGCCCGATAATAAGTTCGTGAAATAATTCTGCCAATAATCCGAAACCGATTCCTTGTCTTGTAAAAATTTGTCTAAAAGATCGGCAACAAATCCAAAATTATAACCGAAATGATTAAATAATTCCGAGTGGTATTTCTGTATGTTTTTTTCTTCCATAATTGTTGTATTTACACCTTTATTTCAGACTTAGTAATTTATTTGTACAATTTTGATTGACATTTCCCGTTCATTTTTAACTTTGCCGAAAATTAAAAACAGATATAATATTCTATATAGAAATATTATTTAAAATAAAAACTAAAGAGATTTTCTCAATATTCCTAAGAAATTTGCAAACATATAAATAGTTTGAAATAAATTCTGCTTTTAACAAATATAGATCATTCATCCAATTAAAGTCCAAACAAAAGAAAAATTATTTCGGTTCAATAAATTTTGCTGTAACTTTTAGCATCTCAGTTACATCTAAACACTAAAAAGATGCAGGAAATTTTGGAAAAAACTTTAGTTGTTCGGGCTCAATCGGGTGAAAGAAAAGCATTTAAAAATCTTTTTGAATTGAATGTTGATAAATTATACAGATTCTTGCTTCAATTCTCAAGGGATCATGATCAAGTTTCCGAATGGGTTCAATCAGCATTTATAAAAGCGTTTACTAAAATAGGGGGTTTCAATTTTCAATCGAAATTTTCAACATGGCTTTTCAAAATTGCGATTAACGAAATGAGAACTGATTGGCGAAGAGAGAAATCCAAAAAAAAATATTTAGTAAATGAGAATTTTAATAATAGTGAAGCTGAAACTTATTATATAGGTGAAGAATTTGAATGGCGGCATGATTTACATGAACTCCTTAAAGAAATTGATGAAACTAAATCTGCAATATTTATTCTGTTCGAGGTAGAAGGATATTCCCATGCGGAAATTTCCGAAATTCTCGGAATATCTGAAAGCGCATCAAGAACATATTTGTACAGGGTGAAGGAAATATTAAAAAGAAAATACTTAGAGGATGAAAGCAATGATAGACCCGCAAAAATTTTATAAAGATGATCAAAATATTCCATCTAAAAAAAGAAGAGAAATCTGGCGGAATATTTCTAACCGGCTTCCCAAAGGTGAATCGTCAATAAATAGTTTTATTCACAAACAAAGCTTTGCACTAGGATTTGCTTTTTCGTTATTGCTGATTCTTTCAGCTATCGGATTGTATTCAGTAATTAACTCTATCAATATTAGTAAAGGTGAAAATGAAATTATTAATAACACATACTCTGCAGCGATTAATGAATTTGAGCGGAGTTTACCGATCATTTTATCTTCAAAAAATATGTCGATGGAAACAAGTCAAATACTCGAAGCAAGAAAGGAACAACTTGATTTTATAGATTCGGCAATTGACGAGATGAGGAGTGAATCCCCAAATTATATTGAAGAAAAACAAAAGAGGCTTAGAGATTTATATAGAATGAAATTGAAAATAATAGATAACATAATAGAGCTGGAGAGAAACAATGAAAATTATTAAAGAGGTTTTAATAGGACTTCTCTTTATTTCCGTAACGCTGATTGCAGATGAAAGTAAAACAGTAAAAAAAACATTCGATGTTAGTGAAGGGAATACAATTAAATTAGAAACAGTTTCCGGGATGGATGTTGAAATTATAGTTTGGGATAAAAATCAAATCAGCATTGATTTAGAAATTGAGATTTCATCTTCGGATAGAGATTTCGAAAGGGAGTACATCCAAAAGTTTGATATATCAATGAGAGAATTCGGAGATGAAACAATTGTAAGAATTAATGAATTCGATGATGACCCGGACTGGTCATTCTGGGATTTATTCAAACTGAGATTTAATTATCGTGTTGAAAAAGATATTCGCGGAAGGATATTTGTTCCGGCAGACAGCCCTCTTATTTCCGACTTTGCATACGGTAATGTTTCAATCGACGGAATTAAAAATGAACTGACATTGCTGGGTAAAGGGAATGAACTGATTTTTTCAAATTGTGCATCGGTACAAAAAGTAGAAAACAATTATGGTGAGATTAAGCTGACGAATTGCGGCGGGAACCTCGATCTTGAAAGTCAAAGTTCAACAATAGAAATCAATTCTTTTGAGGGAGCGGCTGTTATTGTTGCGAGGTACAGTGAAATTAGAATCAACAATGTGTCGGGTGATGTTAACATTGAATCGCAAAGTGCAAATGTTGAAGTCGATAACGTGACGGGAAATTTGATAATTGATTCGAAATATTCGGAAATCGAAGCTTCGTTTATTGATGGAATGATTGATGTTGAGAGTCAGAGCGCCATAATTAAGATTAAGAATGCCGGCGGTGTAATTATCGACAGCCCTTATAGTGATGTATTCATAAGAAATATAAGCGGTAAATCTTCTAATGAGATGAAAATCAAAAATCAATCGGGAACTATTGATATATCAAGCGCCGCGGGTAATTTAATAATTGATGACAGCTATTCATCAGTCTCGCTAAAGACAATTGAAGGCAACATAAAGTTACTAACTAAATCCTCAAACATTTACGCCGGTGACATAAAAGGGGATTGGTACTCAGACACGCAATATTCAGAATACCATTTGGAAAATTTTGAATCCAAAAATATAAAAATCGATAACTCAAGCGGTGCGGTGAGATTAGATCTAAAAACACTTCCGGAGTTAATTGATATTAAGAATCGTTACGGAAATGTTTCATTGAAATTACCTGCTGATTATACGGCACAGGTAGAGTTAACTGCACATTACGGGGAAATTAATTCAGATTTCCCGCTGCTGTTAAAATCGAAATCGAGTGATACTTATGCTTCCGGACAAATCGGAGTAAATCCAACCAGGCAATTAAAAATCGAAACCAGTTCAGGCAGTATTTTCCTCAATAAAAAGTAGTGGAATTTTATTAATTAGGGGCATCTTAAATGATGTCCCCCGGTATAAATGATGCCCCGGTATAAATGATGTGACTTCCAATCCCGTCATTATTAAGCTTTATAAATTATTCCCTCCCAATCATTCGATATTTTGTTAAAATCAAAAAATTCATTGGAAATGAATTTTTTGCCGCTAGGCGCTCATAAAATGTTTTAATTAAATATTTAATGTTGCGGGATTAACCCCGACAATTTGTACGAAAAATATTTTACTTAAATAACGAATACCAAAATTTCTATATGATTAAGTATTTGATATTTCACAACTTACAAATTGTCGGCACGAAGGGCAGATTTTCCAATGGAAAATCTGGGTTAAATTGACATTCACTCAATTTTTGGATAATTTTGACGAATTAATTAACTAGCAGAAACAAAATGATTGAACAATATCTCCCAATATTCATCGTATTATTTGTTGCTTTCGTATTCGGAGCAGCGGTAATTTTCTCTTCAAAATTGTTTGGTCCCTTTCGTCCATCAAGAGTTAAAGTTAGTCCATACGAGAGCGGCAAAAATCCTATTGGTTCAACCAAGGAAAGAATTTCGATCAAATATTATATGGTAGCAATGCTGTTCATCATTTTTGATATTGAAGTGATATTTGTATATCCGTGGGGAGTGGAATTCCGCAGGTTATTCCACGAACATGGAATTTTTGCCTTCTTACCGATGTTAGTGTTTTTAGTAGTACTTGAATTAGGATTTTTATATATCTGGAAGAAAGGAGGCTTAAAGTGGGACTAGAAGCTAAATTAGAAGGTGATGGTTTTCTAACCACTAAGCTGGATGCAATTATAACATGGGCGAGAAAAAACTCAGTATGGCCGATGCCGATGGGAATAAGCTGCTGTGCGATTGAAATGATGTCAGCTGTTGATCCGAAATATGATATGTCCAGGTTCGGATCCGAAGTAATGAGATTCACACCGCGGCAGTGTGATTTGATGATTGTAGCCGGAACAGTTACATATAAAATGGCACAAGTTGTAAGAAGAATTTATGATCAAATGCCGGAACCCAAATGGGTTATAGCGATGGGTGCTTGTACATCATCGGGCGGGATGTACAGATCGTACTCGGTAGTTCAGGGAATTGATCAGTTTATCCCGGTTGATGTATACACCGCCGGCTGTCCGCCGCGTCCGGAAAACTTATTAAATGCATTAATTACCGTTCAAGAAAAAATTGGAAAATCTAAAGCGCGGGATTATCAGGACAATTTGACACTCGACTTTGAAACCGCGAAGAATTAAGCGATGGAAATTAAAGAAAAAATCATAGATAAAATTAAAAGTCTTTCCGATTCCGCACTCGAAGATATTTCCGAATCAAATGGTTATTTGTCACTTACAATCAATTCACATGAAATCCTTAACGTTTCCAAATTGCTCTATGAAGATGAAGATCTTCAATTTGTTATGTGCAAAGATGTAACTGCCGTAGATTGGGCAGCGAGAAAGGACAGGTTTACGGTTGTGTATCACATCTTTTCATTATTGAATAATTTTGAACTCCGGTTGAAAGCCAACCTAAAAGATAAAGAAGAATCAATAGAATCAGTTACTTCCGTATGGCACAGCGCAAATTGGTATGAAAGAGAAACTTACGATATGTACGGAATAAATTTCAAAAATCATCCGGATTTAAGAAGAATGTATATGCCCGAAGAATTTGAATATTATCCGCTCAGAAAAGATTTTCCTATACTTGGAATCCCGGGTTCTCTACCACTTCCCAAAAAGGAAGAAAGTTAACATGGACGACAGACACATGATTGATATTACCAGTGATGAAAAATTATTGAAATCATTACTGGCTGATGAAAATATATCTATCGAAGATGCGTTAGAAAACGAGATGGTGATTAATATGGGTCCGCAGCACCCTGCTACTCATGGTGTGTTGAGACTTGTACTCAGACTTGATGGTGAAACTGTTGTAAAGGTTGTACCGGAATTAGGGTATCTTCACAGAGGTTACGAGAAGATGGCGGAAGGGATGACATATTATGAGTACATTCCTCATACTGACCGTCTCGATTATACTGCCACAATGGCAAATAATGTTGCATACACACTTGCAGTTGAAAATCTTGCCGGAATACAAGCTCCGAAGCGTGCTCAGTACATTAGAATGATAGTGGCTGAACTCGCTCGAATTATGGGACATCTTGTTGCAATCGGAACTTTTGCGATGGATGTCGGCGCAGTAACGATGGTATTATGGACATTTCGTGAACGTGAAGTAATTCAGGATATCTTCGACAGGGTTGCCGGTGCAAGATTTACTACGAGTTATACTCGTATCGGCGGAGTCGCTTCTGATATGGATGATCAAGCAATAAAAATGACTGAAGAAGCGCTTGTTCTGATTTCAACTAGAGTTGAAGAATATGAAAAATTACTTAACTCAAATAGAATATTTGTCGAACGATTGGAAGGTGTTGGAGTCTTATCAAAAGAAGATGCAATTAGGTACGGAGTAACCGGTCCGAACCTTAGAGGCTCCGGTGTTGATTATGATGTGAGACGTTCGAAGCCTTATTTATACTATAACGAAATTGATTTTAATGTACCGGTCTATAATGAAGGAGATTCTCTCGCCAGGTATTTTGTAAGAGTTGATGAAGTAAGAGAAAGTATTAAAATAATTCGTCAATGTATTGCTCAAATGCCTAAGGGACCTATAATTGCAAATGAAGCAAAAAAAGTTCTTCCGCATAAAGATGAAATTTATTCAAAAATGGAAGAATTGATACATGATTTTATGTTGGTAAATTTTGGTATAAATCCGCCTGTTGGAGATTCATTTTTCTCGGTTGAAAATCCAAAAGGTGAATTAGGATTTTACATTGTAAGTAATGGCAAAGGTTATCCGTGGAAATTAAAAATCCGTTCGCCCTCATTCTGCAATCTACAGGTAATCCCTTTGATTTGTAAGGGACATTTCATTTCCGATGTAGTTGCAATTATCGGCAGTCTCGATCCGGTTATGGGAGAAGCAGATAAATAAGGTTACTAAAAGAAACTTTAATTAGGAATATCAAAAAGCAATGGCTTTCAAATTCACAGAAGAGAATCTTCAGAGAATAGAGAACTCAAAGAAAAAATATCCCACCAATTTAGCAGCCGTGATGGATGCATGTTATATCGGTCAGGAACAAAACGGTTACATCAGCAATGAAGTGATGGCAGAGATTGCAGAAGTATTGGATATTGATAAAGTAAACGTTCTCGGTGTTGTAACATTCTACACAATGTATTTTCAAAAGCCGATGGGTAAGTACCACATTCAGATTTGTACTAATGTTTCTTGTATGCTTCGAGGTGGTTACGAGATTTGGGAAACGGTTAAAGATAAGCTAGGTATCGAAAATATGGGTGTTACTGAAGATAGCAAGTTTTCGCTCGAAGAGGTTGAATGTATGGGCGCTTGCGGTTATGCGCCGATGATAGCAGTAAATGAAGACTTTTATGAAAATCTGACTAAAGAAAAAGTTTTAGAAATTATAGACTCGCTCAAATAATGGAACAAAATATAAAAATTGTATTACCCGAAATTCCGAATCTGCACGAACTTGATGTTTACATCCAAAACGGCGGATTTAATGCTGCGAAAAAAGCTTTTACTCAATCACCGGATGATTTAATAGAACAAGTTAAAAAATCCGGACTCCGGGGAAGAGGAGGAGCTGCATTTTCAGCGGGATTGAAATGGAGCTTTATGCCCAAAACAACCGACAAACCAAAGTACCTTGCAATTAACGGTGATGAGAGCGAGCCGGGTTCCTTTAAAGATCGTCAAATTTTTGAATACAATCCCCATCAGCTTATTGAAGGAATACTTATAACTTGCTATGCTATCGGGGCAAAGACCGCATATATTTATATTCGCGGTGAATATCATAAATGGATTAGACTGATGCAAAAGGCGTTGGATGATGCTTATTCTAAAGGCTGCATTGGTGAAAAAATGAAAGATACTTTTAATACGGAATTCTTTTGTGATATTTATATTCATAAAGGAGCCGGTGCCTATATTTGCGGTGAAGAATCATCATTAATGAATTCCCTTGAGGGGCACAGAGGCTATCCGAGAGTTAAGCCGCCTTTTCCTGCTCAGCGGGGATTATGGGGATGCCCTACGACAATCAATAACGTTGAGACAATTACAAACGTTCCGAAAATAATTGAAAACGGCTGGGAGTGGTTTTCGAAAATTGGCGCGGAGAAACATCCCGGAACTATTTTATATGGCATAAGCGGTCACGTTAACAAACCCGGTGTGTATGAATTACCAACAGGTATTCTTCTCACTGAATTAATCTATGATATTGCCGGAGGAGTTGCCGGTAATAAGAAAATTAAATGCGTTATCCCTGGAGGATCATCTATGCCTCCGTTACGCGGTGATCAGCTAGAAGGAATTAGGATGGATGCCGAATCTTTGAAAGCTGCCGGTTCGGCAATTGGTACCGCGGGTGTTATGGTTATGGATGAAGATACCGACTTACTCAGAGTTCTCGCCAGGATTACGAAATTCTATTATCATGAAAGTTGTGGTCAATGTACTCCTTGCAGAGAAGGTACAGGATGGATGCTGAAAACTCTAAACAGAATGATTGAAGGTAATGCTACATCTGATGATATTGATCTTCTAATTGAGGTTGCAAATAATATTGAAGGAAATACGGTTTGCGCATTAGGTGATGCCGCTGCATGGCCGGTAAAATTTATGCTTGACCGGTTTAGAGATGAATTTGAAAAGTATGTAAAAACGGATGTATCATTACCTGTTCGGAATAAAGTGCATGCGATGCGCGGAACTGTGGTTCCTTTAGTTGATGTGAAGAGATAAATGTAAAAACAAGTATCAAGTAGTAAGTATCAAGTAGTAAGTATCAAGTATCAAGTAGCAAGAAACAAGAAACGAAAGGCAATGACAATCCCTGAATAGTGTTGACCGAAAAAGGAAAGGGAAACATTATGAAGAAGATAAGATTACAGAGAAAGAAAGTCTATAGTGAGGAGTTCAAAAGAGCGCGGATAAAGGAATATGAAAGTGGAGAATTCAGT
>JAIOZI010000056.1 GCA_021740785.1 Melioribacteraceae bacterium
CTGCTAATGCAAGACTGGCAACAATAAGCTGCCAAAAATTTATTACCGAAAGAATGAATTTCAGCAGTCTGATTGTATTGGAAAATTTAGATGTAATTGGTAAAAAAGATCAATCAAGATTAATGTCCGCAGCAGATAAACAATATCCCTCACTTGAAGAATTCCAAAAACATGCTGAAGAATATATTGAACGGGAAGGGCAGCAAAATTAGAAGCAAAGACACAATAGCGCCGGGTAATGATCCGAATCCGCCGGAGGATAAAGAGCATTAAAAACATAACCGGCGGGTAAGCCGGAGATTGAGAAGATAATTTCTAAAGAAGAATACTGGAAGTTTGTGATAGAATAGTGACTGGAAATTGTGAAGTGAGAATAATATATTTTTATCACAAAATTTCCTTAAATTTTACCTATGGAAAAGACAGGCTACATAGAAATTAAAGTGACCGGTAGAAAAGGCAACATTGAGTTAAAACCGGATACGTACGATATTAAGGAAGTAATCAGCATAATAGAGCAAGCCGAAAAATTAATTTTTCCCGGCGAGAAAAGAGAAAGACCTTTGATTAGTTATAAACTGGAAGAAGGTTCGGTACGTAATATTTTCCGCACAAGTATGCAGGCTGTAATTGGTTTCGGCGCTGTATTAAGTCAAATCCAAACCTCGCAAAATATTGATTTTCTTGAACTGAATACTGCTAAAGCTATAGAATCATTCCAAGAAAGTGCGGTTAAAAAGGATTACAATTTTGAAATAAGCACATCTCTTAACGAAACCCCTAAATTGAAAATAGACTCTTCAACTAATTATTACCGGGCAACC
The DNA here is from genome assembly GCA_021740785.1 of Melioribacteraceae bacterium. Lineage (GTDB taxonomy): Bacteria > Bacteroidota > Ignavibacteria > Ignavibacteriales > Melioribacteraceae > JAIOZI01. Next base: position 825 of record JAIOZI010000056.1, read on the forward strand.
GAACATTGGTCCGAAGCGGAGTTTTATTTTTACGGCAAGATTACAAATGCGGGGGGTAAAGATAAAGCAAATATTCATTTGTTCGTTGAAGAATTAGGTACGGTTTTTATTCAAACACCTCAGCAATTTTTGGCTGAAAGAGAAGAAAATCTCCTTTATAAAACTTTCGGAATTAGAGTAAAGGGGAAACAAAATACCGAAACCGGAGAAATAGATAAAAGCAGCTTATCCTTTTTGGAACTTATAGACTATAACAAAAAGTATGATGAAATTTATTTGCGAAATTTAAGAAATAAAGCAAAAGGCTGGCTAGTAAATATTAATCCTGATGAATGGCTGAAAGAAATTAGGGGTTATGATGCCTGAAGGTGCTTTGCTTGATACTAGTTTTTTCCTAAGGTTCTTAAATGAAAATGACCCTTTGTTTCAGAGAGCGGCGGAACTGTTGATCAACTTCCTTTGAAAAATCTACTGGTTTTACCCTTCAATATAGATCACGCACAAAAATCCGGTGAGTTTGCAAAAATTCTTTATGAAGCCCGTAAGAGCGGAGAGCTGATAGTTAACGAACGCCCTATTATTATTAACGATGCAAAACTTTTTGCTCAAACAGATTCCGAAGCAAACATTTCTTTTTTTGTCACATCCGATTCTCGAAGTTTGAGTATTTTTGAGTCATTAGAAAATAAAATCAACCCTAACTTCAGCATAATAGACATTAATATTGATCACACGGAAATCTTTGGTTTGTTAGATCTATAACCTACTAATGAAAATGTAGTTTGACTGAAAAACCACAATATAAAAACCACTAAAATCGAATTGACGGAAAAAGTTTGGAATCCGAGCCTTGGATGCTATTAACTTTGGGGGAAAGATGATGAGAGGATACAAGGAATTAGACAAATCGGGTCGAAAAATGATAGGTCATACAAGTCGGACGTATGTTGAAGAAAGAGATGTTGAAACAGCAGCTAACACGATAATAAGCTTAGTACACCAAGCAATTTACTTATTAGACCAGTGATTAAGAAAGCTTGAAAAGGATTTTCTAAATGAGGGCGGCATTACGGATAGGATGTACAATTTGCGCCGTAAGAAGAGATAGCAATAATTGAGAAAAAGGGAAACCCGGTAGTGAAGGATATGTAATAAAACCCCTTCCATAAAAAGAAAATCCCCACTTAACCGGGGCAATGACTTTTAAATCCTTTCACCAACAGATGGGCTGGATTAATACAAAAGTAATAAATAACTTCAGCCGACAAAGGATTGAGAATATTAAAATCTAAGCCAAAATATCGGGAAAGTGTTGCTACAAATAAGACAATGCATCATAATTACATCGACTATAGTGGAAATTTAATTAATTAATTCATATCTCAATTTTGTGCTTGAATAAATCAAAATGCAGCTAAGAGTAAGTAGTGCCCATTTATATGATCATAGTCACAATATATAACAACCAGATTTTTTAACTGCAACTTTCAAAGATTTTTCATAAGTTGTAGACTATTTCATTGAAATAACCATACCCTAGTAATCGCAAATCGTACCTTGGGTATTTTTTCAAACTGCACAGAACATGCTAATTTAATCTGGAAGTTTTAGTGGGTGAATGATTCACAAACAAAGGTGCTAAAATGAGCAGTACGGAGAAAAGCAATCCCAGCAGTAAAAAGAAATTTGTTTGGCTATACATAATAATTGCGGTTGTGCACATAACATTTGCATATTTTTATTACCAGTATGAAGAATCGGTTTTAATCAAACAAAAACAGGATGAGCTTGAATCAATTGCCAAGTTAAAAATAAACCAGATATCAGATTGGTACAAAGACGAAAAAAAAGAAGCGGAAATACTCTCCCATAACACAATCCTAATCAAGGAAATTCAGCAAGCGCTTATAACCGGTGACAATTCCACACTTGAGGAGCTAACCGAAATTCTTACAAACTTTAAAATAGAGCATAATTACGCAGACCTAGTAATAACAACTACCAAGGCAGAAATAATCACTTCGACAAATCCATCTCTAAATAAACTGAAAAGTAATTTAAGTGAGAGAATAATTGAAACGGCAGACAAAAATAAACTAACCGAATTAGACTTCTTCCGTTCAACCTCATTCGGAGATAAAATATTACTCGGCTTTATATCGCCAGTCCCAAATGAAGAAGACAAACTGCAGGCAACAATTACATTTTTAATTGATCCTGAAGATAATATATACCCCTTAACAGAGTTCTGGCCATTATCAAGCCGAACTTCCGAAACGTTTATCTTCCGTGTAGATGGCGACAGCATTTTGTACTTAAATGAATTAAGACACCGGAAAAACACAGCTTTAGAGTTTGTACTTCCCAAGTCGCTAAGCGAATTACCGGCTGCAAAAGCTGCAGACGGGTACACGGGAATTTATAGAGGACGCGATTACAGAAACGTAAAGGTTGCCGCCTACCTTTCTGAAATTCCGGGAACCAATTGGTACTTGGTCTCAAAAGTTGATGAAGAAGAACTTTTTGTCGAGTTTTTTCCCAAAATGGTTATGGTAAGCCTTATAGTCTTGCTATTGATGATAATAACGGGTATCGGACTTTATTTAGTTTATTCAAACCGCCAGCATAGTTTAACAAAGAGTTTATATACAAAAGAGAAGGAATTATGGAGACAGCAAGAAAAATTTAAAGTTACGGTGGATAGTCTGGGGCAAGGTGTAATAACACTTGATGTTGATGGGAAGGTTCAGTATATGAACAAAATTGCGGAAGAATTAACCGGCTGGGACTTAAGAAGCGTAAGAGGCAGAGACTTACATGAAGTTTACCCTGTAAAAAATGAGCAGACAGGTCTCAGAGAAAATAACATTTTAGAAAAAATATTTAAATACGGCGTTGTAAAGGAATTAGCCAACCACACAATACTTATTACAAAAAATGGTAATGAAATACCGGTTATGGATACGGGCGCACCGGTATACGATACAAACGGCGCTATTATAGGAGTATCCATTGTATTCCAAAATGAAACAGAAAGACGCGAGCATGAAAAAAGAATTAAAGATAGCGAAGAGAGACTTCGCTCTACTTTAGATGATATGATTGAGGGCTGCCAGATAATCGGTTATGATTATAAATACCTGTTTTTGAATAAAGCCGCCCTTGAAAGCAGTAGAAAAACGAGTGACGAGTTGCTGGGTAAAACAATGATGGAATGTTATCCGGGGATTGAGAATACGGAAATGTTTAGAGAGATAAAAACTTGTATGGAAACAAGGAAACCGACAAATTTTGAAAATGAGTTTACATATCCTGATGGTCAAAAAAGAATTTTTAATTTACGCTTTGAACCCGTTCCCGAAGGACTTTTTATACTTTCAGAAGATATTACGGATTTGAAATCAGCACAAGATTTTATAATGAAATTCAAAATGGGGATTGAACTCTCCGGGGATGCGGTTTTTATAACAGATAAAGACGGAATTATCAATTATGTGAACCCTACTTTCGAAAAAGTTTTTGGTTATTCAAAAGAAGAAGCAGTTGGAAAAACACCCCGGATATTAAAATCCGGAACGCTTACTAGAGAATATTACGATAACTTTTGGAATGAATTACTCTCAAATAAACCTGTAAATCACGAAATTATAAATAAGACAAAAGACGGCAGGCTGATTTATATTGAAGCATCGATCAATCCGATAAATAATGAAACCGGGAAGATAATAGGATACCTCGCAATTGAGCGTGACGTTACTGAACGTAAACTTGCCGAAGAAAAACGTAAACAGCTCACTGCAATACTTGATGCAACACCGGATTTTGTTGCCATAGCTGATACTGACGGGAAACCAATTTTTACAAACACCGCGGGTAGAAAAATGCTGGGGTTAGATACTGGTTATGATGAAAGAAAAATAACCATTGCAGATTCACACCCGGAATGGGCAAGAAACATAGTCGATGAAGGATTACAAACTGCAGCCATAGAAGGTATATGGATAGGTGAAACAGCGTTGCTAAGTAGAGACGGTCACGAAACACCTATTTCTCAAATTATAATTGCGCATAAATCGGAGGATGGAGAAGTAAAATATTTTTCAACAATCGGTAGGGATATTACAGAACGAAAACAATATGAAAAAGAATTAATTGAAAAAACAACTTTGTTAGAGTCATTTTTTGATAATACACTTACCTTAATCGCATTGCTTGATAAAGACTTTTATTTTATCAGAGTTAATCAAGCATACGCAAATGCAGATGAACGTGATGTTGATTTCTTTATCGGCAAAAATCATTTCGATCTTTATCCCTCCGATGCAAAAGAGATTTTTGAAGAAGTTGTAAGGACTAAAAAAGCCTTTCAAACAATGGAAAGACCATTTACTTACGAAAAAAACCCCGAACGCGGGATTACTTATTGGGATTGGAGTCTTGTGCCATTACTTAATGGGCATGGTGAAGTGGAATCGCTGATTTTTACATTGTTGGACGTAACCGAAAGAGTAAAAGCAAAAGAGGAGTTAATTAAAAATGAAAAATTCCTCTCAACTTTATTCAATTCGGTTAATGATGCAATTTTTACAGTGTCCATGCATGACAGAAAAATTCAAAGCATCAATAAGGCAGTAATTGATTTATTCGGCTGCGATCCCGATGAAATAATCGGCAAGCGAACGCAAGTTCTATTTCCTTCCGAAGAAGCATACCTGGAATACGGTAGAATGTTATCTGATGCAAAAAATGAAAAAAAACCCTTTGTAAGGGCAGAATTAAAACTACTTGGGAAAGACAGAACAGAAATATTTTGTGATGTTCAAACAACTTTCTTAAGCGATAAAGGTGCGAGCGATTTAGTGATTTCTGTACTCAGAGATGTTACAGAAAAAAGGAAAATGATTAGTGAATTAGTTGCAGCTAAAGAAAAAGCTGAGGAGATGAATAAAGTAAAAACAATTTTCTTTGCGAATATGAGTCATGAATTACGCACTCCGTTTGTGGGAATAATAGGTTATGCCGAGCTGTTATTTGATGAATTAGAAGATCCGGAACAAAAAGAGATGGCGAATGGAATTTTGAGTACCTCTAACAGGATGATGGATACTTTGACCAAAATTTTAAATTTGTCGAAATTGGAAGTTCATGATGAAGAAATCATTTACAAACAGGTTGATATAAACAATTTAATAAACACTGCTTATAAAAATTTTCTTCCCGCAGCTAAGAAAAAAAATCTTTTGTTTGAAAAAACGATTGATGAAAACCTTTCTTACTTAACAACAGATGAAGATGTTCTGCTGGATATTTTATCGAACATGCTAAGCAATGCAGTCAATTATACAAATGAAGGGGAAATTTCTTTAACGGCAAAGAAAGAGCTAATTGAAAGGAAAGAATTTTGCTGCATTAAAGTAAAGGATACAGGTATCGGTATACCGGAGGATAAAAAAGATATAGTTTGGCTGGAATTTCGGCAGGTAAGCGAAGGGAAAACGCGCAATTATCAAGGTACTGGTTTAGGACTGACCATTTCGAAAAAGAACGCAGAATTGCTCGGCGGTCAAATCTCTTTTAAAAGCGAAGAAGGTAAAGGAACAACGTTTACACTGCTGCTGCCATTGAAAGGCTAGAAGTTCTTCTTAAAATCAGCAAATTCTATTTCTTGAAATCCGTAGGGACAGAAAATTTTCTGTCCCTACAGGTTAATGCCGGCAGGTAAGTTGCTCAATCTCTACAGAATAATAGTTCTATACTTTATACGACTTATCTGCAACTTACGGCAATGATCCCAATTTAATATTGATAGAGCATAATTGACAAAGAAACTATAGTTTCACACTGATATAAATCAGCGATGATCGGTTTTTTCTGCGCCTGCACGACTTGCGGTTATGTGTGTTCCGTTTTTTATTTCTTAATGCTACCCCCCCACATTTAATTTGATACGCTGTGTTAAAATGTTAATTGTAGAGACTCTTCAGAAAATTGGTTTTTTAAGTTGCAAATCCCGGATGCGGGAAGATGTGATTGAGTTCAAAAAAGAAAATTTATTATAAATACCGGTCATAGCATTAAATGAATTAATAAAAGAGTGGGACGGTATTTAATTCTCACCAAAATTTCATTTTGCGGAATGTTACTTTTCAAAAAGTTAACTATTATTAAAGTCGGAATAATCAAAAACTTTTCAACAAGCTTATATTGAAATGAAAATAGATAAAAACTTTGTTATAACAACTCTGCAAAAATTAGTCCGGATCAATAGTATTAACCCGATGCTAAGCTCCGGCACTCCGGGAGAAAAAGAAATCTGCTGCTACATAGCCGATGTTCTAAAAACTCTAAATCTTAATCCCGAAATTCAAGAAATCAGCAAGAACCGTTTCAATGTTACCGCTGTGATAAAAGGTACCGGCAGCGGAAAATCTTTACTGCTGAACGCTCACACGGATACAGTCGGTGTTGAAAATATGAACGATCCCTTTTCCGGTAAAATTTCAGACGGTAAACTATTCGGTAGAGGCGCTTATGATATGAAAGGAAGCATCGCCGCAATGTTGGCAGCAGCCAAAGCTATGGTTGATAATAAAACACAACTCAAGGGGGACCTTGTTATTGCATTTGTTGCGGACGAAGAATATGACAGCATCGGCACAAATCATCTTTTGAAAACTCTTAAAACCGACGGTGCTATAATTACCGAACCGAGCAATCTGGATATTTGTATTGCTCATAGAGGTTTTGGATTATACGAAATAATAACTAAAGGCAAAGTAGCTCACGGCGGCAGACCCGATCTGGGAATTGATGCCAACATGCAGATGGGCAAAATTTTACATGAACTTAATAAAATTTCTCAAGAATTAAAAAAGAAAGAACCTCACGCCCTTCTCGGCAGACCATCGCTTCACATTCCGGTAATTGGCGGAGGAACGGAACCATTTACTTATTCCGGTAAATGTAAAATTATTCTGGAAAGAAGAACAATACCGGGTAACAAAGATGAAGAATGTTTAGCAGAGATAAATAATATTATTGAAAAGCTCTCCGAAGAAGATCAACAATTTGATGCCCAAGTAAAACAAATAATGTGGCGCGATCCGTTTGAAACAAGTAAGGAAAGTGAGTTAATTAATAAATTATCTAATTCATCAAAATCTGTGTTGAACAAAGAACCTGTATATATCGGACATGCTTGGTGGGAAGATTCGGCGCTCACCGCAAAAAAAGGAATTGATACTGTGATCATCGGTCCACGAGGCGAAGGATTACACACGGCAAACGAATGGGTAGAAATTGAATCTGTTAACGAACTCGCTGAAATTCTTTATCAAACAGCAATTAATTTCTGCAAATAAAAATTTTAATAATAGGAGTAAAGAATGTCGAAAGAAAATAGGAACTGGGAAAATATAAAACCCGGCACAAAAGCCGTTTGGAGCGGTGAAACCGAACCATTTTTTGAAGGGGCAACCCAAGTACCGATTGTTCAAAGCGTTACATACGGTTACAAAAATGTTGATGAATGGTTTGACATCGCAATCGGTAAAAAGAAAGGTCATATTTACAGCAGGAACACAAATCCCACAGTTGATGTTTTTGAAGAAAAAGTAAGAGTGTTGGAAAATGCAGATGCAGCAACAAGTTTTGCCACCGGAATGGCTGCGATCAGTAATACGTTATTTACTTTACTTTCTCCCGGTGAACGAGTTGTATCAATTAAGGATTCCTACGGCGGTACCAGCAAACTCTTTTTAGAATTTCTTCCCCGTTTTAACGTCGGCGTAAAACTTTGTGAAACAACAGACCACGATGAAATTGAAAAAGAAGTTGCAAAAGGTTGTAAACTGCTTTACTTAGAAACTCCAACCAATCCCACGTTAAAAGTGATGGACTTGGAAAGATTAATTACTGCTGCAAAAAAGGTTGGGGCAATCGTTGTCGTAGACAATACCTTTGCTACGCCTATCAATCAAAAACCTTTGGAGTTTGGAGCGGATTTAGTTATACACAGCGCAACAAAATTTCTCGGCGGTCACTCCGATGCAATGGGCGGCGTTGTCTGTGGAAAAGAAGATTTGGTAAAATCAATTTTTCACTTTCGTGAAATAAACGGAGCTACTCTTGATGCAAATTCTGCATACATGTTGATCCGCGGAATAAAAACTTTGGAATTGCGTGTGAGACAACAAAACGAAAATGCACTCCGCTTAGCAGAATTTCTTGAAGCACATCCTCAAATAGAAAAAGTATTCTATCCCGGTTTAGAGTCTCACCTCAATCATAATATTGCCAAAAAACAGATGACCGGATTTGGTGGAGTAATGGCTTTTTCACTAAAAGGTGGTTTTGAGAATGTAAAAACGATGTTGAATAACTTAGAGTTTGCTCACCTTGCGGCAAGTCTCGGTTCAGTGAGTACGTTAATAGGTCCGCCCAAAGTTACAAGCCATGTTGAATTGAGCGAAGTAGAAAGAAAACAACTCGGCATTCCCGAAGGTCTTGTTCGCTGCTCAATAGGAATTGAGAACTTTGAGGATATTAAAACTGATTTTGAGTTTGCTCTCTCAAAGATTTAATATGATTCTATTCACATTCAACGCCACTGTAGATTCCTACATGAACAGTGGCGATATTTTATCCCAAAAAATTCATTGGAAATGAATTTTTTGCCGCTTGCCGCTCATAAAATATTTTGTTAAAACATTTTATGTTGCGGGATTAATCCTGACAATTTATAAGAGAAATATTTTACTCAAATAACGAATTCCAAAATTTCTATATGGCTAAGTATTTGATATTTCTCAACTTACAAAATGTCGGCTCGAAGGGCAGATTTTCCAATGGAAAATCTGGGTTTATTTGTTTTCGTTAAAGATATTTGTGGTATATGATTAAATTTTACAGAACTTTTGCAATTGTGAACGCAGAGAGTTCACAAATATAAAGTGACGAAAAACTCCACACAGTGCTTCACAAATTTATTGAGCTTCAAAATTTTCTAAGACCGGAATTAAGCTGGTCTCATTACAGACATTTATTAAAGCTCGAAAAAGAAACAGATTAAAAGTATTCTCTACAGCGGTAACGAAAACTTGAAAATGATTTTTATGAGCCGATAGATTTCGGCATAATTTAAAGCCGGACTTTCAATCAATCCGGCTTTAATTTTGGATTGGGAGGTTCAACAAACATCTAACATCCAAAAATTAGATGCCAATTTTTCTTACATATCCAGCCAGTATGAAAATTTCACCAAAAGCACATCATCAGCTTCGGCATTCCAGAGATTTCTTAAATCACGATTAATAGCAAGACTGCCCGGATCGTCGAAGTTGGTTTGATCGTGTGTCCACGCGAAATAAAAAACAGAGCCCGGCATCACTTCCCATCTTAGGATTAAATTTGCTCTTAGCGATTTGAAATTAAAATCGGGATTACCGAAAGAAAAAGCTTGAGCCGGTCCGCTGCCGTCCGGATCAACGGAATAGGTATCATTAGATTCATCGTAAGAAACATTATCACCGTAATCGTTGAAATGTTTTGTACCGGCTTCACCCAGTTCCTTAAAATCATTATAATGACCAACAGCAAACAGCGGCTGTAAGTATAACTGCAAACTAAGTTCGGGTGTGAAAGTCCAGTTCACTCTAATATTTCCACTAACCGTTTCACGAAGTATTCTTCCAAAAACGTATCTTGAGCCATAGGTCTTTGCGGCAAAGGGATCGGTGAATGAACCGACCCACTGACGTTTTTCATCATTCTTAGTGTATTCAGGTCCAATGCTTACTGTCAATTGTGTATTCGGTTTCCATTCAATATCAAATCCGGCATTATAGAAAACACCTTGAATCTCGTCGCGTGCATAGGTGCCGTAAACCCCACCGATTATTTTTTCACGTGTATCCGACATTGCGGATGCCCAGATACTCCATTCGGCAGGCTTAATCAGCATGGGACCGCCGCGCGTCCAGGTTGGTGAATAAACTTCGAATACGTAGTTCCCGCCGATATCGATTCCATAATAATTTAGAAACTCAAGAGTATTTCTAAACCAGATAAAATTCTGTGTCGTTTTTCCCTCAAAGTTTATGCTTCTTGCATGAGCGACGTAAAAGTATTTGCGTCTAAAGATATTATCCTGTTCATAAAATCTATAACCGAGTACTGTATGTGCGTTAATTCTATCAGCCATCCATTGATAACCCAGATCATTATTTTCGAATCCGGGCGTAACCATACCGAGAGCTGAATTAATGTAAAAATTTCCTTTTTGTTTATTAAACATCACTCTTGAGTATAAACCGCTCAGAGATGTGCGGTTAGTATCATATACGGCGAATGATGCATCCGGTCTTTGATAATAACGGTAAGGCTGTTTCTGCAGTCTTTGTATCGATTCTTTTGAGCCCTTTGAATATGAGCCGGCGACATAATAGTTAATTACATACATTTCTTCATCATCAAGGAAAGTCCAGCCATCGATTCCCGCAACATAAGCATGCTGTGTAATAAGACTATTGAGGTTTTGATTTGATAAATCACGAGTTACACCGGTCACCATCAATCCGATACCTTGTTTGCCGCTGTTAAATTCTTTTTTTGTTCGCAGGACACCGTAATGTGTAAGAGGTTCTATTTCTCTGCTTACAACATTCCCGGCATTATTAATTCGTGCATACGTTCTTTCGGTAACAGCGCTAACTGCTCCGATCGACCATGATTCATTTAGTTTGCCTGTAAGTTTGGCAGCTCCGAGAATACGGGTCTCGTTTGGATAATCGACATACCCGTTTTCATTCACATAACCCTGAGGGGATCTTCCTATTCGGCGTGAATAAAATAATTCGGGATTTCCGAAATTAAAACCCCAGTTGTTGTTAGACCCGCCAATTCCGAAATAAAACAAATTACTTCCTTCAATAAAGAATGGACGTTTCTCCGGGAAAAATGTCTCGAATGCCGTTAAATTGATTACTGCTGGATCGACCTCAACCTGTCCGAAATCCGGGTTGAATGTAGCATCGAGATTTAGATTACTTCCCAGACCGATTTTCATATCGGCGCCCAGAGTAGTTCTGTATTGATTACCTTTATAGAAAGGGTCGCTCTCATCATGGCGAAGATATTGTGCCCGTTGAACAACATAAGGTAATATCTCAAGCCGCTGTTTTGGTTCAACCCCGTTAATACCTTCGAGAGTAGCAAAGTGTGAAACAAATCCGCTCTCATCTTTTGGAACCATAACGAAATAGGATTTTTCATTATTCCTTTTAATATCTCTGCGGAAATTAACTCCCCATTTCATTTCCTTGGCTTCACTGAAACGTAATTGAGAGAAAGGAATTTTCAACTCTACAGTCCAACCGTTTTCATCAATCTTGGCTGCGGACTGCCAGATGCCGTCCCATGAATCGTCATTCCAGCTATCATTAAAATAAACGCCATCTGTAAGAGAACCGCCGGGATTAACACCGAAAAAGTAACCGGTTTTTTTATCGAAGAAAGGATCAACATAAAAGAAAAACCAGTCCGAGTCAATCCATGAGTCCCTTCTTGCCAGGCTTGCATCAATCGTTGATGGGTTTGAGTCGTATAACCTTGCGGCTACATAAATATTGGTCTCGTCGTAAGCTACCCAGACTTCGGTTCTTTCTGTTGCCGGGTTTCCTTCATCCGGGTCACGTTGTGTAAAATCACGGACAGGTACCTTACTCCAAATTGATTCCGTAAGACTGCCGTCGATAAAAACTTCTGAACTTACTTTATAAGCCTTAATACTACTGGAACTGTTTTTTGCTTTGAAAGAATTAGCAAATAGATGTGCTGTAATAAGTAATGATAAAATGATGAAAAATATATAACGCTGCTTCATATTTTCTCCCCCGATGAAAAAATGATTTTCTACATTAGACTCGCAAACATGTAAAATGTTGTCTCGCTGAATGATTTTTTTTACATATTTTCTCGAATGCCCAATTCCAAGCCTGATTGTCTTACTGCGACGGCAATTAATTCTTCCAAATCCCCGTTAACTTCAGCCAGCACCAATTCATCATTATTCAGAGCGATAACAAACATGGAGCGTATTTTATCCTCATCACACTTAACAAAAACTGCGGTTTGTTCGCTGTGGTCGAATGCTTTAACGATGCATTCCCATTCATCGGTAAGCATATTATTGATTTGGTTTTTGAAATTCACAAAACTTCTATTATAATCAAGATGACCTTTCACACTGTAGATTCCTACCTGAACACTGGAAATATTTTCAAGAGCCTCTTGTGCAATCTCAGCGTCGGGTTCATCTTTGGGAATAAACATCCGCGCCATTAAGATCATCCCGCCGCCGACAGCGAATTCAATTTCCTTATTGAACTCGCCGTCAATACTATTTAATATTGTATTTCTCGCTTCCCGGAAATCGGCATTTACCATTATGCACCCGGAGAGCAGTAAGCTCATTCCTAAAGCAATCACGATAAATTTAATTTTATTTTTTTTCATTTCAGTTCTCAGATTTATTATTTAGACCCGGCAGTAGTTAATTAGTTACAGACTATTCATTCCCGGAATCTTTTGAGCCATTGACTTTTTGGAGCGATGGTATATCGAATTTCTGAGAAAGTTTGCCAATTGCTTCAAGATCAATTTTGCCGACTATATTAACAAATGCCGCTTCACCGTTCGAGTCAAAAGCTGTTACTACTAATCCAACAATACTATCATCCGCCCCGGTTTTGATGTAAACATTTGCAGATTCATTATTGCTTCTCGTTCTAACAATACGGTCCCAATTTCTAGCCATCAGCTTGGAATCAACTTCTTTAACTTTATCACTGATTTTTGATGCATTCTCTTCGTTAACTTCAAATGCATTTACTCTTATGAGCTTCAGTCCGCCGATTAATTCCGACAGTTCCATATCCTCGGAAGTGGTAAGCTTTGAAACCATCTTTAAAAGATGTTCTTCCAAAATAACTTCGGTTACCATTTCAGTTGTTTCCAATGATGTCAAATCACCGAATTCAATGAAACCGGGTTCACCGGAATAATCTTTCTTTTGCGCATACAGCACAGCGGTTAACATTAACATTATTACGGAAAGTTTAATTAGATTTTTCATTTTGTCCTCCGACATTTAATAAACTATTTACGATTTTAAAACTTTTATTTATTGGTTCACTTACTTTATCTCTCAAGACATCTTCCTTAACGGTTGTTTCCGTTTTCGAAAAAATATTGCTGACAAACATCAATGCTTCGCGGGCTTGTTTGTCTGCAACAGCCAGTTCCCTTTTTGTATATGCTTCTCTAATTTCCGGTCGCTCAATGAATAGTGACGAAATAATCATGAGCACAATTAGAGACATAACGCCGACTGATAACGCCGGTCTTTTGAACACAAGGAAATAAATATCATAAAAGAATGATTTCTCTTCATGCTGAGGCAGTTTCGTTTTGGATTTCACTCTTTCAATTATTTCCGGCGGGCATTCATCCAACCCAAGTGAATGCACCTCAGCGGCGGTTGCTTTATAATCATTCAGCATTTTTTTTACTTCCGAATCTTTAAGTGAAAGAAAATAAATCCGTATTTTATCTTTCACCGGAGCATCTCCGTAAGCAACTGCAATTATTTTGTTTGCTAATTCTTCATTCATTTTATAATACCTCTCGGGGGTCGATATTTTTTAATTCCTCTTGAATTTTTTTTCGCGCTCTCAGCAAGTAAACTTTAACAGAGTTTAGCGGTATATCCAAAGCACTGCTGATCTCTTTATATTTCATGCCCTGAATTTCATAAAGGACAAAAACACTTCTCAGGTTTTCAGGCAGTTTTTTTATTACTTCTTTTACTTTACTAGTCATCATCATAATATGTGTTTTTATTGAAGGATCGTTTACTTTACTATCATCGCTGTATGATTCCTCAAATATTTCATCAATTTCAACATCACGCTTCAGAACTCTCGATCTTTTTCTCAGGTAATCAAGACATAAATTATGTGTTGTTTTCATTATCCATGCCGAAGCTGAGCTCATTTTGAATTTGTCTAAATTCTGCCATATCCTTATTAACACTTCCTGTGTTACGTCGTCTGCGTCCATTCTATTTCTCAGCATATACATCGAGTAACTGTAAACTCTGTTTTTATGCTGCTGGACTAAAAAGTTATATCTGGCTTCTTTTATTTTCATAATTCTCTCTGTAAAGACGAAGCTTCCGTTAAGATTGTTACAACATTTTCAAAATAAACTTATAATTCATACAAAATAATTCTTTAGTTTCGTTTATTTTTTACATTGCGGGAAATTATCAATTCCAGCCATTAAGTCTTTTTATTTTTTTTAATATATTTAGATAATATAATTATCGGTAGGTTTAATGCAGGAAAACTTATTGCAGGTTATTGAAAAGAACATCATTTAAAACTAATAACTTTTGATGGAAAAATTAGATTTCAGACCAAAAAAATCCAAATCGGATTTTAGGAAGAATTACAAACTTCATGATTTAGCTGAGCAGCACGGAAAAAATTTGCTTACGCAATGGGGCGTTGATTTTTCCGATTTCGGTGAAGACAAACGTTACTCGCCCCTATGGGAACGTGGGAAAGATAAGCCGGATTCAATTCTTCGTATTAGAAATAAATCAATACTGATAGATTGGAAAGCAAAACATAAATCAAAATGGATAGTTAATAAACGTGCTGTTAAATCATACGAGGAATGGAGCAAGACTAAAAACATGCCGGTGATTATCTGCTTCTTTGTTTTTGATAGTGAGAGTCTGTTGATTGAAAGAAGATTTGCGTTTTTGAACAAGCATAATTACATTGATTCGGCGGAAAAAGAGTGGGATGCAAACAGCACCGTAGAATTTCAAAAAGAGCTGCCGATTTTTAATTACACAAATTTGATTAAGTACATTGACGAAATAGATGAATGAAATTATAAAGCAAAAAATCGAAGAGGTTTTTCGTCAGTCAAACTCCCGCGATGAATTATTCGATGCATTTCATGATGCAATCTCTAACAATATTGACGATATCGATCTATATAAAATTCTGCTTGCAAATCCAATCTTATCAAAAGAAGAAATTTCAATGTACTCCAATAAACTCAGCTCGGTTGCCGAATCAAAACAATTTGATATCTACATGTGGGCGGCAAAACTGTTGGAAAATAAAACTTATGATCATGAGAGTGTATCGAGTTCATTAAACTTTTACTTAAAGGCTGCGGAGACAAATCCCGGGAATGAAAAACCGCTTCTGCAGATGCTTCATCTGTATAATTATGATTTAAACCTGCCGACTAACAAAAAAATAGTAGAGTTGGTTGAACAGAAATTAGAGGGCTTGAAAGAAAAAGGTGTTGTATATCGTGCGCTCGCCAGCCACTATGACAGGCTTGGTCATATTGATATGAAAACGAAATACCTAAGACTTGCCGCGAGAGGAAATAAAAATCAGTAGTAATATCCGATTGTGAAGTAAATATTATAAGGTCCCCAACTGATTATATTTTCGGGCAGAGTGTTTTTAATAATGAAACTTCTTCCAACCGAAAAATCAGCGGGTCCTATTGGCGTATCGAAAGACAATGTAGCTCCGATACCGTGACGTAAATCCTTAAACCGTATTTGTTCGCGTTCCGACCATATCGATCCTAGATCATACCTGACTTTAACATAGGCATCAAAGAAAAGACTTACAGGCAGTTTATATCTATATCCTGCAGAAGCTAAGAAAATCTGCCTGCCGCGGTATTCGAAATCTCTTAAACCGAAAAATTGGTTTTGCCCTCCGAGTGAAAATTGCTGGCTGAGGGGCAGGGTTTCATCTGCAAATCCGATTGCAAATCTTGTTCTTACTGTATGGTCATTAATCGGTGAGAAGTAGCCTGTATAATCAAATGCGGATTTTGTAAACCCGATTTTACCGCCTAATAATTTTTGTGCGGTTTCATAAAAACCGTTAATGTAAAAGCCCTCGGTAGGGTACGGATATTTGTTTTGTGAATCGATTGTGAGACTGAACTTTAAACTCGCAATGTTGGTAATGTATGTCTCGCCGAAATAATTCGCCTTGTTTTTCACTTCATCGCTTTGAAATTTAGCTTCTACAATAAAATTTCCGAATCTTTCAACCTGTGTGCCGACCGCAACCGATATGCCGGAGAATATCTGCCTGTATTCTCCTACCTGTGAACGGGAGAAAGTTTTATCCGATCCGGTTGAATCATCGGTATAAACATTAACATCGTTGAAACGGTAGAATGCCCGTATTTTATATGTTAAGTAGGTTTCGAATATCCTATTGGCTTTGTGCTCAATTGCATAGGATCTATTACGGGTTCCTCCGGAAAAAATTGCACCGAGTTCGGTTCCGCTGCCCATCACATTTTCGTCCCTAAGGTCTAATGAAACTTGAGCTTGATTCTCATTATCAATCCTCAATCCGAATCTCATTAAAACTGAGAGCTTCTCTTGAACTTTTAATATAATTTTATTACTGCCTGCAGAATCTTTTTCGATGTTAATCTCGATATCATCAAATAGGTTTGTGCTTCTTAAATTAGTCAAACCCTCTTCAGCAAGTTCATAATTAAAATAGTCTCCACGTTCGAGTGGAAATTCACGAGTTATTATTTCTTCGCTTGTTTTCTCATTTCCCACAATCAATACTTCAGCAATAACACCTTCATTAATATCCAGATAAATTTTTCCCTCTTCTTCATCAAAATAAAATGATTCTATCTTTGCGAGAGAATATCCTTGCTGCCGGTAAACCCGCATTATTCGTATAAGTGCTTGAACAGCTTTCTTTGCATTATATGGTTTGAATAGAAGTGAATCAATTTCGGAATAGATTAAATGTTTTGAAACAACATTGATACCGGTAATCTTGTAACTCACTATCTCGGGATTCATTTCGTGAAAAACTTTCAGGAATGATCCGTCGTTCTTATAAGATATCTCGGAATATAAATCCTTGTAAATTCCTTTATTAAACTCTTCGTACATTTCGAAGAGAATATCCTTATTTGTAAGAGTATCATACTTTGATAAATTGTTATAAATTCTGCTTTCCAGTTGTGTCGGATCAGGCATTAATTTCAAATCGTGAATTTCATATTCATCTTCTTCCATCTGTGATTTGAAATCTTTAAGAATTTTCCTTCGGACGGTATCTTTGTAAATAATAGCAGCCTTATAACCGTCTTCAATCATCTTGTTGATATTAATGAACTCAGAATTCTTGAAATCCTTCAGTTCCGGGCGCACAACAAAATCTGCGGAATCCAACTGCTGTTTATTTATCAACTGCATAGGAATACTCACAAGCTGATCTGCGACTTCCCACGGATATTCAAGTTCATCCTCTCCTCTCAAAGGACTCGTAACATCAACAGCAATAACAATATCACTATCCATTTTCTTAGCTGGTATAACAGGTGTGTTAGCAACCAAACCGCCGTCGACCAAAAGCATTGAATCTTTTTTAACCGGTGCTAATAAAAACGAAACACTTGAGCTGGCACGCATTGCCTGGCTAAGCGAACCATTTTCCAATATAATTTCTTTGCCGGATATTAAATCGGTACTGACTGCACGAAATTTATAAACCAATTCGTCGAATGATCTATTAACATGGAGCGGGGCGTTAAGGACTAATAAATTTAAGAAGTTTGAAACGCGCTGACCTTTATTAATAGATGTAGGAATTACGGGATCTATTCCATCGAACCGTAAACTGAATATCGCACGGTCTTCAGTGATTTTCTGCTCAACAAAAAGTTCTCTGCGTGACGTTTCTTCGGGTGTGAAAAAATCATCCCAGCGGGTAACAGTTACAATTGAGTCCAATTCATCTATACTGTAACCTGCTGAGTATAATCCTCCGACTATACTTCCCATGCTGGTTCCAACAATAAATTCAACAGGGATATTGAATTCTTCAATAGCTTTCAGCACCCCGATTTGGGATAACCCTCTTGCACCGCCGCCGCTTAATACCAAAGCAACCTTCGGTAATTTTTCCGGCACTCGCTGATGTAATCCAAACGGTAAATTATCTCTTTTCAGATTGAGAGTAAGTACATCGGTCTCTTGTGCAAGAACCGAAATTGAAATAAAAACAAGAGCGCAAAATATTTTAATAAACTGTACCATTTTTGAAGAAGTATGTTTAGTGATTATCTTCTTCTTTTTTTCTGCCCTTGTTTCTGGGCTTGAGCCTGCTTTTCAGCCGCTTCCATCATTCTCGACATAAATCCTTTTTTCTGATTCGATTTTTTAACCGGCACCAATTCTTCTTCACCTTTTTTATGATTTATATAGTACTGCTGAATTATCGATAACAGGTTAAACATAAAATAGTACAGATTAAGTCCGGATGACCACCCCATAAACAGAAGGGTGAACATTATCGGCATAACATATACAAGTGCTTTTTGAGAAGGATCACGCACACTCATTTTCTGCTGAAAGAACATCGTAATACCAAGCAGCGGAGCCAACCCTGTAATATATTGAACACCGAATAATGGAAGCGTGAACGGAAGCTCGATTAATATATCCGGAGCGGATAAATTGGTTATCCAAAAAATAAAAGGTTCGTTCCTTATTTCAACAGCAACATTAAAGAAGGTAAACAATGCAAAAAGGATAGGCATCTGAAGTACCATCGGCATACAACCGCCGGCAGGATTAATGCCGTAAGTTGAATAGAGTTTCATTGTTTCCTTCTGCACCTTCTGTTGGTCATCCTTGTATTTCTCTTTCATCTCTTTAATCTTAGGCTGAAGCTGCTGCATCTTCTTCATCGATTTGTAGCTCTGCTTCGTCAGAGGATAAAGAGCAAATTTGATAATGATTGAAAACACAACAATTACAAACCCGTAATTAGGAATGAAAGTATGCAGAAATGTAAACAACGGGAGCAGAACATATTGAGAGATTGGGCGGGTAATTATTTTTAGTCCGAAGAAACTGCCGAAATCATAAATTGCATCGTAATTTTTTCCGTATGATTCCAACCGGTTAAACTCCAACGGGCCCATATACAATCCAAATTGATCTTTTTGATCGATAGTATTATTAAACGGAACCTTAAGACTAATACCATAATATTCCCGAACGCCGTACTGAGTATTTTTATTATAACCGTCAAAACTTGCGCCGCCTTCAGCCGATGGATTGTCGGGTGCAATAATTATAGCAAAATATTTATTTCTAACTCCAATCCAATCAACTTTACCGTTAATATCTTTTGTAACAGTTTCCCCTTCCGATGATGCATCAATAATTACCTGCTCTTCGCCCGAGTATGCGCTGGCATTCGAGTAGGTAGCCTCATCAACAGAGTTACGCTCTACGAAATTGATTCCTGTTCCCCACTCAACATCGTAAGTATAACCGCTGATGATTTCACTCATGTTATTAAATTCTACATCAACTTTTGATTCATAATCTTTGCCGTAAAAAGTAAAAATTTTCTGAATTGATTTACCGGGTTCAACTTCATAGGTAAATGCAACGGTTAACGAATCATCGGTCGGTATTGTATAACGCGGATGGTATAGAGAAGTTTCAAACAATAATTTTGATGTATTTACAAGCTTTCCTTCTTTTGTAACAAAGACCAGGTTAAAATCTCCGCCGGTACCGGTGTTAACCAGTTGAACATGTTTTTGGTAAAAACTCACATCCTCTGAAAGGTCTTTAAAATACCACGGCTTATAATCTTTTAAGAAATATTTGCGAATTCTCGCTCCTTTTGTATTCATCTCAATAAGGAACAAATCGGATTCAATAGTGATAATTCTACCGTCACCGGCGGCGGCTGCAAAAGGTCCGGTCTCGGATGAACCCGGATCTTCAATAATATCACTCGGCTGCTCACTTGTTAGCGGGGCTGCAATTTCTTTCTCAGGAGAATCCTGAATGGTTTTATTTTGTTCAACGAGAGTCGTATCGCCGGATGTTGGAGGTGGTTCTTGAGGTTCGGGAGCATTAAAGTAGAGCCAAATTACAAGAATAACACCAATTAATATAAATGCCAGAGTAGTTTGCTTATCCATTATTCCTTTCCTGGTTAATCAACGGGATCGTAACCGCCTTTATTAAAAGGGTTGCATCTCAAAATTCTCCAAACCGATTTTATTCCGCCCTTAATCACTCCGTGTTTTTCAAAAGATTGAGCCGCATATTCTGAGCAGGTTGGATAGAATCGGCAAGATGGTGGAAATAGTGGAGATATCAACTTTTGATACAGCTTAATCAGTCCGATAAAAATTTTACGCATTATTTAAGTTACTTTTTATTAGTCCGAGTAAATTATCAAATTCGGACTTCAAATCATTCAGATAAATTTTAGCATACTTTTTCTGATTGATTTTTCCTGGTGAAAACACAATTAGTAGTTTTTCACCCTCATTCAGTATGTCATAAATTTGATGTTTATTCATTCGGTAAAGTTCACGAAGCAGACGTTTAACCCTGTTTCTCCAGTAAGCTTTACCGGCTTTCCTAGAAACTGCAAAGGCAACTTTCACTTCCTTACCCTCACCGGTTTTAATAAATGAATGAACAGAACGAAGCAGATTGTTGCCTGAGTATAAAACAATACCGGATGAAAAAACTAACTCAAATTCTTTTTTACTTTTGATTCTTTCTTTTTTTGAAAGACTATAAGTCTTCAAATTTAGTATTCGTCGCTAACTGTTAATTTCTTGCGTCCTTTTGCTCTTCTTCTGGAAAGCAATTTTCTACCATCTTTGCTTGCCATTCTTTCACGGAACCCGTGCTTATTTTTACGTTTTCTATTACTTGGTTGAAATGTTCTTTTCATTTTTTCTCCTGTTTCAATAAAGAACAACAAAATTAATTAAATCTCTTATAACAAACAAGAATTGATAATTACTTCAAGTGTGAATTTTCATATTTGTTCGGATTCTCGTTTTTCAAAATATTATCATTATTCTTACCGATTTCTTAACCGGGAATCAATAGAGTATGATTAGTAATCCAAAAAAACGAGTTTGTTAAGATCAAAAATATTAAAAAAGGGAGAAAGCCTTTGCTGCTCTCTCCCTTCAGGGATCTGCATTAGGAAAATTTGCTGCTATTTCATTAATATCATTTTTTTCGTAAGATTTACATTCTTTCCTGTCAAAGTGTAGATGTAAATTCCGGAGGAAAGCTGTGAAGCATCAAATTTCAATTCATAATTTCCCGCATCAATATCATTGTTTAGAAGCGTTGCAACTTCTTGACCGAGAATGTTATATATTTTCATTGAATACATTCCGGCTTCCGGAATTGAGAATGCAATTGTTGTAGTAGGATTGAATGGATTCGGATAATTCTGTTTCAAATCAAATTCAACCGGAAGTGCTTCTTCAGTTTCAGCGCTTGTTACATTATTAACACTTACGAACACTTGTCCTGTGCTGGTTCCGGCATAAATTTTATCCGATCCGCTTGCGAACATCATTGAACTTACATTTGTACCTGCCATTCCCATCGGAGCCCAGAATTCACCTTTATTGCTCTCCAATTTGAATACCCCGTTTGCCCAACTGCTGATGTAAACATCATCACCATCTGTTGAAACTGCATAGATAAATTGAGCGCTTAAACCGGTATTCAATTCACTCCATGTTTCACCGTCATTAACAGATCTGTAAACTCCACCGCCGTATGTTCCGGCGTAAATGTCACCGTTATCGGCAATTCCTAAAGCCCAAACATAATCATATCCTACAGGAAGTTTATTCCATGTGTTATTATCAAAATCATATTTTTCTACTCCGCTTCCAAAAGTACCGGCATAAAGTTCACCGTCAAAAGAAGCTAAAGTATGAACTGCTGTATTCTGTAATCCGTTGCTCATTGCGGTCCATGTGCTGCCGTTGTCATCGGATACAAATACTCCATGTCCCCAAGTTCCGCCGTAAATATTTCCGTCATCAATTACGAGAGCTCTAACATCATATTCAGGGTAGAACGGGCCTGCCCATGTGCTGCCGTTATCATTTGATTTGTAAAATCCGGCTTCAGTGCCGGCAAAAATGTAGTTTCCGTCAACAGCTAAAGTCCAAACAAAACCAACATTCATATCATCATTTATTCTTGTCCATGTCAATCCTTCATCTTCCGATCTGTAAATTGCTCCGCCGTAAGTTCCGGAAAGAAGGTTTCCGTCCTTATCGTCGGTCATTGCACAGACAATTGCATTCAGACCGAAATCACCAACATACTCCCAATTACCGTTATCATCATCGTCACCGTCATCGCCGGAACCGGCGCCCAAATCGATTGTAACAACTGCTGTGTCGTAATCATCTTCATCTTCATCACCGTTGCCCGGAGTAGAATCGGGATCGGGTTGATCTGCTGAAACGATTTCGGCTGTGTTGGTAAGTTCGCTAGCAATAGGTATATTCCCGATAAACATGGTATTGTTCATTTGTCCCTGACCCTCTAGTGATTTAACAATCATCTGACCATTAATAACGCCCGCAATAAAATTAACATTTGCTTTAGGCGCAAGGATAGAACCTTGTATATCTATTCCGGAAATTGTTAGGTTATTTGCTTTGTGAAAATTATATAATACGTTGCTAATACTGGTTCCCCTCACAACAAGTCCGCCCATCCAGGAAACAGTATTTCTATTAATATTTACTAAAACAACTGCGCCGTTCGGCACATCAATTTCCATATTATTAGCAACGGAAAGATCATTGCCGTCGACTTCAAATACATTTAAGAAAGGATCGTTACCGGTTAAGAATAAACCGCCCCATTCAAAAGTAACTGTTCCGTTTGCAGGGTATCCGGCTAATGTGCTTGATAATGTTTTAAGATGAGTTTTGGCTGCGCTGAAATCAATCACATTATCCTGGCGAATTGTACCGTCAGTAATGCTTACCGACTGTGGTACGTTCTGCCAGCTTCCATAAACTACATTACCATTGTAAACCGCACCGCTGGTAAATGTTAATTTCCTTCCGACTATTAATACATCTTCAGTACCGTTTGAATTCGGAAGTTGATCACCCACACTATAGTTGCTTAAAGTTGCATCTCTTCCGACTGCCATCTTCCCTTGTGTATCTGAAGAAGGCTGAGTTACATCTTTTATTGCAAATAAATTAAATCCGGTAGCCGGACCTAAATCAAACGCTTGAGTAAACGCATCAACATCTGCGGTTATTTCTAGAACTGCTGTTGCACCGGATGTAATTGTTCCGATATTCCATTCGCCGGTATTCTCATCATAACTACCGTGCGATGGATTTGAAGATACAAAAACTAATCCGGCAGGTAATAAATCTTCAACAACAACACCGGTTGCAGCGATTGATCCGTTATTCGATACTTCCACGGTAAATACAACCTGATCACCGTCCTCGGCAACATCAACATCAACAAATTTCACAAGTTCAAGGTCTGTTGACTCGAACCATTCGAAAGTCTGCTCAACTGAAAGAGTTGCATCGGTTGGTGTAGCTAATACTAATTTTTGATAATTGCCGGGATTATTAATTGTAACGTAGCGTGTTCCCTGAGGTATTGTAACTTCTGCTGTTGCAGTAACCGTAACACTGTTATGTCCGGCAACATAAGGTAATGTGATTTGTGGAGTTGACCCGGAATTATCAGTGAATGCAGGATTCGGAGTAATAGCCGCTCCGGATGTACTTGATAATTCTACCTCAATATTTTCAGCCGGACTGTTATCAATTTTATATGCTTCCACATTAAATAAAGCGTCAGTGCCGATTGGTAAATTTATTACTGCATTGTTGATGACAAGTGTCTGAACCGGAACAAAGCCGGCTGCATTTGCATCTGCATCAGCTTTAATTGCAATAGCTCTGTTTCTCACATCGTTTCTGTCAATAGAAGAAAGATCCATTCCGTCAACAAAATGCCAAAGCGCTGCTTGAACGGCTGCGGCTTCCACCCCGTTATTCGATCCGGATGGGAGATGAGGATAATAATTGTTAAGAATGAATGTCACTTCCAACGAGGTATTGCCGTCATCGGTATAATCTTTATTGAAATTAAGATTATGCTGAAGATCAACGCAATAAAATTTTGCAGGCGAACCATCAATAGTTCCGTGAAACGTTCCTGCAAAAACATGAAAACGATGACCCGGAACATACGGATCGTCGAATTTTATATTTACTCCTGTGTGTGTACCAATTACATCAGCAGTGCTTGCACCAAAAGTGCGATCGGAATCCCCATTTCTACCGCCATTTCCATTTGAAATTGCAAGCAAACTGCCGGCAAAAAATAGTATGAATAAAGCGAAAAATTGTAGTTTGTGTTTCATGATTTTACTGCCTCTCGATTAGTTATCTAATTCTCCAACAGTTTTGTTATCTCAATCGGCGTGCCATGAAAAAACTTATATTTTTAGCTGAAAAATGCACTTATGGCGAAATGAGAAATCGAGATGTGTCTCAGATTGATACGGCGTGTAAATTTTTGAGGCTAAAAATTTACTCTAATACTTTGGTTTAGAATAAACTTGACTTATTCTTTGATCAGTAAAGCTACATTCTCAATATGGTAGGTTTGAGGAAACATATCAACAGGACGAATTTTTATCAATTTGTACCCGTTTTCTATCAATAATTTAATGTCCCTCACCTGGGTTGTGGGGTTGCAGCTTACGTAAACAATTTTCTTAGGATTTATCTGCAGGATATCTTTTACTGTTTTGGGATTCATCCCGCCGCGCGGCGGATCGGCGACTATAATATCAGGGTGCGGTAATTTAAAATTATGTATCACTGGCATAACCGATTTGTTTAAATCGGCATTAACAAACTCAACATTTTTAATTGAATTTATGATTTTATTTTCATCAGCATCTTTCACTGCATCTTCAACATTTTCAAACGCATAAACTTTTCCAACCTTACCGGAAATAAATATCGAAATCGTTCCGGCGCCGGAGTATAGATCATATACAATTTCATCACCTTTAAAATCCGCAAAATCGACTGCTGTTTGATAAAGATTTTTTGCCTGCAATGTGTTTGTCTGGAAAAACGAATTTGCACTTACCTTAAATTTATATTCACCGATAAAATCATAAATATGCGAATTTCCGAAATGCAGCTTTTCATAATCACCGACGGCAACCTGTGCTTTCTTCAGATTGATATTGTTGATAACCGATGTAACCTGCGGAAATTTTCTCGTCAATTCTTTCGTGTACTCTTTAATCAAATCATCATTCTCGACCGAAGTAACCAGGTTAACCATCAAATCATTTGAATGATGGGACTGCTTTATAACTAAATTTCTCAAGAAACCTGTGTGAGTCTTGGTGGAATAAATTGTTGTATTTCTGCTCTTGAAGAAATCTCGAGTGAAATTTACAATCTCTTTGCTTATCTCGGATTGCAGATAACATTCATCGATATCCAACACGCGGTCAAACATTTTGGGAATGTGCAGACCGAGCGCAAAATTTTTATCAACAATTTTATCACCCGATTTAATTTCATCTTCCGTAAGCCACCTCATATCCGCAAATGAAAATTCCATTTTGTTGCGGTAATAATATTCCCGTTCAGAGGGCAGAATCGGCAGCGTTTCAAAATCCTTCAACTGTCCCATTCGTTCAAATATATCAACAACCTGCTGTTCCTTGAATTTTAATTGAGCATCATATTTCATATCCTGCTGTTTACATCCGCCGCACACGCCGAAATATTTGCACCTAGCTTCACGGCGTAATTCAGAGGATTCCAACACTTCATCAACATTTGCCTCTGCATACGATTTTTTTGATTTATAAATCCGGGCTTTCACTCTATCACCGGGATAAGCGCGGTTAACAAATACAACAAATTTTTTCTCAGGTTTATCTTTAAGCGGAATTTTGGCAATTCCTTTTCCCTCGTATGCATAATTCTCAATTATTACTTCTATTAAATCATTTCTCTTCATGCTTCTTCAAAATTAATGTGTGGAACCCGACAAATTTATCGGCGTCATACTTTATAAATGATTTTGTTTCGTGACTGATTTTATTCAATAGTTTTTTATAATACTTTGCTTCGTTTTCCGTTATTGATCTCTCAGCCGCCTTCAACATACGCGCACTTTCTTTATAATACTGAACTAATGCTTTCGATAAATTCAAATCGGTGAGAACTTCAAATTTTCTTTGAGTGTAATATTCGTTAAGATCTTTAAAATAGATCGGGTCGAGACGAGAGGTTTGAAAAATATCGATCACAAATTGCGGAACTGTTTTTTGCAGCAATGTAATTTCACCAACGCAAAGAATTCCACCGGGTTTTAGAATCCTTTTTATTTCCTTTATGATTTTACTTCTGTTTAAAGTTGAGAAGGAAGCCTGTGAATAAATCACATCAAATGATTCGGAATCAAAATCTGTTGTTTCAAAATCCATCATCCGGATATCAATATTGTCTTCATTAGTAAGTAATAAATTTGCGTTTATTAACGAATCATAATCTTCAACAATTTGATAAACCTTCTCACCCGATTCTAAAGAAATTATCTTTGAAATATGTTCGGATGATGCGCCGGCAACCAAACATTTTTTCTCTTTTACATTAACACCGTTCAAAAAAAACTTCAGTTGTTCTTCGAGTCCCGGCAGTAATATTTTATTTTCGTTTTTCATCACCCAAAGTTAGTTAAGATTATTGTAACATACTTTAAAACAGTGATCAATGACCAGTTATCTAATCATAGAATTTGAACTTACAAATAATAAGATGAATTTTGAACCACGACTATCCTTCTTCTTAAAAAATTGTCTTGCTAAGTTTGTAGTTTATACGTATTTTTTTCATATTAATACGTATTTAAGGAAGCGGGAATGAAAACAAAGCTAAATCTCACAATAAATTCAGAACTTGTACCACGATCTAAGCGATATGCAAAAAAAAGGGGGAAGTCAGTATCCCAACTAGTTGAGGATCTTTTAGAACATGCTTTGAACAAGGATGAAATCAGTTTCAGCGAAAAATGGCTTGGCAAATTCAGCTTGGCTGACAAAGAGAACAAACGCTTTAAATATTTAAAAAATCGGTACGACTTGTGATACTCCTTGTCGATACTGATATATTACTTGATATTGCGTTAAAAAGGATGCCTTTTTTTGAAGATTCGGTCAAGGTTGTTGATCAGGTACAGAACAAAAAATTCATTGGATTTATTGCATGGCACACCATTTCCAATTTTTATTACCTAACCGCCTCAGGGTCTGAAAAAAAGAAAGCAAAAGAATTCATTAAGGATTTTGTTGAGTTTGTTAATGTAGCTCAAACAAATACAGCTGATGTTAAAAAAGCGGTGCAATTAAAAGTACCGGATTTTGAAGATGCTTTACAAATTTCCGCTGCAATGGCATGCAACGCAGATTTTATTATCACAAGAAATGTGAAGCATTATAAAAACAGCCCTATTGCTGCATTAACACCCACGGCTTTTTTAAAAAAGTTTTCTTAATATTCCTTCTCGAATACAAAATATTATTAGCAGACTTATAATAAACCCGCCCAATAAATAATTGCTAAAGCTTTATGGCTTAACTCGGGATTCGCAAACCTTTATCCGCCGTAACTGACAAGTGTAGGCGG
This sequence comes from Melioribacteraceae bacterium, assembly GCA_021740785.1. GTDB lineage: Bacteria > Bacteroidota > Ignavibacteria > Ignavibacteriales > Melioribacteraceae > JAIOZI01. The sequence goes on from JAIOZI010000056.1 coordinate 28,491, forward strand.
GATTTCCCGACACTTGCGTTATGGCTTATCGTCAAGGCGTGGGCATTGACGTCCGTGATATTGCATTACGTGATGCAAATGAGAACGAAAAAACAAAGAAAAGGATAAAATACTTTTTCATATTTCCCTCAAGTTTATTTTAAGTAAATTAGTTTGTTGGTTATTACAGCGCTTTTTGTGTATAGTGTGCAGAAGTATAAGCCACTGCTCAATTTATAATTTTTAAAATCCAATGCAGTTTTATGCTTACCGGCTTCCTTTTTCTCATTAAGTATTGTAGTAATTTCCCTTCCTAATGAGTCGTATAATTTTATAGTTACACTACTCTCTACCGGCAATTCATATTGTATTGTTGTTGATGAATTGAATGGATTTGGATAGCTGAAAATTTTGCAACTTTCATTTAATGATTTATCTGATAAATCTTCGTTTTGTACACTAACGGGATTGCCGTCTTCGTCTACTAATAAATAACTTATGTAAATATCTGTAGCATTATCGGTATTAATTGAATCATATTCAGCATCCCTGTTTGAAGCGAATATTATAATTTTACCATCCGGTGAAATCCAAGGATCATATTCCCCGCCTCCATATGTGTGGCTTGAATCCGGTGAAAAGGTCGGTTCGGTATTTATATTGAGGGAATAAACATCCCCCCAATAGTTACTTGTTGAATCCCAGTAAGTTACAAGTATGTCAATATTATAAGGTTCGGGAGAATTATAAAATCCTCTTGCAAAGTAAATCTTTTTTTTATTTTCTGTCATGCTTAGTCCCATTTTATCACCAACACCTAATTCATGATACCAGAAACTGTCTATTTTTGTCCAACTATTTTCCTGATAATTCCATGAATACAAGTTTGTCCCGCCATAGGATAAACAAAAAACGGTGTCTTTATTTACTTCGTACAGATACATTTGATCGCCGGGATTATTTATTACGGCTCCCATATTATATGCAGTTCCCCAATCGCCTATATCATAGTTCCAATCACTATACCAAACATCCCAACCTCCATATCCAGCCCATACAGATAAATATAATCTTTTCCCATCCTTACTTATTGATGGACGATATTTCGAAACAAAACCATTTATATTATCATTTAGTTTTATTGAAGGCTGCCATTTATCATCTCTCTTTATTGCCGTATGAATATCACCATTCCCTCTATCAAAGTAGATTGTATCCATATTACTCGATAAAGATGGTGATTCTTCCCAGAAATATTGCCTCGCAAATGATGAATCTAGTAAAACTGGTTCACTCCAAATTTCTGGTGCAGGGGGGAACCTTTGCTGAGCAATATTATTAGAAGTTAATAGGATGCCAATTATAAAAATAAGCTTTTTCATATTTTCCTCTTGCTCATTTTAAGTAAATTATTTTGGTGGTTATTACAGCGCTTTTTGTGTATAGTGTGCAGAAGTATAAGCCGCTGCTCAATTTATATTTTTTAAAATCCAATTCAGTTTTATGCTTACCGGCTTCCTTTTTCTCATTAAGTATTGTAGTAATTTCCCTCCCTAATGAGTCGTATAATTTTATAGTTACACTACTCTCTATCGGTAATTCATATTGTATTGTTGTTATACCATTAAATGGATTTGGGTAGTTCTGAAATAAAGTAAATTCGGTTGGCTGTGCATTATTTTCATTAATCCCGGTCACCGGGTCTTCAACAAAATCACCGGTACCGTCATTAAATAGAACATGTAAATTACCTTCAAGATATGCAGCTAACGAATGAACAGTAACTATATCATTATAACCGTTACCGTCTAAGTCTGCCGAAGCGCATCTATGAACATATTCGCTTGTTGTATAACTAATTTCATCTAAGAATCCACCTATTCCACTATTCATCCGTACGAACACTTTGTTGTACCCAGGCAGATCTTTTCTATAAACAATATCTATGTAACCGTCTCCATTTAGTTCTACTATTTCTTGATCGTCTATTCCACCGCTAATTTCCTCCTCATATGTCAATACAAATTCGCTTTCTCCGTTGTTCTTGTATATCTGTAAATAATGAGGCAAGTGCGGAGCGCCGTATCTTGAAACAATCAGATCATTATTTCCATCATTATCTATGTCAGCAATTTCTACTTCATTCTGAAAATTTGTTTCATCAATCAATACTTTTTGAAAACCTATTCCATTGCTAAAATATACTTCGAGTTTCAGTCCGCATACTACAACATCATCTTTACCGTCATTATTCAAATCTCCACAGGCTATATCACCAGGGTAATAATCGACATTATAATATTCCGGTACGCTGAAATTACCATTACCATCATTGTATAATACTCCCCAATATCCTCCCCTATTAGATGCAAAAAGAACATCTAGATCATTATCTCCATCCAAATCTCCGGTGGAAAAATAATCAGTTTGGGTCCTTGAATTTAACGTGTAAAACGAAATTGAATCAATATCTTTATTGCCTTGATTATATAAAATCCCGAGGAATCTATTGCTTTCAGGTTCAGGCGAATCAGATACAAATTGACCATATATATCAGGAAAATCATTGTTATCTAAATTTGCTGCTTGAACTACTGAAAATCCATGAACAAAGGAAATTGTATCACTGAGAATAAACTCTCCATCCCCGCTATTCATTAATAAAGAAATACCTCCCCAATTGGTTTGGGTTACATATTTATGTCCCACAACAATATCTTCATCACCATCAAGGTCAAGGTCTGCTGTGCATACCGAATAAGCGCCTCTTGGTATTGTGTACTCCGAAGCTGTAAGAATAATTAGGGAGAGAAAAATAAATAGCTGCAGAAAATACTTTTTTAGTTTAGATAGAATTGGAATATTTTTCAAAACACCTCCAATAAATTTCTGCCCTCAACACACTTTATTAACCCAACTTGGCCATTAGCAGCAAAAAAACCAGTGAAAATCGAGGAAGGTGGCTGCCAAACAATGCGATTATGCTCCAAAAACGTTGTTGGTGATGCTGTTTCGTGATTGTAGTGAGGTACGGTACTTGTTTCTCC
>JAIOZI010000003.1 GCA_021740785.1 Melioribacteraceae bacterium
GCCGATTTTTTATATTTTCGTAGAAATATGACTTCCTTTTCTGTTAATTTAATCTCCGTTCTTTTCATAGCATTAGCCTTTTTTTACAATTATACAAAAACTATTGCTATGTTGCAAAACTATATTGTCAGTACACTAGATATACAAGAACTCGTTCCCCTCTCGGAAAAGAGAGGGGAAAAGTTGGGGTGAGTTATGAATTGCATTTTAGAAATCTATCCTTTGGTTTTGCAATTGGTTTTAATTGGCAATACCGGGATCTCAATAAAAGCCGTAAATGAGCGAATGATTGTTCAGTTATGTAGAGCCGATCAGCGATCGGCTCTAAAAATTCTTTCATTCAAATGAATTTTAGCGATTCAGCGAATCGCTCTACAATCATTTCATAAGCACAAACTTTTTACTAGTCGAAAACTTGTCTGATGTAATCCTATAAATATAAACACCGCTGGAGAGATTGCTTCCGTCAAATGTGTACTCGTATCTTCCTTGTGTTTTTTGTTCGTTGACAAGTGATTGTATTTCTCTACCGAGAATATCATACAATTTAATAACTACCCTTCCCTCTTTTGGGATTTGGTAGACAATGTTTGTTGTAGGATTGAATGGGTTTGGGTAGTTCTGGCTTAGTTGATAATTATTAACAGAACTTATTTTATTATCAATACTTGTTAAATCATCAGGGCCAAGTCTTATAAGATATCCGTCTCTTGAAGTAATTGAATCAGATTTCATACCGCCGGCTATATAACCCCCGTCAAATGTATTAATTAAGAAATTTCCCCTGTCCCCGGATTTCCATCCAAATGGCATCGTCCAAAGAGTATCACCTAAAGAATCTGTTCTTACCAGCCACAAATCCCAGAAACCATTTCCATAAGAATCTGTGGTTCCGCACATCAGGAAGCCGTTATCATCAGTCTGTACTATGGAAGTTCCTATTTCACCGGTATCGCCGCAATATGTTTTGGTCCACAGAGTATCACCATTATTATCTGTTCGTAATAACCATAAGCTCATGACATCATTAGATTTTCTAAATTGACCAACAATGGCAAATCCTCCATCATCTGTTTGAAGAATATCACGTCCTTCATCATAACCGTCATTTCCATAGGTCTTTACCCATATTATGTTACCTTCAATATCTGTTTTCATTAAAAACAAATCTTCACCCGTTGAGTTAGGATCGGTAACAGGGAAAAAGGTTGTCCCTACAATTACAAAACAACTATCTCTTGTTTGAATTATTTTAGAAGGTCGTTCTTCATTATTTTCAAATCCCAAATCGTGATTTTTCTCCCAAATAATCTCTCCGTTTTCCGGATCAATATTCAACAACCATATATTAGCATTGATATCACCATTAAAACCTTTAGCTGCAACCACATAATTATTATCGAATGTGTGAGTTACAGATAAGGCAATATCAAACGGTCCACCGGAATCATAAATTTTCTGCCACCTTAATTCACCGTCTGAATCCAGCCTTCTGATAAAGATATTATTATTTCCATCAATGCGTCGATTCTTATTTCTACCAACAATAATTAAATCATGGTTCGGAGTTTCTATTATATCGCTACCGCTTTCGGATGTACTTGATGATCCGAAAGATCTTTCCCAAATTATCTCACCATTGCCGTCAACTTTTACAATCCAAACATTTTCATCGAACTCAGGCTCAGCAAAAGGGGCGCATTCACCTATACATACGAAGTTTGAATCGTAAGTTTGTATTGCTGCATAAAATGTTTCCCAGCCTTCCTTGTGATAATTTTTTTCAAATTCTATTTCAGGTTTGAGAATTGATTTAATAAATGGCGCCGCAATCAGTATGAATAAAATCACTGAAATATACGCCGTCTTTATATTTTTTATCCCGTATTTCATTTTCAAAATTTATTTTAGTAATATCTATAACGTCAAGGCGTGAGCCTTGACACTTGAGAATTGATCAGAAATCTAACCAAGAGAATTCTCAATATTCTTTCGGCTTAGTTTATCTGCTTATCATAACGAACAGACTGCATTTCTGCAGCTATTGAAATTGCAATTTCTTCTGCTGTATCGCCCCCGATTTTTAATCCAATTGGTGAATGGAAGTTTTTAAAATCAATTGACGACCCGAGATCGGCGATTAACTTGTCTTTTAAATCTGCCGCCTTATGCTTAGAGGCGATTACACCAATATATTTAAGAGGAAGATTCCTTTCGTATAATCTTTTTGCAACCTCAAAATCATAATTGTGTCCGTGCGTCATAACAACGGCATAAGAATCCGCCGGGGGCTCAAATTTTTCCGAATAATTAATATAATCTTCATTAATTACTTCGGCAGCATTCGGATGTTTTTCAACTGCCGCAAATTCGGGACGGTTATCAATAATCACAACATGGTAATTTAATTTGGCTAGAACATTTACCAGTGCGCTTCCAACATGTCCCCCACCGAAAATATAAACCGAAGGATTACGTCCAAAAGTCTCATATAATATTACAACCTTCCCATTACACATCATAGGAACTACATCTTTATTTTCCTTCAAAATATTTTCTTTATTTGATAGGATGTACTCGTTGAGTCCGCTCTGATTATCATTTAATCTTTTCAACGCATCATTCTTAACTCTAACTTCAAGTTCCCCTCCACCAACCGTTCCAATTGTTGAGCCATCGTTATTGACAATCATTTTAAACCCGATTTTTCCCGGTGTCGATCCGGAAACACCGGCAACAGTACATACTACAAAGCTTTTATTATTATTCAGCATTTCATTTATCATTTCAAAAAGATTCATTTTCACGATTCCTAAATTAATTTCAGATTACTTCATGATTTATTTCGTTTATTCAATAATAATTTTTTTTCAAAAGAAAATCGTTATATTTCATAGATTTTTTTAACAATCCGATATGATTGATGAACGAAGAACAAAGCACCACGGTTGATACCATTTGGTCTAACGTTTTTTCTCACTTTACAAAAGAGAGTGAAGAGACAAAATTTGATGTCTTAAAACGAATTCCCATCCTAAAAGACCTTTCAAAAAGAGAACTCAAAGAAATACTAAAAATAACCTACGAAAGAAATTTCGAGTCCGGTGAATATATATTTCAAACCGGGCAGCCGGGCGCCTCTATGTTTATTATTGAACAGGGCGAGGTTGTTATTGTTAAAAAGAATGAAAAAGATGAAAACGTTGAACTTGCCAGGCTGAAGTCAAATGATTTTTTAGGTGAACTTGCTTTATTGGATAACTCACCGCGTTCTGCATCCGCTTACGTTGAGAAACCGACAAAGACTCTAGCAATTTTCCGCGATGATCTTTTAAAATTACTTGAGAATAATCCGGATCTCGGTCGAAAGGTTATGCATCGATTAGCTATCACTATAGGTTATAGATTAAAGGCAACCAACGACTTACTTCTGAAAAAAGAAAAGGAAATTAATAAAAGTAATAATGCCTAAGAGTTCCGAAAGACTGATTCGTTCGAGAGTTTTTTATTCGCTCACAATAATTATTATTTCTGCAGTTGCGCTATATTTATTACTGGCTCTTCGCAGTTTAATAGTTCCGACCATCATTGGCATGCTGGCTGCATATATTAGTTCCCCGCTATTAACATATCAAAGAAGAAAAGGTATTCCGAAAAGCATTGCGATATTAATTCTTCTTGGTGCATTCGGATTCATAATTTTTGTTATCGGAAAACAAATAGTTAATATAGTTCCCAATGAAAAAGAAAAGCTTGAGTTGAGAATTCAAGTTCAATATAAATTGAATGAAATATACTTGGATTATATGGATATGACTGATTACGACTCCGAGGGAAATTTCTTATATGATTTAATCGGTAATGAAACCACACCATTTGTTAAGACAGTAAATATGTTTTTGATGTTGGACGATAAGGAAAAAGAACTATTTAAAAAGTATACGACGGGATATAATAATCAACCGCCGGTGAATGAAAGAATAATTGAATACCACAACGTAAATAAGACTCTGCCTTTCACCCTAACCAAGGATTTAAAGAAAGATGCGAATAGCAATTCAATAACCGATGAGATAATTCCCGAGCCATCCGATTCTAAACTCGCCTTAATCATCAATGCGATATCAACGTGGATTGTCATGCCATTTGTATTCATATTCCTTTTGATTGATGACGGACAGATAAAAAAATATATTATCAACCTTGTCCCAAATAAATATTTTGAAATGGCGTTAACAACTTTTGAGAACGTTGATAAAGCAGTAGGCAATTATTTAAGAGGCACTTTTACTCAATGTTCGCTGGTTGGTATAACTATATTTCTCGGTTTACTTTTAGTAGGATTTGATTTTGAAGCCGCAGCATTAATTGGAATTGTTGCCGGAATTGCAAACGCAATACCTTTTCTCGGTCCCGTAATAGGTCTCGGCGCCGGAATTTTATATGCACTTATCGTTGACGGAATTGATCCGATAATACCATATATTTTACCGAGTAATCCTGTGATCGGTGTTTTAATTGTGGTAGCAATTGCCCAGGCAATGGACAATGCAGTTTTTCAACCGCTGGTTTTAGGTAAGGCGGTTAACCTGCATCCGCTGGTAGTAATATTCGGTGTAACGGGAGGATCAATTCTTTTCGGATTTATCGGAATGCTATTCGCAATTCCGGCAATTGTAATTTTCAATGTAATAACCAGTACCATTTTTAAACAGCTTAAAGCATACTATCTTATTTATTAACATAACTGCAGAGTGATTTCAATTAGTTTTAATTCATTCATAAAGTTCATCAATAATTACGTTTTTCAATTCATTAAAAATTCTACGGGGGAATCATGATTTATTTCAGATTTGTGTTATTATTTTTTCTTTTAGCATTTGTTTCAGCGCTTTCACAAGATGACGATTCCGGTGATAAAGATTTGATGACATCCGGAACATTTTCCGGGTTAAAATTTCGGGGTGTTGGTCCCGCTTTTACTTCAGGCAGGATTGTCGACTTTGCAGTTAATCCGGAGAAACATTCGGAATATTTTGTCGGAGTTGCATCCGGGAATGTATGGAAGACAACAAATTCCGGGGTTACATGGATGCCGGTTTTTGATAATTACGGTTCGTACTCAATCGGGTTCATAACAATTGATCCTAATAATTATAATGTTGTTTGGGTCGGAACCGGTGAGAATAATAGTCAGAGAAGTGTCGGTTACGGTGACGGCATCTACAAATCCGAGGATGGCGGCAAGTCATTCAAAAATGTCGGTTTGAAAGAATCGGAGCATATAGGAAAAATAATTGTCGATCCTAGAAATTCTAATGTTGTCTATGTTGCTGCACAAGGACCGTTATGGAGCGCCGGCGGTGACAGAGGTTTATACAAAACCGTAGATGGAGGAGCAACCTGGGAAAAGGTTCTTGAGATTAGTGAAAATACAGGCGTTTCGGATATTGTGATGGACCCGCGTGATCCGGATGTGATTTATGCTTCTGCATACCAAAGAAGAAGACATGTATTCACATTGATTAACGGAGGTCCGGAATCGGCTCTTTATAAAACCACAAACGGAGGTGAGAGTTGGGATAAATTAAAATCCGGTTTGCCGGGCGGTGATTTAGGCAGAATTGGTCTGGCTATCTCAAATGTTAATCCTGATTATGTTTATGCAATTGTTGAAGCGGCAAATAACAGCGGTGGATTCTTCCGTACGACGAACCGTGGTGCATCATGGGAGAAACGAAGTGATTACATTGCTAGAAGTCCGCAGTATTATATGGAAATTGTTTGTGATCCAAAAGATGTTGATAAAGTCTATTCCTTGGATACATACTCTCGAGTAACAACTGACGGAGGTAAAAATTTTGATCGGCTTAGTCTCAGCGCCCGCCATGTAGATGACCATGCAATGTGGATTGATCCTTATGATACCGATCACTTTTTAATTGGCGGCGACGGTGGAATTTACGAAACATGGGACAGCGGAAATTCATGGCATTATAAAGACAACCTGCCGGTAACTCAGTTTTACAAAGTATCGGTTGATAACGAGAAACCGTTTTATTATATCTATGGCGGTACTCAAGATAATAACAGCATGGGCGGTCCTTCACGCACAATTAGCCAACATGGAATTGTAAATTCGGATTGGTTCATAACAAATGGCGGAGACGGTTTTGAATCAGTGATTGATCCTCTCGATCCAAACATTGTTTATGCCCAATCGCAGTACGGTTGGTTGGTACGTTATAATAAAGTTACCGGTCAATCGATTGGAATTAAACCTCAAGAAGGTATTGAGGATGAAGCATACAGATGGAATTGGGACGCACCGTTGATAATAAGTCCGCATAAAAATACACGGTTATATTTTGCCGCAAATAAATTATTTAAAAGTGATGACCGCGGCGATACATGGGAAGTTATTAGTCCCGACCTCACCCGTCAGCTTGATAGAAATAAATTACCTGTAATGGGAAAACTGTGGAGTATTGATACACCTTCCAAAAATGCATCAACCTCACATTTCGGTAATATTGTTGCGCTTGATGAATCCCCTCTTCAAGAAGGATTACTCTATGTTGGAACCGATGACGGTTTAATTCAAATTTCCGAAGACGACGGTAAAACATGGAATAAGATTGAAAGCTTTCCCGGGGTTCCCGAGTTGACTTATGTAAATTCAATTACTGCCTCGCAGCATGATGTGAATACTGTTTATGCTTCATTCAATAATCACAAACGCGGTGACTTTAAACCCTACGCATTTGTCAGCAAAGATAAAGGAAGAACTTGGGAATCAATTTCTTCAAATCTTCCTGAGCGCGAATCTGTTTATGATGTGATTGAAGATCACATAAATAGTGAATTGTTGTTCGCCGGTACGGAATTCGGAGTATTCTTCTCTCCTAGCAATGGGAATAAATGGATTCAACTTAAATCCGGTCTACCAACCATAGCCATACGTGATCTTGAAATTCAACAAAGAGAGAATGATTTAGTGCTCGCTTCTTTCGGAAGAGGATTTTATGTACTTGATGATTACACACCTTTGCGATTTGCAACAGAAGAAGTGTTAAACAAAGAAGCTCATATTTTCCCGGTAAAAGATGCATTGTTATATCTTGAAAAATCTCCTTTGGGAGGAGGATCAAAAGGAAATCAAGGCGATGCTTACTACCGGGAAGATAATCCTCCTGTTGGCGCCACTTTCACATATTACCTGAAAGAGTCGATCAAAACACTTAAACAGGAACGTCAAAAATCAGAAAGCGAATTGATTAAAGAAAATAAGGATGTAGATTACCCGGCTAACGAAGAAATAATTGCGGAAAATCTTGAAGAGAAACCGGCTCTTTTATTTACAATCTTCGATGCTGAAAATAATGTTGTACGCAGACTTGAAACATCTGCTTCTTCAGGAATTAAACGAATAACTTGGGATTTGCGTTATCCTTCACCGAGACCCGCAGCATCAGAATTCTCCAATAATAATGCAGGCATGCTTGTTACACCAGGAACATACAAGGTAGGGTTATCTAAAATAGTAGATGGTGAAATTACCGAGCTGCTTGAGCCACAAGAATTTACCGTAAAATTACTCAACCAGGATTATTTGAATGAAAATGAATTGATAGAGTTGACTGCATTCCAAAAAGAAGTGTCAACACTCTACAGTGATATTCAAGGAGCGAACAGGTTAATTTCCGAGCTGCTGGAAAAGGTTGAGAAAATGCAGGTAGCTTTAAAACAAACACCATCCAACACTACTGAATTGATGGCTGAGGCAAAAGTAGTCTACGATAAAATTGAATCTCTGGATAGGGAGATGAACGGTGAAAGAAGTCTCGGCAAATATAATATAAACACACCGCCGTCAGTAAGCGGTAGAATCGGTAATGTATTGTGGGGAACTTATGGAACGACATCTGCTCCGACAAATACACAGAAAGAACAATTTCAAATTGCAAAACAACTTTTTGAACCGATTTTAAAAGAGTTAACAAAATTATCCGAGATCGATGTGAAAAATCTTGAAGCAGAACTGGAAAAAATTGATGCGCCTTGGACACCGGGCAGGTTACCAAAATAGACTTACATTTTAATTAGCAGAAAGCCGGATTTTATTCCGGCTTTTTGTTTTAACCTAGACAATTTTTAAGAAAATCCGGTTTTAATTTAATTCCAGTTGAGGTGCTGAATAAATGTATTCCCCTCTTGTCTCCCTCTCATAAAATCTTTTCAGAATTATATTGTAGTGGTACATCATCACTGCAAAAAGAAGTGTGATATCCATATTATTGTAATTGTTCTTAAGTGTAAATAAAATCAGTTTCCAAAAATACTTTCGCTCGTTATTTTTAATTCCCAATTCCAATAAAATTCGTAAAAATGATCGCAAATCTTTAAATCGGATTTTTCTTCTTAATGGATTTTTTGCCCGGTATTTTTTCTTCACTGAATAATATTTCATAATTCTCTTGTAAACATCCGGAGGCGAGTAAACTTCTTTAAGAACCTTTTTATAACCATTGTGCAGAACATCAGCCGGCATCACCGGAAGAATGTTTGTCCGGTCTTCACCAAACTCAAAATGATCAAGCAGCCTATTTTCTCTTTTCATTCTTTCATGCAGCTCGGTTCCGGGCGGCGCCTTAATAACATTAACAATTAAAAGTACAATTCCGCTTTCCTGAATAAATTCAGAAAGTGAATCAAAAACATTCTCGGTATCGGTATCCAAGCCGACAATGAATGTACCGAATATCATGAATCCCATTTCCTGGAGGAACCGAATATTTTCTAATAAATTTCTCCCTGCATTTTGTTTCTTTTTCATAGCAATAAGCGATGCTTCTTCTACTGTTTCAATTCCGATTAGAATATGTCTGAAACCGGCTTCTATTAACATCTCTGCAAGTTCTTTATCATCTGCCAGGTTGATTGTAAGCTGCGTTGAAAATCCCGGTGCAAAAGGATTTTTATTCCGCCACTCAATAAGTGCCGGTAACAATTGATTTTTGAGTTCCCTCTTATTACCGATCAAATTATCATCCGCAAAAAATATCATGTCGTTATTCCCGGAATTAATAATAAGCTCTAATTCAGCAATAATCTGTTCGGGAGTCTTTGTTCGTGGTTTTCTACCGAATAGTGTTGTTACATCACAAAAATCACATAGATACGGACAGCCACGTGAATATTGAACGATCGCATACAGGTAATCATCGAGATTTATTAAATCCCACATCGGCGGAGGAGTTTGATGTGTATCCGCAAATTCATTTGTTGTGTACACATGTTTTGCTTCCCCAATCGACAAATCAGCTAAGAATTGAGGGAGAGTAATTTCCGCTTCATTCAATACAAAATGGTCAACACCTTCAAATAATTCGTATTCGTGTGTGAATAGCGGTCCGCCTGCAACAATCTTTGCATCGAGTCTGTTGCAGAATTCAATCACCTCGTAAACACTTTTTGATTGAACGTTCATCGCACTGATGAAAACATAATCAGCCCAGTGAACATCATCTTCTCTTAATAATGTAACATTGAGATCAACAACTTTTTTATTCCACTCCGGGGGCAGAAGCGATGCTACCGTTAATAATCCAACAGGAGGGAATGAAGATTTTTTACCGGTCAATTCAACCATTTTTTGGAACTTACCTATTGTATCCGGCATCTCCGGGTAAACTAGAAGTATATTCATATAAAAATTCTTTCGGAATTATGGGAACAAACTTTTATTCAATTTAACTAAAATAGGATGGAATGTAAAATTAGATTTTAAACGGGAAGAAAATGCGGGCACCCTTAAAGATGCCCGCAAATAATATTACTTGAGCAGCAACATCTTTTTAACTTCATTAAAACTTCTGCCGCCGTCAATACTTTCTGCTTCAATACGGAAGAAATACACGCCCGTTGCCATGTGATGAGCGTTCCAAACCGTTTCATGATAACCGGCATCCATAACATTATTGATCAATTGTGCAACCTGCTGACCCAATGAATTGAATATTACCAGTTTTACATTGCTTTGTGACGGTAGTGCAAATCTTATTTTACTCGAAGGATTGAACGGATTAGGATAATTCTGGCTGAGCTCAAAATCCGTCGGAATAATTTGATTTTCACCTTTACCATTAACCGAAACAAGTGGTTCATATAGACTTAGATAATCTGCAATATTTTCGAGAATCATTCTTTTATGTAAACCATCCGATATCTTATCAAAATTGAATGACATAAATACAACCTGCCGGTCATAAGCTATCATTGATCCGGCTTCGGGATAATCAGTCCATGATAGAACAACCTCATCCGGGTTGATAGGAACTACTGCATCCTGATCACCGTAATCGGAATAAGAATGACCAATTAAATCCGGCAGCCTGTTCGGAATTGAAGCTAACGGATGTCTTTTACTTTTAACAGTTATATCTCCGCTGTTATCCGCATCCCAATCATTAATATGAAGAACATCTTCAGCAAAAGCTCCCGATTGATGATCGTATCCTATTTCACCGCCTTCAATAATTAATACACCGTCATTCTGCACATGATTTAATAATTCAGTCTGCATTTCGGTAGATACCCCGCCTTCATCACTACCCATGCAGAAAATAACCGAAGAATAATTAAGCCATGTTGATACATCCGTAATAGCAATATCTTCAACAGTTACCGTCATTCCCATATTAAGGAATGTGTCGCAAATTGCCTGAGCAGACGATTTTGATTTAGTTACAAATTCAAATGGATTTAATCCTTCTTTATCCGTGAATCTTTTTCCGCCGTCAGCATCAATAACAAGCAAACCGTGAGGTATTTCTAATGTGAATGCAAAGCTCGTATCCGAATGTATATTAACTAATGTATCAACCTGCATATAACCGGGGGATTTAACTTTTACGAGAAATTCAAAATTCAATATGGTTTGACTGAATGATCCTGTGGATTCATCAGTTATTATGGTTTCATAGAGTTCCCCGTTATCGGACCTGTAAAATTTAACTGTTGCCGAAAGCGGATTTCCACCCTCATTAACTACCGTACCTGATATTGTACTGCTTGCAGCCGGACTCAAATTAACGAGCATGGAATTTGAACCGTAATTCATAAAGTAATTTTCTGAATATTCTTCAAAACCAAAAGCTTGAACACTAATTTCAATATCACCGACTTCAATTTCTTTCGGCACGGCAAACGCTCCGCCGGATCCGGTTGTAACTGAGTATACTTCTTCTCCGTTTCTGAATCCTTTCACTCTAGCGCCGCTAACATAACCGCCATCACCGTCCATGACCAAACCGGCTAATACACCTTTTGCAACAATTATTGGGAACTGCTCGTGATAAAAATTATAGCCGTCTTTCACCAAATAAGCATTAACTGAACCAAGTACATTTGGAACAAGCTCGTAAGTATCAGAATTAGCGGTACTAACTGTTTCATTATTAACCGCTGCATAAACTGTTATTTCTTCATCAACAGCCGTTCCATTTATAACTCCTGGCTGGTTAACCGAGAATGTATCCGATATTCCAAAGTCTGTTGAAACAAATAGTTCTGCATCAGTAAACTCAGTTCCGCCTTCAACCCAAACTGTATCGGTAAACAAAAGGTAGGAATCGCCTTCACGTTGTCCTTTAACAAGTAAATATGGACCAACATTAGGATTTAATCCTGCTGAAATAATTCCATTATCATCCGTATCTAAAGTATCAACAAAATAACCGGGAGCTTCGAACCAGATGTTAACAGCGCTGATAGGAGCCATTGCCGTATCAAGTACGGTTACAGTAACATCGGTATTGGTATTTATTGCTATAGTGTCGGGATCCAAAGTTACATTTGCAGGAACAATGACTTGAACATCGGCTAAATACGGTTGGGAGTTTTGCGCGGTAACGGTAAGAGAAACTGTACCAACTTCATTAATCGGTGAATCGAATGCTACGTTTGCATTTCCGTATTCATCTGTAAGTGCTGAACCGAGAAGTTCACCGTTCATCATAACGCCGACAAGTGCATTGCTCACCTCGGAAACTGATACTTCAAATGAGGATGATCCAACCGGTAAAATCGGCAGGTGATTAACTGCCAGTTCTTCAGGTGAAGTCCAAAACAACTGCAACGATGGATCACCGAACAATTCATAAATTTCCCAATAATAATTAATTAAACTGCTGGATGACTGCATAACCGCAAAGTTTCCGGCGAATACCATTGATGAAAGTGAAGTTAAATCGGTATAAACCGGCACATCATATGCTCCGAGAGTTGTCTCTTCGAAGGTTGGTGTTACACCATCACCTACATGAGCAAAATAACCTGTCGACCACCAAACATCTTCATCCCAATAAGTTGAATTTGTGCCGCCGATATATCCAACTGCACCTTTATCAGCAGCCCTGGTAAATGCTTCGCCAAAACATACATCAGTATCGAATGCACTTGTTAAGCATGCATTGCCAATTGCCAATGTATATTTTCCGCTATTCGTTAAATTATTTACATCAGAAATCGTAAAACTTGGATCAGCCCAAACTGTTTGACTTCCGTGAGCAGTATAATTTACAAAACCTACTCCGTCGTTTACGTCTTGAATAATGTCGGATTCAAATTGACCGGAACCTGTTGTTTCATACATTGCAACATAATCATAGCCATTGCTTGTATTAAAATATTGTTCAGCTCCGTATCTAATCGTCGGGTAACCGTGTGAGGATGAATGAGAGTAATCCCATCCGGCGATTAATGTAATTCTGTTTAGGTATGACGGATCTTCGATTTCAAATTTTTCGTAATAAAGTGTTTTATCAATTATAGCTTGTAATTGACTTGTATTAGTTGCAGAAAATCTACCGGTATAAATATCAGGTAGATAATCTGAAGTAACTGCAACGAATGGTAAATCTGTAACGTGATATCCTGTTTCACCTGAAAACGGCTGAACCTCATCATCATCCCCAACTAATAAAACAAATGATGGCGCCGGATTATCTTCCGTTGCGTTATTAAATTCATCATGAATAAAGTTTTTGTAACCGGTATTCGATGATCCGAGTTCTTCTGTTGTTTTCAGAACTACCAAATATCCCATTTGAGTTTTCCAATCAACAAACGGCTGTAATGTTTCAACAAATTCCGAAGGAGTTATTATTATGTATTTATGCGGGAATCTCAATAAACTTGCGGGATCACCGTCATCACTGTTATTCAGCAATGTTGTGAAATTTTTCTCAAAAAACGGCGAATAATATTTTTGTTTTAATGATTGAGTTGCAGCCAAATCCGAGTTTTCAAAAACAACTCTAATTTTTAGCTGATTATAGATTCTTATAACATTTGTTACAGGGTTATATTCAATCGGCGCAACTTTTAACAAGCCGATATTCTTATAACGCATAATCCCTAATTCATCAAATGAAATTTTATCTAATTTATAAAATTGATTTGATGAATATATACTTTCGTCTATTTCAAAGGGTTTTAATGAAGGATCGTCACTTTTTGATAACGGAGGTTGAACCGGTATAATTTGATTTGAAAAACCGAGCTCGTTTAAATCAATCTCCTCAATTTTATACTCAATTACTTCAGTTCTAACATCGGCACCTATTGGAATTTCAATAAACCTGTTCATCATCGGTAATTTTGGTTCGCCGACATTATTTGAATATTGTGAACCGGGTAAAATCAACTGAATGAATTCTCCCCTTTTTGTATCTATTGTAACGGGAACAAGTTCAGATAAGTCGTATTCTAAAATTAGTTCTTCTGTAAAATTGGAAAGGACTTCTACTTTTGTCTCAGCAGATGTTAAACTTATGTTCTGAGCATTAATAGTAAATGCAAACAGCAAAACAACCGCAGACAATAAAAGTAAAATATTACGCATAATCACTCCGTTAATTTTGGTATTATTAATTATTTTCAATTTTTCGGTGAATATTGAATTAATTAGATAGAGTTATCTTTATTCTAGTTTCAATATATGCCAATTCTAGAAAAATAAAAAGTTTTTTTTGATCGGGATTGTTAAAACCGGTGCCGATAAAGTTAATCAAAAAAGAAAAATAGGTCTTTTTTTATTATGTTTTATGATGCTAAAATTTTGTTAATAGTCGGAGTAATAATGATGGATGAAATGAAAAATAATGAAGCTAAACTCGATGAGGAGTTTGCAATTAGAGATGACTTCGAAACAAATGATTTTTCAAAATGGAAAGAGCAAGTTGAGAAAGATCTTAAAGGTGCGGCTTATGAAAAGAAACTGATTACGAAAACTTATGAAGGAATTGATCTGCAGCCCATTTACACCCGGAAGGATACCGAGAATCTAAAATTTAATGACGGCTTTCCCGGTTTTGATTCCAGGAAGAGGGGACAAAAATTTTCCGGGTATGTAAATAAAAGCTGGAATATTTGTCAAAATTTACCTTATCAAAAATCGGAAGATATTAACGAAGCATTAAAAAATGATTTATCACGCGGTCAAAATTCTATCATGCTAACTTTTGATACTGCCACAAATTTGGGAATTGATGCGGATTTTGCTGATCCCGCGAATGTGGGCGATACCGGTTTATCATTGAGCGAAATTAAAACGCTTTCGAATTGTTTGAAAGAAATCGATATTACTCAATATCCTCTTTTTATTAAATCGGGATTTTCTTCGCTCCCGATTTTCCCGCTTGTACTAAGCTACTTAAAAAGAATAAGCGTAGATCCTTCCGAAATTATTGTATCTGTTGAATCCGACCCGATTGGTTTTTGGATCAGCAAAGGAGAATTACCGGTAAAAATAGACAGCGCACTTTATGAACAATATCTTGTTGCTAATTACGCCATTACGAATGAACTGAATTTCAAAACTATTGGGATTGATACATCAATATATACTGATGCCGGAGCAAGTTGTGTGCAGGAACTAGCCTTTTCAATCGCAACTGCAAATGAGTACATGCATTCTTTAATTGGAAAAGGGCTAAACGCTGAATCCATAATTAAACTATTTCGATTTACATACGGTATCGGTCCAAATTATTTTATGGAGATTGCCAAACTTCGTGCGGCAAAAATTTTATGGTCGAAAGTTTTGGAAAAATACGGAGTTGATGAATCAGAAAAGGAGATGTTTATACATGCACGAACCACAAGAATGAATCAAACATTATACGATCCCTATGTAAACATGCTGCGTACAACAACCGAAGCATTCTCTGCAATTGTGGGCGGAATAGATAGTCTACAGACAAATCCCTTTGATGAAACTTTCAGAGAGCCCAACCAATTTTCGAGAAGAATTGCACGCAACACTCAAATTATATTGAATGAAGAATCTCACTTAAACAAATTGATCGATCCCTCCGGCGGCTCATACTATGTTGAAAAACTCACCGAGGATGTAGCAAAAGCTAGTTGGGAATTATTCAAAGAGATAGAATCAAGTGGAGGAATGATTGAATCAGTCAAAAATAATTTACCTCAAAAATTAATTTCGGAAGTTGTTGAAAAAAGGAAAAATGACGCTGCTAAACGAAAGACAGTTATTGTAGGAACAAATATGTATGCAAATCTTTCTGAACAGTCGTTGGAAAAAAAGAAATCCGAAAAGGATATTTTTTATAAAGAGAGATTAGAATTTTTGAGAAATTATAGAGAAGCTTCCAATCAATCAAAAATAAAAGAAATTTTATCCCGGTTAAAAGAATCGGGCAAGACAGATTCAAACAAAATTATTGATTCTGCTGTATCGGCATTTCTTGAAGGAGCGACAATCGGTGAAATAACAAAGGCAATAAGAACTAACTCTGAAGGTGGAGATAAAACTACACCGGTTAGTGAATTCAGGTTAGCCGGAATGTTTGAGGAATTGAGAAAAATTTCGGATAAAATTAAAGACACAGATGGTGAACGCCCCAAAGTATTTTTGGCAAATATGGGTCCAATTAAACAACATAAAGCCAGGGCAGATTTTGCGAAAGGATTTTTTGAAGTCGGAGGATTTGAAGTTATATCTCCCGAAGGATTTCAATCAACCGCAGATGCAGTATCCGCTGCATTAAAATTAAATACATCGGCAGTTGTGATTTGCTCAACGGATGATACTTACCCTGAAATCGTTCCGGCATTTGTAACCGGAATCAGAAATAATAAAAAAGAGATGAATTTAATTCTTGCCGGTTATCCTAAAGATCAAATTGAAGAACATGTAAAATCGGGAGTTGGCGATTTCATTTATTTGGGATGCAACGCTTATAAAGTGTTATCTGATTTGTTGACAAAGATTGGAGGGCAATCATAATGGAAAGAATAAAATTTGCGGATGTGGAATTACAATTTGAATCAAAATCAAAAAGTTACGATGAGTGGAAAGAGAAGTTTAAAATTGAAACCGGGAAGGAACCGGATGATTTTATTTGGGAAACGATGGAAAAGATAAACGTGAAACCACTTTACACGAAAGATGATATTAAAAATTACGAACATCTTGAATACATGTCCGGATTACCTCCCTATTTACGCGGTCCTTATTCAACTATGTACGTTATGCGACCGTGGACGGTAAGGCAATATGCCGGATTTTCTACAGCCGAAGAAAGCAATGCATTTTACCGCAGAAATCTTGCCGCCGGTCAGAGGGGTTTATCAGTTGCCTTTGATCTCGCTACACATAGAGGATACGACTCCGATCACCCGCGCGTGGTTGGTGATGTTGGGAAAGCCGGAGTTGCAATTGATTCGGTTGAAGATATGAAGATTTTGTTCGATGGAATTCCACTCGATAAAATGTCGGTTTCGATGACAATGAACGGTGCCGTTTTACCGGTGATGGCATTCTATATTGTTGCCGCTGAAGAACAGGGAGTCGAACATTCCAAACTTACGGGAACTATTCAAAATGATATTTTAAAAGAATACATGGTTCGGAATACTTACATTTATCCACCGAAACAATCGATGAAAATTATTGCCGACATTTTCAGATACACCTCGCAGAATATGCCGAAGTTCAACAGCATTAGTATTTCCGGTTATCACATGCAGGAAGCCGGTGCAACGGCTGATTTGGAAATGGCATACACACTTGCAGACGGGTTGGAATATATACGAACGGGAATTGCTGCCGGAATGGATATTGATGAGTTCGCACCGCGGCTTTCTTTCTTCTGGGCACAGGGAATGAATTATTTTATGGAAATTGCAAAGATGCGTGCAGCCAGGTTAATCTGGGCTAAGCTTGTAAAACAGTTCAATCCTAAAAACCCGAAATCAATGTCGCTTCGTACACACTCTCAAACTTCGGGCTGGAGTTTGGCTGAACAGGATCCGTTTAATAATGTTGTCCGCACATGTATTGAAGCAATGGCTGCTGCGCTGGGACATACACAATCACTTCACACAAATTCATTAGATGAAGCAATCGCTCTCCCTACTGATTTCTCAGCACGAATTGCTCGTAACACACAATTGTATTTGCAGGATGAAACATACATAACACGTGTTATCGATCCATGGGGCGGTTCGTATTATGTTGAATCTTTAACCGACGCATTGCTTAAAAAAGGATGGCAGCATATTCTCGAAATCCAATCATACGGTGGAATGACAAAAGCTATTGAAGCAGGAATACCTAAAATGAGAATTGAAGAAGCGGCTGCAAGAAGACAGGCAAGAATTGATTCGGGTACTGAAACGATAGTTGGGATTAATAAATACAGGTTGGATAAGGAAGATCCGATTGAAATCTTGGAAGTTGATAATGCAGCGGTAAGAATCTCTCAGATTCGCAGATTAAATGATACTAAATCAAAAAGAAATGAAAGTGAAGTTCGTAAATGTCTTGAAGCAATTTCAAATTCTGCTGAAACAGGTGAAGGAAATTTATTAGATTTGTCTGTAAAGGCAGCACGTGTAAGAGCTACCTTGGGCGAAATATCAACAGCAATTGAAAAAGTAAGCGGGAGATATCAAGCAGTGACACGTACAATATCAGGCGTATACAGCAGTGAATATAGCGGAAGTGATGACGATGTAATGAATAAAGTTAGAAAGATGACTGATGACTTTGCTGAAAGAGAAGGCAGACGACCTCGAATCTTAGTTGCAAAAATGGGTCAGGACGGTCATGACCGCGGCGCTAAAGTTATTGCTACAGCTTATGCAGATATGGGGTTTGATGTTGATGTGGGACCTCTTTTCCAAACTCCCGAAGAAACTGCCCGGCAAGCCGTTGAAAATGATGTACATATTGTGGGTATTAGTTCGCTCGCTGCGGGACATAAAACATTACTCCCTCAACTTGTTGATGAATTGAAAAATCAAGGGCGGGAAGATATTGTTGTAATTATCGGAGGTGTTATACCTCATCAAGATTATGATTTTCTTTATGAACACGGAGCTGCGGCAATATTCGGACCGGGCACAAAAATTCCATCGGCGGGAATTAAAATCATGGAATTAGTTAATGAACGATTTGGGTAATAACAATCATTATTGTTAAGCATTTATGAGGTTGTCTTAATCCCAAAAAATTCATTGGAAATGAATTTTTTGCCGCTGGTCGCTCATAAAATGTTTTATTAAAACATTTTATATTGCGGGATTAACCCCGACAATTTGTAAGAGAAATATTTTACTTAAATAACGAATTCCAAAATTTCTATATGACTAAGCATCTGATAATTCACAACTTACAAATTGTCGGCACGAAGGGCAGATTTTCCATTGGAAAATCTGGGTTAAAAATAATTTGGGAAGTGCTTTATTAGAGTTTTTGAAATAATATGATTATTAAATCGACATGTTAAATGATTTTTCCGGCAACCCATGTCAAAGTTAAAAATTGATTTTATATTAAACAGGCAGCCTATTTCTAATGACCAAAAATAGAATTGATTGACCGGGTCACAATGCGGTAATATTATATTATGGAAATAATTCCCACACTAAAAACAGAGAGATTGGAACTCCGTCCATTTAGAATTGAAGATGCAAAATGGGTAGAGCTTTTTGCCGGTGAAAAGGTAATAGCAGATAACACGCTTTTCATTCCTCACCCGTATCCGGAGGATCTAGCCGAATTATGGATTTCAACTCACAAAAAATTAGCTGAAGATGATAAAGAAATTGTGTGGGCTGTAACCGGGAAGAGTGACGGAGAATTTATTGGCGCTATTGGTCTTGAACTGAATCTGAAATATAACAAGGGCGAAAGCGGCTACTGGATTGGTATCCCCTATTGGAATAAGGGTTTTGCTACCGAAGCGCTTGCTTCAATAATAAAATTCGGATTCGAGATACTGAAACTGAATAAGATATCAGCTCATCACTTTTCAAACAACGCAGCTTCAGGAAAAGTAATGTTAAATAATGGAATGCAGAAAGAAGGATATTTAAGAGAAGAAATAATTAAAAACGGGAAATATATTGATGTGATTTGTTACAGCATACTTTCAAAAGATTATTTTAAGAATCGAGATAACACTGACAAATAATTTCAATAACATAAATCATAATAATTTTACTGCGTTCACGGATGTAAATGATTATATTCGTTAACCAACTGTAAATACAAAACACAAATTTCAATTATGAGTGACGATAAATCATATAAACCCGATTGGGCGCCTAAAGAAGAAAACGATGCATTTGCAGTCCGTGTAGTGAAAGGCAAAGAAAATGAAGCTGAAACTTCGGCTGCAAAATTTATCCCGGCAATGAAAAAGAATATTCCATCCGTAATGGAATTGGTACAGGGAGTAATAAATAATAACCGCAACGTTTTAGCCCGCGCTATTACACTTATAGAAAGTAATTCAGAGCAGCATCATGAAACAGCACAGCAGGTACTGCAGGAAATTCTTCCGGAAACAGGCAAATCAATCAGAGTTGGAATTACAGGCGTGCCGGGCGCAGGAAAAAGTACTCTCATTGAGGCTCTGGGAATGTACTTGATCTCTCAGGGACATAAGGTTGCAGTATTGACTGTTGATCCCAGCAGCAGTATAACAAAAGGAAGTATTCTCGGAGATAAAACCAGGATGGAGAAATTATCCCGAGAACCTAATTGTTTTATTCGTCCCTCCCCTTCCGGCGGTACATTAGGAGGAGTAACACGCAAAAGCCGTGAAACAATTTTAGCGTGTGAAGCTGCCGGTTATGATGTGATACTGGTTGAAACAGTAGGTGTTGGTCAGAGTGAAATTACAGTTCGATCGATGGTGGATTTTTTTCTATTAGTAATGATTCCATCCGGCGGAGACGAACTTCAAGGTATTAAAAAAGGAGTAATTGAACTTGCCGATGCGCTTTTAATTAATAAATCAGACGGGGATTTACGGAATAAGGCAAATATTGCAAAAGCTGATTACTCAAACGCCCTTCATTACATTATGCCTGCAACTAAAGGATGGCAAACCCGTGCTCATCTTTGTTCTGCTTTAGAGGGAACCGGGATATCAGAAATTTGGGAAATGATTAAAAAGTTTGAAGAAATTACAAAGGAAAACGGCGTATTTGAAAACCGGCGAAAAGATCAAGCGGTTGAGTGGATGTCGAGAATGATTGAAAACGAGTTACTCGATAAATTTTACAACGATTCAAAAATCAGAGAAAAACTTCCTGTGATAAAAGAGAAGATTTTAAACGGTAATTTATGGGCTACCGCTGCCGCAGAAAGTTTATTGAAAGAGTTTTGGAATAAATAAATCAACATATCTATTAATTATTGAGGTGGAAATGAAAGTCTTAAAATTTGCTGCAGTAATATTTTTATTTAGTACGGTAATGTTTGCTCAAACTTTAGAAGAGGTTTTAAATAGTCATTTTGAAGCTACCGGAACAGACAAGCTCGCGGAAGTAAGTACCGTTATTACAAACGGAAAAGTTATGCAGGCATCTTTTGAAATCCCTATCAAAGCATACAACAAACGTCCAATGAAATTTAGATCGGAAGGCTCTTTCCAGGGTATGGAAATTGTTACAATCTATGACGGTGAAAGCGGGTGGTCGAAAAATCCTTTTATGGGTTCGAATGATTTTCAACAATTGCCGCAAGATCAATTAGATCAGATAAAAGATCAAGCCGATTTTGAAGGCATGTTATTCAATTGGGAAGAAAAAGGTTACAACGTAACACTCGACGGTACCGAAGATTTTGAGGGTATCGAGACTTATGTTGTTACACTATCAAAAAAGAATGGAGATGTCTATAAACATTTCATCGACACTGAAAATTTCATCCTGTTGAAGATGGTTTCGAAAATTAATTTCAGGGGAGTCGAAACAGAAGCAACAACTTTATTCAGCAATTACAAAGAAGTCAATGGAATGGTTATGCCTTTCGAAACCGAAACATTAGTAAACGGACAAACAGCGGCGCAAATATCAATTGAGTCTGTTGAATTTAATAAAGATGTTCCCGATTCATTATTTGAGGTACCTGAAACAGTACCCGCAGTTGAAGAAGACAGCACCAAAGTAGACGAAAAGTGAGAACGCAGTGAAAAAAATATTTTTTATTTTTTTTGCAGCCGCAATCATAATCTCCGCTCAAACCAAACCTACATCCGATATGTTCGGCTCTATTCGCGCAAGGCATATTGGTCCTGCTACAATGAGCGGAAGAATTTCAGCAATTGATGCCAGCAATATTGATCCCCGCGTTATTTGGGTTGGTTCAGCCGGCGGCGGTATTTGGAAAAGTACGAATTCCGGGACTACATTCAAGCCGGTTTTTGACGACCACACTCAATCCATCGGGACAATTACTATTGATCAGAGAAGACCTGATACGGTTTGGGTTGGAACCGGTGAAACTTGGGTACGCAATAGTGTCTCTGTTGGAGATGGCATTTATCGAACTACAAATGGTGGTTCGGACTGGGAACATTTGGGATTGGAAAACACTGAAAGAATTTCTAAAGTGATTATCCATCCTGAAAATCCAAATATTATTTACGTTGCTGCATTAGGACAGCTTTGGAGCGCCAACCCGGAACGTGGTGTTTTTAAATCAACGGATTGGGGTAAATCGTGGAGCAAGATTTTATTTATCGACGACAATACCGGTTGTTCCGATCTTGTTATCGAACCGGGAAATCCCAATGTGATTTATGCCGGAATGTGGGACTTTAGAAGAAAAGCTTATACATTTCGATCCGGTGGACCCGGAAGCAGTTTGTTTAAATCCACAAACGGCGGTGATTCATGGAACGAAATTATCGAAGGTTTACCAGAAGGTGATAAAGGACGAATTGCACTTGCCGTAACTGAATTGCAGCCCGAAATGGTTTATGCTCTCGTTGAGTCTGAGAAAACCGGACTTTATACATCGACTGATTACGGTAATTCTTGGGAACTGAAATCAACTTCGGTAATGATTTCGGAAAGACCTTTTTATTTTTCATTAATTGTTGCTGATCAGGTTGATTCCAATAAAATTTATAAACCAGGAATGGCTTCCCTGTGGGTAAGCAATGATGCAGGCGCATCATTCACATCAACATTTATTGAAGGTGGCAAAGTACATTCAGATCATCATGCCTTTTGGATTAATCCAAATAATAATAGTCATCTTTATCTCGGTACTGACGGCGGGCTTTATACTTCTTATGATAAAGGCAGTTCATGGATTCATTCACAAAATTTACCTTTATCTCAGTTCTACCATGTTTCGGTTGATAATAAAAAACCGTATAACGTTTACGGAGGCTTGCAGGATAACGGCTCATGGTTCGGTCCGTCTCAAAGTCCGGGCGGAATCGAAAATAGTGATTGGCAGAATGTTGGTTTCGGCGACGGCTTTAATGTTGTCCCCGACCCGGGAGATGAAAATATAATTTTTTGGCAGTATCAAGGCGGCAACACTTACAGGTTCTACATCGATACACGGGAGGCAAAAGATATTAAGCCTTACTCCGATGACGCAGACGAAAAGTTACGGTTCAATTGGAATACGCCGCTTGTTATCAGCCGCTTTGATCAAAATGTAATTTACACCGGGGCTCAGTATTTATTCCGGTCGAGTGATAAAGGAGATAACTGGGAAAAAATTTCTCCGGATCTTACCACGAACGATGTGGATAAACAGCAGCAGGAAAATTCCGGCGGGATAACTATCGATAATTCAACTGCAGAAAATCATTGTACCATTATAACAATCAGTGACTCCCCTATTGAATCTAAATATATTTGGGTCGGAACAGACGACGGGAATCTTCAAGTAACATCCGATGGAGGTGAAACATGGACAAATACCGTGCAGAATATTTCCGGTCTGCCCGCTAGTACATGGTCATCATTTGTGTATGCAAGTAACTTTGATACACGAACCGCATACGCTGCATTCGACGGTCACCGCAGTGGCGATATGAATTCTTATCTCTTTAAAACTACAGATCTCGGTGAAACGTGGATTGACATAACGGATGAAAATATTCAAGGCTACTGCCATGTAGTAAAGGAAGATCCTGTTAATCCTAATCTACTGTTTCTTGGTACTGAATTCGGTCTTTATATCTCATTGGACAGCGGCGATAACTGGTTTAGGTTCGATGGTAATATTCCAAAAGTTGGAATTTTTGATTTAGTAATTCATCCAACAACTAATGACGTAGTTTTAGCTACACACGGCAGAGGAATTTTAATAATTGATAACATTTCCCCGGTTCGACAGTTATCATCGGAAATCTTTGAGAATGATGTCACATTGTTGGAGAATGAACCATACATAATTAATGATCCCCAATCCCAGCAAACGTTTTCAGGAGATCAAAATTTTGTCGGCGGGAATCCACCGAACACGGCAATGATAACCTACTACATGAAGAAAAGACACATCTTTGGTGATATGTATTTGGAAATAATTGATAAAGATGGCAACGTAATTAAAAAACTAACTGCAGGCAAAAAAACCGGAATAAACCGGGTGCCCTGGTACATAAACAAAAAACCCCCGAAAGTAAAAGTTTCGTCTCCGCTATTGATTTCGCAGGTGGCTTATGGTCCTTCCTATCCTCCTGGTGAATATACTGTAAGATTGGTAAAGGGTAAAAATATTTACGAAAGCAAAATCATATTAATGGATGACCCGGATTCACGTCATTCTAAAGAAGATCGTGAAATGCAGTTTGCAGTGTTGAACAAATCCTATAATATGATTGAAGAAATTTCTTTCTTGGTAAAACAGGTTGTAGATCTATCAAAAGCGGCAATAGCGAAATCAACTCAAGTTGAGGATGAAGAATTAAAAAGCATATTGAATGAGGCATCAAAAGATATGGATGCGCTTCAAAAAGAATTGGTTTCGACAAGTTCCAACAGGCTTTCCGGTGAAATCAGGTTAACAGAAAAAATTGCAGATGTTTATGGATCGCTTGTTTTCTACCAAGGACGACCAACCGAATCTCAGATAAACCGGTTGAACGTTCTTGAAAAAGAATATAAAAAGCAGCTAGCTTATTACGAATCAACACTAAGTTCTTTGAATGAAAAATTACAGGAGGCTGGAATTCAGGTCATAACTGTTACTACAAGAGAAGAATACTTCAAAGAAGATTAAAAATATTCCCGGCTGTTCGATTTATATATTCGGACAGCCGTTTTCATTTTTCATTCATGTCAAATGTTCCTAAACCATTTCTAACTTAACACGTCCAAAAGGTATGTCTACAATTAAATTTGGGGGAAAAATGCGTAAAGCTATATTTTTGTTATTTGTAATTTACATCGCCGGATGCAGTTCCGGTAATCTTCAAAATAATTCATCATCAACTGAAATTAAATATTATGTTGATGTAACTAACCACGAAGCAGACGATCTTTTTCATGTAACGGTTTTAACCGATTATCTAACCGAAGAAAACAATATCTACAATATGGCTGCAACTGCGCCCGGTACATATCAGGTGATGGATTTCGGAAGATTTGTAAGTGATATGAAAGCTTTTGACGAAGCAGGCAACGAATTACGAATAGAAAAAATTTCCGACAATCAGTGGAAGATTCAAAATCCGCAGCAATTATCTAAACTTATTTATGAAGTTGAAGATACTTTCGATGCAGAAGTAACCGAACATCCTGTCGCACCAATGAGTGGAACAGGGATTGAAAACGATTTTATTTCTATGAATACATTCGGTGTACTCGGATATTTTGAAGGATTGCAGACTCACCCGGTGGAAATGAAAATCGACTGTAATCCGGAATGGGAAATCGGGACTTCACTTAATCAAAACTCTTCCGGCTATTACTTTGCCGAATCTTATGATCATCTTGCGGATTCCCCTGTTTTAATGGGCGAATTGACTGTATCACAAGTAAACGTTAATGATATGCCGGTTGATATTTATGTTTATTCACCAGATACAAATATTACTGCTGAGACAATTTTATCTTTAGCGAACGATGTACTGCAGTCTTCATCTGAATTTATTGGATATAAGCCCGCGCCCCAATATAAATTTTTAATGGCTTTAATAAATATGGAACAGTTCAATAGAAATAAGTTATATGGAGCGGGCGCACTGGAGCATAATTTGAGTTCATTATATGTTATGCCTGTAAATCCTAATGCAATGCAAGGATTAAGAAGCACGATGGCACATGAATTTTTGCACATTCTCACTCCGCTAAATTTGCACAGCGAAATTATTCATACATATAATTTTGTAGTGCCCACACCATCCGCACATGTCTGGCTTTATGAAGGAGTTACCGAATGGGCATCTGATATAATGCAGCTTAGAGCAGGATTGATGAACTTCGAAGAATTCGGCAGGCAGGTAACCCAAAAGATGAGAGTTAATGATAATTTTAACCGGGAAATCAGTTTAATTGATATGAGCCTTCATTCATACGACGATGATGGTTACGGGCAATTTATTAATTTTTATAACCGCGGGGCACTAACTGCAATGTGTTTGGATATTGAACTTCTTGAAGCATCCGGCGGTACTCGCGGGTTGAGAGAGGTCTTTATTGAATTGCTAAAAGAGTATGGTAAGAATAAACCATTCCCCGAGAATGAATTTCTTGATGTATTTGTTCAGAAAACAAATCCCGGTATTAAAGTGTTTATTGATAAATACATCAGGGGAAGTGAACAATTGCCTGTTGTTGATTATATGAATAAGCTCGGTTATAAATATATTGCCGAAAGAGAGTCGGAAGGCAACCGACCTTCAATGGGAATGGGAATTGGTGTAAACGGGCAGGATATTGTTATTGCAAACGTATCCGATTTAGCAAAAGAGTGGGGCTTTCAGAACGGAGATGTTATTATCGAAGCGCTGGGAGAAGAAGTAAACATGCAGACAATACAGCCTCTTGCAATGAAGATTTTTTCAATGAAGCCGGGTGATGAGTATACATTAAAAGTTAGAAGAGGTGAAGAAGAACTTGAATTACGCGGTGTTATGATTAAAAGAAAAGACCGACATATTTTTGAAGAGTTAGAAACTTTAACCCCGGAGCAGATAAAACTAAGAGAAGTGTGGTCGAAAAATTTATAACCCAGATTTTCCATTGGAAAATCTGCCCTTCGGGCCGACAATTTGTAAGTTAAGAAATATCAAATACTTAGCCATATAAAAACTTTGGAATTCATTATTAATGTAAAATGTTTTACTTACAAATTGTCGGGATTATCCCCGCAACATAAAATGTTATATTGAAACATTTTATTAGCGTCCTGAGGCAAAAATTCATTTCCAATTAATTTTATTGGGATAATATTTTTTAAGGCATTTGCATTTTTAATCAATAGCTCCACATATTAATACCTTATCAGAAAAGTTCGTGTATTATTTGGCAGAATATTAATGAGTGACCTTTAGCAAAATAATTTTTTGAATAGCCACGCCATCAGGTCGTGGGATAATAAGAAAAAAAAAAGTTAATGGCTTTAACCAAATTAACTGCTAAAATTGGGCTAATGCCCAGTTCTTCTTGTTAATTTGATCCCCAACATAAAAAGGCTGTGTTAAAACTCGATGTCAAGCGGGAAACTCATCCCCAAACCCCTCTTGGAAAGAGAAGGTGCTTAAAATATGCTGTCTTTGCAGCTTTTTAAAAGTCCCTCACTTTTTAAGACCTGCCCGACCGGCGGGCGGGGAGGAATTTTCCATCTCGGGCGTCAAGACCCGCGCCTTGATGTAAAACATAGTTTCAGTGTCGGGAAGTGGTTCCCGACACCTATAAACCTTTCGCTCATTGAATATCTATCTGCGGTCTTTCGAACCCCGATAGGGGTTCAATATGAATAACCTAAATTGAGAAGGGAAGCATCAACCACGGAGTGGTTGAATATGAAAACACATGTTCAACCCCGTTGGGGTTGTTAAAATTAATTTATATACATTATCTATTCACATACAATCCCTTAGGGATTGTATGTCGAGAAGAAGCATTGTTTAAAAACAAAAAGTCTCATTACCGAAAAGGATTTCAATTAGTATGATATTGTTGTAGACTTCAACCATAGTCGAGTTGCTTAGTTCAATTCTTAAGTTGACAGCATTGCTTTTTAAGAGAAGTCGCCAGACTTCGGCGCACTCTGACGAGGATTTTCCAGAGGGGATACATTTGGCAAGGGTGAGTTTATTAATTTTAACACAGCATCTAAAATGTCGGGGCAATTCAATCACAGATTGTGAGAAAGGCGGTTTATTGAGATAGATAAAACGAGAGAATGACTGAATGAAGATGAATGACTGAATGTCTTTGACAATCATCCATTCAACCAATTCAATCTCTTGGGCTGTGAACAATATTTCATTTTAAATTCTTGACCAAAAAACAAAAATATGGTTGAGGATACTATACTATTCTAATAATTTGGTTCTGGCTTTTCCAGGTTAGGATTAATCCAGAATATGTGGAGCTGTAAAAATTATTATTCAATTCTCAAGTAAATTGGTCGTCCGATTCCCCCGCCGCCGGTTATATCAAATACCTGCAGAACAATTGTGTTTTTACCGGGCTGAATAAACTCAGTAATGTCAGTTTCGGTTTTAGTTACAAATACAGTTTCATTGTGATCGGTAAAACTCCCATGCATCGCTGCATAATTTCCATTGATAAATAACCGGTATGCATCATCAACTCCTTCAGCCACTAGAGTTACGTTTTTATCTTTCACATTCTCGGGAAGATCAATTACTTTCCGGTACCAAGCCATACCGTCGTAACGGTAACCTTGATTTTCCCATATTGAAGCTGCATTTATTAATTTCCAATCCGAATCATTAAAATCAACTTTTTCGTAACCGTTTTTCTCACCTTCTTCATCCGGATCGGTAATAAATTTCCATCTTTCATTTAATGATATAATCGAGTTGATTCTTCTTACTCCAAAGTCTTTTAGTTCACCTGCGGGAAATTCAACTTTAGGGAACGATTTATCTTTACCATCCAACCAATTATTCATAAACGAAACAGTTTTGCCGAGAAGCCATTGTCCTGCTTCCGCCGAATGATCTAAGGAGGTTACAACAAGCAATCCATCACCAACTTTAGACGCTGTAAGCAAATCGAATGGAATTACATCTTCAATCCCGTGATTTTCATATATTCGTATCATTGGATCAAGATAGTCTTCGATTTCATTTTCGGCTACAGGAATTCCTTCAGCTTTACTGTGAATCAGATCATATTGCATCAAATCAATTAAATGGTTTTCATCAACATCGCTCAAGGGTCCAACAGGCGGAGCAAAGTAAGCGCCCGACCACAGCATTTTTGGCTTACCGTCGAAAGCTCCGGGCCACCTGCTCGAAAACAAAATGACTGCTCCGCCATTTTCCATGTAATCAATCATATCATACGTTAGCAGCGTAGCAGCCAAGACAGATTTGGAGTTTTGATTAAAAAATCGTTCAAGATCATTTTCCTCTAAATTTTTCTTATTTTTCCAGTCATCAAATAAAGGATTCAAATCCGAATACCCTTCGCTCAAAACATAAACTTCCTCATCCGTTTGGATTTCATATCCCCAGGAATCATTCCACTTAAGAAGTCCCGGCGCTTGATCAATTAATGGAACATTCTTACTTCCGTCAACTTCACTTGTAACTACCGGGGATTTAATTTCATTATTCAGCCAGGGAACATTCTGAGGTGTAAATCTTCGGTTGCCGAAATTATCGATTATTCCGCTCGTGATATTCGGATGATCTCTTAGTATAAATAACGTCCAGCCGGTATATCTCGGATCAGCATATAATAATCTCAGTTGAAACTCTCGAAACGCTCTAGCAAATTTTTCACTTTGAGGAATGAGATAATCCTTTACAATGTCCTTACCGCTCAATTCATCATTATAACGAGCTCTTAATTTTTTCTCAACCTCAAGACTCGCTTCAAATGAAATCGGAAACCAATAAGGGTAATTTTTTCCATCGTGTGCGTCATCCGTACCAGAAAGATAATTCATTAACGGCTTTTGAGAATCAAAGTTAGAATGAGCTTCGATGTCAATCCAGTTGCTTCCTGCAATACTTTCACCAATTATGTACGGCTTCGGATCTAATGCATCAAGTTGATTGGGCAGATTGATTAACATGTGCTGCGCCCATCTATTATTATTCCAGTAATTATCTTCTCCGTACCAATCCGTAATTTCCAAATCGCTTAACCAGAACCACGAACTGTTATCCTGAATCGGGGTATCCGTCATCTCGCGTGCAGTTTTTACAATTTCTTTCATTACCGATTTATCTTTTACTCCGGCTTCAACAGACATACTTCTTAAAATTATCGATGGATGGTTTCTATCCCTCATAAAAAATGCGGGGAAAGATTTTCTATATGCTTCCAGTTGTT
The DNA here is from genome assembly GCA_021740785.1 of Melioribacteraceae bacterium. Lineage (GTDB taxonomy): Bacteria > Bacteroidota > Ignavibacteria > Ignavibacteriales > Melioribacteraceae > JAIOZI01. The sequence goes on from JAIOZI010000003.1 coordinate 29,836, forward strand.
GTTCTGTAAACTCATTATGCCATGTAGGATATTCCTCCCAAATCAGCACTCCCAATTCATCTGCAAGCTCATAAAAATAATCGGGCATTACCATCAAGCAAATAGTTTCTGAATTTAAACCCAAACTCTTAACATATTCGAACTCATCTTGAATAATTTCAACCGGGGGTGCGGGACTGACAACCCTCGGGTAAAACCCCCAATTCAAAACACTTCGAAGGTTAAGTTTTTCTCCATTAAGAAATAAATCACTACCGTCAATCTTTACTTCACGAAACCCGAATGTTTGGAAATATGAATCGGTAACGTTAACATTTTTTCGATCGATTAAATCAATCTTGGCATAATAAAGATTAGGTGAATCCGGGTTCCATAATTTGAAATCGTTGACATTAAATGAAAAAATAAAACCATTTTCATTTTCGGATAAATCAAAGCTTTCTATCTCAATTTCATTTTGAATTTGTTTTTTGTAATTGGAGTTGTATTCACCGATAATTATCTGCGGCTCTACATTAGCAGAGGCAAAGTCCCCGTTGATTAGAACCTCGGCAGTTACCGAACCACTGTTAATATCAGTCCTAAAAAATACTCCATCGGTTTTGATGAAAACTTCATTCGTTGAATAGAATTTTACATCCTGCCAAATACCGCCGTGATGAGGAGCGATTACACTCAAGAATCCTTGAAATATATGTGCCGGAAGTTCATCAACATAAACTAAGATTTCATTCTTCCCCGGTTTTGCAAATTTTGAAATTTCTACCGACCACCGGTTATAGTCACCGACATTTCCACCAACCCACTTACCGTTTATCCAAACTCCTGCCGCTGTTGCAACAGCATCAAATTCAAGCCAAAAGCTTTTTCGTTGTTTTAATAGATTGATATCAATATGAAGATCTTTGCTGAACCAGCCGGTTCCGTTGAAATCAATGCCGGTAAACTGTTCCCACGCTGATGGAATATTTACCATTTGATATAATCCCGTCGGTATAAACTTATATGGATTCTCTCTTGCATCTTCAGGAATCACTTCTTCCAGTGATGGACTGTATTTAGGCGGATCGAATGAACCTTCGCGACTTTCAACAATCTCTGTTATAGGATCACATTTTATAAAACTCCACTCTCCTGATAGCGATTCCATATCAACTCTTCCGTTAGGAGATTCATACTTGTAACTTTGTGCACTGATCGTAAGCGATAGTATTATCGAAATGAATATTAAAACTAACGTCTTCTTCATAGCAGCTCACCGGAAATTAATAGAAAATAAATGAATAAAAAAAAGAGTACACCATTTGTACGATGTACTCATTAAGACTAACTCATAAAACTATTATTGCACAATATCAAGAAGTTCTACTTCAAATATGAGAGTAGAGTTTGCCGGGATTGCTTGATTTCCTCTAGGTCCGTATGCTAAATCCGACGGAACGTAAAGCATATATTTTGATCCAACCGGCATTAGCTGCAACGCTTCTGTCCAACCTTTAATAACTCCGTTAACCGGAAATTCAATTGGCTCACCTCTATCGTATGAACTGTCGAAAGTATCTCCGTTTATGAATGTTCCTTTATAATGAACTTGAACTTTATCAGTTGGTTTCGGTTTCGCACCGCTTCCTTCTTTCAATACTTTATATTGAAGACCGCTTTCAGTTGTTACTACACCTTCTTTAGCTGCATTTTCTTTTAAAAATGCTTCGCCTTCAGTTTTATTCTTTTCACTCTCAATTTTAGTTTTTGCCTCACGCTCTTCGATCATTTTTTTCTGATAATTCATCAAAACTTCCGAAGTTTCTTGATCGGTCATAGAAATCAAGGAATCTCCCATACCTTCTCTCAGTCCCTGAAGAAATGCATCAAAATCTATTTCAATATCTTGCTTCTTAAAGTTTTTGCCAATATCGGTACCAATTGCATAACTTACCTGGTCAAGTTCTGTTTTCAATTCTTTCGGTTCATTACTATTATTCTGACATGATGCAAAACTCGCAGAGATTAAAATTACAGCAAACACTTTCAATAACTTCATTACTTCTCCTTTCATTTATAGTATTATATTTAGTTAACAAACATAGGTAAATTTCCGGGCAAAATTAAATTAAGGTCAAAACGGAAATTCTTCAAGAATTACTTCTTCCATTGGTTCTTCGGATGGTTTCTCAGCTTTAGCATGCACTGTATTCGCTTCAACATAAATTGCTTTGTAGGGCTGAGTCGGACAAGCATACTCACATGCGCCGCATCCGATACAAATTTTATCATCAATCTTCGGGGCAACAACTTTTTCAACTTCATCATACAACATTTTTACAGCTTTTGTCGGGCAGTGTTCGGCACAAGCTCCACAATCCGTTTTTTGAGTAAACACAATGCAATTATCTTTTATAAATTTTGCTTTCCCGATCTGAATTAATTTTTTCTCTTCTAATATAACCGGTTCAATTGCTCCGGTCGGACAAACCTCACCGCAAATCGTGCACTCATAATTACAGAACCCGTTGAAATTATCCATACGCGGCTGAAGCATTCCGATAAAGCCGTATTCTAAAAATGAAGGCTGCAAAACTTTTGTAGGACATTTACTCACACAAAGATGGCAAGCAGTACATTTTTCAGTAAAACCTTCATTGCTCACAGCACCGGGCGGTGTTATAGGATTTTCTCTAATTACTTTTATTTTATTTTTGACAAATACTTTTATTTTTTCCTGTGCTTTTAATATCGATGACAATCCTATTGAAAATATTAACAAACTTCCGATAAAATTTCTTTTATCATAATCCGTTTTATTCTTCTCTTCCAAATTCAACTTTTTTGGAATCCGGGAAGAATAGATAATTCCGTGAGATGGACACACGGTCAAACAGTTAAAACAGCTAACACATCTCGAATGATCAACATATTTATTATCCGAATCGATACATGAACCTTTACATTTGATTTCACATATTCCGCAGCCTGTACAGTTTGTATCATCAATCCTAATTTTCATGAAGGATAATTTGGAAATGTAACCAAGCAAAGTGCCAACCGGACAGATTGTATTACAATATAATCTTCCATGAAAAAGTGAGAGCCAAATTAATAATGAAGAAAAAGACAGCACGAATAGAAATCCGAACAATGTATATCCACCCAAAGTAACCGGGTAAAGGCTGTATATCTCAAATGATTCCAGGATAAAAACTATTAAGTTGTTGAAAAGAGATATTATCGGATTGAAAAAGCCCGCGGCGATTCTTCCGAAATTACTGTAAGGATCCAACAAGTTCACTGCTAATAAACTTCCGGTAAACAATGAAATTAAAAACAATCCGAGGAAAATGTTTTGAAGTAGAGTTTGCGGTTTGAGATAAACATATTTTTTTTTGAATCGAAATTTTTTGCTTAATCTTATTAGAAAGTCTTGTAATGTTCCAAGCGGACAAATGGAAGAACAATAAACTCGACCGAATAAAGCAGTTAATACAATTACGATAATAAAACCGCTTACCGTAAACGACAGCAATCCGAATGTTTTTATAAATGACGGAACAAATTGAAAGTAAATTATCGATTCGGTAAACTCTGTGGGAATTAACTCATGAATATCAATAAAAAGAGAAAGGGTTGCAATAAAGAAAATCAGTGAAACTGCAATCCTTAGATACTTAAGGAAACTTTGGTTCATAAATTAAATCGATAATCTGCTGATATTAAGTTTGCTAAGATCCATTTGCCCGTAATTTGCTTCGCCGGCAAGACGAATATATTCTACATTTTCCGGCTCGAAACCAAATAGCTTTGCGGCAGCAGCATCGGCAGCCACAATATCGGTGGAAATTATTTGTGATTTCATCTGAACAACATCCGATTTGGAAACACCGCGCGGTCCGTTGCGTTTCATAACTGCGTATGCATCTACGATGTTTAAATCGGGTTTTCTAAACGGCACATAATCAGCGATACATTGATGTAAATCATTGCGATGCCAATATCCTCTATCCCATACAACTCCCATTAAATTCTTCATTGAAATTGTAATCCTTGCACCGCCATGACTTTTTAAAACCGGGACATTAATAAACACATCAGATTCCATTATTAATTCATGTACTTTCGTGGTTTTCAAACTTTTACCGTCTTTGATTTCAACTGCTTGATAATAACTTTCACTGTGACCCGGTACTATCGTGCCGCCGGCATCTTTCACTGCTTTTTCAATTCCGCTGTTTGAATAACAGCGCGTCCATTCGTCACAGGTATGATCAAAAACGTATACCTCTTTTGCCCCGGCATCAAAACAATGTTTGATTATTCTCGATACCAATTTGGGATTTGTATTTGCAGCATTCTCAGGAATAACATCCCAGCCGATGTTGGGTTTTAACACAACAGTCTGGTTCGGCTTAATAAATTTTTTCATTCCGCCGAATTCAGAAATGGCTTTATCAAACATTGCATCGGCTTCTCCCCCTTTAATTGCAACTAAATCATAATCTTTTTCGAGAGAGTTTATTGAGTTTGCAAATAGACTATTGATACCGGTAAGTTTTAACGATGCACCGGCAATTAGTCCGGCGCTTATACTTTTTTGTAGAAAATCTCTTCTTTTCATGAAGCACACAAATTAGTACTAAAATTGTTTTTAATAAGATATGAATATATTATATTCCTATCAACAAAAATTTACTTTTGAGCCCTATGTCAACAACAATATTGCTACCAAATAAGAAATCAATTCTTTCAAATACAATCCTTGACGCATTTGGTTTAGCATTCATTTATTTTGTTCCGGTTCTTTCACATCTTTTTGCTCTTCCGATTTATTACATTGAACCGATGCGAATAATCGTGATACTTTCATTAGCGCATGGACACAAAAGCAACTCCTATCTTTTAGCACTTACTCTTCCAATTTTTTCATTTCTCGTTTCAACGCATCCGGTGTTTATTAAGAGCGGACTTATTTCTGTTGAATTGATATTCAATGTATTCCTGTTTTATTTTATATATCGGGAAACAGCAAATAAACTGATGGCGATTTCAATTAGTATTATCGCCAGCAAGATTTTCTATTATGCAATCAAATTTATTCTTATTTCAACAGCAGTGTTGGAAACAAAATTAATTGCTACTCCTATATTGATTCAGATCGGAATTATAATTGCTTTATCAATATATATTTGTATATTTCTGAATATAAAAAATCGGAATAATTTTTAAAACTTTTGGGCTTAATTCTTTTTTACACGCGTTAAGATTTTATGAAGAAGAAACTATCTGTGTTAAAATTTCTTTTTTTATTCCTATTTCTACTTATTGAAATTCCGGCACAAGAAAAAATCGACAGCATAATGGAAAGAATATCCGGCTTACCGGATACCAGTCGAATTACCGAACTAAATGGAATTTGCTGGAATTACCGCAGTAAAAATCCTCTTCTTGCAATGGAAGCAGGTAAAAATGCTGTTTTAATCGGCAATAAAATTAAGAACAAAGTTTTACTCGCAACCACACACAATTACCTTGGAGTTGTTTATAGAAATATCGGAGATTTCGATAGTGCAATCGTAAATTATGAAAATGCTTTAGCCTATTCTACAGAAGCAGGGGATTCCGTTCAAATCGCATATTCATATAATAATATCGGCGGAATACATAGGTTGAAGAATCACTACACTCTTGCGCTCGAAAATATTTTCAAAGCATTGGAAATCTTTGAAAACCTGAAGATGGATGAAGGGATTGCATACTGTACCATTAACATTAGTATCATTTATAGAAAGCAGCACAATTACTCGAAAGCACTTGATTATCTAAACTATACACTTAAGATTCGTGAAGAACTTGAAGATAGTTTCGGGTATACACTTACTCTAAATCATATAGCTGAAGTTTATTATGAACAAGAACTTTACAACGAAGCTTTTAATTACTACAAAATACTTGAAGTTGAATACGGAAAATTAAACGACAAAAAAGGAATCGCTACTGTTTACGGTGGTTATGGAGGGGTATATTACTTCAAGAAAGATTATGAAAAAGCATTAAACTATAGATTGAAAGCGCTGGAATTAAACAAAGAAATAAACAATTACGATGGTATTATTATTAATCACAATAATCTTGGATTAGTTTACGCGGCAATTGGTGAGTTTAATAAAGCAAGAGATCATTTATACACCGGTCTCGCCCTTTCAAAGAAAAAAGGAATGAATAACGCTGAAATCGAGGCTTATAAATATTTATCGACATATTTTGAAACTGTATCAAAATTCGATTCCGCATTAATATATTTTAAAAAATATACATCAAAAAAAGATTCGGTTCTTGCTGAAGAAAATTTAATGAGAGTTGCGGAACTGGAGGTAAAGTATCAGAGTGAAAAGAAAGAAAAAGAGAACCAACTTCTAAGCAGGGAAAAAGAGCAGAGTCTTTTGCAAAGAAATCATCTTTTAATTATTGTATTTCTCAGTTTTATACTAATAGGAATATTGTTTTACCGATATATTTCAAATCAAAAGGCAAAACGTAAACTCGATGAACTAAATAAATCAAAAGATAGAATATTCAGCATAATTTCTCACGATCTTAAAAATCCTTTCAATTCCCTTCTGGGATATTCTGCTTTATTGATCGATGATTTTGATTCATTTTCAGATAGTGAAAAAGTTGAAGCAATCCGGGAGATTCAAAGCAGTTCAAAAAAATTGTTAACCTTGGTTGAAAATTTACTGGAATGGTCAAGGACACAAAACGGATTATTATCTTTCAATCCCGACATAATCGACACAAAAGATATTATCGAAAAAAACGTTTCGTTGCTTGAACAATTTGCAAAATCGAAGAACATCCAAATTGAAATCTTAAATATTGATGAAGCAAATTGCTATTGCGACGAAAATATGCTTAACAGTATACTTAGAAATTTAATAACGAATGCAATTAAGTTTACAGCTAAGAACGGGGAAATCAAGATCGACTGTATTAACACTAATAATAAAATTGAAATTAATGTTATTGATAACGGTATTGGAATTCCAAAAAATATTATCGAGAAAATTCTTGAAAAAGGATTAACGGAAACACGGGGAGGAACGAATAATGAATCGGGTTCCGGGATAGGATTGATGCTCGTAAATGAGTTTGTTCGTAAAAACGGCGGAAGATTATTCATTGAAAGCAATGTGAATAAAGGCTCAAAGTTTACGGTCGTATTACCGGCAGCAAATTAATTTTTACAATTCGGAAGGATGCCATGAATAGTTTATTATCAAACATTATTTTGATATCTCTTATTTTCATTACACCGATAGATGCACAATTCTTCAATTCAGAAAGTCCCTTTGCCCATACTTACTCAATCGTTGCACGTGATGAAATTAGCGGCGAGATGGGAGTAGCTGTTCAGTCGCATTGGTTTTCTGTCGGCTCTATTGTAGCTTGGGGCGAAGCGGGAGTTGGAGTGGTTGCAACTCAATCATTTGTCAATCCAAGTTTTGGACCGATTGGTTTACAATTATTAAAAGAAGGTTTAACACCCGCAGAAGCAGTTAATAAACTTACCGCAGAAGATAACGGACGAGATTTCAGACAACTCGCGATTCTCAATAAAGCCGGGCAAATTGCCGCTTACACGGGTAACAAATGCATTCAGCCCGCAGGTCACCGGGTCGGATCAAATTATTCGGTTCAGGCAAATATGATGAAGAATGATAAAGTTTGGTCTGCTATGGCAAAGGCATTTGAAGAGACTGAGGGACCTTTAGCAGAAAGAATGGTAGCCGCTTTAGAAGCCGCTCAAAATGCCGGCGGTGATATTAGGGGCAAACAATCGGCATCAATATTGGTTGTAAGAGGAGAATCAACCGGTAAAATTTGGGATGACCGGTTAATTGATTTACGTGTAGAAGATCACCCGGAACCGGTTAAAGAAATTAAACGGCTGCTGCAAATCTATCGTGCGTACGAACATATGAATAGAGGTGATGTTGCAGTGGAAACCGGGAACATGAAAAAAGCAATGGAAGAATATTCGGCGGCAGAAGCAATGTTTCCCGGGAACGAAGAGATGAAGTATTGGCGGGCAATTACATTAATCAATAACGGAGAATTTGAGAAAGGGCTGGAAATATTAAAATGGGTATTCAATAAGAATAAAGATTGGAAAGAACTTACACCACGATTAATACCGAGCGGTTTACTTGAAGTTTCCGAAGAGCAGTTGAATATAATTATGGAAATTGAATAATCTCTTTAAATCACTGTTAAAAGAAATTATCAAACCCGGGATAATATAATTTCTTCTTTGCTTTTTCTTCAGAAAATAAACGATAATATATTTTCCCTTCTGTGCATGTATGTCCGGCTGAATCAATAATCTTCGTAATAATTTCAGCCTTACCGTTTTCTACATTATTTACTTTTCCGGTTACTTTTATTTTTCCCCTATCTGAAAGAACAGGTCGTTTAAAATCCACATTTAATGAGACAGTCATTCCTGCAGTTTTCAATTTAATGAAAATAGTCCAGCTTGCTATTTCATCCAAAAGTGTCGTTTGAATACCTCCGTGAATCACATTTGCATAACCAGTTAAATGATCTTTCGGTTTCCAATTGCATATCACTTCATCTCCGTCTTCAATAAATTCCATCTGAAGACCGAGTTCATTTTTAGGTGAGCACGCGAAACAATTATACTCTTTGACTTCGACAAAAGGATTTTTAATTTTTTTCATCATAATTTTTCCATTACTTTTCCGACAATAATATTTAATAGAGTTGTAAAATATAAAAAAATGGAGAAGAGATGTATTCTGTATTTGAATCAAAAATTACAGTCAGACCTGATGATATTGATATGAATAATCACGTACATTATTCAAAGTATCTTGATTATCTTTTAGCAGCCCGTTACGAACAGATGCATAGAGATTATAAAATGAGCATGCACGAATTCATCGATAGAGGTTTCACATGGTTCGTTTCCAACATATCAATTGAATTTAAGCGTGCAATGAAATTAGGGGATTTGGTTTTCGTTAAGACTCAGATTCAATCATATCAAGGCGCACAAAGCACAGTAAAGTTTTGGATGGAAATTGGTGAAAAGAGAAAACTTGCCGCTGAAGGAATTGCCGTTTATTCGCTTATCTCTACAAAGTCCGGAAGACCGGTAAGAATACCTCAGGATATAGTTGAAAAGTATTCTATATAAATTTTTTCAGGAGTAAAAATGAGATTATTAACAATAATTTTTCTGGCTTTATTAATTTTTTCAAGCTGTAAAAAGGAAGAGATAAATATGGAAAATGAAATTCAATTATTAATTCAAACGGATAATGATTTTTCTACAGCATCAAAGGAATTAGGCGCTGCCGCAGCTTTTAAGAAATTCCTAACAAAAGACGCTCTCCAATTTCCGGGGGGAGCAGATGTATTAACAGGGGTTGAGAGTATATATTCTTCAATGCTAGAAGATGATTCAACATATTCGCTTACATGGAAGCCTCAACACGCAGAAGTAAGCAACTCCGGTGATATGGGCTGGACATGGGGTTATTACAAACTTACAATTAAAGAAAGCGGACAAAACCGTTTCGGGAAATACCTGAATGTGTGGCGAAAGTCTGAAAACGGGAAATGGAAAGTTGCTGCAGATATTGGTTCACCCGGACCTGACAGAGACAAACTGTAACAAAATAAAAATGAGGGAATAAAAACTATGAACGAAATAAAAATTAAAAAAGGAAATGCGTTCCAAGATTTCTATCCTGATGATGTTGCACATTGCTACGGCTGTGGAAAGCTGAACGAATATGGTCATCAGATTAAAACTTATTGGGAGGGAGATGAAACCGTAACAAAATATACACCAAAAGAATATCACACGGCAATACCGTGATTTGTTTACGGCGGTTTACTGGCTTCGCTCATTGACTGCCACAGCACCGGTTCAGCCGCGGCTGCAATGTATAAATATGAAAACCGTGAAATGGATACCGACCCGCCGCTTAGATTTGTAACTGCTCAATTAAGCGTGACTTATCTCAAACCAACTCCTCTTGGTGTGGAGCTTGAATTGCGCGGCAAAATAAGAGAAGTTAAAGGTAAAAAAGTGATTGTTGATACTGATCTTATTGCCGATGGCGTAGTATGTGTAAAGGGTGAAGTTGTTGCAGTTAAAATGCCGGATGATTTAATTCAATAAGTAAAGTCTGCTGACTTATAAAATCATTTGTTTAGTAAAACGTATATTTTTAAAAGAAGCAAAAACATTCCCTGCAAAAAGAATTACAAAGGAAATCCTTTTTTTATTTATTCAATGTTATCGCAGATACTGTCGGGTGAATCTCTATGATAGATATAGGTTGGTTTATCAACCTGTAATATTTTGAATCTGCTTGAAGCCCGCTCATAGAAATCTGAGTCATCACTATATTTAAGATTTCGGAAACCACCGAGAGCAAAGAAGACTTCTCTTCTGCCGAAAAATGTTCCGCCTATTGTACAATCTTTTAAGTGGATTTTTTTCGTGAGATCGTTTTTATCCTTAACAAACGGATCACCGATAATCTCAACTCCACCGTGTAACAAATCAATTGAATCATTCTCATCCAAAAATTTAATTCGTAATTCCAAATGTTCCGGTTTGAATTCATCATCACTGCCAAGAAAGGTGATATATTTTCCGGTTGATGCCTGAATCCCGGCATTGTGAGTAAGAGGAGGTTTGCGATTAGAATGCTTCATGTAACGAATATTTTCAAACGAATTTATGTATTGATTTATCATTTCGAATGTGGAATCAGTGCTGCCGTCATCGACAATTATCAACTCCCATTCGCTGAAAGTCTGCTTTATTACAGATTGGATTGCCCTGTGCAAACTCCATTCACGATTGAAGGTCGGCATAACAACTGAAACAACAGGAGTAAAGTCTTTGTATAAATTGATCATTTATTCGGTCTTTAATATTTATATTGTGTTTTCAAAATTTCATCTAATTTACAAAGATTTTTCGATTATTGAATGAATATACTTGTAATTAATTGGCGCTGTATAAAGAATCCCGAAATGGGCGGCGCTGAAATTCATATGCACGAAATCTTTAAATGCATTGCTGCTAAGGGACACAAAGTAACTTTAATCGCTCATAATTTCAAAGGTGCAGAACAAGTAGAAATAATTGACGGAATTGAAACTATTCGTGTCGGGAATAAATTTTTCTTCAATCGGCAGTTTAGAAGATTTTTTCTCAATTCAAAAAAGTTTCAGAATTATGATTTGGTAGTAGATGATATATCAAAGATTCCTCTATTTACCCCAAAGTACATCGATAAACCGCTGGTTGGAATTCTTCACCACATCCACGGGAATTCACTATATAAAGAAATACCCGCACCATTGGCTTATTATATAATCCGGACAGAAAAGAAAATCCCAAAAATTTATTCAGGCACTCCGATTTTCACAGTCTCCCCCAGTACAAGAAATGAATTAATTGAAATGGGACAGCCTGAAGAAAATACTGATTTACTTTACAATGCAATTGATCATGAACTTTTTCAAAACGTTAATGTTGAAAAATCGGAAATCCCTTTGATCAGTTTTATTGGACGAATAAAAAAATACAAACAAATTGAAACAGTTATAGATGCTGTTGCATTATTGATAAACCGCTTTCCCGAGATTCAATTTCACATTGGGGGTCGGGGTGATCATTTACCAAAATTAAAAGAATATGTTAAGCAAAAGGGATTGGACGGAAACATAAAATTTCTCGGCTACTTAACAGAAGAACAGAAAGCCGAAGTGATGGGTAAATCATGGTTGTTTATAACAATGGCAATTAAAGAGGGCTGGGGAATAACGGTAATAGAGGCTAACGCAATGGGAACGCCGGTTATCGGTTCAGACGTACCCGGGTTGAGGGATTCAATTCAAAATGGTGTGACCGGGTTACTTTCCGAGTTAGGAAATTCGAAATTATTAGCAGACCGGATACTGAATTTATTCGAAAATAAAAATCAATTAGACATGTTATCTAAAAACGCAAAAGAATGGTCGGGAAAATTTACATGGGAAAATTCGGCTGATCACTTTCTGGATCGTGTTAAAGACTGGTATCCTGAATTACGTGGGAAATAAAAAATATATCTTTTGTTCGTTCCCGAATTCTTTGAAATATTTCATATATTAATGGTTTGAAAAAATTATTGAATATCAAATAATAATTTCATGAGAAACAGAGATCAAAAAAAGTATCTTGATACGCTTAAAAGATACACGCGAAAAATGGATCCGAAAGAATTAACGGATTATAAAATGATGGTTAAACGTCATAAGGATGATGAGGATTTTGACAACCTTACATTCGAAAGACTAAAAAACCTTCATGAAAAATACCATGTAAACCGTGAGCGTAAAGATTACGATCACCTATTCAAAAAACCGGATGAGAATTCATCCGATTAAACCGTAATGAGGAAATAATGAACGAAAAAATGCTTCACAGAATTATCGGATTCGGTGTATTCCTGGTAGCAGCAGTTATATATTTTATGACCGTGCAGCCGTCGGTATCCTTTTGGGATTGCGGTGAATTTATTGCTTCATCTTATTTGATGCAGGTGCCTCACCCGCCGGGAACTCCATTTTTTTTAATACTCGGCAGACTCTTTTCAATGATTCCGTTTGCAGATAATATTGCTTTTAGAGTCAATACAGTATCAGTACTTTCAAGTGCATTCACTGTTTTATTCCTTTACTTGATTGCAGTAAAACTGATTGAAAATTACAAAGGTAAAAAATACGATAATCTTTTAGATGCACTTGGAACATATATCGCCGCTGCAGTCGGCGCTTTATCTTTAGCATTTGCGGACACATTTTGGTTCAATGCGGTCGAAGCTGAAGTTTATGCACTCGCAACATTTTTTATTGCAATTGTTGCATGGCTGATGATGGTTTGGAATGAAAAAGCAGACGAACCGGATAATGAAAAATATTTAATATTAATTGCATATCTCATCGGTATTTCTACCGGTGTACATTTAATGTCGGTGCTGGCAATTGTTTCCATCACAATGGTAATAATGTTTCGTAAATACATCACAGATGAAAATCACCTAATACAAACAGCTTATATTTTCATCGGTCATGCCGTAATACTGCTGTTGATTGCAGTTGTTATGTGGGCGGGAATAACAAGTTCGGGCCCGCCTGCACCTGAAGAATACAAATCAGTCGATCAAAGATTTTTAATGATATTCGTCGGGTTAAGTGCATTAATAATGGGAATATTCTGGAGAAAACTTTTCACACGAAATTCAATTTATATCCCGGTAATAATCGGCGGTATTGCTTTATTCACTACATATCCAGGTATGGTGAAGTATATTCCCAACTTTATGTCTGAAGTAGGCGGAAATAATATTGTATTAGATATCTTGATAATTCTGGGAATATTGGGATTAATTGGTTACGGTATTTATTGGACTAAAACAAATAATCAAGAAACTCTGAACCTAGTATTCAAGTTGTTTTTATTCGCGTTCTTAGGTTTCACTACATATTCGATGATCATTATCCGCGCCAACCAGGATCCACCCATTAATTTGAATAGCCCGAAAACATTCCCTGAGTTAATTTCATATCTTAATCGTGAACAGTACGGTGATTTCCCTACATTCCAGCGCAGGTTTTCCCAGGAACCCCATCAACAGAGAATTTATACCCAGTACAGCAGTGATTTAGATTTCTTCTGGTCTTATCAAATGAATCACATGTTCAACCGTTATTTGATGTGGAATTATGTCGGGCGCGAATCAACTATTCAAGAATCAGGTATCGACCCCTCAAAATATTGGGCAATACCATTCATCTTCGGTTTATTCGGAATGTATTATCATCTGCGTAAAGATTGGAAAATGTTTTCCGTATTTATGATGATGTTTATTTTTCTCGGATGGCTGACTGCCTTTTATCAAAATCAACAGGAACCTCAACCGAGGGAACGGGACTATTTTTACGTCGGGGCGTTTTTCGTTTTCTCTATTTGGATTGCCATCGGCACACGCGGTTTATTTGAGGTGTTGAAAGAAAGTATTGAAGAAAGTGGTCTCAAACAACCGGTTCTAGGAAGCTTTTTAGTGCTTGCATTCATTTTCATTCCGGCAAATATGCTGAAAGAAAATTACTTTACTCATGATCGATCGACAAATTATGTACCGTGGGATTATTCTTATAATATGCTTCAAAGTGTTGCTCCGAATGCAATTCTATTTACAAACGGAGATAATGACACTTTCCCGTTATGGTATCTGCAGGATGTTGAAGGTGTACGGCGTGATGTAAGAATTGCCAACCTCAGCTTATTGAATACTGCATGGTATATTGAGCAGCTAAAGAACACGGAACCTCATGGCGCTGAGAAAGTTGCTATGACAAGATCGGATACGGAAATAAGGAAACTCGGACCGATGAGATGGGAGCCGAGAAAAATGTCGGTTGACGTACCCGAACAAGTCTACAAGGAATTCGGCATTACCGATACGTCAGTTATAAATAAAGGAAATATTACCTGGACAATGGAGAACAGCGCTCAATTCGGGAATGTGAAAGCTGTGCGGGTTCAGGATTTAATGGTGCTTGATCTGATTATTGCCAATCAGTGGAAAAGACCTATTTACTTTGCAGTTACTGTTTCCGATGACAGCCGGATAGGTCTGGATGATTACCTTCAAATGGAAGGTTTATCATTCAGGTTAACGCCCATTAAAAATACTTCTTCATATGAAAGGGTTGCAGAAGATATTATGTATGATCAATTGTTTAATCTTCCCGCACCGGATGAATACAGCAAAGATTATGATCCGGGATTCAAATTCCGCGGGCTGAATGATCCGACAATTTTCTTTGATGATAACCATGTACGCCTGACTCAAAATTATAGAAATTCGTACATGCGTCTGGCGCTCCATTATCTTTATAATACAAACAAGAAAGATATGGTAGTGAAAACGCTTGATAAGATGGAAGAAATGCTTCCGCGTTCAATTATTCAAATGGATCCAAGGCTGTTGTTCGACGTCGGAAATATTTACCTTGAAGCAGGCGCTGTCGATAGATTTGCTGAAATATCAATTGAAGTAGAAGAGTACGCACTTAAGAGACTTGAACAAAACCCGCGTGATTTCAGCAGCAGTTATAATCCTTACAGGTTATTGTTCCAGATTTATGAGAATCTGAAGCAGTATGATAAGGCGCTTGACATTGCGCTTCGTCTGCAGAATTTAATACCAAACGATGCGAATGTTAATTCACTGGTTCGCCAATATAGAAACTTATTGAAATCAGATACGGTCGAAACTCCGGTTCAAGAACTTAAAGGGGATTTCGATTAGCAGGCTGCATTTATAAATTTGCAATAATTTTAAGAGCTGATCAACCATTGATCGGCTCTTTTTTTCTATTTTTTTTCGGTTAAACCGGAATTATGCATTATAACACGCTACATAAATAATAGGATTATAAATTGCGCCGTCATTTATGGCAGCGATTCTTTAAAGATAATGGAATGCGGGCTTTAGCCCAATAACCTTTTGGGTTAAAACCCGATATATTTGTTTATCCATTATTCACGGCGCTGAAGCACCGTGCTATTATTCTTATTGAATAATCCATGTTAAAATTTTTCCAAAAGTTTTGGAATGATATACCCGGCACATTCTTCAACATCTTCAAAAGTTTTAATCAGTCCGGTTTTTCGTTTCTCAATTACAATCCTTTTTTCCATCTCATCAATGATATTTTTCCACATATCACCAACTGCAGCAACCGGTTTAATGTTCATCAATCCCTTATTCAGGAATTCCCATACTATCGTTAACTCCAGCATAGTTCCGGTACCGCCCGGTAGAATAATATAAGCATCACCAAATTCAACCAGTTTTTCAATTCTTACCATCAAACTATTAGTTGCAATATTTTTGGTTAGATGTTTACTAGGATTAGATCTAAAAACAGAAACCGTAATACCGACTGCATCCCTGCCTGCTTCAACCGCACCTTTGGAAACCGCATCCATTATTCCCATATATCCACCGGTACAAACATCTATTCCGTTTTCACCTAAAATTTTTCCAAGCCGGTATGCATTTTCATATTCTGTATCACCCTGCTGAGGAATTGAACTGCCGAAGACTGAAACAATTTTGCTCATTTATTGTCCTGTAAATTGAGCTATAATATTGCGGCTGCGCTCACGGTTATCAAAATCGATAAGTACAATTTGCTGCCATGTACCGAGAATTAACTTACCGTCTTTAAATGGAACCGTAAACGATGCGCCCTGCAGCGCAGACCTTACATGTGAGTAACCGTTATGATCGTTCCAAGTTTCATCGTGATGATATTTTTGATTTGATGGAATAATCTTTTCAAAAAATTCTGGATAATCCTGAAGAAGACCGAGTTCGTATTCAATTGTCGTAATGCCTGTAGTAGCCCCGGGTGCAAATACCAATACACTCCCCTCTTTCATATTCGCTTCTCTTAAAAGCATATCCACTTTCGAAGTGATATCGATGATATCATTTCTCCCTTTTGTTTTGACACTGAATGTCATTGTCTTTATTTTCATCTCATACCAAAATAATTGTTGCAAACGTAAACTTAGTAGTAAATAAATATTATTACAAGATTGATCCCGGAAAATAAATCGAATGTATATTAAAAAAGCATCATTCAGATTTTATGAAGAATTGAACGATTTTCTAAAACCGATTCTAAGGAAAAAAACATTCGAATTTGAGTTTAAAGGTAATCCGTCAGTTAAAGATGTAATTGAAGCAATAGGAGTACCGCACACTGAAATTGATTTAATACTTGTTGACGGGAAATCCGTTGGTTTCGATCATATTTTAAAAGATAAATCACAAGTTTCCGTTTACCCGGTCTTTGAATCGTTCGATATTTCCAAAGTTACTCATCTTAGATCAAAACCCCTGCGTGATAAAAAGTTTATATTAGATGTCCACCTCGGGAAACTTGCATTATCATTACGCATACTGGGAATTAATTCTATTTACAAAAACAATATTGATGATAAACAAATAATCAAAATTGCATTATCAGAAAGCAGAACAATCCTCACACGTGATTTGGGTATTTTGAAAAACGGCAATGTAACTCACGGTTATTATGTGAGAGAAACAAACACGGATAACCAGGTAAGAGAAATTATTAATAGATTCCAGCTGAATAATTTTATAAACCCACTAAGCAGATGTTTGAAATGCAACAATCCGCTGGAAGTAATAGACAAAGAAAAAATCGAACATCTATTACAGCCAAACACAAAAAAACATTTTCATGATTTTTATTATTGCAGCGTATGCGAAAAAGTATACTGGAGAGGATCACACTACCAAAATATTATGAAAAAACTGATGAACTGGGGTGTGGAGATTAATAATCAGCAATAACAATATTCATCGTATCGCCAGCGCTCACTTCTTTAAATACTTGTCTGATTTCAATTGGATCATGCGGATCACTTATATGTGTAACATACTTTTCGTATCCTGCCAGCAGTCTTAAAAGAATACTCTTATGAATCGGCTGCCCACCCGTTGCCGCAGCTTGCTTATTGTTAAAGATAAGTATTTTTATCGGCAATTCTCTTTGAACAACTTCGATTAGCGAAATATGTCCGGCTGCAATAAACCCGAAATCACCGGAAACCGCCCACACATTTCTTTTACCGCTTAGATACGCGCCGATCGCAAGTGGAATACTTCCGCCGATATGAGTCAGCGCATCGATTGAATCGTAAGGAGGAAGACAAAAATAACTTGACGAACTTGTGTCACCCGTTACAGCATCACCACGGTAATCTTTAAATACATTAAATACATCCCAATATTTTATCGCCGCTTGTTTTCTCGATTCATTTAAACCGTCCGGGATTTGAGGAATTTTAGGAGATGGAATTGCAGTGAGATCGCCTTGTAATTTCTTCGCGGTAAAAACTTGATATTGGTATTCGGCAAACAGAGGAGATACAATGTGCTTTAGAATGTTCCGATTATATTCAAAATTTTTCTTTAAATCGTTTCGTCTATCGAAAGTAATTTCTTTTTCTATTTTACCAGCATCTATCAAAAGGGCAACGGGTAGTTTAAGACTTTCCGACATTTGATATGCAGCGACAACATCATCATAAAGAGATTCTATTTTTGCTTTATGGAAAGGAAATGACATTCCTTTCAACACAGGTACAATCTCCAAAATATTATCTGAATGTGCACCCGAAAAATCCTCAAAAATCATAACAACAAAACCGGCGGTAATCTGTGTATATAGAGAATCTGAAGCTGCATTCGCTGCTTTTACCAATCCATGTGATTTAATCAGTACTGCAGAACGTTTACCGAATATACTTGAACCGTGTGCAATTGAATAAGCAGGTTCTTCATGAAATGAAGTAAAATATCTTTTCATTGCGATTGAATTATAACTTAAAAAAGTTTCACTTCCGCCGTATCCCGGCACATGAGTTACCACATCTACACCGAGATCGATCATTGCATATGATATCACATCTGATGCTTTAGCTTTCATTACTTTGTCTCTCTTGATTTTTTATCGCCATATTAAAATCATGTCCTGTAGGATTCTGATATACACGCAATTCAAAGCTCGGTACAACTGCAAGAAGATGATCAAACAGATCGGCTTGAATTTCCTCATAATCGATCCATGCCGTTGTATTGGCAAAGACATAAAGTTCAATCGGAATTCCTTCTGGACCCGGGGGTAATTGTCTAATCAAAAATGTAAGATCTTTCCTGATATCTTCCCTGTAATTTAAATAAGCTTTGATATAAGCACGAAACGTTCCGAGATTCGTCAATCTTCTCCCGTTAATCAATTCCGAAGTATCAAACTTTTTTTTCTTGTTGTAATTTTCAATGTCGTCAATTTTTTCTTGAATGTAATCCTGAATCAACTGGAATCGTTTGAATTTATCAAGCATTTCATTTGTGCAGAATTTCACACTCCCCAAATCAATATTGATCGCGCGTTTAATTCTTCGTGCACCGGTTTCCTGCATTCCGCGCCAATTTTTGAAAGATGCCTCAATCAATTGATGTGTCGGTATGACCGAAATGGTTTTATCGAAATTTCTAATCTTTATGGTATGAAGGGAAATATCCATCACATCACCGTCAACACTGTACTTCGGAACTTCAATCCAATCACCGACTTTAATCAAATCATACGATGAAATCTGAATGCTGACAACGAATGAAAGAATAGTATCTTTAAAAACGAGTAAAATGATTGCCGTTAAAGCGCTTATACCGCCAAGCAGAGCCCAAGGACTTTCGCCGGTTAATACACCAACTAAAATAACAGTACCGAATATATACATTATGATTTTTACGACCTGCATATATCCTTTAATCGGACGATCCCTAAATTTTTCTGAGCTCTGAAGCAAGTCCGTAATTGAACTAAACAGAGTTCCCAATGACATCAACAAAGTTAAACCGATTAACGCTTGCGAAACCCGGTCGAGTAAAACTTCAATTGTAGGCAGCAAATATGTAAACGAACTAATAACAACGAGGGGGGCAATGTATGAGATTCTACGCAGTAATTTTTCATTTAACAGCAAATCATCATATTCGGTTTTTGTTCTCTGAATAATTTTACGAATACTCGGTAAAATAATTTTCTTGGAAATTAAATAGGCTAAATACGCAAAGAGAAGGACTCCCGCAAATTTCAAATTTTCATAAATGATAGGATACTCTTCAAGCCAACTTGTAAATTTGTCATACCACATATACACACACTGATTTTATTATCGAATACAAAATGTCTATTCAAAGTTACAAAAAACTAGTATCATTGACTTTAATTATATGGAATTTTGTAAATGACCGAAAAGACAAAAGCATACGGCGCATGGATTTCAATCTGCCTGGTTTGGGGAACAACTTATCTTGCAATTAGAATTGGTGTTGATACATTACCTCCATTTTTATTTGCCGGGTTCAGATGGATCATTGCCGGTTTGTTTCTTTTATCAATTATGAAATTTCGCGGCTATAAACTTCCGCCAAAAAGTGATTTGATTCGACTCGGGATTGTAGGAATTCTACTGCTCGGTTTTGGTAACGGATTGGTTGTATTTGCAGAACAATGGATTCCAAGCGGACTTACAGCATTGCTGATTACCACAATGCCGTTTTGGATAGTCGGCATTGAAGCGCTTGTGCCGTCCGGTCCGAAGTTAAACAAACTAATTTTTACAGGATTGTTTTTGGGGTTTTCCGGTTTGCTTTTAATTTTTAGAGATAATCTAGGCAATCTATTAAATCCCGAATATGTGACGGGTATTGCTGCATTACTATTTGGAATGATATGCTGGGCAGCCGGTTCAGTATTTTCAAAGTATAAAAAAGTCAGCACGCATCCGATGATGGGCGCTTCTGTGCAGATGTTGATTGCCGGAGTTGCTCAAACATCAGTTGGACTATTAGCCGGTGAGTTACCCGAATTCGTTTTCAATCAATCTAATTTTTTGGCTTTTATGTATCTCGTTATCGTCGGATCAATTTTCGGTTATGCATTTTACATTTATGCTTTGACACATCTCCCGGTTTCGCTTGTTTCAACTTATGCTTATGTTAACCCGGTTATTGCTCTTTTCCTCGGCTGGCTTATACTTGATGAACCGCTTACAATTTTGGTGATAGTTTCGGCTGTGGTAATATTAACAGGAGTTGGATTGGTAAAAGCCGGAAGTAGGAAATTAATAAACTAGATTTAATCCGGATTTTCAAATAAATTTTTTGGGTTAAAAATAATATTCACCTTGAAGATAGTACGAATCACCGTAATACCAATATTCGGTGAAATTATCTCCGAATGAAATTTGTGCGCCGAGACTAAAATAAAAATCCTCAGTCAGGGAATAATTGCCGAATAATCCATAGTAACCGCTTTGATCATTTAGATTAATATTGAAAGCAACCGAGGTTGATAATAAAGAATGAAGTTGATAATTAATATTGGTGATAAAATAATTTTGACTGAGATTTAATATCTCACCATTAGCCAGCCGGAATAATTCGTAATTCATTTTATCCTTTTTCCCTTCACCGTTAAAATGATATTCAATTAACCCATAAAGTTTTGATGTGAATTGGTAGTCTGCGCCCAAAATATATTTAATAAAATTATCGCTTGCATTTTCATTATAAACTGAATATATACCCTCGCCTCTAATACCTGCATCAAATAAATTCCCGGCAAAGTCCAAACCGATAACATAACGCTGATCGAAATAACCCGACATGATTGAGAAATCGTACTGATCGAAATTAGTGCGAAACCTTGCGCCAAAATTTGATTTACTCATATCTTCTCTGAAATTATAAACGATATTCAAATCGGTGAAGTTACCTAGATAAATCATAGTTGATACCGCATCTGCACCGTCTTTTTCTATCTTATAAAAATTCGCCGGATTAATCGGATTGAACAAATCCATCGGATTCCAAATCCTCCCCGTTCCCCAAGAAATACGCTGCCTTCCGATTATGACATTCCCCCAATCGAAACCCTGCCGTATATAAATCCGATCTATGAAATGATTAACTATAAATTGATTTTTATTGATGAGTTTCCAATTCATTTTAACCAACTGCCTCCGGTTTGAATCTGTAGTGAGATCAAATAAGCTGAAGTTGGTCTCGCTCATATAAAGCGAGTTGATTTCATATTCTAAATTTAATCGCGTAGTCTCACTCAAATATACTGTTGGTCTTAGACGAACTCTCGATAAATTATAAAATTGATCATCAAGCTTAAAAATCACCAAATCCCTCGAGGGTTGATAGATGGGCATATTAAAAGCATAGCCGCTTATATTAAAATCTGTCTGCCCGAATAGCGCTGTTCCTGATATTAATATGAACAAGAATACTTGTAAGTTTTTAATCATTTCTTGAAGTTATCATGATGTAACGAATTAAAAAAATCTTTAAGTGTGTGTTTCCCAAACTTCGGAGCAATCATATCTTCAGCCATGCTTGTAAGAAAAAACTCAATCTTTGCATAAAATCTTTTAGGAGTAAACAACCTCACTTTAGCAATTACTAATTTCCTTATCCAATCCGGAATGTAAACTATTTTCTTTTTATTGCGGGCAGCGGCAAATGCTATTTCTGCTATCTCATTTTGCGATAGCACTTCCGGTCCGCCGATATTTATTTCTTTGTTATCCTGTTCAACAGCGTCCACACAAACTTCCGCAAGATCTTCACCGTGAATTGGATTTAATTTTTTTTCGCCTTTTCCGAATAAATATATTCTACCCTTTACAGCCATGTTATAAAATTCCGTTATATCGGAGAAAAATCCGTTCGGACGAATAACAGTATAATCGATGCCGGAAGATTTTAATTCATCAACAAATTTTTCTTTTGCGCTGCATATAACCAAATCCCTCATCAAATCGCCTTTAAGTACCGATATATAAATAAATTTCCGCACATTTTTTTTCAGCGCTTCATTTAACAGGTTTACATTCGCTTGATAATCAACGGCTTCGTATGAAAGCCCATCTTTCTGTTTTGTTATTCCGACAGTGGAAATTACTACATCTATTCCGGCACAGATATTTGTTAATGATTCAGGTTTGGTAACTTCGGCAGATATCACTTCAGTTAATTCCGGATTGTAGTTGTTTAATTTCTTTTTGTCTCGAACAATCGCTCTAGTATTGTAACCTTTTCGTTCAAGCTCGGCTAAGATAAATCTACCGAGATAACCGGTTGCGCCGGCTAAAAGAATTTTTTTCATTCAATTCTCCCATCCTTAAGAATTATCAATCGTTTTGCCCTTTCAATAACCTGTTTATCATGTGAAGAAAAAACAAATGTGATATTTTTTTCTTTATTCATCTGCTCCATTAAATCGAGCAAATTACTTCCGGTTTTAGAATCCAGATTGGCAGTTGGTTCGTCTGCCAATACAATAGTCGGATTATTTACAATCGCTCTTGCCACCGCAACTCTCTGCTGCTGCCCGCCGCTCATTTCATTGGGACGTTTATCAGCTAGTTCTTTAATTTCCAGTTCATCCATAATAGCCAACGCCCTCTCGGTTCTCTCTTTTTCCGGAACTCCTAAAAGCATCATGCTGAACTCTATATTTTCAATTGCAGTCAAAACCGGAATTAAATTGTATGCCTGGAAAATGAATCCGAGTTTGTTCAATCGAATTTCGGATAACTCCTTTTTAGTTTTTTTCGAGATATCCTCTGATTCAAAAAATATTTTCCCGCTCGTGGGTTTATCAAGCGCTCCTATTAAATTCAGCAATGTTGTTTTGCCCGAGCCCGAGGGACCTGCTATAACAACATAATCACCTGTATTGATAGTCAAATCAACATCATCAAGCGCTTTAACCGGAACCCCGTTATCTTGATAAATCTTTTCTAATTTTTCTGTTCTGATTATTTCCATTTCATTTAACTGTTATTTGTAAATTTTTATTTATTTGGATGATATTTTTCCAATTGCATTTCAGTTATAACTCATACATATCTTATAGCATAAACCGGTTCAAGTTTTACTGCTTTGTAAGCAGGGTATAAAGCGCCGATAACTGTAATCACCGGTATTGAAATTACAGATAGCAATAAATTTTCTATATCAAGCCTGGGATAGATTACAGCGCCCACGCCAAATGAATTTAGACTTTCAGAAAACATACTCAAATCCAACCCAACAGAAGCCAGTCTCCATTGAATAACCATGCTGATTACCAGACCAACGATGGTGCCAATGATACCAATTATAAAGGCTTCTGTTACAATCATCCCGAAAATTTTTCGATTCTTCATTCCGATTGCCATTAAAACTCCGAATTCATTTATCCTTTCAAAAACCGACATCAGCATTGTATTAATTATTCCGAATATTAACGCCAATCCGACTATCATTATTACTATCAGAACTGTTTCTTTATAGTAATCCATTTGAATGATTAATGTCGGGAGTAAATCTTTATATGTCAGCACCTCAAAATCAGCCGGTAGTTCAGTGATTAATCTCTCTTTTATTTGATCAACGTTTTCGTAGTTATCGGTTATAACCGCGAACTCATAAATTTTATCATTAACATTCAGCATTCTTTGGGCATCAGCTGCCGGAATGTAAATGTAAGTTCTTTCAAATTCCGAACTTGATGTTTTAAAAATCCCCACAACTCTAAATACTTCAGAACCAATACTGCCGTCAATTTGATTTGACATTGCAACAACCTTATCGCCTAGACTCACATTCAGCTTATCTGCCAATTTTTGTCCCAACATAATTTCACGAGACCCACCGCTCAGATATTCACCATCTTTTAATGATTCATCAATTATAGATACGCTCTTCTCCTCTTCAGGATTAACTCCATAAATATAAACTCCCGATGAACTGGTTGCGCTGCTTATTAAACCAAAAGCAATAACACGCTTGCTGACTGAATTAATACCTTTTACCGTTTTAATTTTGCTTTCCGCCGATTGATAACCCGGAATAAAATCTTTTACTACCTTGTTATTATGAAAGCCTTTTTTATGAATTTGGATGTGAGAAATATTTGTGCTTACGCGGTTAAATAACATTTGATACATCATCCCGTTCATGAATGTATCCATAAATATCAGCGCAATAACACCGGCAACAACTGACCCTAACACAATTATTGATCTTCGTTTATTCCGCCCAATATTTCGCCATGCAATTTTTAAAATCATTTTTTCACCAAGTATCAGGATTTATTAAGTGTATCTTATTCCTTTCAGAGGCTCTAATCTATATACTTTTACTAGAGGATAAATGCTCGATAAAACTGAAATCACGAAAACTGTTATTGATGTATTTATGAAAATACTCCTCTCCATTGTCGATTGAATTTGAGGCAGAAATCCATACTCCTCATAAATCCATCCGAGTTCGCTTCCCAATTCAATAGGATTCTGAACGATGTAATAATTTATTATTCCTCCGATTATATCACCCAATACAATTCCTATAATCGTAATGAAAATAATTTCCATTAATACAAGATAGACTAATTTTAACTGCGGCATTCCAATCGATAACGTAACGCCGAATTCATTAAATCTTTCCGTTACCGACATCAACACTGTATTCAAAATTCCAAATGCAACAATCACAATAAGAATTAGTAAAAAGAAAACACCGCTGATATTGTCAAATTCAATTGATTGTTTAAGATCCGGCATTACCTCCCCCCATGAAAGAACGGCAAGTTTCCGATCGGATATTTTTTCATTCAAATTGTTTCTGACAGTTTCGATTTCATCAAGTGAATTTAGATTGATTACAAGCGCATGAATATTACCGTACATCGAGAGCAGATCATTTGCCGATTCAATTCCCATAAAAACACCCATCGCATCAAATTCGGGAGATCCGAATTTTGCTGTCCCGGAAATAATAAATTTTTGATTTCCAAGCGCCCCGTCAAATCCTTGAGATAAAATCACAACCGTATCGCCAATCTCAGCATTTAAATTTCCCAAAAGTTTTGCACCGATAACAATTTCCTTTGAGCCTGCCGAGTTAAAGAAACTGCCCTCATCAATTCTATCCAATAAGTGTGTTACTTCCTTTTCTGTTTGAGGGTCAATCCCAAATATCGCAGCACCTTGAGAATTATCTTTAAAGCTGATCAAACCTTGCGCATGTATGCGTGTAGTATAAGATTTTATTCGGGGAGTTGTATTTAGAGCATTCCGGATTTCATCAGTAATTCTAAATGCTTTATTAAGCGATGGATTTTTCTGATAACCATCACGCTGAATCTGAATGTAACCTGAAAACATCTCTACCGCATTTTTGATATTCACATTGTAAGTTCCGATCTGTACTCCGCGCATCGCAACTGCACTCAACGTAGCAAATGTAATTGCCGTCAATGTTAATATCGATCTTCTTTTATTGCGCCAAATATTCCGCCAGGCTAATTTTAAAAGCAGCTTCACTTAATTGCCTCTTTCCAATTCTCTAAATGAAAATATCCTTTCATTCAATTTAATATCGAACTCCATTTTAATTACTTCGATTACCGTTGAATTCCCTTCTTTAATATTATTATGCATTGCCCAGCGAGTCGGCATTAAACGATCATCCATTTTCATTACACCGCTAAACTCCATATAGCGAACTAGATTTCCCTTTTCGTCATAATAATCAACACGGGCTGCAAGATTATCAACTTTACGGACCCAGTAAAGCAATCTTCCCCAAACAACAGGAGCATCAGGTTCCGGAATTAATTCAATCTTCCAGCAAAGCTCGCCGTCAATTTTTTCATCTCCCAAAAGCTTTTGTGTGTAATCATCAGTAAGATTTGATTCACGAACCAAATCATCATTCGTAAAATCGGAACCGTTCCATGATTGAAGCATCATCGATGGTGGAATTTTTATTGTTGTTTCAGTATTTTTTAAATAGCTCCACATTTCATTCCCGATTTTTAACGTCTTATTACCCGCCTCTTTTGGAGGAGATTGAATAACAATTAATGCTTTCTCATTTCCTTCCCACCAGCTTTCCATTTTAAGTTCGCGTGTATAGTCAGGAGTTTCAACAGTCATTTTTATTATTCCATGAGCATTCTCTCCCTTAAGATTGTCTTCAGCTTTATTTATTATTTCTTCAGCCGTTTGAGGAAACATTAAACATGGAACAATAAGAAGCATGATTGAAATGAAAACTTTACTATTCATAATTAACACCGAGATTAAATGACTAAACGTTCAGTCAAAAACTAAGTATATGAATCTCTTTTGTCAAGTATTTTTTTAACCCAGATTTTCCATTGGAAAATCTGCCCTTCGTGCCGACAATTTGTAAGTTGAGAAATGTCAA
Organism: Melioribacteraceae bacterium; assembly: GCA_021740785.1. GTDB lineage: Bacteria > Bacteroidota > Ignavibacteria > Ignavibacteriales > Melioribacteraceae > JAIOZI01. The sequence continues at coordinate 56,808 of JAIOZI010000003.1, forward strand.
ATACTTAGCCATATAGAAATTTTGGAATTCGTTATTTGAGTAAAATATTTTTCTTACAAATTGTCGGGGTTAATCCCGCAACATAAAATGTTTCAATAAAACATTTTATGAGCGGCCAACGGCAAAAAATTTATTTCCAATGAATTTTTTGGGTTTAATTTTTCTTTTAAGAGACAAGAAATCATTTGATTATATTGAATAATAACAATATTTTTTGACTGACCATTTATTCAATAATTAATTCTTATGCCAAGATCATCGGAACAAAATAAACAGATAAGAGAAAAAACCAAGAAACGCATTCTGGAAACTGCTAGAACCCTCTTTGCTAAAAATGGTTTTCACGGAACTTCAATAAGTGAAATTGCAAAAGAAGCCGGTATTTCAAAAGGACTCACTTACAATTATTTCAAAAGTAAAACCGAAATCGTTGAAGTAATATTCGATGAATTTTTATTAGACGCCCATAATTTTTTTGAAGTAATCAATAACTATTCTGACCCGTACGAAAAATTGACGGCACTGATTGAATCATCATTTGATTATATTGAATACGCTGAAGATCAATGGAAACTTAATTTTAGTCTTATTCTCCAACCCCAGGTTATGAAACTTGCCCGCAGCCAAATGATAAAATTTTATGATGAAATGCTGAACGAAATAGAAAAAGTTTTTAAGGGAGTCGGAATAAAGAATGCAGCTTCGGAAGCGCGGGTGTTCGGCGCCGCTCTAGATGGAATCGGAATGTACTATATGATGAATAAGGAAAACTACCCTCTTAAAAAAATCAAAAAACACCTCCTGAAGAAATACAGCAAGGAAGAATTGCAGAAAACTTTTCGTTAAAAATGAATTCTCTACGTTGTAACCTCTCAATTATTTGAAGAGTGAATTGACATCCATGTTGATAAAATCATACCAAGGTAAAACTTCATCACTTATAAGAATATTTCTATACACTTTATAATTTTGATTGAACTTCCTAATACCTTTGTGGAACTTAGTATGTGATATTTTCACTTCGATTGTAATTACCTTTTTACCTTTTTTTATAACATAATCAACTTCATCATTAACGTGCCGCCAATAATATAGTTGAAAATCATTAATCCTAGCCTCATTTAAAAGGTGTGCGCCGATAATTTGCTCTACTTTTCTACCCCAATTTGATAAATCATTTTGCGATTCTAAAAAATTAAGATCCGAGTAAACCGATGAAAGCGCCGAATTGAAGACCACCCATTTCGGGATGCTTGATTTTGTAGAAGCCGCCGAACCCGAATATTTTTGCAGACCGGAAAGCATCCACGTTTTGTCAAGTAATTCTTGATAGTGTCTTAATGTGGTAGTATTCCCGGCATCGTGAAGCTGTCCTAATATTTTATTATATGATAATATTTCACCGGAATATATACAGCCAAGTTCAAACAAATTTTTTAATAGGGCTGGTTTTTGAATAGTTGTTAATTGTAAAATATCCCTTGAAACGGTTGTTTCAACAATTGAGTCGAGAATATAATTTTTCCATCTCTTTTCAGATTTTATTAATTCCGCTGCACCCGGGTATGCTCCAAAATAAACATACTCCTCCGGTGAAAAGCCGAATGCTTCCTTCATTTCACGAAATGACCAATGAGGAAGTTTAATCACCTCGAATCTTCCGGTTAGTGATTCGGTCAATCCTTTTTGAATTGATAATGAGGAAGAACCAAGAAGCAGTAACTTTATATTAATCCCATTTCTTGTATCCTTATCCCAATTCTTTTTAACAACTTCGCTCCAATTTTCCAGCTTTTGAATTTCATCAATTATTAAAAGAGCCGTTTTCGATTTTGAATTATTCAGCTTCCACCGCAGTGCGTCCCATTGTTGATCAATCCAGAATGTATTACCCGGTGTAACTCCGTCTGTTGATGTAAAAGAAAACATCCCTTTCATCTTTTGAATTAATTGATTTACTAGTGTTGTTTTTCCAACTTGTCTTGGACCTAAAATAATTTGAATGAATTTACGCGATTCTGCCAATCGCTTTTTGAGGATGGATATTTGCTTTCTTTCATACATTTTTACTCACTCCATTGAGTAATTTTACTCAATATACTGAGCAAATTTACTCAATTCATCTTGAATAAACAAACATCCCTCTTTAAGTTTTTTTGATATTCCGTGTTCCGCTAATAGGGGGAGTGTGTTTGTGCGTTATTAAACTAATAATAAATGTTAAAATAAATGAAACAACAAACCCGGGAATTAATTCGTAGATGAAATCTTTGAGGATGTTTACCTGGTTCCAAATAATGACAGTCAACATCCCGGAGATAAATCCCGCTGCAACACCGTATTTTGTAGTACGTTTCCAAAATAATGAAAGCAAGAGAGTCGGACCAAACGCCGCGCCCAAACCTCCCCACGCAAATAGTACAAGCCAGAAAACCAAGTCCGATGCTGCAAATCCAAATGAAAATGCAAGCAGAACTATTAGTAATATAATTATGCGACTGTAAAACACCGCCTTCTTATTAGATAACTTTTTCTCCGGCTTAATCGATTTTTCGTAAATATCACGAATAACCGCTGAAGCACAAACGAGCAGCATTGAATCTGCAGTTGACATTATTGCCGCAAGAATTGAAGCAATTACAATTCCAAATAAAATAGGATGAAGATGTAACTGCGCCAAATATGGAAAAAGTTTTTCGGGATCACCATCAGGGAGCAGATCACTGCTTATGAAATAGGCTCTGCCGATAAGTCCGATGAATATTGCAGAAATCGCCATTACTACATTCCAAAACGTACCGATGTATGCACTGAATTTTAGTTGATCAGGATCTTTTATTGACATATATCTTACAAGGATATGCGGATTACCGGGCGAGCCCAGACCAATACCGAGAAATCCTATCAATCCCCCGACTGAAATTGCAAACGGGTCGAACAGAAATGAATTATTCTGAACAATTAAATTATACATTTCACCAAAACCGCCGATGTCAATAATTGCAACAACGGGCAAGATAACTAAAGCAAACAGCATGAACACTGATTGTATAACATCTGTAATCGAAACGGCAAGAAATCCTCCCAGAAAAGTATAAAGCAAAACAATAATTGCAGTAATTACAACTCCGGAAAATTCGGAAACATCAAAACTTGCGCTGAATGCTTTACCTCCACCGACAAATTGTGCGCTGATGTATGCAGTCATAAAAATTATAATAATGAACGCTGAGATTAATCTTAGAAGATTTGATTTGTCATTATATCTTGATGCAAAATAATCGGAGATGGTTAGATCATCATTATCCTGGGTTTGTTTTCTTAGAATCGGCGCAGCATAAATAAACATTAGAAATTCGACAAGAGTGTAACCAGCAACAGCCCAAATGGCTGACAATCCCCGTACATAAGCTAATCCCGTTACTCCGATCAATAACCAACTGCTTCTGCCTGATGCAACGGCGCTGAGAGCTACAACAAATTTATTCATCTCTCTGCCGCCGAGGAAAAACTCACTCAATCCTTTTGATGAAAACTTTGCGGAAAGCAATCCTACCGATAATATCAACAAAATATAAGAGACAAATGATATTACAGTGTAGATGTTTGTTGTTATTTCAAGATTAGCTGCTTGTTCCAGAACTCCACCTATTTCTTGAGCAGTTCTTTTATTTCCTTTAACTCAGACAAGATTGCGTTAAAAATATTTTTGTCTGAGACCGGTTCATCCGTTGAATCATCAACCGAAATTGGAGAAGCAGTTTTTGCATTCCTAAACATTAACTGCAGAAATTTTAATCTCTCATTCCAGTCTATCAATCCTGCGAGATTGCCTTCGTAACCAGTAGGTGAACTTGACTGCCCGGCTGTTTGAATTCTGATCGACCCTAACCCGAGAATTCTATCAAACGGTGAACGGTGAAGCATGAAATCCGTAACTCCTCTAAACGGTATGTTCTGTTGAAGCCTGGAAATAATTCCTTTGTGAATTATAACCCTCTCATCAGTAATCTCATATTTTAGATTTTTGAAGTAGATTAAAATCAGAGGCACGGAGATCGCCCATAACAGAATACATATTCCCAAGATTATTGGCCATACAATTATTGCAACCTGGGAACCACTTATTTTTGGATCAAGAGGTATTAGTGACTGCAGCAGCACGCCGGAAACAACAACAAAAAATGATATAACTGCGAGAAGCATGTACTGCTTTGTAATTAACTTCCTATCCGGTTTAAATTCTACATCTTCCATTTTTTTCTCCAACTAAATTTATTTTATTTTTGAAACTCCTTTTCAAATCCTTTTTGTGTCGGTCTGTAAATGAAAGCCATGACAGTAATTACAGCAAAAATTCCAAGATAAATATAATCATTGGTAGCTAATAAAGAATATGCATTCCATGTATTCACAAATAATAATACTATAACTTTTGCAAGCGAAAATCTACAATAAATGAAAATGTTATTTTTTGCTTCGAATTGATTTGTGCGAATTCTATTTCTGATAATATTAAACACAAGAATTACGAGAGTGTTCAAAATGATGGTGATAACACGAATGTTTTGTTCATCGATATTTTTAAAATTCAGATAATTATTTGAAGAGACGAATTGTGCAGATATGCCTAAGAAGAGATGGAGAGCAAGAAAAAAAAGGGAGAGATTCTCATATTGAGCGGGTATTTTAATTTCACTATTCGAATTTTCTCTCATTGCAATTGTTGGTTAGTCAATATCAGCAAGCAAATAATTATTTTCCAATTTAATGATTTTGAATGTGTTTTTTAATTCTTGTCCGCCGCTAAGAAAATGAACGGTTATGTAATGCCATTCAGTACCATCCTTTATTTCATGGTTATAATCGGAAAATGAATATTCATCAGATATTTCAATCAGCGCGTAAATTTTTTTACACATTCTTTTTACTTGGTTTTCTTCGCTCTTATCCCTGAAGTTATATTTATCACGAAGGTTTCGCTTATTGTCCTTCCCGGTATAAACAATAAATTCCCTTGCACTTTGAAAATTTTCCGCACGGCATTTATCAAAAATATTTTCAACCAATTTTTTTACGGATATTTCATCATTTTGCGCATGAGAGCTAACGGACAATAAAAGATAAAGCAAGCTAAAAAGATATATACTCTTCCCTCTTTTCATATCGACTCCTTTCTTGCTTTGAATTGTCATGCTTCAATCAACTTACAAAAAAATACTAGTTAGAGTCAATACCAGGAAAAATATACTTCTTCCGAATTAATATTGATAGTGTTTTATCTGTTCACCTTTTTTACCAATTTCCGTCATTGCTTCAATACCAATTTTAAGATGGAGGTCAACAAATTTTCTATTTACCATTTTATCCGACTCTTCAGTCTTTACGCCTTCTGGAATCATAGGTAAATCGGAAACCAGCAGCAGCGCCCCTCTCGCAATTTGATTTACATACCCGGCTATAAAAATTGTAGCTGTTTCCATATCAATTCCGATGCTGCCCATCTTACGCAAATATGCTTTGAATTGTTTATCCCATTCCCAAAGCCTGCGATTGGTTGTATACACAACACCTGTCCGGTATTCATGATGGTGAGCAATTATTTTATCTGAAACAAATTTATGCAATTTGAATGATGGAAGCGCAGGCACTTGTTCGGGCATGTAATCATTACTTGTTCCTTCTCCCCGGATGGCTGCAATCGGCAAAATGAAATGTCCAATTTCAGTAGATCTTTTCAACCCGCCGCATTTACCTAAAAACAATACGCCTTTAGGATTACGCGCAACGAGCAAGTCCATAATAGTAGCGGCGTTTGATGAACCGATTCCAAAATTAATTATCGAAAGTCCTTTTGTATTGGTTGCGGTCTGCATTGGTTTTCCATGACCTTTTATATCGCAATCGAAAATTTTTGCAAATTTAGTTACATAATTATGAAAGTTTGTCAGAATAATATAATCGCCGAAATCATCAATTTTTGTCCCGGTATAACGTGGGAGCCAATTTTTTGCAAGTTCTAATTTTGTTTTCATATCAGTTTAATTCTTCCTTATTTTTTACAAATTTTTTTTCTATATACTTATCCAGCCGAACTGCGCCAAGTGCAAATAAATAACCAATACCGTAACCAATAAGAGCGCCAATGATAATATCAGAGGGATAATGAACACCGACATAAGGTCTAGACAATGCAACTAAAAATGCAGTAATGAATAAAGCTTTTTTATAGTTTGGATACAGCATAGAAAAAAATGCAGCTACAGCAAAATTATTAACTGCATGAGATGAGGGAAATGAATATGAGCCTGTACAAACCACTAAAATATTTACGTCATCAAGAACATTACATGGTCTTGCCCTTTCGAAAAAAGATTTTAGAAAAGTACTATTCAACTGATCTGAAAATGTGATCAACAGGAGCGCTCCGAATGCGGCAATACGACCAATTCTTCCTCCTTTAATCACCAGCATCAGCCAGAATATTATATAGACCAGGTACCAATGTTTAACATCAGTTAAATAAACAAAAAACTTATCCAGTGCAGTAAATGACAGGGTGTGATTTATAAAATAAAAAATAGAAACATCAATATTATAAAGTATATCAACCATGATAAAAGTAAAAATGTGATTGGATGCGGTAAGTTAATAAATAGAATTTATTGCGCCAAAGTAAATAATAGATTATAATTGATAATAAAATTAATTGACATATATTTGTATATTAATGACATAAAATCAGAAATCATCTTAAATAAATATGTGATTTATACAATTGGCAGGAAGCACTAGTAAAGTATTTATCAGCGAAGAGAAGAAAAAAGAATTAGTTAAAGAAGAAATCACCGATCAACTAATTGTACCTCTTCGGTTATTAGCCGTATTCACTGCAGTTGCGGGAATATTTGCGTTAATATTCGAAGTACGCCACTTTGCTGATTTTTCAATTCAAATCTATTACAGCAGACTTCTTTCAACGGGCATTTCGTTTTTAGTTTTAGTTCTTTCTTATACAAATACCGGGAAAAAACATCCTGTTATTCTTGTCCATCTACTTCTTCTATTTATAACTTACTCTACTGCAACTATTATATATCTGCTTCCTAAAACGCTGGTTGTAAACTCTAATATACTAGCGTTGGTGATTTTTACGTCCGCAATATTTTTAAGCTGGGAAGTTAAGAACCAAATAATTGTTGCTATTTACTATAACGTAGTATTTGCCTCATCATTTTTATTAAACAGTGACACCCGCATTTATTTTATACCAAATATGTTCGAGTCGGTACTCTTTGTAATGATACTCAGCATTATGGCTATTGCTGCTAGTACAATAACTTCACGGTTTAGAATTAAAAGTATTGTAAAGAATCTTGAAACGATGGCGCTTGAAGAGAGATTTAGACACATATTTGAAGAATCGGCAGAAGGAATTTTTCAAACGAATATTGCGGGAAAATTTTTACTATTCAACCCGGCGTTGGTTAGAATTTTGGGTTATGAAAGCGATGATGAATTCAAAAAGTTAAATGCCGAAAAGGATATTTATGAAAATCCAAAAGATCGAAAGGAAATAATTGAGCAGCTCGAAAAACAAGGTGAAGTAAAAAACAAGCGTCTGAAATTCAAAAAGAAAGACGGCAATTCATTTTATGTGAGACTTAATGCGAGAATGATCGAAGACGGATATAGCGCTAAATATATTGAAGGATTTATCGAAGACATTACGCTCCAGGTGAAATTTGAAGAAGAACAAAAAAGGACTCTTCAGCAGACTCAAATCGCAAAGCTTAAATCTGATGAACTTGCACAGCAGGTACAAAATATAAGTGATCAGAAATCAAAATTTATCGCGAGCATGAGTCATGAAATCCGCAACCCGATGAACTCGATACTTGGCTTTCTTGCGCTTATTGAAGATGAAGCGTATGACGATAAACTGGAGCTTACCAACTTTGCGAATAATGCCAAAGTAGCTGCTGAATCTCTGCTTGATCTATTGAACGGTGTATTAGATATTTCAAAAATTGAAGCCGGTAAAATGGAGTTAGATGAAGTAGATTTTTCAATCAGAGATGAAATAAAAAAAGCTTATTCAATACTTTTAAGTTCCGCTCAAGGAAAAGGACTTAATCTAAAGTTCAAAGTTGAGGATGATGTACCTGACATTTTGATTGGAGATAATCTTAGGTTCAGACAAATATTGATTAACCTCCTAACGAATGCGATAAAATTTACTAAAATAGGTGAAGTAATAACCTATGTAAAAACCAGAGAAAAAGTCGGGTCTAAAATTGTAATCGTCTGCACGGTAAAGGATACAGGGGTTGGAATTCCCAAAGAAAAAGTCAATCAGCTCTTTAAACCATATTCGCAGGTGACAACTGATAAAGTTATAAGAAAAAAAGGTACTGGACTGGGTCTTGTAATTGTAAGAGAACTTGTTACCCTGATGGGTGGAAATATTGCAGTAAAAAGTGAGCCGGATAAGGGATCAATTTTTCAATTTACCATAACATTAGGCTTAACTTCGGGCAAAGAGGAAACCGGTTCGAAAAAGACTGACGACGAGGAAATTAAAGAACTCGAGACTTTTGAAGATGAACAATCACAAATATCTGCTAAGAAAATTCCTAAATCTCACCGAAGCGATAAAAAAATATTATTGGTGGAAGACAACCCGATAAGTCAAAAAGTTGAACATAGACTTCTTTCAGAAGTGGGATATAATGTTGAAGCTGTTTCAAGTGGAAAAGAAGCTCTTACATTTATCGAGAAGAAAGACTTCAGTTTAATATTGATGGATTTGGAAATGCCGGGAATGGATGGATTGGAAACAACTCGAAGAATAAGATCATTGGATCATATTAAAAGCAAGATTCCGATAATTGCAGTTACCGCACATTCAAGTATGAAAGATAGAGAAAGATGTTTAACTTCGGGGATGGATGATTATATTTCCAAACCGATAAATATTCACTACTTAAAAATCACTATAGACAGCTGGCTGAAAGAATCCGAAAACAGGTTAAACGGAGACTCATAAACCCAGATTTTCTATTGGAAAATCTGCCCTTCGGGCCGACAATTTGTAAGTTGAGAAATATCAAATACTTAGCCATATAGGAATTTTGGAATTCATTAATTAAATAAAATATTTTTCTTACAAATTGTCGGGGTTAATCCCGCAACATAAAATGTTTTATTAAAAAATTTTATGAGCTGCCAACGGCAAAAATTCATTTCCAATGAATTTTTTGGAATAAAAAAAGCAGACGGTAATTTTACAGCCTGCTTTTATCATTACACGTCTGTTATTTTTTATTCCATATTAAGAACTTCGCCGATTCTTTCCATTGCCCAATCAATTTCCTCTTTTTTAATAACCAGTGGTGGAGCAAACCGAATTACATTATCGTGAGTCTCTTTACATAATATTCCTTTTTGCATCAAAGCTTCACAAAAACGTCTTGCACCGCCTGCTTCATCATTTAATTCAACCCCGATGAAAAGTCCTTTACCTCTAATCTCTTTAACATGATTACTGTTTACATCCTTCAGCTTACTTCTAAAATAATTACCTAATTCAGATGAATTCTCAATGAGTTTTTCTTCAACAAGTACCTTTAATGCTTCGCGGGCTACTGCTGCACCAAGAGGATTTCCGCCAAAGGTTGATCCGTGATCACCGGGATTAAATACACCCAAAACTTCTTTCCTTGCAAGAACAGCCGATACAGGATAACATCCGCCGGAAAGAGCTTTGCCGATAATTACAGCATCCGGAGTAATATCTTCGTACTGGTATGCGAACAATTTGCCGCTTCTTCCTAAACCGGATTGAATCTCATCAGCAATAAAAAGGACATTATTTTTACTGCAAATTTCATAAGTCTCTTTTAAGTAACCATCCCGCGGTACTATAACTCCCCCTTCACCTTGAATCGGTTCAACAATAAAAGCTGCTGTGTTTTCAGTAATTGCTTCTTCCAAAGCTTTAGCATTTCCGTACTCAACGATTTTAAACCCGGGTGTTAAAGGACCGAACCCATTTTTATACTGCTCCTCGGTTGAAAAACTTATTATTGTAATAGTTCTTCCGCCAAAATTATTCGTACAAGTAATTATTTCGGCTTTATTTTCCGGAATTCCTTTAACCTTATAACCCCATTTTCTAGCAGCTTTTATTGCAGTTTCAACCGCTTCAGCGCCGGAGTTCATCGGCAAAAACATTTCGTATCCCGTGAGTTCAGAAAGTTCTTTATATAGAAAAGGCAGCTGACTATTTCTAAATGCGCGTGAAGTTAGTGTAATTTTATCTGCTTGTTCCTTCAAAACATTAATGATCCGCGGATGACAATGACCTTGGTTTACCGCCGAATACGCAGCTAAACAATCCAAATATTTCTTACCCTCAACATCGTGAACCCAAACACCATCTCCTTTTTCAATAACAACATCCAACGGATGATAATTATTTGCACCGTATTTTTCTTCAATTGCTATATACTCGTTTGCCAGCATATTTGTAATCCTTCTTTTAATTTTATTAATAATCAAGTAATGAAATTTAGGAAATACGGGAATTACTTCCGAACAAATTTGGCGGGAATTAGAGGCAAAAAATCCGGTTGAATAGAATCAAATTCCACTCAACCGGAAAATAAACTAGACCGAAAATTATTTATTCATTTGCTGAACGATATATTCAAGTAATTCCTGTCCGAATTCTGAAGCGAGAACAATCTCCGAAGTATCAACCTCAACATTATTAAGATACTGCAGTCTCAGCACATCTCCGGTTTCAAAGAGTTCGGGGATAACACCGGCAAAAAAGAATCCATACATTTCAAGAACTGCGCAGAATTGCTGTGTATGAGGTTTTGCCAACGGTAAATCGATATAAATAGAATCTACCTTTCTAAGGCAGAGTTCCTTAAGGCGGTAATGTATATGCTCTTCAAAATCCCGTCCATAATCTATAACACTCATAAAACCGATTTTTGCATCGGGAATTACTTTAACATCAAGTTTAGTTTTCTCATCAAGATCTTTTTCCTGAAGCTTTTTGTATGCATTGCTGATGTTACGTTTCAGCTCGCTTTGACCATAAATTTTTCCGATGATTGTTTTATGATGAAACGGCGGATAAACGTCCAAACTTGGCGATTCGTTAATCTTCTGATAAAACAAAACAGTTGTTTGTCTATTTTGAATTTTATGTTCGATTTTTTTGAAATTCATTTCCAGCGGTGCAAAAGCAAAAAGCAATCCTGTTTCATTCGCTCCTAAAGAGAGATTTCCTCTTTGCGTAAATGGATGAATTGAAACCGATTCGCTGTAAAGACCGTACATTCCAATATCACGTGCATGATCAATTAAGAATTTTTTCATTTTCTTAAACAATCCCTTTCCACGGTACCGGGGATCAACTACAGCCTGTCCGGCTTCAGCAACCATTGAATCGGGTGATGCAAGAACCATTGCAAGATGACCGACTATTTCATCTTTAGAGTTTGTAACTACACATGATTCGAGCAAACCACTCTCTATTAATTCCTTTCTTTTATCCGGGAAATAAATACTATCGTTTGGATATGAATATCCGTATGATCGATACACGCATCGAGCCAGATCAACGGCTTGATCGGGAATCATCAAATCAAAGTAAAGTTCTTCATCCGGATCAGCAGGCGGTGCATTTTTAAATTTATCGATTTCATCTTCGGATATATATTCCTCAACATCTTTGAAGGGAAGATATTTAACAAGTTCAACCCTCTTGCCTTTTCTGCCGAGATTTGTAAATTTAACTTCATCTGCAAAGGCACGCATCAAAATTGCACCAAGTCCAGCCTCACCGGCATCTTCCATTTTTGTAAAATCAAAAGGCAGTCCCATGTCTTCAACAGCAATATCCAATCGAGTTGGCTTACGGTCGAGAGTTACGGTATAGTATCCCTGTTCCCCGGGTTCGAATGCATGCTCAATCACATTCAAACAAGCTTCTTCAACAACCAATTCCAACCGGTTTGCATCGCTTTCCTGAAGCCCGATTTTCCGTGCTGCATCTCTAACAAAGCCGGTTACAACAGGCAGGTAATCAACCTTTGCAACTACCGAAATATTAGCTATTTGATAAGTATTTTTATTAGTAGACATATCTTCTCTGAATTTTATTAAGAATTTATAGCTTCCTCATAAGTTGAATAAATATCAAAAATTGGCGTGAACCCGGCAATTTCAAAAACTTCCATGATATGACTCTTCAAATCACAAAGAGCAATTTTACCTTCGAGAGCTTTTACTTTTTTAGCTCCAACCAACAATACTCTCAAACCCGAACTGCTTATGTAATCGAGTTCACCGAAATTAATCAGAAGTTTTTTCTCGCCGCTGTCAATTACCGATAACAGCTTTTCTTCGAAAGCACCGGCTGTACTTGCATCAAGTCTGCCGACAATACTTAAGACAAAATACTTTTCATTTTTTTCTTCTTTTATATCCATTACTCCTCCAATTTATAATAATCTTAATCTATTTTTTTAACTAATGTTACTATGTTTTTTTTATTATTTCTTTTATACGAATATTCAGTCATCTTTTGTTTGATAAAAAATATCCCGAGTCCGCCAATATGTTTTTCCTCTACTGAAGTATCAAGATTCGGATCCGGTTTTGCAAAGGGATCAAACTCATTGCCGTCATCTGTAACTGTTATTATTAATTTATTATCTTCTAATTCAACAACAAAATCGATTAAATGTTCTTTTTCATCTTTAAATGAATATGAGATTATATTGGTTATTAGTTCATCAAGTGAAAGGTTGACATCGAATTGAACCTTTTGAGGTAAAGAAAGCTTCTCGCCGATTTCTTCTAATTTGGCTGCTAGTTTGTTGAGCTCGTCTAAATCGTTTTTTAATTGAAATGCGAAAGAATTCATTAAGCCTTCAATACAATGAATGAATTGAATATCAAAATAGTAAAAATTATTCAGATGAAAAAAAACATTCTTCTAAATGCACACTCTCCACATAAATATTTCATATATTTATTCAACTTATAAATGAAGAGAATAAACGATGAGTGTCAAAAATATTTTTGATGATATCCCGGTTCATCAAGAAGAGGAAATATTCAACATCCTAGTTGAGAAAGAAAATGTAAAAGTTGAGAGAATTATTTCAGAAGGACATGCTTCCCCGCCGGGTTTTTGGTATGATCAAGATAAAAATGAAATGGTTCTTTTGCTTTCCGGAAGTTCTGAAATTCTTTTTGATAACGGTAATAGATATAAATTACAAAAGGGCGACTACCTGAATATTCCAGCTCACCAAAAACACCGGGTTGAAATGACGGAACCGAATACGAAAACAATTTGGCTTGCAGTATTTTATTAATATTTAATTAATCTTATTCATTTGGGAGAGAATAAATTAATTTATATTTTCCCAAATCGTTAAGTCATTGTTGATGAGTGATAATAAATTGATAAAACTAAAAAGATCAAGCGACCGCTACCTTGCGGGTGTGTGCGGGGGAATTGCTGAAAAATTATCCATAAAACCTTGGGTAGTACGTGTTGTTTGGACTTTCCTTTCGATGGTTACAATTATATTTCCCGGGCTGCTGCTTTACTTAATTTTATGGATTGTCATGGATCCACCGGAAGAATAAATTTTACCCGGATTTTCCATTGGTAAATCTACACTTTATGAGCGATCAGCGGCAAAAAGTTTATTAGCAATGATTTTTTGGGGGATTAATATTCTTTGTACACGGCAAGACCTTTCCTTACCAACTCATCGTTTACATTAATGATTTTTCCATTTTCTTCCACAAAAATTTTGCCGAGATACCTGCCGTATTTACCCTTTTTATCTTTTACCGTTTCGATAATTACATCTTTGTCTAGAATCATTTCACGTAAAAAATCTCTGGATTTTAATCCAGCATTTCTTTCTTCTCCTCTAATTTCCGGAGCATTAATTCCGTGCAATCTTATCTTCTCTCCTTTGATTAATGTTTTAAAACCAAGGTCTATATCGACCGTTACTGTATCGCCGTCGTAAACTTTTACAACATTTGCGCGATAAAGATATAATTTATTTTGCATTTGCGATCTCTCTATTGTTTATTATTTTAATGTCTAGTTTAATACGAAACTGTATTGCCGAAAATTGAATAAAGCATTTTGATTTCTGCTTTCCGGTTACCAGTACTTAAAAGGATATTTATTTTTTATAAAATAAAAGATTATGAAAATAATTACTACTACGATTTTCATTTTAATTTTTGCCGGCTCAATTGCAAATGCACAAATTAAGAATTTGAGCACCGGCGCTTCATTCGGTGTTGGATACTTAAAAGGAAATTCTCCCTCACAGACAGCGTTTACCTCAAAAATATTTATTGATTTCCTCACATTCTTCAGCAAAGATGTTTCTATTCGGATGAGCTACTTATTCACCAAAAAGATTAATTACCTGCTTCCTGAAAATAGTACCGGGAGATATTACCCTTATATGCATGTCTTCGGAATACAAGGTTTTATTGATCAAATTATCAGCGACGCAGTTTACATTGAAGAGGGCGCCGGAATAATAATGTTGAACGACAGGACATTCTCAGACACGGATGTTTGGAATACCGGGGCATCATTTACAATTGTGATTGGAATGGATTTACACAAAAATAAATCGAATGGTTTTTCATTGGGTGCGGGAATGGATTACGGTATAACTTTCAACAACACAACTGCCAGCTATTATTCAACTTTTCTTCAATTGCAATATCATTTTTAACTAGGTACAAACTGTTATCAATTGTGAGTTAACGACGAAATTCAAAAAAAAATCATTTACCGATTTTTCATATCGGAAGCATGAAACAATTGATTGCATATTAAGATTTTGACAAATCAACTTCCAGCATTGAGTAATCATCATCGAATGGATCATCATCACCTTTAATTTCACGGATTTGTTTTAGTATATCATCAACCCCTTCGCTTTTTGAAAGCAAATCAATGAAATATTCCATTGACATCATGTCACCATCCGGCTGATTTACCTCAAAGCAGCCGTCACTGTAAATAAATACTTTAGAGTAGTTTCCTAATTTTATCGAATTGGATTTAAATTGGAAATCAGGCCAGTAACCAATTGCTAAATTCTTATTAAATAATTGATGCACTTCGTGATTGTCAACAGATTCCCCAGTTAACAAAACCGCCGGGGGATGACCTCCGCTTGAAAATTTTATTTCATGATTAATCTTATTGTAAACCCCGTACCAAATTGTAAAAAATTTGTTATCCTGTTTTTCCATCGGGAATGCATTATTCAAACCCGTGAGCACGGAGCCCGGTTCGCGGAAATCAGTATCAGGAAGAGACGCCGAACGCAGCACATTCATAGCTGATATCGAAAGTAAAGCGGCGCCGACACCATGCCCGCATACATCAAGCAGATAGATTGCAAAATTATCTTCATCAATCCAATGGTACCCGAAAGAATCGCCTCCCAATGTTGTTGAGGGAATAAATTTCCAATCAGATTTGATTCCATTATTTAATCTTTCAGGAAGCAGTGAACGGACATAATCCGCAGCTTCCGCAATTTCTTCTTTAAGAGCATTCTGTGAAGCAATCATTGCATCATGTGCTTCATTTCTCTGAAGTAAATTTATGTAACCTTTGGAGTGATACCTGATTCTTGCAATTAGTTCTATTTTATCGGGCAATTTTACAAGGTAATCATTAGCTCCCCGGGCAAACGCTTCGGCTTTTGTTTTCGCTTCTTCTTTAGAAGAAAGAACAATTAAAGGAATGTCTTTAGTTGATTCATTTCCCCTGAAAAACTTAACCAGCATCAATCCGTCGATCTCCGGCATAACGAGATCTTGTAAGATGACAGTCGGAGTCAATTCATTAGCCGTCTCAATAGCTTTAGTAGGATCTTGTAAAAAATGAAATTCAATATCGCTTTCGTCAACAAGCATCCGCCTTACAGCTTCGCCGATTATTTTTTGATCGTCGATTAAGAGTACTTTTATTTTATGCTCTGTAAGTTCAGAGGTTATTTTGTCTTTTACAGTTGTTACTTTCATAATAAACCTTTCAGACTGATTTGATTATTTGTTCAGCAATTTTATTCAACGGTAAAACCTTATCAACAGCACCTGCTTCAAATGCAGCTTTAGGCATACCGTAAACAATGGATGTATCTTTATCCTGCGCGATTGTAGTCATACCGGATTTCTTTATACTCAACATTCCTTTTGCACCGTCTTTTCCCATTCCTGTCAATATAACTGCAACAACTTTTCCATACCAGTTTTCCGCTACACTATTGAAAAAGACATCAACCGAAGGACGATAAGGATAGCTTGCGGGTTCATGTGTATATTCAAATGTTAAATTCGGTTTTAAAATTAAATGATCATTTGTACCTGCAATAAATACAGTTCCCGGACGAGGCGACTGACCGTTCTTAGCGATCTTTACTGTTAATTTAGAGTAATGATTCAGCCATTCGGCTAATCCATTTGCAAATGATTCATCAACATGCTGAATAATCACAATTGGAGATCGAAAATTTGCCGGGATTTCCGTCAAGATTTCAGAGAGTGCTTTTGGACCGCCGGTTGATGAACCGATAACAACCAGAGTGGGCAGATCAGTTTTTGCAATTTCCCTTTGGAAGGACTCAACCGTCGTGTCAAAACCATCGGCTCTTTTTCCAATCAGCCTGCTGATAACCTTAATCTTTTCAACCAATACCTCGGCGCCTTCCAAACTTCCATTAATTCCAAGCTTTGGTGTTTTGACGGCATCGAGCGCCCCATAACCCATAGCGGCAAAAACTTTCGGCGAATTGCCTCTAACCGAAGCAGTTACAACTAAAATGGGAACCGAGCATGTTTGCATGATTCTCCGGGTTGATTCAACTCCATCCATGACGGGCATAATTAAATCCATCAATACTAAGTCCGGTTTATCATCTTGAATTTTGTCAATAGCCTCCTGCCCATCCCAAGCAACCCATGCTACTTCATATCCGGGAATGGATAAAACCACCCTCTTCAATGTCTCAACGGCAATTTTAAGATCATTTACAATCGCAATTCTCATCTGTCCGGATCCCCTATTAATTCTTGGACGGCATTAATAAGAGTATCATCATGAAAACTGCTCTTTGTTAAATAATAATTTGCTCCGACTTCAAGTCCGCGTAGTTTATCTTCTTCTCTATCTTTATAAGAAACAATAACAACCGGAATATTTTTAGTCTTTTCATTTTTTCGAATCAGTGTTACGAACTCAAACCCATTCATCCTCGGCATATCAATATCGCTGATCACCAAATCATAATAATTTGAACGAACCGAGTTCCAACCGTCCATCCCGTTAATTGCGACATCTACAAGATAACCCTTTCCTTCGAGCAGTTTACGTTCAACTTCTCTTACGGTTATAGAATCATCAACAACAAGAATCCTCTTCCTGTCTTCTTTACTTTCTTCATCTTCGAATGTAGATATTTTTCGTAATCTTCCACCCGAAACAATTTCTTCAATTGACCGCACTACATCATCCACATCAAAAATTAATACAGGGTCGCCGTTATCCAAAATTGATGCAGCGCTTATATCTTTAATCTTTCCTAATCGCGAATCCAACCTGTGAACCACTAAATCTCTCTCCCCGACAAATTCATCAACGACCAGCCCGTATTTGCCCGTCCTGTCGCTTACTACAATTACCATTAACTCCCTGCCGGGTTTATGGTCTTTCCCTTTCCCTAAAATCTGCGATGCATTTACCAACCCAATATTCTCACCGTCTATCTCAAAAAATTGTTTGCTCTCAATCGATTTAATATCCGACCGGTGAAGTAAAAGGCTATGATCAATACGGGTTAACGGAAATGCGTAAGGTTCATCCCCAATTCTCACAATCAATGTTCTCATTACCGAAAGTGTAATCGGAAGCTGCATACTGAATACCGTATTTTTTCCTTTTTCACTCTCAACTCGAATAATGCCTCCAACTTCCTGCAGCATGTTCTGAACAACGTCCAATCCAACACCCCTGCCCGATATTTCCGTCACATTTTCACTTGTGGAAAACCCTGGTAAAAAAAGAAAATCGGTTAGTTCATTATCCGTTAATTCCTTCGCCATATCTAGGGTAACATATTTTTTGGCAACTACCTTTTTCCGCAGTTTGTCAAAATTTATACCTGCGCCATCATCTTTTAATTGAATGAATAGCATTCCGGACTGGTGAGAAGCCGAGAGTTTGACCGTCCCTTCTTCCGGTTTATTATTTTTCAACCGGGTATCAATTGTTTCAATCCCGTGATCAACGGCATTTCGGACTAAATGTGTGAGAGGCGCTTTTAACTTTTCAAGTATATCTCTGTCAACTTTTGTATTCTTGCCTTCCAAAATAAACTGTACTTTTTTATTCAGCTGTTTAGCAATGTCCCTCACCATTCGTGGAAAATCACTAACGCTGTCTTCAAACGGTCGCATCCGGCTGAGAAGAACCTCCCTGTAAAGTCTATTTGATAGATTTGAAGATCGGCTGGAAAATATTTCCAGTTCCGACGACAGCTCGGCAAAATTTTTGCGGATGTGAAGAATTTGCTGCTGAAGCATATTAAATGAATCGGATGTCCGTTCATTCAATTCAATATTTTCTAATCCGTCATGAATCTTTTCATAAGTTTTGGATAGCTCTGCCTGCGTAAATTTAAACCGGGTAAAATTTTCAAGATAGTTTTGGAGATTACGTGATGCAACGAGTGATTCACTCGCTAATCCGACCAATCGATTTAAATTTTCCGCACTTACCCTTAATATTCTTTCGGAATCCTGTTCATCATCCTTATCCTTAAGTTTCCCGGTAAACCTTGCTTTTTCTTTCTTTTTTTCTTTTTTATCCTCTTCCTTTTTCTTAACCGTTTTATCTTTTTCGAAAAGGTCCAAAAGCTGAAGTGATACCTGGTCAAATTTTGATGAGTTTTTATTAATCCAGCTTGATAATTGTGAATCTTCCTGTTTGGAAACTTCAGTAAATAAATCAACCGCTTTTAATAAAACATCAACATGGGAAGTTTTTAAATTAAATTTGTCTTCCTGAACTCCGACGAAGTAGTCTTCCATCAAATGAGCAACTTTTACAACATCTTCAAGTTCAAGAATTCTAGCAGCGCCCTTTAATGAATGTGCTGCCCTCATCAATTCTTCATATTCCTGTGCAGCCGAAGGTTCGGTTTCTAAAATAAGCAAGCCCTTATTCAAAACCTGTAGTTGATCTTCCAATTCAATTTTGAATAGATTGATCATCGCAGAATCCAATCCTTTTATTTCACCGGATTCAACTTTTTGTTTCTTCACGGGCTTTACTTTTTCAACCTGTTTTTTATTTTCCTTAGGCGGTTTCTCTTTAACTTCGGATTTATTTTCCCCGGTTATTAGATCTCTTATTTCTTCGGCTAATTTATTCAATTGATTTTCATTTTGATCCAGCCAATTCGGAATTTCTTTATCCTCCTGTTGGGAACATAAATTAAAAATATCAATGGCTTCAAACATTTTATCAATTGCTGCAGTTACCATTTTAAGTTTACTCTCTTGAACAGCAATAAAATAATCTTCCATTGCATGGGCAAGATGAACAAAATTATCGAGGTTCAAGATTCTCGCAGCGCCTTTAATTGAATGCGAAGCGCGCATCAATGGTTCGATTTCATTAATCTGTTCAGGATTCTTTTCCAGTTTGAGTAAACCTTCGTTAAGAACCTGGGTATTAGTTTCTAGTTCTGCTTTAAATAGATCGAGCATAATTTTATGAATATACTCTCTTAATTATTGTAGCAAATAATTTTTGTTCGTCAATATATCCTATCCTGAAAGTTTCAGCATCGTAAACACCTTTAATAAAATTAACAGATGAATTTTTTGCTGTAGACGGTGGATCGGATAGTGTTTTATTACCTAGTTTAAATATTCCATATATTTCATCAACCGGGAATACCCAAATATTTTTATCTTTCGTTATTGCGATCATCCTTTTATAAATCTTTTTTGTTTTCTCTTTTTTACTTTTCTGTTCTTCAATTGTAAAAAGATCGTGCAGACTAATTGCAATCTTTATCTCTCCCCTTACATTCACAATTCCTTTAATAATAATATCCTTTGTTTGCGGAAGACTATGAACGGTTTTTAACTCCATTATTTCAAAAATAAATTTCGAACTTATTCCAAACCATTCATCACCCAGACGAAATACAAGGAAAGTCTGTTCGTCGACCAACGAAATATCTTTTTCTTTTGATATTACATTCGTCCATTCATCGATATAACCGGACGGGTGTTCTTGTTCGAATAAATTTAATCCGGCATCCGAAAAAACAGGGCAATTGCGGCAGTGGATGAATTTTTCCAACTCCTTACAGCTTGAGTCACCCCAGACGCCAATACTCGTCCAGCAATTTTTCTTACTCTCTATTTCTTTCTCAATTTTTTTCATTATTCACTGAACAATAGATTCTTTACATTTTCATTAAGCAAATTAGTTACTTCCACAATATGCACCATTCTTTTTTCAAATTTGATGACTTTACTTAAAAACTTGCTTTCCTCATTATTTAACTGAACTTCATCAATTAAATTATCATCAACCTTTAGGATTTCCACCACCCTGCGTGAAATAATTCCCAGTATTTTTTTATCATTTTTAAATTTATAATTGACCAAAATTATTCTGGAACTTAGAATATTAGGTGTATCAGTATTTTCGATTAAACTGGATAAATCAATTACAGGTACTGCGGTGCCTCTGTAATTGAAAACACCTTTTACATAACCCGGTGCTTTGGGTATGCTCGTTAATTTCAATAAAGGTATTATTTCTATAACCTCTTTGGAATCGAGCGCAAAAAAATGTTTTTCCAATTCAAATAATAATAACTGCAATTCAACTATCCTTTTTCAATATTAAATCTGCCAACCTCAACCTGCAGAGTTCTGGCAGCATCATTTAATTGTGTTAATGCCGAATTTGTTTCGCGCAGAGCGTCCGCTGTCTGTTTTGCCGCATCGGTCATTTGTGTTATGGCTTCATTAATGATCCCGGCATTTTCATTTTGAGCAGTTACTCCTTGGTTGACACTTATAAACTTTGGAATAAATTCTTGAACGTTATCAATAACGTTGTTCATGGTTTCGCTCACATCTCTAACCTCGTCAACACCGCGCTGCACCTCTTTAGTAAACTTATCCATGCCCATTACACCTTCGGAGACGGCTGATTTCATTTCTTTAACAATCTTTTCTATATCGAGAGAAGCTACTGCAGTCTGATCTGCCAGTCTCCTGACTTCACGTGCAACAACAGAGAATCCCTTTCCGTATTCACCTGCTTTTTCGGCTTCAATGGCAGCGTTTAATGAAAGTAAATTTATTTGCTCGGAAATTTTATTGATTGTAGTGATAACTTTGGAAATGTTAAGCGCTTTATCATTTATGAGAGCCAGTTTATCGGAAATAGTATTCGATGCACTTTTCAACTGTTCCATCACCAAGTCCATCTGAACAATACTTTCTTTTCCGTGCTCTGCCGATGCGGCTGCATTTTTTGACATCCCGGAGACCTCTTCAACCGTCTTACTTAATTCCGAAGATTGGTCGCTGATATTCCCTGTTGTTTTAACAATTTGATTCATCGTTGATGCATGTTCACTTACAGTAGCTTCCAATTCTTTTGTGCTCGCCGATATCTGCGTAACTGAAGTTTTCATCTGGATACCGGATTCTTTTATTTTGAAAATCATCTCATGCAAGTGTTCCATAAATGCATTGAATGATACGGCAAGCATACCGATTTCATTTTGTTCTTTTATTTGTATTCTTTCGGTAAGATCACCTGAATTTGAGGCAAGCTCATCAAACTTATTATTAACATCAGTAAGCGGTTTTAACTTTTTATATACTATTACTAAACCGCTAATAAAGAGCAAAATTAATAGACCAAGAGATACATTGAGCAAGATCATATAGGAATTCGTAACAACTGCAATCTTGTCAACTTCCGCTTGTTTCCAGTTTGAAGTCAACTCATCAAACTCACTTAATGCTGTTTTAACTCTTCTGAATTCCGAATCGTAATTTGATCCGTTAATAACTTCATCCGCTTTTCTGAATTCTTCATTATCAACCATTTCCATCGCCCGTTTATCCAAATCAACAATAAAATCGGATAGATCTTTTACTTTTTGAAACGAATTAATTATTTGTTCAGGAAGCCCATGCTTAATTATTCGATTAAAAAGTAACTCGCGCGTCAAATTGTCGTTTACTTCACTGAAATAATTTTTCTTATAAATTTCTTCCTGTTTATCCACATAATTTAAGGCAAGCGAAGCAAGCTGATCAATTTTATCTTCAAACTCTCTTACGATTTTAGAAAGATCAGCCTTCGAGTTAATCATATCCCGTTCACGTTCAAGACTAAAATCATAGAGAAGCAAAAGAAAAATCGTTACAAGTGAAAGAATAATACTTGATCCGATAAACATTTTTAAAAGTGTTGTTAGCCTCATTTTTATATCCTTTTAAGCATCATTCGTCAATTTTATAATGAGTAATTTCAGAAGTTAATGATTTCACTGATTCATCCAACTGCTTGATTGCATTTCTGAATTCCTTAATTGATTCTAACGATTCACGAGATGCATCATTTAAATCTTTCATTGCGACGTTTATCTGTTCGGCGCCAAGTGTTTGATTCTGCATTCCTTCATTAACCGATGTGAATCTTGGTGTCAAGTCCTGTACATTATCAATAATCTGTTCAATCACCGTATTAATTCTATTAACTTTATTAACCCCTTCGTCAAGTTCAATGTAAAATCTATCCATCTCATTTACACCGTCATCAACAACCGACTGCATTTCGTTTATCATCGTTACAATGTCTAAAGTAGAAACTGCTGTTTGGTTTGCCAACCGCTTAATTTCATTTGCAACAATTGCAAAACCCTTACCGTATTCACCGGCTTTTTCCGACTCGATGGCAGCATTAAGTGATAACAAATTAGTTTGATCAGCCACCTTGGTAATGGCAGCAATTATATCATTTATATCATGCGATTTATTATTGATTGCATTCAGTTTTTCGGAAACCACTTTACTCATTTTTACCAGCCTGTCCATAGTCAAACTCATTTCATCAATTCCCTTATTGCCTTCATCAGCCAGTACTTTTGTGCTTCCCGAAACCTTGGTTACATCGTTCATTGTATTAGCTAATTCTTTCGCCGTAGCAGTAATTTGGTTAGAAGTCGCAACTATCTCATTGGTTGTTGTATTTAAACTTCCGGCTGTTCTTTCCTGCTGCTTTGATGTAACGGCAATCTCATGAGATGTAAGTTTCAAAGTGTCACTTGAAGTATGAATTTTACTTACCAATGAGCGAAGCGATTCCGTCATCTTAGAAATGGCAAATAAAAGTTTTTCGGTCTCATCTTCCGATTCAATATTAACATAACTAAGAATTTTCATCTTCTGCAATAAAGATTTTTTAATCTTTGTACCGGAAAGCATTTTCCCGGCTGCCGATATTTCACCTTTTGCAATTAATGATGCAACATCGGTTAACCTCGTAATTGGTTCAGCAATCCTGGAACCGGAACGAATCGCAAACATTACAGTAAAAACAAGAATAATTAATCCCCCGAAAAGTACACTCCAAAACAAATCCGAAAGTGAATCCGAAATTTCTTTAGTAAAATCGCCAAAATCTTCCTCCGATGAAATGGGAACAATCATCCAATCCCACGGTTTGAAATAACTAACGCCCGCAACTTTCTTGATATTATTTCCTGTGCTGTCATCTACGGTGACAAAACTAGTAGTGAAAGATTCATTACCTTCGAGATTTGCACATCCGGCAATCATATTTCTGAAAATATAATTCCCGTCCGGATCAGTAAATTCCAGCATGTTTTTATCAATCAAATTTTCGTCGGCTGAAAACAGTACATGTCCGCGTTTTTCACCCGAACCGCTAATCACAATAACAGAGCCGGTTTTACCAATTTTCATATGTTGAATTATCTCGCCCACATTCTCAAGCTCGGCTTGTTTAACTCCCGTAAAGAGAATACCGAAAACCTCACCGTTGTTATTAAAGAGCGGTTCATAAGCAGTTTGATACCATGCATTAACAACAAAGGCTCTACCCCGGTAAGTTCTGCCGGAAAGCACCGTACTGATTACCGGGTTCATTTTTCCATCCGGATTTACTTTCGGAATGTAAGTTCCAAGCGCCCTGCTGCCGTCTAGTTTTCTAACAGTAGTTGCAACACGCAGCATGTCACCGGCATCATTCATTCGTTGAAATATAGTATAATCTCCATCCCTAAGTTTTGCAGCCTCATCAACGATCGGCATTTTTTGATTGAAAGTTGTGTCTCTTCCAAACCAAGTATTCCCGATCTGCATTTTAGGTAAATCTACTGCTATTTTTTCATGAGTATATTGATTAACCGCTTCCCATGTTGTGTAATCTTTTGCAAGATTAATTCCACCTTCCAGTTTTACCAAGTAACGTATAAATTGAAGATTGTACTCAATCTCTTTAGTAAATATTGTGTTGGTCGTTTCACAAAGCCCGTGTATTTGTTCGGCTTTCTGTAATACATTTTCTTCGGTTATAATTTGAATTTTATCATCGATATTCGATGATACCCGGTTCTCCATAAAAGAAGAAAGTATTAGAATAATAAATACCGGGGCGAGTGCGGAAAGACCGACTAATATAATTATCCTATGTTTTAATCTTAGCTTCATATCTATCGTATCTTGAACTTTTGAATTTGTTTCTGCATAACTGATACAGTATCATTCAGTCTCTCAATCGATGCACTGAAATTATCAATTATTGATAATGATGATTTTGATTTTTCGTTTAACTCTGAAATCGATTCTTTAATATGCTGTGTTCCCAATACTTGTGAATCCATTCCTTCCAAAATATTATTGAACTGCGGCACAATCCCGCTGAAACCTTTGATTATACTTCCGAGCTGCGAACTAATTTCATTAACTTCGTTAACAGTAAAGGAAACTTCCTCTGAAAATTTATTTATTTCTTTTACTCCGCCACCCACAGCATTCTTCATTTCCAAAATTATCTCTTCAATATCAACAATTGAGTTGGTTGTCTGATCAGATAATCTTCTTATCTCGGAAGCAACGACCGAGAATCCATCGCCGTAATCGCCGGCTTTTTCTGCTTCAATAGCTGCATTAAGAGAAAGCAAATTAGTTTGATCAGCTATTTTATTGATTGTTGTTATAATCGATGTAATCTGAACTGATTTATCATGAAGGTTTTGCAATTTGTTTGAAATTTCCCTTGTTGCTTTAACCAATTGAGACATTTTATTTTCCATCTCAGAAATTGAATCATGACCATGTTTGGCTTTGTCTGAGGTACTTGACGCCGATTCAAAAACTTTGTTCATCGATTGCATCAAATTTTTTGAAGTTGCAGATATCTGATTATTCGCAACACCTATATCGGAAGTAAATTCATTAAACCTTCTCACTCTTTTTTGCTGATTGCCTGCGTTCAATTCAATTTTGTTTGCAATCGATTTCACCTTTAAAACTGCAGAATCGATTCGGTCAACTAAATGAGCAAGATTTGATTTCATCCTGTGAATTCCTCTCAGCAATCTGCCCGATTCATCGAAAGAGGTAACTTTAATTTCTGTTAAGAGATTCCCTTCCGAAATTTCCGCTGCAGCCGAAATAGCTTTTTGAAGCGGTTTGATTATCGAGTTGGTAATGTTGATAAAAATAAATAACGCGAAAATTATTCCAATAAATGAAAGAAAGATTGCAATGTTAATATGTTTTTGAACCTGAGCTAGAATTTCTTCTTCCGCAATCCTGAGTACAAGCGTCCAATTCCCGGTTTCGACTTTTGATTCAGCGTAATAATATTCTTCGCCGTCAACCGGGTCAGAAGAAAGTATCCATGAGGAATAATCCTTGGAAAAAAAATCGGTTAAAATATTACTGTAAACTACATCCGAAATATTTTTGGATCTCATCCCTGTATCCATCGATGAGTTAATTACAAATCCCAAATTATCAACCAAAATATATCCTTCTGCTTTGAAGGATTGAAATCTATCAAACATAGATTCAAATTCCGGCAATTTGCGTTCAACACCGCAGACTCCTATAAAAGTACTGTCAATTATTATCGGGTAGCTGTATCGAATTGTAATATTTTGTTCATTGTTTTCTACCCGGCTAATAAAATATTCTTCGGCTTTTCTTTTCTGAAAATTCTCTTTTGCAATTTCATAAAAAACTTCACTTTTAACGTCTTTTAAAGCAGTTATGCTTTTACTCGAATGAATGTTTTCGGTACGACTAATATGAGGTGCGAACTCACCTTTTGAATTGAACGCTGAGAAATACTTACCGATATAATTAGGGAATTTAGAATTATCCTCGAAAGCAAAAAACACTGCTGTTAATTCTTTATTACGCTCTAAAACATTAATGCCGTTTTCAATT
Organism: Melioribacteraceae bacterium; assembly: GCA_021740785.1. Taxonomy (GTDB): domain Bacteria; phylum Bacteroidota; class Ignavibacteria; order Ignavibacteriales; family Melioribacteraceae; genus JAIOZI01. Next base: position 83,424 of record JAIOZI010000003.1, read on the forward strand.
GTACTTTCAATCTTACCATAGTAATAATGCCTCTGAGTTTTAGATAAAATTCTCGAGACTGTAACAGCATCCAAATTCTTCTTTTGAATTTTTAATGCAAGGTTCTCTACATTTTTCAACAGTTTTTCTTCATTATCCTCCAGCAGGTTTGAATGCATTTGATAAATGTATATACCCACAACGAAGGAAACAATTATTAAAAATGTTAACCCCGCATAAACAAACAGCTTACTTCTTATTTTTCTCGGCAGATATTTTTGTATCGTCATCTTATTGTAATTTAAACCTGGAAATCTCCATGTTTAGTTCTTCAATAGAGTTATCCAATTCGTGAGTTGCAGTAAAAAATTCATTTAGCGAATCAATTGTTACTCTCGCGCTTCTATCTAATTCAAAAATAGATTTACTTATTTGAGAAGCCCCTTCTGCTTGTGAATCCATACCTTCCAACACCATCTCAAAAGACGGCGTTAAATCTTGAAATTCAATAATTATTTCGGATAGATTTGTAATAATTTCTTTAACCGCAAGAACAATTTGCCTTACATCCTCGTTAAACTTATCCATTTCCATCACACCAGTATTAACTGCAGCCTGCATTTCTTTAAGAGTCTGTTCAATTTGAAAGGTTGCTTCAGATGTTTGATTTGAAAGAGTCCTTATTTCTTTAGCTACAACGGCAAAACCTTTGCCGTATTCTCCTGCTTTATCCGCTTCAATTGCGGCGTTTAATGAAAGCAAATTAGTTTGATCGGCAATTTTATTTATCGCTGTGATAACCGAGTTGATGTTTCCTGTTTTATCACTTAGCACTGAAAGTTTTTTTGAAATTCTTGATGTGGAATGAATTAGGTTATTCATTTTACCTTCAACATCCGAAAGCGCCCTGTAACCGAAGTTCGCATATTCAACGTTATCTAATGCAGACCTGTTGATGCGGGTCATGGTATTTGCAAGTTCCTGCGCGGTAGAAGAAATTTGCTTTGACGAAGCAATTATACTTGATGTGTACTGGCTGAACTCCTTAACAGTGTTTAATTCATTTTCCGAATTTTTATTAATATCATTTGCCGCCCGGAAAACATTAGCAGATGAATCTTTAACCTTGGTGATTATTTCGGTAATATTTTTACCCATTGATTTAATCGAATTAATTAATTTGCCAGTTTCATCAAATCCTTGTTCCTCAAAATTGATTGAAAGATCTCCGGCGGCTATTTTCTCGGTTGTATTCAATGCAAGCGTAACAGGGTCAGTTATTGATTTGGCAATCCTGGTTAGGATATAGATTAAAATTACAGCGCCAAATAACGTAACGATTAATTCAATAATAATTACCAATAAAATTGGGTTTAATATTTCACTGCTCAAAACCCTCATTACCACGAGCCACTGACCGGTTGGAACTTGTGCAGAGGAATAATAATACTGCTCACCGTTCATCGGATCAGTTTCCATAATTACATCAGTGTTTTTATCTATATAAAATTTTCGAATTGTTTCGTTCAAATAAACATCATTGTAATATCTTGTCCGCATATCTTTATCAATAGATGAGGAAATTATTTTCCCTTCCCTGCTGATTAATAAAAAATCTGCGGATTCATATGGCTTGAGTTTATTTATAAAATTATCAATTTCGAAAAGAGCGCGATCAACGCAGGTAACACCGGCAAACATTCCATTTACAACGAGAGGCGTGCATTGCTCAACCATCATTTTATCATTATATATATAAGGTTCGGTAACCATAGATTCGAAGTTGGGATCCATCGCATGTCTTTTCTTAACGCCTGCATAATACATACTTGAATTCATATCAATTAATTCTTCCATCCGAATCGTTTCATTATCAACAAGATCACGGTAAATGTATGGAATAAATCTTCCTTCATCGGTCATTAATACAGCATATTCTGATTCATCATCTACATACATATAATCCAAACCGTCGGCATCAGGTTCATAGCCGATCGATATACCGGTGAATTGAGGGTAACTTTTTAGAATATCCAAAAGTAATTCAACAGACTCAATCCTGCTGCCGAACATTCCTGAATGTTGAGCAGTAGCAACAATTTGAGAAACCTCAATTGCCTCCGAATTGCCCAGTTCAACTTTATTTGCTGCATTCTGAACATGCTGCATCATTTTTTCTTTATTGTCGCTTAATAATTGCTCATAAAGGTAAATAGTAAAAACGGTAATGATACCAATGAGGAGTAAACCAAAGGTGGTTCCTATATACAAAATAATCTTATTTTTAAGATGGGTTACAAAGAAGCGTTTTTTCATGATTTTTCAGATTATTATCCACATAAGTAAATAAAAATATGTGGTTTAATCAAATATTTTCTTTACATCTTTTAGGAAAAGTATTTTCTTTTTAAATAATATCCGTTAATCAGAATCTTAAATTATCCTGCCTCGAAATCGTTTATAGTGTAAAGCTATTCTCTTTGCATGTCATTTTGATCTATAGTAGATTAGTATGACCGGATTATCCGATTTTATGTTTTTAAGTCCTTTTATCGGAACTACAAATGATGATTATTTTAATCTTTACTTTATTGAAGTTTTTTACGAAAATCACAAACACGTTCATTTATTCATCTCCCCATTATAGTTCGAAAAATTATGATCAGACTTTATCAATTACTTAATTAGGAGTATACCATGCTCAAACAAGATCGCAGAAGTTTTTTAAAGACCTCTGCATTGATTGGAGCTGGAATAACAGGTCTAAAGTCAAAAGATACAAAAGCTCAGACCAGGCATGTTATTTCAGAAGACAGAATGGGTGTACTAGTTGACACAACAGTTTGTATTGGATGCAGAAAATGTGAATGGGCATGTAAAACTGCTCATGATTTACCGGCTGGTGATATCGAAAGTTATGAAGACCGATCAGTTTATGAAAAGATGCGAAGACCCGATGACAAAGCCTTAACGGTTGTTAATGAATATTCAAATCCCGATCCGACCAAATTACCCACTAATGTAAAAGTACAATGCATGCACTGTGATGAACCTGCATGTTTATCTGCATGTATTGTCGGCGCATTTTCAAAAGATGAAAGCGGCTCGGTTGTTTGGGATACGGAAAAATGTATTGGGTGCAGGTACTGTATGATTGCCTGCCCGTTTCAAATTCCGGCTTTCGAATACGACAAAGCATTGCAGCCTGATATTAAAAAATGTGATTTCTGCATAGAAAGAACCACCCAAGGTCAATTACCTGCATGTGTGGAAATTTGTCCGGTTGAAGCTTTGACTTATGGCAGAAGGAAAGATTTAATTGAAGTTGCCAGGAAAAAAATAAAGAATTACCCTGATAGGTATATCGATTCTATTTTGGGTGATACTGAAGTAGGCGGAACTTCTTGGATGTACTTATCCGGAAGAGATTTTCAAGAACTCGATTTTCCAAAATTAGGCGAAGATCCTGCACCGGGCGTATCGGAATCAATCCAGCATGGAATTTTTGCATACTTCGTTCCACCAATTTCGCTTTATGCATTGTTAGGCGGAGTTATGTGGCTAAATAAGAAAAAAGAAAAATCAAAAGAAGAATAGGAGACTAATTTATGGAACACTTTATGAAACCGGCTCCTATAGAAAAGAAATATTTTACACCTGGAGTGATGGTATTTGTTGTATTGGCGGCGATAGGATTAGTTTTCTTGGCAATAAGATTTATCGGCGGTATTGGTGCAGTTACAAACCTGGATAACCAACATCCATGGGGAATATGGATTGGACTGGATGTCGCATTGGGTGTAGCACTTGCTGCAGGCGGCTTTACCAGCGCTGCTCTCGGACATATTTGGCACAGAGAACATTATCATGCTATTATCAGACCCGCATTATTAACTGCTCTATTAGGCTACACATTTGTTGCAGTCAGCGTCGCCATGGATTTAGGACGCTACTATTACATTTGGCATCCGCTAATCATGTGGAACGGTACATCGGTACTATTTGAAGTTGGTATCTGTGTAATGATTTATTTAACCGTCCTCTACATTGAGTTTCTCCCAATTGTTGCCGAACGGTTTATTGGAAGAGTAAACTTACCCGGGCTCCTCTCTAGGCTGAACAAAACAGTCGATTCATTATTGAGAGCATTGGACCGCGGACTTGATAAAACAATGTTCGTTTTTATTATTGCCGGAGTTGTCCTTTCATGTTTGCATCAATCTTCACTTGGTTCTTTAATGATTATTGCCGGACCAAAAATGCACCCTCTATGGCAAACACCGATTCTGCCGCTTTTATTTTTACTTTCGGCAATTGGCGTTGGCTTTCCGATGGTAATTTTTGAGTCATTAATATCTTCAAGATCATTTGGTTTGAAACCCGAGACGCCAATATTAACAAACCTTGGAAACATTATTGGTCCTATCTTAGGTATATATTTGGCATTTAAAATTGGCGATATGGTAATTAGACAAACTTTTGTTTACCTAACTACAATTACTACAGAAAGCGTGATGTATGCAATTGAAATTGTAATCGGAGTTATTGTGCCGCTTCGAATGTTTTTGTCTGAACAGGTGCGAAAATCTCCTGCCGGATTATTCATTGCATCTTCGCTTGTAATATTTGGTGTTTTTATGAATCGATTGAACACATTCTTAGTTGCATATACTCCTCCGTACGAAATGACGACATATTTTCCTTCTGTTGGAGAAATTGCTGTTACTGTAGGATTTATTTCAATTGAGGTTCTTCTATATAGACTAATGGTAAAAATATTTCCAGTTATTAGTCACCCACAAAAAGATGTTGCTCCTCAAACTAAATTTTCAGTGAGAGGTATGATCTAATGAAAAAGATATCAATAATAATATTAGTGTTTATTTCTGCATCAATTTATGCGCAGAAAGAATTAGAACAACACCCGATGGCAAAATCACTTGAATGTAATTATTGCCATTCATGTGAAATACCAACAAAGGATGATCCGTGTCTCTATACTTGTCCGCGTACTCACATGGTTACGTTGCAGCACCCGGTAGAAGATGCTCCGGAAGTTATAGTTCTTGATGAACTAAAAGAACAATCCGATTTATATGCACCGGTTGTTTTTTCGCATAGGCTTCATGCCGAAATGTCGAACATGGCAGGCGGCTGTCAGCTTTGTCATCATTATAATCCTCCCGGAGTAATTTTAGGCTGCCAGGAATGTCACGAAAATTCAAGAAGTCGAACCGACTTGAATAAACCGGATTTAAAAGGTGCATACCACCGTCAGTGTATTGACTGTCATAGAGAATGGACTCACGAAGTTGAGTGTGCTTCTTGCCATTTACTGAATGAAAAAATTGTTGCGGATGAAGTTCAAGTGAAAGATTACTCGGAAATAAAACATCCTAAAATAATTGAGCCTACAAAAATTGTTTATAACACTGAGTTCGATGATGGTGATATTGTAACATTCTATCATGACGAGCATGTTAACCTGTTCAACCTGGATTGTTCCTCATGCCACTCAAATTCAAGCTGTGCAAGCTGCCATGATACCACTCCATTGAAATTAGAACCCACATTGGATCAATTACACAGAGTATGTTCCGAGTGCCACGACACGGAGGATGATTGTACAAACTGCCATATTAAAAAAGAAAGACCGCGATTTAATCATGAACTCATCACGGGTTTTGATCTTAACAAGTATCATAAAAATATTGATTGTAAGTCGTGTCACGGCAAGGATGGATTCAAAGGATTAAACGATAATTGCGGAACTTGCCACACAGATTGGTCACCCGGTAATTTTGATCATAAAATTACAGGTTTGATCCTCAGTGAAAGTCATGAAGGAAATGATTGTGAAGTTTGTCATGAAAATAATAATTTCAAAAAGCCGACATGCAGCATGTGTCATGATGAAGATGTAACTTACCCGGATTTTATGCCTGGTGAAGAAATTTAAAAAATGAGAATAATTTGAAACTTATTAGCAAAATAGGACTTAAACTTATAATTGCAGTCTCCCTAACTACTGTATTAATTCTCAGTATTTATGCGTACTTGAATATTGCCGCACAAGAAGACGTGCTTATTGAAGAAGTTGAAAGACATGCAAATCAATTAAGCGAAACAATAAAGAAGAGTACCAGGTTTGATATGCTTGCTAATCGAAGGGAGCATATCTATAATATTATCAATACTATCGGTGAAGAGCCCAACATTAGAAGCGTTAGAGTGTTAAATAAATTGGGTGAAGTTATTTATTCCGCAGACTCGCTGGAAATCGGGACAATGCTTGATAAAAATGCCGAAGCGTGTTATGTATGTCATGCGGAAAATCAACCGTTAGAAAAATTATCTATTGGAGACCGGACAAGAATTTATAAACCGGATATTGCTTCGTCGAGACAGCTTGGAATAATAAATCCAATTTATAACGAACCCTCCTGCTGGGAAGCCGAATGTCACGCACATTCATCACAGCAGTCTGTACTAGGAGTACTCGATATTACTGTTGGTTTACAACCGGTTGAAAAACAGATTGCTTCAAGTCAGATACGGGTTTTAATCTTTGCAGTTGTCTCCATCGTTTTAATTTCTTTTATTATTCTGATGATTATAAGACGAATTGTTGACAAGCCTGTTAAAGAATTAGTGAAAGCTACAAATACTATTGCCGTCGGAAACCTCAATTATAGAATTGAATATAAAAGTTCCGATGAACTAGGAAAGCTGGGCGAATCTTTCAACAACATGACAAAGAAGCTGTCAGATATGAGGCAGCAGTTATTGCAGTCGGAAAAAATGGCTTCATTGGGTCAACTTGCAGCGGGAGTCGCGCACGAAATCAATAACCCGTTAACAGGCGTTTTGACTTACAGCAGTTTTCTGCTGAAACGAACAAAGGATAATCCCGAACTGCAAGAAGACTTAAATGTTATAGTCCGCGAAACAAAAAGAAGCAGAGAAATTGTAAAGGGTCTGCTTGATTTTGCAAGACAGTCTACGCCAAAACGAAACCGGGTAAATATCAATGAGGTGATTGAAAGATCGGTGACTGTTATTAACAATCAATTGAAATTAAACCGGGTGGAACTAAAAACCGAATTTGCCGATCTTCCGGAAACAACCGCCGATTATAATCAACTGCAGCAAGTATTTATTAACTTATTAGTAAATGGAGTCGATGCTATAGGCAGCGGAGGCGGAACAATAAACATCAAAACGTATGTAATTAGTTTATCTCCGTATGGAATAAAACAAATTAAACAGGCTTCATGCCCGAACGGACATAGTTTAATTGATAACGATTACCGTATTGAAGGAATGCCCTCTTTGAAAGTGAAAGTTAAATCAGCGAATGTAGAGGGAATTATAAATCTTGATCCAGTGTATGGAAAATTCAGACATTACTACGGTGTTTCGATAAAAGATGATTCGGACTCATATTTCCATTGTCCCGAATGTGATGTACTGCTGATTGATAAAAACATGAGGTGTCCCGAGTGCGATTCCCCGGTTTATTCAATTAATATTCCCAACCAAGGTGAAGTACGAGGTTGTATGAAACAAGGATGTAAATGGCAGAAGTGGGAATCTATTGATCAAAGAGGAAAACAAAGTTATATTGAAGTAAAAGTAATTGATAATGGAAGCGGTATTCCGAAAGATAAACTATACAAAATTTTCGATCCTTTTTTTACAACAAAGGGTCAGAAAGGAACGGGCTTAGGTCTTTCGGTTATTTGGGGAATCATCGATAATCATAACGGTAGGATTTTTGTTGAAAGTCAGGTTAATAAAGGAACAACATTTACAATAAGACTGCCGGTCATATAAAAAATGAGTAGAAATTTCGACATATTAATTATTGATGACGAACAGGTGATATTGGATTCGGTGGTTAAAACCGCAAAGTTATACGGCTTAACGTGCGACACAACCAGTGATGTAAAAGTTGCTTTAAAAAAACTTGAACAAAATTCATACAGACTAATAATCAGCGATATAATGATGCCGGTATTAAACGGTTTCGAACTGCTGAAGGAAATTGAATTTAGAAAACCTGATACACCCGTCGTGCTTACAACAGGATATTCCTCTGTTGAGCATGCTGTAAAATCACTTTATTCCGGTGCAATCGGATTTATCCCAAAACCTTTTTCAATTGAAGAATTATCGAGTATTATACATCGCGGACTTAAATACGGTGATATTACCAAATCGATGCAGAACGCATTAGATCAATCTGTCTTTTATGTTCCGTGTCCCGCTAAATATTACCGTCTCGGTTATTCATGCTGGCTCAATATAGATTCAGATGAATATGTAACAATCGGAGCAACGGATTTCTACTTAAAAACAATCGGTAATTTTAATAAAATAGAAATGCAGGAAGTAAACGAAAGTATTAGCCAAGGTAGTATCTGCACACGATTTATTTCCGAAGATGAAGAGTTTTATCATCACTTGCTTTCATCTATCAGCGGAAGAATAATTGAAAGGAATGATCAATTATTAACAAATATGTCATTGATTGAGAAAGATCCGTATTTCAATGGCTGGCTCTATAAAATTATTCCCGATGAATTGGATCAGGAAATAGAATATTTAATACCATGCAGTTCGGATAGAATATAACTATCAATAAAAAATAGATTTTATAAGGAGAAATAAAATGCCACTCTTCATAACTGCAATTATCGTTTTCATACTCGCAGATATCTTAATAAGATATTTCTTAAAAAAATCTCAGGAAAAGAAATTAAGAAAAGAACGTGAAAGTGTTCTACAGGAGAGCTTAAATTTAGATTATAGTAAAGAGGCTGTTTCGTTAAAACGAGCGGAAGTTGATAATCCCAAAGCAAAGATTTTATGTGTTGATGATGAATCTGTAATTCTGGACAGTTTTAGAAAAATATTGGTTCTGGACGGATACAGTGTCGATACTGTTGAACAAGGCGGTGAAGCCCTAAACCTGATTAAATCAAACCATTACGATTTTGTTTTCACTGATTTGAAAATGCCCGAAATGGATGGAGTTGAAGTGACAAAAGCAGTTAAGTATTTACGTCCTGATATTGATGTTATTATAATTACCGGTTATGCCACTGTTGAAACTGCAGTTAATTGTATGAAGTACGGCGCAATGGATTATGTTCAAAAACCATTTACTGAAGATGAATTGTTAGAGTTCACAAAAAATTCACTTATTAAACGGCAGGATAGAATTCACAAGGAATTGAAACCGCGTGTTCATGTGGCGCATCTCTCGGAACCTGAATCAATCGGTAAAGGTGAATTTGCAATTCCAGGCGGTGTATTTATTTCGGATACACACACATGGGCTTCAGTTGAGCAAGATGGAACTGTAAAAGTTGGGTTGGACGATTTTGCGAAAAAATTAATCGGCAGCATCAACAAAATTGATTTCCCAAATTTGGGCATGAAGGTTCAAAAGGGTCAAATTTTATTCAGTATTAAACAGGGTCAAAAAACTATTCCATTCAAATCCCCGATTTCCGGAAGCATAACTAAGATTAATCAAACATTAAACGAGGATTTGGAAGTACTTGACATCTCGCCGTACGATAAAAATTGGATTTGTGTTATTGATGCAGATCAGTTAGATATAGAATTACATGAATTGAAAATCGGAAAAACCGCAGTCGCACTTTACCAAGAAGATATCGATTACTGCATCGCGGAATTAAAAAAATTATTGAGCGGTGATCAAAAGGAAACAAATGAAATATATATCGGAGCGCTTCAAATGCTGGAAGATAAAAACTGGAATGCGCTTATTTCGGATTTATTTAAAAAAGATAATTAATAACAGATTGACAAAGATAGAATTATTAGATATTTTTCAAAAGGATATAAAACTCTTTTATCTTATTTGAAGATAGTAAATTTCTAATAATATCTGGAAATCACAAAGATTATGAATAAATTATATATTTTGCTGTCTCTTGTATTCTCAGTTCAATTGATGGGACAATCTAATGAAGACTGCTTAGCCTGCCATCTCGATAATACACTTACCTCTGTGAGAAATAATAGAAACATTTCATTGTTTGTTAATGAAAGACAATTTTCGAACTCGGTTCATGGTGAACTCGATTGTGTTGACTGCCATCAGGATTTTGATCCCGAAGATCTTCCCCACCTCGATGGTGAAAACATTTATAAAGTTGACTGTTCGTTATGTCATGACGAAGTTTTTGAAAAGTATCAGCGGAGTCTTCACGGTATTGCACATGAAAACGGTAAATTTCTTGCTCCCGAATGTTTTACCTGCCACAGTAAACATAATATACAAAGTTCTTCTGATGATAATTCCCGCACACATAAAATGAATATTCCATCGTTATGCGGCGAGTGCCACAAAGACGGAACGCCGGTATCAACTTTACAATCTGTAAGCCAACGCCATATTCTTGAAGATTATTCGGAATCAATTCACGGTGAAGGTTTATTAAAACGCGGGTTGATTGTTACTGCGGTTTGTACCGACTGCCATGATACGCACAATATCTTACCGCATGAAAGTCCGGAATCTTCAATCAACAGAACCAACATTCCTAAAACATGTATGCAGTGCCACAGGCAAATAGAAAAGGTACACACAAAAGTTATCCGCGGTGAGATGTGGGAAAATCAACCTCATGTTATACCGGTGTGTGTTGATTGCCATCAACCTCATAAAGTAAGAAGAGTTTTTTACCAGGAAGATTTTCCAAACAATGCATGTATGGAATGCCACTCCGATCCGGACATTCATAAAGTTGTTGACGGAGAAAAGGTTTCTTTATTTGTTGATCCTTCCGAATTGGAAAATTCTGTTCACAAAGATAATAATTGTGTAAAATGCCATACCAATGTAACGAAAAGAAATAGCCCGGTATGTTTGAACAGCGGTATAGTCGATTGTACAATGTGTCATGTGGAAGCCGGTGAACAATACGAATTGAGTCATCATGCAAAGATTCGACTAATTGGTAATGAAGATGCACCAACATGTACCGGCTGCCACGACGAACATCTGATAAAAGGAAAAAGTGATCCGCAATCACCGATATATGTACGCAACATTCCTGATCTCTGCGGAAAGTGTCATCAAGAGGGTCATGTAGCAACTGTTCACTACGAGGGCGAACAGCATCAGATTATTAAAAATTATAAAATGAGTTTGCACGGTAAGGGATTAATTGAAAGCGGTTTATTAGTTACGGCAACATGCGTAAGCTGCCATACTAATCACAGGGAACTACCTGCAACCGATCCCCTCTCTTCGATACATAAAGATAAAATTGCAGAAACATGCGGTACATGCCACCAAGGAATTTATAATGAATTTCAAAGCAGCATACACAGCCAATCGGTTTCAAATAGTGATGAAAAACTTCCCACATGTAACGATTGTCATCTACCCCATTCCGTATCAAATGTAGACCAGGCAGATTTCCGTCAGAAAATTTTATTTCAGTGTGGAAAATGTCATGAAGAATTAACACATTCATATTTTGATACATTTCACGGAAAGGTTTCAAATTTGGGAGCTGCCCAGACAGCAAAATGTCATGACTGTCACGGCGCACACAACATTTTACCGCCATCGAATATTGCATCTACACTTAACCGCGAGAATGTTGTTGAGACATGTAAAACTTGTCACCCCAACTCTAATAGAAAATTTGTTGGATACTTAACTCATGCCACACATCATGATAGGGATAAATATCCTTACCTATATTATACATTTTGGTTCATGACAATTTTATTAGTCGGCACTTTTTCTTTCTTCGGGCTGCATACATTGCTATGGCTGCCGAGAGCATTTTCTGAAAAACGTAAACATAAACGGAAAAACACTGATGAATAATTCTGAAAAAAATAGATACGTGGAACGTTTCGATGCATTTTCCCGGCTTTTACATATACTTGTTATTATAAGTTTTTTGTTATTGGCGATTACCGGGATGACGATTAAATTCTCAGATGTATGGCTGTTCCAATTTTTATCATCCCTGTTGGGAGGTTATACGGTTACCGGTTACATTCATAGATTTGCAGCAATTATTACTTTTGTTTATTTCTTTGCTCATATTTATTATTTGATCAGAAAAAAAAGAAGAGAACGCCTAAAAATAAAAGATATTTTGAGCGGAGAGAATTCACTTGTTCCTAATAAACAGGATTTCAAAGATTTTGTTCATACAATGAAATGGTTTTTCGGAGTTGGCAAGCGCCCTGATTACGGAAAATGGACTTACTGGGAAAAATTTGATTATTTTGCAGTTTTTTGGGGAGTGCTTGTAATCGGTTCAAGCGGGTTGATTCTCTGGTTTCCCGAATTCTTTACCGAACTGGGACTCCCGGGTTCCTTCATTAATATAGCTACAATAATTCATAGTGACGAGGCACTTCTTGCCACCGGTTTTATTTTCTCGGTTCACTTTTTTAATACTCATTTCAGACCCGATAAATTTCCTATGGATCCTGTTATTTTCACAGGGAGGGTCTCAGTTGAAGAGATGAAATACGACCGCCCCCGTGAATATGAAATGATGGAAAAATCCGGCGAACTGCAGAATAAATTAATTGAAGCACCTTCGCCTGCTTTGTTAAAAGTTGCGCGGGCTTTCGGGTTAACTGCGCTTACTACCGGGTTAATAATCGTTGTAATGATAATCTATACAATGATATTTGTTTATCAATAAAATACTGTTCCTTTATTATTAATTTGAGATTTGCAATATGAGTCGATCTTTAGATTACTTTGTATTTTTTATTCTTTTTATATCAGTTAATTCTTTTGCACAAACTGATGATTGCTTAATTTGTCACAGCGATGAAGATTTAAGCTACACTCGAAGCGGGCAAAATGTTTCTCTTTTTGTGAATGCAGATAACTACATGAATTCAGCTCACGCTGCATTAGAATGCGGCGATTGCCACGAAGGTTACGATGCCGAAAACATCCCGCATAAAGAAGGAAAGGAAATTTATAAAGTTGATTGCGGTTCTTGCCATGAAGATTTGGTCGAAGTTTCGAAAACCGATATTCACCATCGTCTGAAAGATCGTGTACCGAATCCGCCGGATTGTCTTAAATGTCACGGTTATCATGAAATAAAACCACCTTCGATGGTGAAAAATAAGGAGAAAGAATACTGCTACCAGTGTCATGAAAGTATTGTGCTCGCAAATCCTTATCACTCACGATCAGTTCCCTCGAGTGAATGTTTCGACTGCCATGAAGGTGAAGACATTAATAAGGAACTTACTCAATCGGTTCATACCGGATGGGCTTGTGCAGACTGCCACAATTATATTTCTCATAATCTGGATGATCATCCATCGGAATTAAATTATACACAAAAGGCAGACTGTTACATCTGTCATAGTGACGTAGCTAATACACATAAAGAATCTGTACACGGAATATCTTTGAGTCAGGGTGAAGAAGCGGCTATGTGCTGGGACTGCCACGGTTCACATAATATCGTTAATGTTGATGATGAAAACAGCCCGGTAAATTCTCAAAATCTGCCGAGTACTTGCGGATACTGTCATGATGATCCTAATTTTGTTGAGAAGTATCAGATGAGTATTAAAAAACCCGGTAAAATGTATTCTACATCTGTTCATGGTAAATTGATTTTATCTGGAGATGAAGATGCGCCGGATTGCAGAACGTGCCACGGTGTTCATGATATTAAAAATAGAATTCAACCCGATTCAAAAATATCTGCGTACAATGTGCCGGAAACCTGCGGAGAGTGTCATTCAGAGATTACCGAAGAATACAAGCAGTCCATACACTGGATTCGTGCTGCACGCGGTGTTCGTGAATCCCCTGTGTGTAATGATTGCCACAGTGAGCACAGCATTCATGCAATAAATACTATTGATAAAAATGGAGAAATTAAGAGAATACAAGAAGAGACTTGTATTAAATGTCACCAAGACCCAATATTAGCAGAGCGATACGGACTTAAAGGAAATCAACCGACATTTTATCAGGATAGTTATCACGGTTTAGCGGTAATGCGCGGTGATCCCGACGCAGCATTTTGTGTTGACTGCCATGGTGTGCATAAAATTCTGCCTAAATCTCATCCGGAATCAATGGTTAGTGAAAATAATGTTCAGGCTACTTGTCAATCGTGCCATGAAGATGCATCCGAAGTTTTTTCTAAAAGTTACTCGCACCAGACTGAGTCTTTGGTAGCTAGAGAAATTGAAGACACGGTTAGTTATATATATTTCTGGTTGATAGTGGTTGTTATCGGCGGAATGGTGGTTCATAATCTTGTGATTTTTATTGCCGAAATGAAAAAGAAGAAAGAGAAATTGGGTAAGCAAATCACTATTCCTAGATTCACTCAAAATGAAGTATATCAGCATTTACTATTATTAACATCATTCATTACCCTGGCGATAACGGGTTTCGCACTTAAATATCCAACTAGTTGGTGGGCGGACAGTTTATTCACATTTGGTATGACAGAAGCCGCAAGACAAAATATCCATCGCGGTGCCGCAATAGTTATGATGGTTACCGGTATTTATCATATTTTATATTTATTATTTACAGAAAGAGGAAGAGAAGTATTATTAAACTTGGTGCCGAAGCTGGAAGACTTAAAAGCAGTCAGTGATAATATGATGTATTACTTAAGAATTTCAAAAAAGAAGCCCGATTTTGATAAATACGATTATGCTGAAAAAGCTGAATACTGGGCGTTAATATGGGGAACAATTGTAATGGGTGTAACCGGACTAATTCTCTGGTTCCCAACTTTGATTGGTGATTGGGCTCCGGTTTGGTTAATAAAGGTAAGTGAAATTATCCACTTTTACGAAGCAATACTAGCAAGTCTAGCTATAATTGTATGGCATTGGTTCTTTGTAATCTTCCATCCAGCAGAATACCCGATGAGTTTTACATGGATGGACGGGAAGATGTCACTCGAACATTATAGGCATCATCATGAAAAACATTTCAGAAGAATTGTTTTAGAGTGGTTCGAGAAGAAAGAAGGCAAGAGAGAAAAATTAAGCCATTCTACAAGATTATTTACCGACACGATGAAAAAGAACGGGCTGGATCCCGATAATATTATCAATGAAGAATTGAATAACGATTTTGTATTAAGAGAATGGCTTGATAAAGAACTGGGTGGTTCAGAAGAAGAAAAATAAGAATTTAGACAAGGTATAAATTACACCTTGTTATTGCCTTATTTATATATTTAACATATTTTGCACTATACATAGGATAAATATGGTAAGTTTATCCTGTTTGAATAAAAGATAAAAAGATACTCTTACAACAATAAAAACCTTAGGGAGGTTTTATGCTTTACAGAATGTCTCTTACACTTATTACGATTCTCGTATTTTTATTAGTCGGCGTTTCAACTTCCTTTGCACAGGAATACAATTACGTAGGATCAAAAACATGCGGAATGTGCCACAAAAAGGATAAAGATGGCGCTCAGCTAAAAGTTTGGGAAGAAAGTATGCATTCAAAAGCTTATGAAGTTCTTAAAACAGAAGAAGCAAATAAAATTGCTGCTGAAAAGGGCTTTGGAAAAGCTGTTGAAGCAAAAGAATGTTTACAATGCCATGCAGTAGGTTATGACTTGGACGCATCCCGTCTCGATAAAAAATTCAAAATTGAAGACGGTGTTCAGTGTGAAACTTGTCATGGTCCGGGTTCGGAATACAAATCCATGAAAGTTATGAAGAGCCAGGAAGAATCCGTTAATAAAGGATTAAAGATATTTAAAAACGATGATGAAATTAAAGCATTGTGCGTTACATGCCACAATGATAAGAGTCCTACTTTCAAAGGATTTGACTTTGCAAAAATGTACGCTAAAATCAAACACAATATTCCTGAGAAATAAAATATTATAACAGGTTAATAATGAAAAAAATAATTTTTTTGTTGTTGTTATTGTGTATGCCGCTGGTTATTACTGCACAGAATATTAACGGCAGGGTCTCATCTTCGTTCTATACTTTCGAAAGATTTACAACTGCGAGCGAATCGAATACCTATGTTCGTAATTATGAATCATTGATGCTAAATGTAAACGAAGGAAAAGTATCGCTGCGTACAAGATTGAATTTTGAAACAAACCTGGGCGACAAGATGGATTACGATCCCCGGGTTCGTTTCTATAATTTGTATGTTGAAGCCAGAGATCTTTTCGATGTAGCAACAATAAAGGTCGGTCGTCAAACAATGTTCAATGGTATCGCCAGTGGTTTATATGACGGTGCCCACTTGAAATTGAAATACAGTGGTTATTCCCTCTCCGGATTTTACGGCGGAAATGTTCCCGCTTACCAGAAGATGGAACTAACCGATAGTTGGAGCGACGACTATGTATTAGGCGGTAAATTTACTGTTTCTGCTTTAGAAGATTTTCATTTTGCAGTTAGTTATATCGATAAGAATTTCAAACCCTACGATTATATTGCACTTAGACTGGATGAGGAGTTAAATCCTGTTAATGTGCTTATTCGTCAAAAGTCAAATCAATATAAATTCTTATCAGGTGAAGCAGTTTATTCATACAAAGAAACTTTTACACTTAATACACAATATGATTTCGACTTGAATTATATGGCTACCTCTAAGTTTGAAGCAGGAACCAGGATTCAAGGAACTGAAAATCTTGGCGTTGACCTTTATTATAACTACAGAGAACCGCGTGTTAGATACAACTCAATATTCTCAGTATTCGACTACGGAAATACACAAGAAATTGAAGCCGGTTTAGATTATAAATTCAGTGAAGTAATTACTGCATTTACTAAATTCGGAAATGTGAAATACAAAGATGCAAGTTCACAAAGAATTACTTTAGGATTAAAATCCAATTACGGCAGCATTAGTTACAGAAACAACAGCGGTTATGCCGGCGAGCTTAGTTCAATAAGCGCTTATACTGCTCACTCTTTTATGGATGGATATATAACTCCTTCACTCGGTGTTTCATTCACAACTTACAGGTTGGAAAAAGATGCCGATAAAAATAATTTAACATCATTCTTAGCTGGTATGAACGTAAGACCTTGGAAAGCATTCTCTTTTGATGTACAAATGCAGTACTTCAATAATGTGATTTACAGAGATGATTTCAGAGTGCTCTTAAAAATTAATCACTGGTTTAACACTAACTTAGACATTCTTTGATATGAAATCTAAATATTTTTATTTATTGCTTGCAGTTACACTCGGTTTGTTTTTGGCGGCATCTGCTTTTACATCGGAAACTCCTGCTCAATCCCCTGCCGATAATAAATCCGTAATTAAATTTTCTCACCAATTACATGCTGAGATAACCGACTGCGAATCTTGCCACTCTAGTGCAACCGAAGCTGTCACATTAAATGATCCTCTACTTCCAACTATGGATGACTGTGCCGCTTGTCATGATGTTGAAGATGACGAAAACTGCAGCATGTGTCATTACGAAGAAAATTACGAGCCTTTTGAACAATCAGTTAATCAAGAAATTTATTTTGATCATAGTTTCCACACCGGTGATCAGGATATGGAATGTACTGACTGTCACCAAGGTATGGAAGAAGTGGATTATGGTTATGAATCATTCGGCGCAAATCCTTCAATGGAAACATGCTCTACATGTCATAACAATAAAAGTGTTGCTTCGATGAATTGTGAATCATGCCATGTTTCAACTGTTGGTTTGGTTCCAAGTGATCATAGAACGGCAAGATTTTTTGAAAACCACAAATTTTCATCCCAGGAAATTGACGCAAATTGTTATATGTGTCACGATGATTCTTTCTGCGAAGATTGTCATGTTGCCACTACGGCAATGACTGAGACAAATACGAAGACTGATTTCTACACACCGTATTCACCTCACAATTATATTGATAATACAGTAAAGCAGCAGATAAATCGTGTTCATGAATTCAATTACCGCTTCACACACGGTATCGACGCAAAAGAAGGAGCAACCGAGTGCCAAACATGTCACGAAGTTCAAACCTTCTGCGCTGAGTGCCATAATGTAATGGGCGGTGATTTTGCAATCGGCGGCTTTGTTCCCTACTCTCATACAGTTGATGATTTCGTTTCGATTGGTGTAGGTACTGGCGGCGGTGAACATGCCCTACTGGCGAAGCGTGAGATAGAAAGCTGCGCTGCATGCCATGATACTCAAGGCGCTGATCCTAATTGTATTCTCTGTCATGTTGATCCGGACGGAATTGAAGGAACAAATCCAAAGACACATTTAACTAATTTTAAGCATAACTTTGATGACGGTGACTGGCACAGTGATTTTAATTCGGTTTGCTATAACTGTCACACAGATGCAAATGCTCGTCCCGACGGTCAAAGGGGGATGTTGTTCTGTGGATATTGTCATAATTAAAGAAGAGAAATTCATTACTACAGGTAGAAAATGAAATCTATCATAACGAAAATATTTGTTTTGTTACTTCTTGGAATGGCGGCTGCTTCATGTAGTTTCGTCAACAAGGATATAACCGAACCTGAAGCTGTTAGTGTACATGCTGAAGGTGCACAAGCTCCGGCATCCCCAAATTTTCATGGTAAATTAGCGGTTGGAGACAGCCTGCAATCATGCCAAAAATGTCATGCTGCAGATTTTTCAGGAGGCACTGCTAAATTAAGCTGTGCAACTGCTGAATGCCATCCAACTATTTCCGTACATCAAACAGGCATTCTTGCGCCAACCTCAGCTAAGTTCCACGGTAAATTCTTGCTTGCAACGGGAAATGATATAATATCTTGTACACAATGCCATGGCGAAGATTTCAAGGGTGGAAGTGTAGATGCCAGTTGTGCAAACCAATTCTGCCATCCCTCAATCCCAGTTCATAAGTCAGGTATTTTAAATCAAAATTCGTCAAACTTTCATGGCACATATATAGTTAATTCCGAAAATGATATGTTTGCTTGTTTATCCTGCCATGGCGAAGATTTTGCCGGTGGAGATGTTGGCGTTTCATGTAATAATTCCGACTGCCATCCGACGATCACTGTTCATAAGGATGGCGTACTCGACCCCACTTCCGATAATTATCATGCGCTTTATTTCGGCGAAACGGAATACGATATGTATAATTGTCAAAATTGTCACGGCACCGATTTTGCCGGCGGAGATACCGGTCTAAGCTGCACAACATGTCACAGCGGTATTACTGTTCATAATACTGGAATTACTGATCCTGCTTCTGATAATTTCCACGGCAAATATATGAACCTAACTGCAAATTATGATCTCACATTATGCATTACATGCCACGGTGATGATTACACCGGAATGAATACGGCAATATCGTGTGAAACCAGCGGTTGCCATGAACAGGCAAACGGACCGGAGGCATGCAACACGTGTCACGGCGATTTTAACAACCCGTCACAAATTTCACCTCCTAATGATCTTGCCGGAAATTCCGAAACATCCTTTAAAGGTGTCGGCGCACATGAAATTCACTTGAACGGAGTTACAATTGCTCAGAATCTTGAATGCAGCCAGTGCCACACTGTTCCAAGTTCGGTAACTGCCGATGGACATATTGATGCCAACGACGGAGCTGAACTTAACTTCGGCGACCTTGCGAATTCAGGTCCTACAGCAGCTGAATATCTAAACGAGGATCTTAAATGTAACAATACTTACTGCCACGGGAATTTTGCATTCGGTGATGTTCAGGGCA
The DNA here is from genome assembly GCA_021740785.1 of Melioribacteraceae bacterium. Taxonomy (GTDB): domain Bacteria; phylum Bacteroidota; class Ignavibacteria; order Ignavibacteriales; family Melioribacteraceae; genus JAIOZI01. Next base: position 103,143 of record JAIOZI010000003.1, read on the forward strand.
ACAATTTCAATCCTCAGTGGAATGTTGTTGACGGAACACAAGCAGCATGCGGAACATGTCACGGACAGGAAATCGACGGCGAATTGTCGCCATTACCTGTTGGGCACTTCCCTATTACTGGAATGACTTGCTCAACATGCCATTTAACTGTTGTTGACGCCGATAACAACATTATTGATAAGACAAAGCACATAAATGGTGAAGCAGATTTTTAAACATCATTTTTAATTTGCTACAATTTAGAGCCGCTCATTTTTGGGCGGCTTTTTTTTAGGTACAACACTCAATTTTCAAAAACAAATTTCCTCTTCCGAAAACCGTTTATTGTATCCGGCAAAAAGCTTATTTTAACAAGTGTATTCTAACTGATTATCCATTAATCCTATTTGTATGACAATCACCGATAATTTCAAAGATCATATATTAGATTCAATTGCCGAAGGTGTTTTTACCGTAGATAGGAATTTTAAAATCATCTTCTTCAACAAAGCTGCAGAAAAAATTACCGGCTATGACCGCAACGAAGTTTTGGGCAAATTCTGTAAACATGTATTCAACTCAAAATTATGTTATGTAGACTGCCCGATTGCACTCGCAATTAAATCTCAAAAAAGTATTTTTGATTTTGAATCCGCAATACTTCAAAAAGAAGGCAGCATCATCCCCATAAAATTAAATGCGGCGGTACTATATAATAATACCGGTGACCCTAACGGCGGAATAATTTCATTCCGCGACCTAAGTGAATATGAATCAATAAAACGAAAGCTGGAAAAAAGTACACAGTTTCACGGGATAATCGGACACAGCAAACAAATGCATGAAATTTTCCAGTTGATAAAAGATATTAAAGATTCAGGCGCCCCGGTTTTAATTCACGGTGAATCCGGAACCGGCAAGGAAATGATCGCCAATGCAATTCAAGCTACGAGCAGCCGTGGAGACAATCCTTTCATAAAGGTAAACTGTTCGGTTTTCTCTGATAATTTACTAGCCAGCGAATTATTCGGTCATGTTAAAGGCGCTTTTACAGATGCAACTAAAGACCGTCCCGGTAGATTTGAAATTGCAGATAAAGGAACCATCTTTTTAGATGAAGTTGCCGAGATGCCGCTTCAAATGCAGTTGCAGTTGCTTCGCGTATTGCAGGAAGGAACTTTTGAACGAGTTGGCGAATCGGTGACAAGAAAAGTTAACGTCCGTGTAATTGCTGCAACCAACATCGATATTAAAAAAGCGCTTGAAGAAGGAAAATTCCGGGATGACCTTTTTTATAGATTGAATGTTATTCCGATAGAAATTCCTCCGCTGAGAGAACGTAAGGATGATATTCCTCCGCTGGTGCAGCATTTTATTAATAAATTTTCTATCCTCTATCAAAAAGAAATTACGGATATAGAAGACCGGGCATTGGATTTACTGATGGAAAATAATTGGAAAGGAAATGTCCGTGAACTCGAAAATGTGATTGAGTATGCTTTTGTAAGATCATCATCAAATATTATTGAAATCTCGAAGCTCCCTTCAACAATAAGAGGCAATGCGAAACAATCCGGTTCCACGTATCATGAAATAGTTCATGATGATCCCGAAAAAGCGAAACTGCTTAAACTGCTCGAAGAAAACCATTGGAATAAAACAAAAGTTGCTGAGATTTTAGGAATCGGAAGAACCACTCTTTGGCGAAAACTCAAATCAATTAATCTTCTTTATAAATAACTGTTTCAACTGTTTCATCTGAAACACTTTGTTTATCTTCGTTTTCTCTTGAAATTCATTAATAACCTGAATTCTTTCTGGATTATTCTTTCATGCGAAACACTACGTTTCATTATTCTTAAGCAAAAGTTTGCAAAATGATTCAAAAACGAATTGGCACGCAGATTGGGATATATAGGTCTATTAAAAAACCAATTTATCCTAATATCGAGACGGTGCAAAATGAAAAGAACAATATTTTTATCGTTACTACTCTCAATCGCATTAATATTTATTACTTCATGTAAGGAAGATACTACTGATGCTCCGGTTGATGATCCGGCTACCCAAACATTAGCGGTGAATTCATGCGAAGGATGCCACACAAACTACGAAACATTAAAAGCAGTGTATACTCCCGATCCACCATCTACAGGCGGCGGTGGATGCGGCGGTGATGCGCCCCACTATGAACCTTATGACAGAGTTTATCTCGATTCAGAAAAGGGTTACGCCGATTTCAAATCCGGTTTTCACGGAAGTAAATTAGAATGCACCGATTGTCACAACGGGGTTGACGGAACTTCGGATAAAAATGAAGCTCATTCCGGTGATTTTGTCAGTCACCCGTCAAAGCAGGCGGAAACATTCTGCGCTCCGTGCCACAAAGATATTTATAACGGGACAAAAAATAGTCTGCATGAGCAGGGTTTAGGTCAAAAAAGAAAAGTTTTCGGGCGCGCCGGTTTAGGTTCGTATGATGATTTATCGGCTATGATGAAAGACGGATATGATCACAATTGTGCTAAGTGTCATGCAACATGCGGCGACTGCCATGTTCTTCGCCCCGCAGCAGGCGGCGGAGGTTTATACAGCGGACACAAATTCACTAAGACACCGGATATGAGAGATATATGTGTAACATGCCATGTAAGCCGCGGAGGGCATGCTTACTTTGGAATAGCACGAGGAACCGTACCGGATGTTCATAAATCCGAATTAGAATTCACATGTTTGGATTGCCACACTCAACAAGAAGTTCATGGTGATGGAAATGTTTATGAACATAGATATCAAATGACGCTATTGCCGAAATGTGAAAACTGCCACACAGCAATCGCATCATCGAACACTTATCACTCTGTTCATCTAAATACATTTAGCTGCTATACATGCCACTCACAGGATTTCAATAATTGCGGCAGTTGTCACATCGGGGAAGGTGCCAGAATTCCTTCTTACCAAGGTTATAAAATAGGAATGAATCCTTTAGTAGAAAAGCCTTACAAATATGCTTTGTTGCGAAGAACACTTTCAGCGCCGGATAGTTGGATGGATTACGGGATTGATAATCTCGCAAGCTTTGATGCATTCCCCACTTATAATTACACAACCCCTCATAATATTATTAAGTGGACTACAAGAACTCAAGTAGAAGATGGCAAACCATGCTTTGATGCATGCCACATTATAACTGAAGGCGATAGTACAAGAAACAAAGAATTATATCTATTTAACGAAGACCTTTTAGACTGGGAAGTTAATGCAAATTCCGGGATTATTGTTGACGGACAGTTACCAGCAGGATGGGAAAAATAAATACTTATTCACCAAATAATAAAAACGAAGGAGTAACACAATGAATTTAAGAAAGCTCTATTACCTTTTGCTGATTTTACCGATTCTCTTTTTAAACTCAGCTTGTAGTGAAGAGGACAGCACAGCCCCGCCGACTGAAGATCCTGTTAATGAAGCTCAGGTTCTTTTGGATTATCTCGAAGCTGATATGGGAGATTTTATCAATACTGCGGCTCCCGCAATGATTGCAGCAAGTGATGTATATACAAATCTTGGCGCTAACCAGTATGTTATTGATATTCGCTCAGCTGCTGATTATGCAGCCGGTCATATTGAAGGTGCAGTTAATGTAACTTTAACCGGGTTAGTTGATCATGTTGACGGCGTATCAAAAACCGGTGCATACGATAAAATAGTAATTGCCTGCTATTCAGGCCAAACAGCGGGTTTCGCAACAGCCGTTTTAAGATTTCTCGGTTACAACAACGTTTATGATCTGAAATGGGGAATGAGTTCATGGCATGATAACTGCGCTCCGAAATGGTTAAGTAATATTGGTAATAACTATACTGATTTTGTTACTACCGCTACAGCCAAAAACGCTGCAGGTGAATTGCCTGCATTAAGCACAGGCAAAACAACAGGCGCAGAAATATTGAATGCAAGAATTGATGCTCTTATGTCAACTGCAAATCCATTCGGTGATGCTGCGATTTCTTATTCAGCCGTCACTGCAGATCTTGATAGTTATTATATTGTAAATTATTGGAGTGCAGACCAGTATAATTTGGGACATCTGTCAGGTGCTGTTCAGTACACACCTAAAGCTGATTTAAAATCCAGTACATTTATTAATACTCTTCCGACTGATAAGACTATTGTTGTTTATTGCTATACGGGTCAGACTTCAGCTCATGTAACCGCATTTTTAAGACTGCTCGGTTATGATGCAAAAAGCTTGTTGTACGGTGTGAATACTATGAACTATGATTGGATGGTCGGTCATAGCATGACACATTTTGACGAATCATATGTGATGAATTATCCACTAGTTGATTAATTTTTATATATCTTTACAACCTGCCCTTCAACAGGGCAGGTGCTTTATTTAATATTCAGGACAAGTCCGAAATGAGTGAAATGCTTGGTAATCAATATTTTATGGCAAGGAAATATGCAGATGCAGAGTTAGAACTCGAGCCTGTTCTGATGGAAAATTCGGACAATAACAGTACAAAGAGAAAGTTAATAATTTGTTACACTCAAACAGGCAAAATTGATAAAGCTCTTAATTTATTTTTTGAACTTGTTACAAATGATATTGATTTTATTACAAGTGCCGATCCGGTTTTAGATGATTGTCCATGCCCGGAATTAGTATCCGAGATAGAAAAAATCGAGGAGTTGAATACAGATTCATTTGACTACCACGTATTATTCGGAATGATTTGGCTTTACTGTGACGCAGATAAATCACTCTATTATTTTAAAAAAGCTAATGCAATACGTTCTGAAAATACTATGATTCCTAAAATCGTCACTAAGATTTATAACTATATTAATAAGAGTAAGAAAGGATCCCTTTCTCAAAAAGATGATTTAAAAAAAATTCGAAATGAAAGTTTAATGAAATAATGCAAGTATATTTCATTTTCCCCCGTAATAAAAGGCGTCTTTGTAGTGACGCCTTTTTTTTTCTATTACTTATTGGCGAAGAACTATTTCAACTTACTGATAATATTCATATTCTGATGATTACAGATATCCCTTGCTTCCGGAGTAAATAGAAAATCAATTCTGCTCTGGTAATATTCTGTAATTCTACCTCTAACCATTTTCAAAGTTGAATTCATAAAT
>JAIOZI010000057.1 GCA_021740785.1 Melioribacteraceae bacterium
CCGAATCTTGAAGAAAATACATGATTTTTTGAAACGCTATATTGAGAAAATTACTATTTTTATAAAACGCTATTTGACTTATTTAGGGGTGGGGAATCTTTTTGAAAACTATGGGGAATTATCTGACCCGTGGACAATTTGATTTTTTTAGCGTTCTTTCTCGTTTATAAGTCCCAAAGATGATGTGATAAAAAATCTGTGTATAGGTGCCCATTGTTCTCCTCGATTTTTATTATTAAAAACATACAAATATTACTAAAATAAAAATCTCTTTTCCATGTTGAATCCCTTTCGGGATTCTGGGTCTTAGTTTGGTTTCCTTGAGTTATTCATATTGAATCCCTCCGGGATTCTGGGGTTTTAGGTTGGTTCCATGAGTTATTCACATTGAATCCCTCCGGGATTCTGGGTTCTTAGATTGGTTCTTTGTGTTATTCATATTGAATCCCTCCGGGATTCTGGGGATTTAGGCTGGTTCCATGTGTTATTCATATTGAATCCCTTTCGGGATTCTGGGTTCTTAGATTGGTTCTTTGTGTTATTCATATTGAATCCCTCCGGGATTCTGGGTTCTTAGATTGGTTCTTTGTGTTATTCATATTGAATCCCTCCGGGATTCTCTGGGTTTTGGGTTGTTTTCATGTGTTATTCATGTTGAATCCCTCCGGGATTCTGGTTCTTGAGTTTAAGTGTTTGTATTATTCATGTTGAATCCCTTTCGGGATTCTGGGTTCTTAGATTGGTTCTTTGTGTTATTCATATTGAATCCCTCCGGGATTCGGGGGATTTAGGCTGGTTCTATGTGTTATTCACATTGAATCCCTCCGGGATTCCGGAGTTTGAAATTGATTCCTTGTATTTCATATTAAATGTCAATGGATTAGCTGGTATTCAAAAGTTCCGCCTAACCCCGAAGGGGTTAAATATAAATAGGAATAATGTTAAGAATGATTTCCAACCCCGGCGGGGTTGAATATAAAATCCCTCTTCTGAATAATAAGAGGGATTTTTTTTGTCAAAGAATCTCGAATTATCTTCTACAAATTATCGAAAAAATAATTGCTCAATTTTGTATAGAGGTGGAGCGCATCTTTCCCTCCGACACCATGTTGGTGACCAACGTACGGGTAATAATCCAACGGTTTGTTTAAGGACGCAGCTTTCTTTGCAAACTGTAATGAATGCTGCCAAACAACAACCGGATCGGAAGTGCCGTGAACAAGTAGAAGTTTTCCATTCAAATTTTCAACATAATTTAAAAGACTTGCTTTCTCAAATCCCTCCGGATTAGTTTCCGGAGTATCCATGTAACGTTCCGTGTACATCACTTCGTAATATTTCCAGTCGATAACAGCACCGCCGCCGACACCGACTTTGAACGCTCCGTCGGTTCTCAGCATCAATGATGTAGTCATGAATCCGCCGTAGCTCCATCCGAACACACCGATTCTACCGGGATCAACAAAGTTTTGTGTCTTCAAATATTCAACACCTTTCATTTGGTCCGCAACTTCAATTGTACCAAGATTTCTGAATGGTGCCTGCTCAAAATCCAAACCACGGTTATCGGAGCCCCGGTTATCAAGTGTGAAAATTACATACCCGTTTTGAGCCATATATTGAAACCAAAGTTCATATCTGCCTATCGGAAAATAATCGGTAACAAGCTGGGCATGAGGACCGCCATAAACATAAACAACAACGGGATATTTTTTTGTTGAATCAAAATCCACAGGCAAAATCAAACTACAGTAAAGATCGGTTTCATCATCTGCTTTGATTGTAAAAATATCTTTTGGACTTGTTTTATATTCGGTTAGGGGATTCTTTGCTTCAAAAATTGTTTTTACAACTTCACCATCCTCGTTAAAAATCTGATAATTTCTCGGTACTTCTCTGCTTGTGTATGAATCGATAAAATAATTTCCGAATGTGTTTGCTGAAACATTATGAATCCCTGTTCCTGTAGATAGTTTCGTTACTTCACCTTTGTCAAGTGATACTTTATAAAAATGTCTTTCGGTTGGCGATTCCTTTGTAGCAGTAATGAAAATATTATTTCCATCCTTATCAAATCCAATAAAACTAGTAACAACATACTCTCCGCTTGTTACTTGTTTGATCAGATTACCTTCAACATCATAGAGATAAAGATGATTCCAACCGTCGCGTTCCGAAAACCACAAGAATTTATCATTGCTTCCCGGGAGAAATATCAACTGATGTTCCGGTTCAACATATTCATCATCTTTTTCTTCGAATAATGTTTTCACAGGTTCACCGGAACCGGCATCATATTTTACTAATCTCATATGATTTTGATCGCGGTTGAGGTGAGCGATAAAAATATATTTTTCATCGGGCGACCAGGTTACACATGTTAAGTATTGTTCAAGAGGTTCACCGGTATTCAACCAAGTTGTGGATTCATCATTTAATGAATAGACTCCAACTTTTACATGATGACTTTTCTGACCAGCCATCGGGTATTTTATGCTTTCAACTGCTGCCGGTGTTGGATCAATATTCACAATCGGGTAATCGGTAACCATTGTTTCATCCATCTGGTAAAAGGCAATATGATTACTTTTCGGCGACCAAAATATTCCGCCGTTAATTCCGAATTCGTTTCTATGAACAGCTTGACCGCTTACAATACCTTTATCTTCAATATCAGTTATAATTCGAGATTCGTCGCCGGATAACGATGCATAAAGATTATTATCGATTGTGTAGGCAGCGTAAATATTATTTGGTGCAATTTCTTTGTTTTGGGATTGATCTTTTACAGTGTTCATTATGCTGAAGTTTTCATTTTCAATATCAAAGACGCATAAATTATATTCTACCCAAAAATTAATTACCGATTGACTATTCCAAGAAAATCTCGGGAAATTTTTTAATTCATTCAAACCGGCTTTTGTAACATATTCGTTCAGCTTACTCAATGAAATGATTTCCGTGTTATCATTTTCGTCAGCGCTGCTCATTACTAAAATGCTTTCATCATTTTCAGATTCAACGAAACAGTAATTATCCGAGTCAGGAATCCAGCCGATTTGATTTAATCGTTCGGGCGCCAAAGTTGAATAGGAATTAAAAACAACATCTTCGATTGTAAATAACTTATCCTGTGCATAAGATGTTTGAATAATAAATAGGAGGGCAGCAATAAAAAGATTTTTTAACTTCATGGTTTCTCCGGTAATGGTTCATTGATGATTTTAAAAATAGTATGATCGTGCGGTAAGAGCAACTAAAAGTATTCGGAAAATTTACTTGTGCTCAATGTTTCGCACATAAAAAAGATTATCGCAATTAGTTATTAGCAAAGATATCCTTAACGATCGCTGAAAATATTTTCAATCATTTACCGCTCTTTTATACGTTATGCTCAATAAAACTTCAAGAAGACCGACAATAAAATATAACGGCTGCAGAAAGTTTTTATATCCGATTAGTCCAACCTGGAAAGCAATCCAACTTATTAAAATACACCCTAACACGAGGGCAATTACAAATCTCAATTTGTGTTTGATAATTGTAATTATAAAACCGAATATATGTCCGACACCAATAAAGATGAATAAGATAATTCCGGGAATGAGAAAATCGGCAAATGGAGTAGCATTTAACCATTCCGATTTTAATTGAATCGAATTACCTGTTGGATCAATAATCAGTATCAATCCTCCAAACAAGCCGCTGAGACCTGAAAATATTTGAAGAATCATTAAAGAAATTCGTACGGATTTTTGCAACATTTTCACCTCCGTCAGATTATATTGAATCGAATCGTTTAATAAATTACCTCAGTAGTGTCATTTTCTTTTGAATACTTTCTCCATTCATTATTAACTGATAAATGTAAATTCCGGATGCAGCACGCTCACCGTTTTGATTAACTGAATTCCAAGTGTAAGCATAGTATCCTTTTTGATGATGATATCGCTCAACTCTTTTAATCAGTTCACCGTTGATTGAGTAAATATTCAGTATTGCAAAACCCGGCTTATCGATGGAATAATTGAGAACAGTTTCCGGGTTGAATGGATTTGGATAGTTCTGGAACAACTTAAACTCGTGTGCTAGCTGATCATGGTCATGTACTGTAACGAGAGTTGAATCCATCACAAAAATTTCATCGAACTGAAGAACAACATCAGTTAGATCATGTTCCTCGGCAATAATCTCAAAATAATCGACTGCAGCCCAATCAAAATCACCTTGCGGCGGAAACCATTCATCTTCCCAAGCGCCATGTTCGGTAAATTCCGCTAATGGAATATACAATCGATGCCATTCATTATTAAAATTAACAAGATCATCATCAACTACTACGCGCATTCGCCATGGGTGGTCTTCTATATCCTCGGTATCCGTATCAACAAATCTAATGTCGAAAGTTGTTCCGGGTGTGTTTCCTTTTATCCAAAAACTGATTGCATGATTGCTCTCTACTAAATAAGTCAGATCTTTATCCGGACTAAAATCCCAGCGTATCCCGCTATATTGTGAACCTCCGTTCCATCTGATACAGAATTCTCCTTCATGCGGGTCTTCATCAGAATAAAATTGAACTTCACCTGCATCACCGCTTAATTGAGAATTAATGTGACTGCCGAAATAATCATCATACAACTTGAATCCAATAGTATCCGGCAGTAATTCATATTCTGATTGCGGTGGAATATTTAAACCCAAACCCGAAAGCAGGAATGTGTTAAGATCATAATCAAAAAGTTCTTGAGTTCCTTCTTCAAACAAACCAAATCCGCCTTGATAATCCCAGGTGGTCCATGCGATATTATTTGCTTCGAGATACTGTCTTACCTTGTAGTACCAAAAATTTCTATCACTGTTTTCACTGTTTGGTTTATAAACTCCGAATTCTCCGCAGAAAAGGGGAACGTCTCTTTCGAGTTTAAAATCAATTGCTATATCCAATAGTTCCTGAACTTTTGCAATTGTTCCGTTTAGATGATAGTCATTGAGATTCCATTCTATCCATGTACCGATTAATTCAGGCGGGCATTCGGGCATTTCGGATTCATTATAAGGGAATGGGACACCGGAAAGCGGAACCAAGGATGGGTCAGTCCAACTCGCCCCTTGATGAGTGAAAATGAACGGATCATAAAAATGAAATGTGTAAATTAAATAATCGTCATTGTATTCAGGCATGTACTGTAAATTGTTATAACTGTTCCAGCCGGCGGGACCCACAATTATTGTATGAATTGAATCAATTTCTCTTATGGAGTTTAGCACATCCAACTGTATGCAATTCCATAATTCATCTTCAATTCCGTGAGGTTCGTTCAGAATTTCATAATAAATTTTTAAGTAATCATCTTTGTAATGATGAGCCATTTGTTTCCAAACCGGTACCAATATTTCTCCAATGTCCGGATCTGTTGACCCTGCCGGGTCGAATGTATGATTATCTAAAATGATATGAATATCAACTTCTTCTGCCCATGAAACAACTTGATCAAGAAAATAAAAGAAAAGAGGATCGAGTGTATGTTCCGCATTGCCAATTGTCATCGAATGCAGATTTATCGGCAATCTTATTACGTCGCAACCTAGACTCTTAATATTTTGGAAATCTTCAATTGTGTACCTGCTGAATGGTATTTCTTGCGGACTTCCAGCTTGAAACCATGATGTAAGATTTACCCCGCGGCTGAACGGCGGATCTGATGCAAATGTGAAGTTGAGCGAGAACAGTAAAAAGAAGAGGATGGTTTTTTTCATAAAGACATTCCCAAAGATGATATAAATAAATTTGTAAAAAATACTAATTATAATTCACAGAATGAAGAGTCGAATGTCTTTTGTACTGGCAATAAAAAAGCCGCTAAAAGCGGCTTTAAAATTATTTTTTATTTATTTGAAGATTATTTTTTTTCTTCTTTTTGTCCGGGCATAATTCTTTTATCAAGGATGCTGTCAATTATCTTATATTGTTTAGCTTCCTCTGAAGTAAGATAATAATCCCTATCGCAATCTTTTGCAATTTTCTTTTGATCGTGACCGGTATGTTCGGACAGGATTTTATAAATAGTGTCACGCGATTTAATCATTTCCTTTGCGTGAATTTCGATATCGGTCGTTTGCCCCTGAAGCCCGCCGATCCAAGGTTGATGAATCATAATTTTTGAATGGGGAAGAGCAAATCTTTTATCAGCGCTTCCGCCTGCAAGAAGAACAGCGCCCATACTTGCTGCTAAGCCAACGCAAATTGTTGAAACTTCCGATTTAATAAATTTCATTGTATCATAGATTGCCAATCCGGCAGAAACACTTCCGCCCGGTGAATTAACATAAAGTGAAATATCTTTGTCGGGATCTTCAGCTTCAAGAAAAAGTAATTGAGCAATAATTAAACTTGCAATGTGATCATCAACTGCGCTTCCCAGGAAAATAATTCTTTCTCTAAGCAATCTTGAAAAAATATCCATTCCGCGTTCACCGCGTCCGGTTTGTTCTATTACATATGGCACTAACTGGTTATAAATTTCAGGTTTCTTCATTACTTACCTTCCTTTGGTTCATCTTTATCTTCGGATTTTTTCTTTGCTACTTTTTTTTCAGTTTTCTTTTTAGATTCTTCTTCCTTTTTCTTTGCTTCTTCAGCTTTCTTTTCTGCATCCACTTCTACAACTTTATTGTTGTTCTTGAGAAACTTGATTGCTTTTTCTTCCAGCACAGCATTGGTTCTATTAGAATCCTTATAATATTTTATAAGTTTTTCAATAGAAATTCCTGTTTGTTCAGATTCTTTCTTTGCAAGTTCTTCGAGATCAGAATCCTCAACTTTTATATTTTCTTTCTCAACCAAGCTTTCCATTATAATCTGCCACTTGGCATTCCATTCTGCGCGTGTTTTTAAACTTTCACGAAGAACATTCTCATCGGGTATATGCTGCTTATATTTTTTCGCATTTTCTTTTTCCTGCTCGATTAAACTTTTCAAAATAGTTTCAACATATGCGCTTGGCGGTGTAAAGTCGTTATTTTTAACAACGTCATTCAACAACGAATTTGTAAAAATATTATCCGATTGTCCGTCATAATAGTTTTTGAAATTCTCCGTGATAATTTGACGCAGTTCATCTTCGCTTTTAGCCTTTTTGTTGCTTACTTTTTCAAAAAACTCTTCGTTCAATTCCGGCGGAACTAATTTTTCAATCTTTGTTATCTCAGCTTCATACTTATATTCTTCACGATGTTTTTCTTCACCGTGCATATGTTCATCAACAAATTCAAAAGAGAATGTTTCACCTGATTTTTTACCAATTGCATTATCAGAAATTTGAGGATTTACTTTCTCATCACTTAAATCAATCACCATATCTTCCGAACGCTGACCAACTATCGGCGCACCTTCACTATCCATACGTTGAAGGTTAACAACTATTTTATGATTTCTGTCGGTAATTTCCTCTGCCTCTTCAAATTTGCCGTTTGTTTTAATAATGTGCTGAAATTCGCGTTCAACTTCATCATCTTTCAATTTGAAAACCGGTTTTTCTACTTCAAGTCCGGTGTAATCCTTAAGTTCTAATTTAGGTTTTACTTCATACTGTACTTTGAAAGAGAGGTTTTCGCCGGGTTGAAAATTCAGGTCAACTAATTTCGGTGTACTAACAGGCTCTAATTTTTCTTGATCAACTGCATCCCAAAACTTTTTGTTGGCAATGTCTTCACTAGCTTTGTATTCAATTGCATCGCCGTAAAGTTTTTTCAGCATCTGCATCGGCACCTTGCCTTTTCTGAAACCGGGCAAAGCAATGTTTTTTCTTTCTTTTCTATAAGCTTCGTCAATTTCCGGTTTTATTTCATCGTATGTAAGCGTAACTTCAAGTTCTTGATCAATATCAGAAATACTATTTACTTTTATGTCCAAAAAATCACCTCGAAAAAATTTGATGGTTTGTTATAATGGTGCGAGAGGGGGGACTCGAACCCCCACATCATTTCTGATACTAGATCCTAAGTCTAGCGCGTCTGCCAATTCCGCCACTCTCGCATAGAACTTCCAAAAATATGGTATGGAGTTATGAAAAGCAAGAAATTCTGGTACTCCGAAATTTTAATTGGTGATTTAATAACGAATTATTCGGTCCTTTTGGTTCAATACCGGTGACAAATATTAAAATATATTCTTAAGGATTTTTATTATATTAAAATTTTATTTCAATTAAAATTTAGCGGGTGCTATGACTGAAATTATCGGGAAAGTAATTGAAAACTATAAGATAGTTTCCTTCCTGGGAAAAGGCGGTATGGGTATTGTTTACAAAGCCTATGACACTAAACTCGACAGATATGTTGCAATTAAAATGCTTACGCCACGAATACTGGATGATCAAAGATTTATTGAGAGATTTAAGCGTGAGGCGAAAAATCAAGCTAAAATGACTCATCCTAATATCGTGACGGTTTACGGATTCATTGAGCATAAGGAACTGCTTGGCATCGCAATGGAATACGTTGAGGGCGAAGGATTAGATAAAATAATTTATCGTCAGGGCAGGCTCCATTTATATGATGTTGTGTATGTAACAAAACAAGTTTTAGCCGGAATCGGTTATGCGCATTCAAAAGGATTTGTTCACCGTGATATTAAACCGTCAAATATCATAATTGGTAAAGATGGAATGGTAAAGATTATGGATTTCGGAATTTCGAAATCTATGCTTGATATTGGAATGACAAAAACGGGCGCTAAGATTGGTACGCCTTATTATATGAGTCCCGAACAATTCCGCGGTGGAGATGTTACTCAACACAGCGATATTTATTCTATCGGCTGCACAATTTTTGAAATGATTACAGGCAAGCCTCCATTTTACTCTGAAAACGAGTATGATGTAATGGAAGGTCACATGAAGCAAACAGCACCGGAATTTTCAAAAATTATTCCCGGTACCCCGGAAGTTGTTGATAAAGTTTTTCTAAAATCGCTTTTGAAAGATCCGAATGCCAGGTATAATAGCTGCGAAGAATTTCAAGAGGCGGTAAAAGAACTCGATAAAATTGCAATGACAACTTCTGATTTATTTAGACCGAAGAAAATGAGTCCAACAAGAGCGAGAATTTATTCTGTTATCGGATTGTCGGTTTTTATTACTATAATTCTTGCGCTTTCATGGTTCGTTTATGTTCAAGTTGATGAATTGTTAAAAAGTAATGAGTTGGATAAGCTGGAAAAATATAATCTCAACTCTTTCTTCAGCAGCGGTGATGAATTTAATTTTTCCAAGATAGAAAAACAGAAGACCAATCTTAATTTCACAATAAATTCAATCAAATTCATAACCGATAGATTTGGTTTTGCTATGGGTGATTCCGGTACGGTTATCACCACGCAAGATAGCGGGGCTAACTGGACTAATGTTATTTTCGACAGCACGCTGGGAATAAATAATGTTAATATTTATGATGCATACTTTTTTCAAAACGGGAAATCATTTTTTGTTGGAACCAACGGTAGTTTATTTAGAAGTGACGATTTTTTAAAAACTGTGAGACGTACGAATTTTTCGGGTGACTACACACTATACAAAGTACATTTTCAAGATTCACAAACGGGATTTATTCTCGGCAGCCGTGGTTTAATAATGAAAACAAATGACGGTGGAAATAATTGGATTAGAATCAATTCAAATACACAAAGCACTTTATATGATATTGATTTCGCAAATGAAAAATCTGCAATTATTTCAGGTTGGGATGGAGTTGCTCTGCGATCTTCCGATAAGGGTGATACATGGTCGGTTATACCGAGTTTCACAACGAAATACCTGCGATCAGTCGATTTCTTTGATGAGGATTTAGGACTTGTTGTTGGCGGAGGCGGCACAGTTTTCCGCACTAAGGATGGAGGTGATTCCTGGTTCGAGGCTGAAACCGGCACTACTTCTGGTTTACAGCATGTTCAATTTTTGTCAAAAGAATATGCAATCGCTGTTGGCGGAAGGGGAACTTTTATTATCTCTACTAACGGTGGAGCATCATGGAAGAATTTTGACACCGGGAATTTTTTAAGTTATACGAATGTGGAATTAAGTGCATCGGGTCATATTTATATAAGCGGAGTTAACGGAACAATTTTTAAACTATTTTGACATGTAAACGTGGATAAATTTGTAATAGAAGGCGGAAATAAATTAAATGGGCGGGTTAAAGTCAGTGGAGCCAAAAACTCCGCTTTAGCTTTAATGCCGGCAGTACTGCTTACCTCGGGAAAAAGTGTTTTTAATAATATTCCTGAAGTAAATGATATTTTTACGATGTCAAAGCTTCTTAAACATCTCGGGGTAGTTGTAGATTTTAATTCTCATAATTTAGAATTGGATGCAAGTAATATTACCAGTCAGGATGCTCCCTATGAGCATGTAAAAAAAATGCGTGCTTCCGTTTATGTATTAGGACCATTATTGGCAAGATTCGGATATGCAAAAGTATCGCTACCCGGCGGATGTGCATGGGGTCCCAGACCTATTAATTTGCATCTCGAAGCTATGAAGAAACTCGGAGCAGAGGTAAATCTTGAAGAAGGTTACATAGTTGCGAAAGCAAAGAAATTAACCGGAGCACAAATTCATTTTGATGTTTCATCTGTGGGAGCAACGGGTAATGCAATGATGGCAGCCTCATTGGCAAAAGGAAATACTCTTATTACAAATGCGGCAATTGAACCCGAAATTACATTATTAGCAGAATATTTGAAGAAATGCGGGGTAAGTATTGATGGAATCGGCACAAAAACAATTGAGATTGAAGGAACTGAAAATATTTCAGGTACTGACTTTAATAATATTTCGGACCGTATAGAAGCAGGCACTTTACTAATTGCCGGAGCAATCACAAATAGTAATATTGCTATCGAATTTCCACATCATGAACATTTGAATTCACTTATTTGGAAACTGGAAGAGACCGGAGCTAAGTTACTTATAAATAATGATATAATTGAGATCGATTCAACTAATAATGAGATTGAAAGTATTGATGTTTCGACTGATGTCTACCCGGGATTCCCAACAGATCTTCAGGCACAATGGACTGCATTAATGTCACTAAGCAATTCAACTGCAAGGGTTACGGATTCAATTTATTCCGATCGTTTTAAGCATGTCCCGGAATTGGTTAGACTGGGAGCAAATATTGAGGTAATAGACAACTCCGCAGTAATCAAAGGTGTAAAGGAATTGAAGGGAGCAAAGGTTATGTCAACTGATTTGCGCGCAAGTGCATCTCTTGTGCTTGGTGGTTTGGCTGCCAAGGGTACAACCGAAGTGCTGAGAATTTATCACTTAGATCGCGGGTATCAAAGAATTGAAGAAAAACTTTCTCAGCTTGGCGCCAGAATAGATCGAGTAAAAACAACAGAATTTTGATAAATTGAACAAATTTCTAAGAAAAATTTCCATCCGGCACATTCTAATCGGACTCATAGCAATACTGAATATATTTTTAATTCAGCTGCCATTAACAAATATCGTTGGTTATGAATTTTCTGTAGTTAACGCCTTCTTTTTATTTCTGCTTTCCGGATTTATCGTTATCGATCAATTTAATAATGATAAAACCGTTTCCATCAACAATATATATCGCAAAGTTAGAAAACCAATTTTAGTTTTTATCGTGCTCCCATTTTTAATAGGGATTACTAATACTATATTTTTTGAAATTTGTCCGATTTGGGATGGTTTGGGTTTCTATTTTGTTTTAACCATTCCATCCGTGATCCTGGGAATATTTCTAGCAACTATTATTAGTAATTTGTTTCAACGATGGAGATATATCTTATTTATTTCTATATTTTTACTGGTATCACTTAGTCCGGTTTATGAAATATTTTTTAATCCGCAAGTCTATTTTTATAATCCTATTATCGGATATTTTCCAGGCAATATGTATGATGAAGATGTCTCTGCTAGTATTGCGCTAATTTTTTACCGATTTATCAATCTTACCTTTTTCGGGGTATTTGCCTTTTATTCTTTCGGACTTGAAAAAATCAGATTTGGAAAAATATTCTTTATAGCATTTTTCACTTTGTTTGCGGCGGTTTTTTCATTATTAAAACCTGAATTAGGATTTTCAACAGACTTTTCAAGTATCAGCAAAAATTTGACTAATAAAATTGAGACGGAGCATTTTCTGATTTTGTACCCGGATGAAATAACGCCGGAGCATGCAAAAATCATTGCATTGGAGCACGAATATTATTTTGAGAAAATTGCGGAGGAATTGTTAGTTAAACCATCGCAAAGAATTACATCATTTATTTTTAAGGACGGAGCACAAAAGCGGGAGCTGTTTGGAGCGGGGAATGCTGATGTGGCTAAGCCATGGCTTTATCAGATTTATGTGAATTTTACAAATTATAGTGCAACTCTTAAACATGAACTCGTACATATTTTTGCTGCAGAGTTCGGTACAACTCCGTTTTTGGTCGCAGAAAACATAAATCCCGCAATGATTGAAGGTATTGCTATGGCGATTGAAAATGATTATGCCGGCAATCATGTTCATTATATAACGGCTTTGGCTTATAAATCCGGTTATAATTTCCCGATTTCTTCTCTATTTTCAGGTTTCAATTTTATGACGCAGACTTCATCGCTCTCATATACATTTGCCGGTTCTTTTGTAAGATATTTAATAGATAATTACGGAATTGAGCCTGTAAAACATCTGTATTCAGATATTAATTTTAATAAGCATTTTGACAGAACTCTGGATTCTCTACAGGCGGACTATTACCATTTTTTAGATAGTCTCCGGGTAACCGAAAATAAAAATACGGCAAATTTATATTTCGGCAGACAACCGTTGATTAGGAAGATTTGTCCACGCTGGAGCGCAAATAAATTGAAATCTGCTTGGGATTTATATCGCAGAAAAGAATTCTATGAAGCAAATCAACTTTTTAGAGAAATTTATGAAAGAACGAAGGTTTACAATGCTCTGAGCGGAATGGTTTTTACTGCAATTAGATTAGACCAAACTGAGGAGATTGAAACGTTACTCCTTGAAACAATCCCGGATTATGACAGCACCTCGTACGAATTTAATCTGGAGATTTTGCTTTCGGATATTTTTGTATTTAATGAAAAGTATGAGAAGGCTGATTCTGTATTATCCGAATTAATTATGCAAAATCCTTCAAGAAATTATACCAATTACGGAATTATCAAACAAAAGGTATTGCAAATTTTACCGGATAGCTCGCAACCATTCATTAAATCCGCTAGTGACAAAAAATTGAATATCTTGCAGAAGATTCCTGCTGATTTCACTAATCCGGAATTTTTGACCTATTCGATAAATTTTGTTGATGATACCTCCGGGTATAATTGGATAATGTCTTTAAGTGAGAAATTTAGTTATTACAGTGAAGCAGAATGTTATTTTGCGTACAGGTTTTCTGAGTTTTTGCTCAATCAATCTGAAATTGATCAGGCGAAGAGTTTTGCAGTAAAATCTCTAAATTATGATTGGAACTGGAATGATCAACATATTCTCACTCAAAATTTGCAGAAACTTAATTGGTTTGATAATTTTGCTGATCAAATTAAAATAAATTTCATTAATGAAAGATAGAAATTGATAAAACTCAAAGATCACTTTAATAATTACGAATATTTCCGGGAAGCTTCAAGAACTGCCTCCGAGATGAGCGTGGAAATTTTTGCAGTCGGCGGTTACGCACGCGATTTGATTTTAAACCGGCGCAGAGTTGATATTGATATTTTAGTAGTCGGGGACGGTCCGGCATTCGCTAAAAAGTTTTCTGAGAAATTAGGTATAAATGATATTAATATTTTCAGCAATTTCGGTACGGCGCATTTTAGGTACCATGATTTGGATTTTGAATTTGTCGGTGCGAGACGTGAATCCTATAAAAAAAATAGCAGAAATCCTTTTGTGGAACCCGGTTCATTTGAAGATGATATTAATAGACGTGATTTTACTATCAACACATTGGCTGTATCTTTAAATAAAGATAGTTTCGGTGAATTAATTGATGTTTTCGGCGGACTAAATGATATAAAGAATAAAATTATCAGAACTCCTCTCGATCCGATGATTACATTTGATGATGATCCCTTACGAATTTTACGAGCTTTTAGGTTTGCAGCTCAACTAAATTTTGATGTTAGTGAATCTATTATTGAAGCAGCAAGATCATTGAAAGAACGAATGAAAATCATAGTCACCGAAAGGAAAACCGATGAATTTCTAAAAATTATTTCATCGGTAAAACCTTCGATCGGATTAAAATTAATGTACGATACCGGTATTATGGATGAAGTATTTCCCGAAATATCAAACTTAGCCGGTGTAGATCAGAGAAAAGAACATCATCATAAGGATGTTTTTTTGCATACTTTACAGGTATTAGATAATATCGCTGAGAAAACTGATGATCTTTGGTTGAGGTTTGCGGCGCTTGTTCATGATATTGCAAAACCGCCTACAAAAAGATTTATTGAAGGAATTGGCTGGACGTTTCATGGGCATGAAGATTTAGGTGCAAGAATGCTGAAACCGATTTTCAAAAGAATGAAATTGCCGATGAGCAAATTGGAATATGTTCAGAAATTAGTTAGACTTCATCTTAGACCGATTGCGCTTGTTGATGATGAAGTAACAGATTCGGCAATCAGAAGATTAGTAGTTAATGCAGATGAAGATCTTGAGGATTTAATTACACTTTGCCGGGCAGATATTACAAGTAAAAATCCCAGGAAGGTTTCGAAGTATCTCAACAATTACGAAAAAGTTATGCAAAAAGTAAGGGAGGTAAAAGAAAAAGATAAGCTTCGTGCTTTTCAATCTCCCGTTAGAGGAGAAGAAATAATGAAAGTTTGCGGAATTCCGCCTTCAAAAACTGTTGGAAAAATAAAGTCTGCAATTGAAGAAGCAATACTTGATGGAAAGATCAGGAATGATTATGATGAAGCTTATAATTATTTTCTTAAGATCAAGGATCAATATCTAGAGTAACCTCTGCGGAAAAAATTCTAACTAAATTGAATAAAATTTAAGATTAGGTGTAACTTTTTTATCTACACATCGTCTTAAAATGTGATTATTTGAAAATTATTGTAACAAATGGAGATGGTATGAAAAAATATTTTGTTCTGATTCTGATTGCACTCCTGCCGATTTCAATATTGGCTCAGAATCAATTAACTCTAGAAGAGGCAGTACAAATCGCTCTTCAAAGAAATTCTACATTAATTAAAACCAAGAATAATCTTCTCACAAATGAAGCGGAAAAGAAAAATGCTTTCGGTGAATTATTGCCTGATTTAGGCGCTTCGGGAAGCTGGAGATATACAAGAACTGATGATAACGGTGGTACGCAAGTTGACTTCTTCGGTAATCTAGCTAATACGCCTGCTACAACTTCACATTCAAGAAATTATTCTGTATCAGTCGGAGGTGGATGGACTTTATTCGATGGACTCTCCAATTATGCAAACGTAGCAAGGGCAGAGGATAATTTAGAAGCTGCGAAATTTAGTCTCGATAAACTGAAGCAAGATATTGTATATCAAACGACTGAATATTTTTATTCTGTTCTATATAATAAAGCGGTTCTCGAAGTAAGAAAAGAAAATGTTGCTTATAATCAGAAATTTTTCGAAACAGTACAAGAGAGAAATCGTTTAGGTTCAGCGCCGGTTGCCGATGTATATGCTCAACAGTATCAATTAGGTAATGCAGAATTATTATTTATTGAAGCTCAGAACAACCTGGAAACCGCTAAAAACAATCTGCTCAATTACCTTTCATTAGATATTTTGGAAGAGTATGAATTTGTGAGTCCATTTGATGAAATGGACGCAATAAACACCGATAACTATATGTCTGAATTTGATGAAATAAGAGTGATGGTTGATGCAGCTTTAAAAAACAGGTTAGATTACAAGAGCCAGATGTTAAATGTATCGAGCGCGGAGAATAGTGTGACTATTGCACGAAGCGGTTATTTCCCAAGACTAAGCGGCAATTATAGTTATGGAACGAGTGCAACTACAATAGATAATCTATTCGATAGACGTCAGGCAGGTGTTGGTTTAACATTGAGCATACCAATTTTCTCGAATTGGAGTACGGAATACCAATTGCAATCTGCAAAAGTAAGATTGAAAAATACGGTCGAAGATCTAGCCGCACTTGAAAGGCAGATAAAAATTGAAGTTAAGCAGGGTTATCTAAATCTAGAAGCAGCAAAAAAGGCGCTGGATGTTAGTATAAAAAACATCAAAGCGGCAGAAGAAACGAGAAAAGTAAATTACGAAAGGTATAATCTTGGAGCCGGAACTATATTAGACGTATTGCAGGCAGATAGAGATTATCAGGATGCATTGAGAGGCAAGATTAATGCTGAGTTCAGTTTCTATCAAAATTATGATGGATTAAATAATGCATTAGGAAAATTAGATTATAAAAAATACGAATAAATCGAAAATAGGAGATTTTTTTCATGGCTAAAGGTAAACAAAAGAAATCGAAAAAGAAGCTGTTCATATTCGGCGGTCTTGGTCTGCTTCTTATCGTTGTAATAGTTCTGGTAGTTTTGAGCGGAAATAAAGAAGAAATAATTTCAGTTCAAACCGAAGACGTTGCAATGCGGGATATAACACAGGTAGTTTCAGCAACGGGTAAGATTAACCCGGTTAATGCCGTTGAATTAAGACCTGAAGTTACTGCGGAAATAGTTGAACTTCCGGTTGAAGAGGGAACTGCGGTTAAAAAAGGTCAATTATTAATCAGGTTAAAACCGGAAATTTATGTAGCACGTAGAAATAGAGCGCAAGCATCCTTAGAAGCCGCCCAAGCCCAGTTAAAGATCCACCAGGCTAATTTAGACAAAGTGAAATCCGAATATGATAGAATGAAAGGAATGGCTGAAAAAGGATTAGCAAGCGATCAAGAATTGGAAAGTGCAAAAGCAAGTATGTTATCTGCAGAAGGAAATTACGAGGTACAGAAAGCTCAAATAAGTCAAGCAATGGAAAGCTTAAATGATGCAAAAGAGGAATTAGCTAAAACTACAATTTACTCTCCGATGGATGGTGTTATCACTCAATTAAACGTTGAATTAAGCGAGCGTGTTTTGGGAAGTTCATTTTCGCAAGGTACACATTTGATGACGGTTGCTGATTTAAATCAAATGGAAGCCCGTGTTGAAGTGGATGAAAACGATGTGGTGCTTGTTGAAGTAGGTGATACATCCTATGTTGAGATAGATGCATTCGGCGATCGAAAATTTGTCGGGTTAGTTTCTCAGATTGGAAATAGCGCACAAACCACCGGACTTGGATCACAGGATGAAGTTGTAAATTTTGAAATCAGGATTAGATTATTAGAAACAGATGAGAGAATTCGACCCGGGATGTCATGCGATTCGGATATTGAAACAGAAACAAGGCTTGATGTAATTTCGGTTCCGATACAGAGTGTAACCGCTCGCTCACCAAAACCAATCAATGGTGGGGAAGCTGATCAGCAGCCAAATGAAAATGAAGAAGGCATCTCAAACGGAAACGGCAAAAACAAACCTCAGGAAGTTGTATTTGTTGTTGATAACAACGAAGCAAAAATGCTACCCGTAAAAACCGGAATTTCGGATGATAATTTTATAGAGATAATCGAAGGATTAGACGGAACTGAAAAAGTAGTATCCGGACCTTATCGTGCGATCTCCAAAGATTTAACTGATGGTGCCAAAGTTATGGAAACCGGCGGTGCAAAAAAAGAAAACATTAGTTCAACAGAAAACGAATAAAGGAACCGCGGAGAATTATGAGCTTAATTAGAATTGAACATATCGCAAAAATATACCAGGTAGGATCGGAGGAAGTGCATGCATTACGTGATGTTTCTCTAACAATAAATAAAAATGAATACGTTGCGATAATGGGTCCTTCAGGTTCCGGTAAATCAACATTGATGAATATACTGGGATGTTTGGATACACCGACAAAAGGACTATATATATTTGATGAAGAAAATGTAAGTCAGATGAATGATAATGAACTAGCACAGATTAGAAATAGACAAATTGGATTTGTGTTTCAAACATTCAATCTGCTTCCAAGATCAAATGCATTGCACAATGTTGAGCTGCCTTTAATATATGCAGGAATTCCAACCCACGAAAGAAAAGAAAGAGCCATTGCGGCTTTGGATAAAGTCGGTCTCGGTGATAGAATGGATCACAAACCGAATGAACTTTCCGGCGGTCAGAGACAAAGAGTTGCCGTTGCGCGAGCGCTGGTAACAGAACCTTCCATTATTTTGGCAGATGAACCTACTGGTAACCTCGATACAAAGACCGGTGAAGACATAATGTTATTATTTAATGAATTAAATGATCAGGGAAACACGATTATTCTAGTTACACACGAAGAGTATATTGCCGAGCATGCCCAGAGAATAATCAGGCTTCGTGACGGATTGGTAGAAAGTGATAAAGAAGTTGATAAGAGAGTTAAACCAAAAGAAAACGGTGTTGCATCCAATTAATAAAATTGGGGGGAATATATAAATGAGATCCTACTTGTTTGAATTGAAAGAAGGATTACTGATTTCGCTTAAAGCGATACGTGCAAATAAAATTCGATCTGTACTAACCACATTAGGTATTATTATTGGTGTGTGGGCGGTTGTAACAATGTCTACCGCTATTCAAGGTATCGATCAAGCATTTCAAAAAGGCGTCTCCTCTTTAGGGTCAGATAATCTTTATATTGATAAATGGGCGTGGTTTAATAATGACATTCCATGGTGGGAATTAAGGAACAGAAAAAATCTTTCAATGGATGATTATGAAAAATATGCCCAAATGGCAAAGCTTCCTCAGGCAATTGCGCCTACACAATGGACACGCCAAACAGTAACTCATGATGAAAAATCACTCGAGTTCGTAAATATCCAGGGTACAATTGACGACTACATTCGGACCACAAATCTTTCATTTTCCGATGGTAGATTTTTCAATGAGCTTGAAAGCAAAGGCTCCCGGAATGTAGCTGTTCTCGGGCATGAAATAGCGAATAAACTTTTTGATAACAGTTATATTGTTAATCAATATATTCGAATAAAAGGACAAAAGTTCAAAGTAATTGGCGTACTTGAGGAACAGGGGAGCTGGGTTATGGGAGATTTTAACCCGGATAACCAAGTATTCGTTCCAATCGGGACTGTATTCAAGTATATGCAGAGGGAAAATTCAAGAAGTATTACAATTAATGTAAGGGCGGCAAGCAGTTTGGATATCGATAATGTTAAAGAAGAAGCGGTTGCCGTAATGAGAAGGGTTCGCGGACTTACTTATGATCAGAAGAATGATTTCTCAATAAATCAGCAGGAAGGATTGCTGAGTGCGATCAACGATACCGTTGGAGTTATTCAGGTCGCTGGATTATTCATAACCGGGCTGGCTCTTTTTGTTGGTGCAATAGGCATTATGAATATTATGTTTGTTTCCGTGAAAGAACGAACCAAAGAAATTGGAATCAGGAAAGCAATTGGTGCGAAGCGGAGGACAATATTGGGACAGTTTATTTCGGAGTCGGCTGTAATTTGTCTTCTTGGAGGAATGATTGGTTTGGGGCTTGCATTATTGAGTAGTTTAATTATGAATCAGATCGATTTTCCAACGACCGTTCAGGTGGATGCTGTTGTGCTGGCTGTTGTAATTTCTGTGATGACCGGTATTTTTTCCGGTTTAGCGCCGGCTTATACAGCAGCCAAAATGGATCCGGTAGAAGCATTGAGGTACGAATAATATGAGAATATTTGAATTATTTAGAATTGCGTTCACATCATTGAATGCAAATAAGTTAAGATCGACTCTAACAATACTAGGTATAGTCGTCGGAATTTTTTCAATAATTTCGATCAGCACTGTTATCAGCATGATACAAACAAGTATTGAAGAAGGAGTTTCCGCACTCGGTAAGAATACTTTTCAAATTCAGAAATGGCCGGTAGTGCAGATGTCTTCGGCTGAACGAAGGAAAATTATCCGCAACCGTAAAGACATTACATTGGAAGAGTTTTACAGGTTTAAAGAGAGATTAGTTGAAGCGAAAAATGTAGGCGGCGAACAATGGTCATTCGGAAGGGTATTAAAATATAATACCAATAAAACCAATCCTAATATTCAATTATGCGGATTGACCCCGGAAGCTTTTGAAACCAACGATTGGGTTGTTGACCAGGGACGGGAATTTAACCAAAGAGATGTAAGAAGCTATGAACGGGTAATTGTACTCGGCGCGGATGTTGCTAAAACTCTCTTTGATTATGTAAATCCGATCGGTCAAGAAATTAAAGTTGACGGACACAAACTTTTGGTGATTGGAGTCCTGGAATCGCAGGGACAAATTTTCGGTCAGAGTCAGGATAATTTTGCTCTTATACCAATTACTACATGGCAAAGTTTTTACGGAAAGCGCGGAAACAGTGTGAATATAACTATAACATCTCACACAAGAGAAAATTATGATAGACTAATCGAAACTGCTATCGGACACATGCGGGCAGTTAGAAAAGTTATGCCGGGTGAACCGAATGATTTCAGTATTAGATCTAATGAGCAGATGCTTACACAGATTAATGAAATGACTGCCGGTGTAAAGATTGGTGCGTTTGTAATTGCTGCAATTGCTTTGTTAGCTGCAGGCGTGGGTATTATGAATATTATGCTTGTCTCTGTGACAGAACGGACGAAAGAAATTGGAATTAGAAAAGCAATCGGAGCAAAAAAGATGAATATCCTGGTTCAATTTTTAGTTGAATCAGTTTCACTTTCTGTCTTCGGCGGAATAGTAGGAATTGTGCTTGGAGTTCTAATCGGTAACTTTGCAGGATCATTTCTAGATGCTAAAGCCGTCGTCCCGGTTGATTGGATTGTAATCGGAGTAAGTTTGTGTGTATTGATCGGTGTTACTTTTGGTACTTACCCAGCTTATAAAGCCTCAAACCTTGATCCCATCGATGCTCTTCGTTACGAGTAATTTTTGTTGTTTTAACGGAAACAAACATGGTAAGATGTTCAGATGGTTTAGATATGATAAAATGAAACCGGTTTTTCTCTTACTAACCGGAAGATATTCCTTATTTTACTGATGTTACGCACTTTGTGACTTGGTGGCAAAAGAAAAAGTAAGAAATTGAGCCACAAAGACACTAAGCCACAAAGTTTCACTATAGGAAATTCATAAAACTCAATTCATGCATAACATCAGTTATTTTATTAAAATTAATTTTTTCGTTTCTACAAATTCTCCGGCTTGCATTCTATAAAAATAAATTCCACTTGAAAATTGACCACCATCAAATTCCACAGAATAATTACCTGCTGGTTTTTCTTCACTTAATAATTTGGTTACTTCTCTACCTAATACATCATAAATATTTATTGATATAAAACTTGATTTAGGAATAGAAAAATTTATTGTTGTGGAAGGATTAAAAGGGTTTGGGTAGTTTTGGTAAAGGATAAAATCAATTGGGGAAATATTTTTATTATCTTCAACCGAAACCACGCCGCCCTCATTATAAGCTGCCAGTCCGCCGTACCGAGTCCCAATCCACTTATTCCCGCTTCCGTCTATCGCGAGGGACTGAACATAATTATACGGCAAACCGGAATTTGAAGAATTGTAAACAGTCCAGTTTATTCCATCAAATTCAGCCAGTCCGCCGCCATCAGTCCCAATCCACTTATTCCCACTTCCGTCTATCGCGATGGACAAAACACGATTATCCGGCAAGTCGGAATTAGAAGTATTGTAAACAGTCCAGTTTATTCCGTCAAATTCTGCCAATCCGCCGCCATAAGTCCCGATCCACTTATTCCCGCTTCTGCCAATCGCGAGTGGGTAAACACTATTAGACGGCAAGCCGGAATTAGAAGAATTATAAACGGTCCAGTTTGTTCCATCAAATTCTGCCAGTCCACTATCGGTCCCAATCCACTTGTTCCCGCTTCCGTCTATCGCGAGGGAATAAACATAATTACCCGGCAAGCCGGAATTAGAAGTATTGTAAAGGGTCCAGTTTGTTCCGTCAAATTCTGCCAGTCCGCCCTCCAGAGTCCCAAGCCACTTATTCCCGCTTCCGTCTATCGCGAGGGAACGAACATAATTCTCCGGCAAGCCGGAATTAGAGGTATAGTAAACAGTCCAGTTTATTCCGTCAAATTCAGCCAGTCCGCCGTCCCGAGTCCCGATCCACTTATTCCCGCTTCCGTCTATCGCGAGAGATAAAACATAATTATCCGGCAAGCCGGAATTAGAAGTATTGTAAAGAGTCCAGTTTGTTCCGTCAAATTCAGCCAGTCCGCCGTCCCGAGTCCCAATCCACTTATTCCCGCTTCCGTCAATCGCGAGGGAATTAACTTCATTATCCGGCAAGCCGGAATTAAAAGTATTGTAAAGAGTCCAGTTTGTTCCGTCAAGTTCAGCCAGTCCGCCGTCCCGAGTCCCGATCCACTTATTCCCGCTTCCGTCTATCGCGAGAGATAAAACATAATTATCCGGCAAGCCGGAATTAGAAGTATTGTAAAGAGTCCAGTTTGTTCCGTCGAATTCTGTCAGTCCGCCATAAGTCCCGATCCACTTATTCCCGCTTCCGTCAATCGCCAGGGAATAAACATCATTATACGGCAAGCCGGAATTAGAAGTATTGTAAACAGTCCAGTTTATTCCGTCAAATTCTGCCAGTCCGTTACCTGTCCCAATCCATGTATTCCCGCTTCCGTCAATCGCGAGGGAACTAACCCAATTAAATGGCAAGCCGGAATAAAGAGTCCAGTTTGTTCCATCGAATTCTGCCAGTCCGCCGTAATTAGTCCCAATCCACTTATTCCCGCTTCCGTCAATCGCGAGGGAATTAACTTCATTATCCGGCAAGCCGGAATTAGAAGTATTGTAAAGAGTCCAGTTAGTTCCGTCAAATTCTGCCAGTCCGCCATTAGTCCCAATCCACTTATTCCCGTTTCCGTCTATCTCGAGGGAACTAACCCAATTATCCGGCAAGCCGGAATTAGAAGTATCGTAAACAGTCCAGTGGGTTCCGTCGAATTCTGCTAGTCCGTCGCCATAAGTCCCAATCCACTTATTCCCGCTTCCGTCAATCGCGAGGGAATTAACATAATTTTGTGGCAAGCCGGAATTTAAAGTATTGTAAATAATTATCTCACCGGTTGTTTTATCCAGTTTAACTAAACCACCTCCTCTTGTTCCCACCCAAACAATATCTCCTTCAACAGCAATAGAGCGAACATAATCACCATTTGTATAATTAATCCATTCCGGGTTTTGTGCATAAAGCGAGAAAAGTGTAAAAGAGAAGAATAAAAGTAAAAGCAGCTTTTTCATATTTAGCTCCAATTTAATTTAAATTGAATAACGGCAAGCTATCCCGCAAAGCGGGACAAGTAATTAAATACAACACTGTATTTGCAAATTAATTAAGGATTTCTAAAAACTTCTTATTAATTCTCAGAGCAATGTTAATTTACTAACTTATCTCAAGTTACACAAAAAATTTAGGTTTGTCATATTGAGTCCGTAAATTGACGAGCGAAATATCTCAAACTAATACTTATTCGAAATTTAGAGATTCTTCTCCGCAGATAATGACAAATTCTGCGTAAGTTGAGTTTGTTAAATTAATCTTCACACCCGCTCATTGTTTATTTGTATAAATAACCATAAAAGCACAATCATATTTCATAGAATTTTACTTAATTATTTTGATTATTTCAAATTAGCTGCCTGTAAGAAAAATTTGTGGTAACTCTTTTAAACCCCACTACCGTCTTTGTTGTTTAAACAATAAAGATTAAATTTACATTTCATTTCTAAATATTGAACTGAACTATGCGAAATTTTATAATTGATATTAAAGAGGGAATATTAATTTCTCTTAGAGCCATTAAAGCAAATACAATGCGCTCAATCCTAACAACACTCGGTATAATAATTGGAATAGTGGCAGTAACCACAATGTCTACTGCAATAGTAGGTTTGCGTGAAGCGTTTTTAAGTTCTATTTCATCCTTGGGAAGTGATGTACTGTATATTGATAAGTACCCGTGGTTTGCGGGAGGTGACTGGCACATGTACAGAAACCGTAAGGATATTGATTGGGAACAGTATGAAAAGTTCAAGGAATTGATGCCCGTTTCATCATATGAAGCAATGTCGCCGACTAAAAGAACGTTTGGGAGAACAATTAAACGCCAGCAATATTCAGCCACAACGACCATGGTGTTGGGAACAACTAATGATTATGTACAAACTTCAAATGCGGTTCCGGAATTCGGGAGGTTTTTCAGTGAATTGGAGGTTCGTGCCGCCCGGCGAGTTTGTGTAATCGGTCAGGATTTATCCGAAGCTCTTTTTCCAAATGAAGATCCGGTAAATAAAGAAGTGAAAATTTCCGGTGTTCCGATGAAAGTTATCGGTGTACTGGAAAAACAAGGCAGCGGTTTCCTTGGATCTTTTAGCATGGATGGTCAAATTATTATGCCGCTAAAAATTTTTGAAAGGATTTTTGGTTCCCGCGGAAGATTGAGGCTCGAAGTTAAAGTCGGGAATGTTGATAAAATGGAAGATACAAAAGAGCAGATCCTTTCGGTGATGAGAGTCGTAAGGAAAGTTCCGCCGACTGAAGAACCCGATTTTGCGATCAACCAGCAGGAGATATTTAAAGAGGTATATGATCAAACCATAGGAGTTGTAGCTATTGCTGGTATTGTTATAACAGCACTGTCTTTGTTCGTCGGCGCAATAGGAATTATGAATATCATGTTTGTTTCGGTTACAGAAAGGACTAAAGAAATTGGAATAAGAAAAGCAATCGGTGCAAAAACCTGGTCGATTCTGATTCAATTTTTGTCTGAAGCCGCAATTATTTGTCTTATGGGAGGAATAATCGGGTTAATGATTTCTTTCCCTCTCAGTTTAATTATAGACCAGTTTTTACCAACTTCAATGCCGATTGATGTAGCAGCTTTAGCACTTTTCATTTCCGCATTTGTCGGAATTATTTCCGGATTTTTGCCTGCTTATAAAGCATCAAAACTCGATCCGGTTGAAGCTTTAAGATACGAATAGGAAAGGGATTTATTATGCAGATCAAAGAAAGTGTTGTAATGGCTTTTGATTCACTTACAAACAACAAATTAAGAACTGTGCTTACCCTGCTGGGTATTTCTATCGGGTTGTTTTCAATAATCATAGTAATGACTGCAATCGGTGCAATCCAAAAAAGTGTTGAGGATACTTTTAATTCGATCGGGACAAACAATTTTATAATCCAGAAGTATCCTGCCATTAATGTTGGTGGACATGGTTCCTGGAGAAAATACCGCAATCGAAAAGATTTAACAGTTGAGATGGGTGAAAGATTAATCGATATGACATCACTCCCGCAGGCTATCGGTCTGCAATTAGACAGAGGCGGTAGAGTTGTTAAATACGGCAATGAGTCAACAAATCCTGACGTAGAGTTGATCGGAGTGAATCTAGATGAATTCATAGTAAGTGATAGAGTGATAGGAGAGGGAAGAGGTTTTACTAAACAGGATATTGAATACTCTAGGAATATATGTATTCTGGGAACAGACATTGTTGATAAATTATTTCCTTCGATATATCCAATTGGTGAAGAGATCAGAGTTGGAAATTTATCATTGGAAGTTGTAGGTATATTGGAAAAGAAGGGAAGTGTTCTTGGAGCATCTCAGGATAATTTTGTTATAATTCCCATCACGTTATTCACAAAAACATACGGTGATAGCAGAAGCGGTAATTATACAATTATGGCTCCCTCTGCCGAATTGACACAGGCTACGATGGATGAAGTAATCGGCGCTTTAAGAGTTATTAGAAAAGTTAAGCCCGGTGAAGAAAATGATTTTGAAATAATTACTAATGATCAGTTAATAGATCAATTCAATGATATTACTCAGTACTTTAAATTGGGCGCCGCAGTTATTGCATTTATTGCTTTGGTTGCCGCCGGAATCGGTATAATGAATATTATGCTGGTCAGTGTAAGTGAAAGAACTAAAGAAATCGGAATACGAAAAGCAATTGGGGCTAAGAGGAGTTATATCAGATCTCAATTTGTTATTGAAGCTATTGTATTGAGTCAGATTGGCGGATTAATCGGGATAATTCTCGGTGTTCTCGGCGGCAATTTAGTGGCAGTAACCTTGGGCGTTTCAGTTATTCTGCCTGTTGAATGGATACTGCTGGGATTGACAATAACAACGTTGGTAGGAGTAACATTTGGTGCATACCCGGCTTTTAAAGCCTCTAACCTGGATCCGATCGAAGCATTGAGGTATGAGTAAAATAATTTATCGTAATTGGTGATCGCTTTTTGAAAGATGAAATAAAAAAACTTGTAGCCGCCGTTAAAACTCTTGATAGAAAAGTTACTATTGTTTTCATATCGGTTGCATTGCTTCAGACTATTTCCTGGTATTATACTTCCAGATCATTCTTCAGGAAAAATTTTTACTACACCATTTTCAAGGATAACCCGGATGTAGGATTATATGAGTATCTCTATTGGTTCATCGGAGATTTCATAACTTTTTTTGCAATCCCATTATTGCTGATACTGTTTTTACTAAAAGAGCGTCCCAATAAATACGGCTTACAATTAGGTGATTCTAAGTTAGGATTTAAACTCAGCGGTTATTTTATTTTGTTCATGCTTCCTTTACTTTGGATTGTCTCATCATTCCCGGAGTTCGTGCAAAAGTATCCTCATCTTGCAACTGCCAAAACCAGCATTTCCATACTTTTGATTTTTGAATTGGGTATGCTGATTTATATGACCGGGTGGGAATTCATTTGGCGCGGTTATATGCTTTTTGGTTTGAAAGATAAATTCGGATACTATGCAATTTTCATTCAGATGATACCATTCGTAATACTGCATAACGGTAAACCCGATATCGAAACTTTCAGTGCAATTCTCGGCGCTCTTGCCTTAGGTGTCCTGGCTTATAGAACCGGATCATTTATTTATGGTGTAATAGTTCATTTTGGGATAATGTTCGGAATTGATATAATTTCCGTACTGAGGTATAGAGCGAATGATTATGGGATTGGCATTGATTCATTCATTAATATTTTCGTAAAATTGTTTGATTAATAATTTTTAATGTAGAAAGAGGAAAATAAAATGAGATTCTGTTTAAATGTAGATCATATTGCAACATTACGTAATGCCAGGGGCGAAAC
This sequence comes from Melioribacteraceae bacterium, assembly GCA_021740785.1. GTDB lineage: Bacteria > Bacteroidota > Ignavibacteria > Ignavibacteriales > Melioribacteraceae > JAIOZI01. Next base: position 27,321 of record JAIOZI010000057.1, read on the forward strand.
TCAGCCCGACCCGGTTACCTTTGCTCTTTTGGCTGAACAGTACGGCGTTGATGGTGTAGTGGTTCATTTAAGAGAGGACAGAAGGCATATAAATGAAAGAGATTTAAGATTATTGAGAGAATTAGTTACAACAAAACTCGATCTTGAAATGGCTGCAGTTGAAGACATTATTGAAATTGCTTGTGATGTTCAGCCTGAACTTGCTACTATCGTTCCTGAAAAAAGATTGGAACTTACAACCGAGGGTGGAATTAATGTAATCGATAATCTTGAACATCTCAGAAGCACAATAGAACGTTTGCACAATTCGGGTATTTCGGTTTCACTTTTTATTGAACCTGATATTAATCAAATTGATGCAGCCGCCGAAATAAATTCTGACTTTATAGAACTTCACACGGGTGTTTACTCAAATGCAGAAACCGAGGATGAAGAATTTGATGAACTTGAACGAATACGACAAGCTGCCAAACATGCTAAAAAGCTTGGTATGGGTGTGAATGCCGGACATGGTTTGAACTACAAAAATATGAAACAGTTCGCAGCGCTTGAAAATATTGATGAAGTTAGTATCGGTCATTCTGTTATTGCCCGCGCGGTGATGGTTGGAGTTGAACAAGCAGTTAATGAAATGTTAACAATAATTCAGCAGTACGAAATAAAATGAATAAATCAAAATTAATTTGCCTGTTTCTTTTCTTCGCATCAATGAATTTTGCGCAATTTACAAACTACCAGGTTAATGAACCTTCCAGCACTGATCCGGAAGAGGTTGTAATTGCAATCAATACTGCACAGCCCAATATTTTAGCAGCCGGCGCAAATATCAATTATCTTTTTAGATCATCAAACAGCGGCAGGAGATGGAACGAATCTCAAATGTCATCAACTCTGGGAGTGTGGGGCGATCCGTGTTTAATTTTCGATGGGCTGGGAAATTTATTTTATGCTCATCTTTCCAATCCTATTGACGGGTACTGGATTGACAGGATCGTTGTGCAAAAATCAACAGATAACGGCGGTACGTGGGATAATGGCATTGGAGTCGGTTTAACTTATCCTAAAAACCAGGACAAAGAGTGGCTCGCTGTTGATTTAACAGACTCACCGTACAGAAATAATGTATATATGTCATGGACGGAATTCGACGATTACGCAAGTTGGGATACATCAGATAGTTCAAGAATATTATTTTCCCGTTCAACAGATCATGGCGGGACTTGGATGACACCTGTGAGATTAAGTGATCATGGAGGAAATTGTATTGATAGTGATGAAACCGTTGAAGGCGCTGTTCCGGCTGTTGGTCCGAATGGTGAAGTTTATGTTGCATGGTCAGGACCTTTAGGAATTATGTTTGATAAATCATTAGATGGCGGAATTACTTTCGGTAACGACATTTTTGTTGTTGAACATGTAAGCGGGTGGGATTTGGATGTACCCGGAATTAATCGCTGTAACGGAATGCCGGTAACAGGGTGTGATATTAGTGATTCACCTTATAATGGAAACATCTATGTGATGTGGGGTGACCAGAGAGAGACTGTTAATAATACCGATGTTTATTTAATCAAATCTACAGATGGCGGTGAAACCTGGGACGGGATGACGAAAATTAATGATGATAATACAGAAAGGCATCAGTTTTTTCCATGGATGAAGATTGATCCGGTAACCGGTATAATTTATGTCGTTTTCTACGACCGCAGAAATACGGTTGGCGCTGCTACTGATGTTTATATTGCCCGTTCCGATGACGGCGGTGATACTTTTACAAATCACAAAGTGAACACCGCAGCATTCACACCGAACGATTATATTTTCTTTGGAGATTACATCAATATTGATGCATACGACGGGAAGATTTATCCCATATGGACAAAAATGGTTAATTATACTCTAAGTGTTTGGATTGCAAACATTGATGATACGGATTTAATTACCGGTATAGATGATGATACTGAAATTGTAATTAATGAATATCAACTGTATCAAAATTATCCGAATCCGTTCAATCCCAAAACAACGATCGGTTATCAAATACCAACCGCAGGTAATGTTAAGATATTTGTCAGAGATATGCTTGGAAAAGAAATAACTGTATTGGTAGATGAATATAAATCTCCCGGGCTGTATGAAGTTTCGTTTGACGGCTCTGAATTGTCTTCGGGAGTTTATTTCTACACAATTGTTACGAAAAACTTTATTGAAACAAAAAAAGCAATATTAATAAAGTAAATGCTGAATCACCGAATTATCATTGTTGAAAACTCGTTAAACCGGTGTGAACCATATTAGTTCAAAAACAGAAAATGAACCATATCAGTTCAAAAATGAAAATTGAACCATATTGGTTCAAAAACAGAAAATGAACCATATCAGTTCAAAAACGAAAAATGAACCATATCGGTTCAAAATTATAATTGCACTATATGCGATCAATTATTATCTTAAACATGTCTTAAAGAAAACAATGAGTTGAACAATGAAAAAACTTGCATTGATAGCCGACATAGTCGAGTCGCGGAATATAGGTGATAGGAAAAAATTACAAACTAAGCTCAAACGTAAACTAACTTCAATAAATAGGAAAAGTGAGTCGATTCTTTCTCCTTTGACGATAACCCTGGGTGATGAATTCCAAGGGTTGTATAAAAATGCAGATGTAATATTTCTAAATATTTTTGAAATTCTTTTAGCAATATATCCCGTAAAAGTTAGATTTTCATTGGGGGTTGGTGAAATATCGACTGTAATTAATAAAGAAAATGCAATCGGTATGGATGGAGAGGCTTTTTATATTGCAAGAGAAAAAATGAATAAATTAAAAGAAGACAATTCTTTAATCAGCATAGGCGGTGTGGAAAAATCAATTGAGAGAATGATAAATTTAAACTTGGAGCTAGTGTACTGACAATATAGTTTTGCAACATAGCAATAGTTTTTGTATAATTGTAAAAAAAGGCTAATGCTATGAAAAGAACGGAGATTAAATTAACAGAAAAGGAAGTCATATTTCTACGAAAATATAAAAAATCGGC
>JAIOZI010000004.1 GCA_021740785.1 Melioribacteraceae bacterium
GCTTTGGGATATTAATTTTGTCTCGTTCGGATATAATGGTAGTTGTAATTGCATATTATACTTAATTTAATGCATTTTTATTTTGCGAACAACAACTCTTAATTCCTTATTTTTATTCACGGGGTAAGGAGTTCTGAATCTGATTTTTAGATTTCGAAGTGCGATCTCATCTATTAAACCGAGTGAATATAATTCTCTGAATTTAGTATCAGAGGTTAGCTGCGATATGTCTGATATTTGTAACGCCATAGTTTACCGGGACCATATTCCTAAATTGTTTTTCATTGCTGTGCGTCGTAGATTGTAAAAAATCCCATAATAACGAGACCCTTTCGGATAGTAACGAATACGAGCGTAGCCTCGTTTTAGTAATTCCGCTTGAATGAATAATGAATCTTTTCCGGTTTTATCTATGAGCCAAACGTGAGCTAATAACCTACCGAAAAAATCACGTGTTTTATTCTCAAAAGTCAGTTTTACAACATGTTTAGAAATGAGTGAATCGAGATAGAATTTTGCACGATTAGCAAAGTAGCTTTTAAGCGAATCTGCAGCGTTAATTTCCGGAGTATCAACACCGAGAAGCCGCACACGTTGAGAATCTGATAATACGAATGTATCACCGTCTATAACGCGTGCAACTCTGGCGGTTGTTTGATAGCTGTGGGAAACGTTAAGCGGAATTTGACCGAATGTACATTGACGTAATGCAAGTATGAATATGAGTAAAAGAAGTATTATTAGAAAGAGATCGTATTTTGAATTTCGGAGAAACATATTACCCTCTTTTTTATTTAGAAAATAAATGGATGCGGTTGAGATTACAACGATCAATGGTTGGTTATGTTTGGCAATGGTTGCATAGGATTGATGGATTTGCGGATTTGCGGATTTGCGGATTTGCGGATTTTGCTAATGATGGAATTTCGATGGACACTCATACTTCGACTTCGCTCAGTATGACAGCTTCGACTCACCCTTCGCTAAAGCTACGGGTGACAAGTCCGCTCAGTATGGCAGCTTCGACTTCGCCCTCTTACGCTTAAGCTTCAGAGGATAGGCCCGTCTTCGTCCTTCGGACTACGCCGGGGCAGGCAGGTGAAACGGAGCAAGTGTTTTGTTTTGTAAAACTCTTGCGGAGTGAGCGGTCACCCTGCCCCGTAACCCATGTGAATGGAATGGAGGCGGGCAAAAAATTACCCACCCCTCGCCCCTCCCAAGAGGGGAATTTTAAACCCGCCGGAATGAAATGCTGATGAGGCTGTGATTGGTTTTGTGCCGAGTTTACATAATGCCACATTATGCGATTTAGATAGAAAGGTTTTATGTTAGGTTGGGACTGCTGCATTAAGTTGCATAATGTGTGTTATGTAAAACTGGCTGTCACATGTTGTCCCCGTGAAATAAAAATTAGAACTACATGTAAAGACTATTTTGAAAACTGATTTCACGGGGCAGGTGACCCGCCTACGGTGGGCAAGGTTGAGACCTACACGTGAGAGGTTTGTATAATAATGTTAATCGATTATTAATAGTTTTCCTTCATTGGATTCGTAAAAAGCGTTATGTGATTCCAAGTAATTATAAAGATCATCATAGTTATCGAAATGAAGATTTTCGCTAAACTTATGCGCTTTAGTAAGCATTTCTGCATAAGGCACCGGGTCTTTTTGATTTGTCAGTCTCTTAAGTGTAAGAAGATAATCATCCCGAAACACTGTAGGAATAATGATTTTGCACTGATTCTTATTCACAAGTTCTGCATTCATCATAACTCTTGCAATTCTACCATTGCCATCTTCAAACGGATGAACTTCGCTTACAAGAAACATAATATATGCTGCACGTGCAAAAGCATTCGTTAATGCTTTATAATATTCAAAACCTCGAATTAAGGTACCGCGAACAAGTTTATAATCAACAAAAAAAGTGTTCCCGGCTCGATTGTTTCTTTCTTTGAACTGACCAGGATTCTTATCAACACGGGCTGAGAGTAAAATTTTATGTCGTGATTGAAGAATTTTTATAAATTCATTTTCATCATCAGCAATTAATTTCATTTCGTTTCTATCGGAAACAATTTGATAAGTTCCTAGTACATCGTGAGAATCACCGCTACGAGCAGGCATCGGTATGCCGGTATCAATTATTTCTTTTGCTTCGGACACTTCAAATTCAGTACCTTCAATATAGTTAGAGAAATAAGCTTCAAAAAAAGCAAAGTTTCTAAATGAGTTTGGTGATAAATTATTCTCTGCGCGTTCCTTAAATTCATAGTTATGCAAATATGTAAACAGCTTTTCAAAAAGGACGATTCTATTTCTATCATAAGGGAGACCGGCTGCACGTGAAAGTGCAAGATCGGACTTTAATACTCTCGACGGCTTTGTTGTAAGTAAGGCTCCTATTATTTTATTTAATGATTCAAACTCTTTATCCATATCAAGTTTTTCTGATAATTGTCTTGCCTTATCCCGTATGCTATTTAATCCATCTTCCCCGTTAATTCTTAGAATGTCGTCAAGCTTTTCTTCAATCTGTGGGATACTTAATGTCTTGGAATCGGGACCGGTTTTTTTTGTTATCTGAAGATTTTCGAGAAATGCTCTTTCTTTAGAAGAAGCGTAAAGTTCGCCAAATAATTTATTGTCTCCTTCAACCTGACCTTTGCCTTCAAGAAAATTTATTGTTACGCCGGGAAGTTTTATTTTTCTTGTATAGGAATACGTTACAAAAATCTGGTTAGTTGCCGTTGGTTTAAATTCAAATGCGGATCGGTGACTTAAAACAGCTCCCTCGTATAAATTGCCCAGGATTTCAAGAATGTTTCTTTTGATTATTTCCGACGGTTCTTCTTCAAGGTTTGTTGAATAAATCCTTGGAGCAATCTTCCGAAGTTTTTTCTCTTGAAGCATTTTAGAGATTTTGTAACTCTCTTGACGGTTTGCTGAGGCAAATATTAACTCACCCATTGTAAAATTTTTCCATAATAATTATTTATTTGCCTATAAATTGTAATAATTTTCCAAGATAAGCAAGTTTATTTGGAAATTTTTCCAGAGAACCCTCACCCTTGCCTTCTCCCAAAGGAGAGGGTGAAGCAGGGTTTGTAAAAATTTCTACTAAAAGTGGAAAGTTATATGAAATTTGGGATTATTTACGAGAATAGAGCTGGTTTTTGTAAAAATTTTCTAAAATCATAAATACAGACTGATTGAGATATGGGATTTATGTACCAAATAACCGACATAGCCGCCAATTATCGGTCAATTCGGTCTACGATAGTTCTAATTTGTGTGCTTCGATTGGGCAATTATTGTGCAATCGATGTGCAATTTGTGCAAAGGGTATAATAAGATATAAAGACAAATAGCGAAGTGCCATGTAGTTTAAGATCGCGAAATGATTGTTATGTCAAGCAGCTTAAATATTTCTCTTGATCTTTTTTCGTCTATTGTGCGTAGTTTTCTGAGAGAGTCTTTTATTAAAGATGTTTGGGAATTTTTTGCTTTACGAACAAGCCAATTTATATCTAGAGCCTTATATATTTTTCGCGCAAGTCTTTTATTGAAACTGTTTAGATTCGTTAAAGAATTAGCCAATTGTGTAAATGTAATATTTTTACTTCGTTCAATAACTTTTTCCCAATTTAATTGTTCTGCGAAATGATATGCTGAGATTCTATCAAAATTTTTGAGTTTATTTAATGCCCCACCGATATTTTTAAGATGTTCTGATTGAGCTTTGAGCAATAGTTTCGCTTTGTCAATACTTTCCCAAAGTGTTAACGCTAGTTCTTTATCGAAAGTTTTTAGAGACGCAATGGAAATACAAAAGTTATTAAAATCTACAGCAGAAGCCTTTTTAACAATATTTTTTCTATCAGTTTGTGAAAGAAGGTAGCGGATTTTTGAGAAATCATCGTCATATTTTTTAAAGTTATGTAGTATTACACCAATTTTCTGAAACGTGATATTCTTATTATGTAATTTGTTTAATAGAATATGATTATCCAGAGACCGGAAAAGTTTTTTCGTTTTTTCTTTATCTACAGCATTCATTTCGCTTAAACTTTGCGAAATCTGCTCTAAAGATGATCTATTCAGCGAATCTAAAATTAATTGATCTTCTAACTGTAGAAATAATTCTCTAGCCTTCTCAGAATTGATTTTGTTAAATTCTATTAGCGATCTTCCGATACCTTCTACTTCCAAGAGCTTTAGATTTTCTATTAATTTATTACTCTCAAGTGAATGAAACAATAAAATAGAAACATTTTGATCTAATTCAGATAATTCATTCAACATTTTGCTGATGTATTTAATATTGTAGTCACTAAAACTGTGCTGTAATTTTTCTGTATCAAGTTGTTTAACAATAGATTTGGTTTTGATATTGTCGACTCTGTAGAGTTCGCTTAAACCTTTGCCGATATGTGAAAGAGATGAACCATATATTTTGTTTAGAAGCTCATCTGTTGAGAGAGCTTGGTATATTTTATAACCGATTTTCTTTTGCCCGGATAATAAGTCGAGCTCCCTCAAAGAATTAGCGAGCAGATTAAATTTTGTTCTTCTGGAGAATTCTACTAATTCTTCAAGACCAAATTCTGATAAAACTTCCGAAGCTTTTTCAGGTGCAGTTTTATTCATCTTCAATAAACCAACGGATATACCGGCTATAGAGAAACTTCGGAAATCTTCCGCCCACTTTTTTGCAGGCAATTTATCTAAAATAGCTTTAACTAGACCTCTATTTTTCTTGCCAATACGATAAAGGATGAACAACAGTTTTAGGTAATAACCGTTATTAAGGTAATAATTGATAAATTTATCAAATATATTAGTGCTTCTAAGCAATTTAACAGCAATGCTCTGACCTCGGTTATTTATTAAATTATGAAATAGACCACCAAGGTTTAGTGGATAGTCATCAAAGGACAGAATGTAATCGCGAAGTTTTATGAAACATAAGTGCTCTAAATCTTTATATCTACGAAAAGATGTATGAACGGTAAATGAATTCAATAAAAGTTTGGCGAAAGAAGAATGATAAAGGTAGTAGTATGTTGATAAAGGATGGTTCCTAATCGTACCATCTAAGACAAGTTTATTTAATTCATTTTTCTCATTTTCTTTTGCTTCATAGTAAATTTCATATTTAGATAATGATGCAATCAAAAGAAGTTTTTCAAGATTTTTTCCCTTAAGATATTCATAAAATAAATCACGGAAAATTTTCTCTTTATCGATGTGCCTGTCTAACTGAGTAGATGGTTTCCAATACAATAAGTTATAGTATAGAGTTATCAAATTATTATGAGAATTATTTATAACAAACTTTTCATTGCCTATTTGAAGCGATACTTTGTTTTTGTTTTCGTACCAATCTTTATACTTATGTATAATACCGGAAGCCTTTTCAGTAAATGATTCTAGTGATATGTTGTAATAAGTAGATTCAAAATAATCTTTGAATGATACATTATCATATTCACTTAGCTGCTGTTCATATTTATCAGTTGGTCTTGATAAGAATAAAAAATAAAGGTTTTGTATCTTGTCATAATTCTGAACTATATAGGCTGCATCGTTTAATGATATGTGACAATTATCAGCAATTACAAGCGTTTTACCAGTTGCATTAAGGAATAGTAAATCTTGCCATAAAAAGTTTTTATCGGGCAGAGTATCGAGTCTTATATAGAAAACCGAATAACCTTTTTCTAAAAAGTTAAATCCAATTTTATAACCAAGTATTGATTTCCCGGTTTCAGGTATTCCAGATATAAGGGCATACTTATTTTTATTTTCAAAAAACTGCTTTTCGATTATATTGATAATATCAATCTCATCGCTCGGAAAGTAAACTAGATCATTGTCGAATAAAAATTTGTGCGGGTCTTTTGACGGAAGTTGAGAGAAATAAGTCTGAAGAGAGGTTAGAATTTGAGGGAAATGAAACTTAACCTTTAGCAGATTGAGAAACTCATGTCTTATTATTTTTTGTTCTAGTAGAATTTCTTCAAGTTGAATCTTAATAGTAGTACTATCATCGGCTACTTGAAGCTGTGCTATCTTTAATTCATCTATATTCGCTTTAAGGAATTCAATAGTTTCATATAATAAAGCCTCTTCCCGAGCGTCTTTGAAGGCTAAAAGTAAATCGGTTGGTATACCAATAGAACTAAGAAACGCTCTGGCGAGTTTAAGCCACTTAGTTTTATCAAAATTATCTTCGCTATTCTTTTTTATTTGGTAAAGATCAACCATCTAACTCTAAAATAGTAAATATATATAGATTGTCTGTAGGTAATCATCCCCGACTAACCGGGGCAAGCTGTGCCAGCTTTGTTTGTATTCTATGTTGTGTTGTTCAGGCACAGATAAAATTATTGTGTGATGGAAAGATAACAAAATTTGCTAATGATCTTAACTATGCTAACAGTTCATGTTTCAAATATAGAAAGAATGTTAAAAACTACGGACATATTTATATCTATATCTTTTTTAAGGATAATAGAATCTGCAAACTTAGAGAGCTCATTATCTGAGTTGACTGAATTAATAAATTCAACCAGATTTTTTGTGTTTTGTTTTTTAGTATTGTAGCCTTCCTCTAAAACCGATTTAATTACTTTTTCAAATACAAAGAATTTTTCAGAAGCTAGATCAAAATGTTCACTTATAACTTCGTCTTCTAAAATTGCTGAGAATAGTTGAGATATAATTTCTTTTGAACTGACTTTACTTGTATAGGATAATAAAATATTTCGAGATATGATGCTCGCAACAGCCCAATTCTGATCTCTGAAATAATCAAGATTATAGTGATTCCGGAAATCGGTATACAGTTGAGCAGCAACTAAAATACCGAATGGGGAAAGTGACCAGTATTTAAAGAAATGTTTTTTGTCCGATCTTAACAAACCCAAATTCCTAAGTTCTAAAGATGCAAAACGGGTATTTGTGATAAACCGTTGAACACCGGTTTTGGTTTTAGCAAAATCACCGGGGCGTAAATGATCCTTACTTTGAAACATAAAATTCAGCGATGTCTCCAATGCGGGTTTGCGTATGTTGTGATTAACGAACAGGTATATCAGCAACGGAATTATTAGATGGTACTTGGTAAAGGCATTATCAGAAGAAAATGCAGCACGAAAGATTTTCATTTCGTTTGAGAAAAACTGTTTGTCAGGGTTTTCAATCAATAGTAATTTGTATTTCGTGTCCCAAGTTTGGTATGTGAGTTTTTGAAAAAAATATTCTATTGATTCAATAAGACTACTATTTTTTGTTATTAGAAATTCTTCGGAAAGTTGATTCAATTTTTTGATCAGTGATTCATCAATCATGATGCCCTCTTTTACTTATGAATAGCATGAGGATTAAGAAGCGGATCGTACAAATTATTTTCACATAACCAATTTTTATACTGTTCAATTGTCGGCGTGGGATAAGGTGATTTTTCACCGAGACTAACTCTGGGTGTCTGAACAACTATTTTATGATAAAAATCTTTTGCTTCTTCATAAGTATTAAAATTGTCTGATCTATGAGGAGGATAACCAGGAACATTTCTGCGAGTAATAACAGCCCATTTATTTTGAGGTTCGACTGCAGAAGTTAAATTGCTGACTTTTACTTGAGAGATTTCGAGTACAAACATCCGGTCATCATTGAAAAGATAGTCAAATATTTTTGGTTTCATACAGACCTCTTTGTTAAACTATTTTGGAGTTGCTTTCGCATAAAGATTTTTATGTCTTCTGGGAAATCTATTCTTTTCATTCAACGAGCGTAACCAAGATGATCTGTTAATTGTTCTCCCCTATGTTTGCTAAAGCTGTAAATAAGCCTATTTTTTGTATTGAGTAATAATTTGCCGGCGATGTCCTCGAGACAGAGTTCGCAATAATCTGAGTAACTAGCAATGTTTTCACCGATGTCATTGTATTTTTCTACTTGTGCTTGGAAAACTTCATGTGTCGCGATTATCTCAACTTCTTGGTCGCGTAAGCCTTCAAAGTCTTTGTCGGAATAATATTTCCCATAATTATCTGATTCATCATAGAAAATTATGTATTCTTTTTCAGGCATATAATTTGGTGTTAACTTTCTTGATTAGGTAAAATAATTTCATCCCTAAATTGCCAATAATTTCTTTGCCATTGGAAACGTAATCTGCACTTGACTATTGTAAAAGCAGCAAGAGAAGAAAACACCAAAAGAATTATGTTTAGAAATAATATAAACCCATCGTCTTTTACAAAAACCATGAAAAGTCCCACTAAAATACCTAAAATTGCACACGCAGCGAAATTAACATTGAGATGATATAAACCACTTAATAATTCTGTTTTGGTTTTTGATTTGTTCTCTGAATTCTCATACCAAGAATAATAAATGTGTTCATTTTCTCTACTTCTATCTTGAGGAAACTCATTTGGGAATTCTTGCTCCATCAAATTTGTAGGAAGAAAATTTATCTGATTCCTAAAAAGTCTTGGAAGATCGAATGAATAAATAAGTGAACCTAGTACTAGAGAAATGATTACAATTAAAAGTACAGAGTTAGACCAATGTAAATGACCAACATTACGATCAAATATATCTTGTAAAACCAAATAACCAATAAGGGTTAAGTAAGAGCCGGGTAATAAAATGCGGAAATACTCATATAAGTTGAATTTAGATATAATCGCGTTCATTTTCTTCTCTGATGTGTTCAAATTAATTCTAGTGTAAAGTATGCTTAAAAAATATCATATTATTTCCAGAAATTTATTTTTATCTATTTTCTTTGGAAATATCGAACTGCCCGATTTTTAACAATGCAATAAATAGCAGATGCATGAACTCAACACTATATTGCTGTGGTAGTAATAATGAATGAGCAACTTCATTTCTTAAATTGATGCCAGTTTTTTCAATAAACAAAATTCTTAAAAATAATAAGTCATCTTCATCAAAAAGCTCTTTTATTTTGCTGTGATATAAAAAGTCATTAATATCCAATTCTTCTGTAGTCAAACCATGCTTCCCTTTAATTTGTTTAGTGGTGGGTACTTCTTGAATACTTAAAAAATCTCTTAATAATCCTTCTATTTTTAACGTTAAGGAATCAATAGGTGTGACATAATTTGGGAAATAGTTATAACCATTTTCAAGTAACTTTAGATGAAATAGATAATCATGAATAGACGGCATAATTACATCAAGCCAATTATATACTAGCCTTTTATTAAAAACTTTTCTTTCGAGGTTTTTACCAAACCAAGATTTTTTTTGAAATAATGTTACAAGTGATGTAGTAGTTATTTTGCTATTCAATGTAGAATAGTAAATAATCCAATGTATAAAAGGCAATTTCAAGTTGTTCAATTGTAGCATATAGTTGCTAATTAAAAATTCTTTTCCTTTATCTTCACGTCCAATATTTTTAACGACATTTCCTCTTAAATCATGAAAAGCACTATCAATTAGAGTTAAAAACACACTTTTCTGCATCATATCGTCGGCTGCTTTTTCCATATCTGTCTTATTTGGTAATATAAATTTATCAGTAGCTAGGAAGATTATAATTTCTTCAAATGAAAAATCGTTCGCTATTCTCTTTGCTTCCTTTTCGATACTTTCTAGTGTTTTACTTAAATCAATTCCAAGAGGGACACCATTCATTGGTAGTTTTTCGGTAAGCTTTTTATTTGCTTTCTCTAATTGAGTAACTTTTTTATCATTCCCAGATGATTTGTAATAATGAATAGCTTTTTGGCAAAAATCTATTGCGGCTAGTTCACTTGAATTCATTTTTATAAGAAGCTCATAAATTGAACCGATTTTGTTGAACCATTTTATTTTATCACTACTTTGTTCAATGAATTTTTGTCCAATAACTAACATGTCAATCGCCGGCCAATATTCATTTTCATTTAGTAATTTTCTGTGAAGATCATAAAATTTATTTTCGATTTTAGTTTTAATTAGATTTTTGAAATACTTTTTTTCATTTAGCACAAGATTTCCGATCTCAAGTTTTATTCGGTACTCATTAATTAGTGTGAAATGTATTTTTTTAATATAACTGTATAAATACTTGGAGGATTCATTAAAGCTATACTTGATTTGTTTTGATAGATAATAAAGATTCTTAAGATGGTGAGTTAATTTCAGACTAATGTTTGCTGATGAATTTAATACTTGTTGATGAATCTCTGGAATAATCTTAAAATAATTTTCTATTGCAGTTACAGCATATTTTTTATGTTTTTTTGGTGTTAACCAAAGAAGATGAGAGTAATGCAATTTTAGATAGGGATTCCGGGTTACTTCATAACGTTTTATTAGTTGTTGATATGTTTCTTCATCAAATTTCTTAAGTGAAGGATATTCTGCAACAACATCATTTTTTGAATAATCACTAAAAATTGGATGTAGTTTGTTTTCGGTAATATTAAAATCAAGAAATTCACAATTTCTTTGTGCTAACACTGCTTCTCCTTTATGCTTCTGTTGAAGAGCTTTGTCTACAAATTGTCTAAATAAATCAGAAACTTCTGATAATTCATCAATTTTATAATCGGACTGATCGATTTTATTAAAAATTTCTTCAAGAGAATTATAATTATTCATATTATTATCTCATTTATCCTTATTTAGAATTTCTTCTGTTGGCTCGTCTTTTACCATCTCAGCAGTGATGATGTTAATATCCGCAGCTTCTTTTGGTATTGGAATACTTGGAATAACTAATAATGTTTTGATTTCTTCGGTACCGTCTGGATTATATTTAAGTAAAGAGATTTGAACGATACGGACTGAATCTACTTTTATACCGGTAGTTTCGAGATCGAAAAAGACTATTGGGCGGTTTAGTTTGAGAGCCATTAATATTGTTCCGACATTGACATTCTTTTAGCTTCTTTTTTTGGAATCATTGAATGACCAAATTGGGAAAGCAAGTTAATAGCTTTCTTATATTCCGGATATATAACACCAAGTTTAAGCCAAAATTTGGTAGAGTGATTTGGAATTTTTGTATGTAATAATTCGTGATAGATTATATAATCAATTACATATTTCGGAGTGTGAATTAAACGCCAATTAAGAGATATGTTCTTCTTCTTTGAGCAGTTACCCCACTTTGTATATGATGAACGAATAAAAACACGATTGTATTTCATCTTTGATTTCTGCGATAATTCTTGCAATCTATCCTTTAGGTAATTCTTTGCAAACTTCTTGATATGATATTCCAGCTTGTCTGCATTAGTAATAATAATTTTATCTTTTAATTCGATCTCAAATTTCTTTGTATCTTCATCAATGACACGAAATGGAGAACCAAACAACAATACTGAATTTTTTTTAACCGGTAAAATGGAGGTTCTAGCTTTGAAAAAATCGAGTTTATTATTTATCCAGTCCCCTTTTTGAATTAATATTTTATCTAACCGTGATTTAGAAATGTTTTGGGGTACAATAACTTTTACTTGTAAATCTTCACTTACCTTTATTCTAATATGCTTAACCGGCTTTCTTATTATGTTAATATTAGATGAAGTCATTTAGTTAATGGCGTAATTTTTTACAAAAATATTTAATAGGCCTTCCAATAACTCATCGTTATCATAAATAGATAAAGAATCATATTCATCAAATTGTGCAAAAAGATTAATTAGTGTTTTCATTCTGTATAATTCCGCATCGTTATTTTGCCAACCGGAATAAATTGATTTCTTTATGTTGTCTGCAAGACCTTTAGAAAAATCTTTTAGCAATTCTACATCAACAACTGCTACCTTATTTTTTAAAAGAGAAAAAACATCAAATGCAGCTTTGTCATCAAAGCCCAATTTTTTAGGGAGTTCAGAAGCAGAGTTAACTTCCGTAAATAGTTCTGAAAGATCAACCAGTAAATCACTAATCTCTTTTGCTTGGTTATCTTTTTCATTAATTAGATTTTCTAATCTATCTTGAAATTCTTGATAGATCGGGCTTTCATTTTCATTTAACTTAATAATGGTTTCAATATCACGAATAATTTTCTCTGCTTTATCAGATGGCTCCAAATTTAAGCGTTCCAAATTTTCTAAATAATTTTCGTCAATAGTTATTTCTGGTAAATCACGTTTGAAGTTGAGCATCTTAGAGTTTTCTTGAATTAGCTTTCTAGTTTTAGCAGCAAAAAACTCTGCATCAAAAGATTGGCGAACAAACTCCTCTAGATAAATTTCGTAGATGGTTAAGAGCCATAGATATTGATCTCTGTACTTTATAAGTTCTGGATAGGGAGAAATTGCTTCATACAGATTAACAACATCCATTACACTTTGTCTGAACTTGGTTTGATCAATAGAGGATAAACGCTGAACGATAGCTCTACTGCATTCATAAGAATCTTCTAATTGTATACCATCAAAGTATGACATTGCCGTTTCAATTGCCGGAGAAAAATTTTCAAAAAGTTTATCGACATCTTCGAAGGTGCCAATATCTTCTGGATCATAGTTGAGAGCTTCGTTATAATTTTTGAATACACCGACATAGTCAACTATTCTACCGAATTCCTTTTTAATACCGGTTTCTTTTATTTCATAAGGTCTGTTTGTTCTAGCAATTGCTTGTAAAAGATTGTGATCTTTTAATGGACTATCTAAATACATTGTTTGTTCTATTGGAGCATCGAAACCGGTCAGAAGCATATTACAGACGATGAAAACCTTTAGGTTATTTCCGTTTCGTTTTTCTTCTTCAGTTATTCTTCTTTTGAATTTTTTAATCAGCTTTTTAAGGTCACCTTCAGCAAGGTAATGATCTTTATATAGATTATAACGATACTCATCATCATAATTGCCTTGTGAGAAAACAATAGAAATTTCCGAAGGATCGAAGTACTTAGTTAATTCATTATAATAAAGAACACACGCTTCTTTATCACAAGCAACTATCTGAGCTTTGAAACCATTGGGTTCAACCGATTCACGAAAATCTTTTGCAATGTCTTCAGATAGAGCTTTAATTCTATCAGGATGCTTGAGGAAAACTTTCCAGGCTTGAACTTGACGTGCAACTATAGTTGTTTGATCTTCGGTTAGTTCTGAAGTAATATTTTCCCAGCCCTCTTTAATTTTATCTTTATCTAAATGCCATTTTTGAGGACCAAAAGTGTAATGAACAGGAACTGTTGCACCATCTTCAATAGCTTCTTTAATTTTATATCGGTCTAGGTAGTCACGAAATGTTTGAGTTGTTTTTAGAATTGGAGTGCCGGTAAAAGCGAAACGGCGAGCGTTAGGTAAGACTCGCATTAATTCACTATGAAAATCACCATACTGTGTTCTATGTGCTTCATCGATTAGGACGATAATATTATCTCTATCATCAACTTCATCCCCCAGCGAATCAAATTTTTGAACTGTAGAAATAATTACTTCAGAGGGTCTGTCTTTAATTTTTGCACGAAGCTGTGAGATACTTGTAGGTTTTGTTGTATTTGGGAAATCACAGTCTACGAAAGTACCGCTAAGTTGATCGACTAAATCCTTTCTATCAATAACTATATAAACAGTTGGGTCTTTAAGTTTGTCATTGTTTCTCAATTTATAAGCTGTGTATAACATAGTAAGACTTTTTCCAGAACCTTGAGTATGCCAAATGATACCGGTTTTAAGATCTTCATCAACAACACGTTTTACAATTTTGTTTGCAGCGCGAAGTTGTTGATAACGTGCTACTTTTTTAACAATGCCACTATCGTCGGTTCTTTCAAATACAATATAATTTTGAAGAATATCGAGAACACGAGCGGGCTGCATTAATCCAACAATGCCAAATTTCATTTGTTCATGACGTGGAATATCGAGGAAGTATTGACCGTGTTCTTCTTTGAATTTAATACTATCTACTGGTTTATCTATTATTGGGTTTGGTACACTGATATCAATTGAGGCATCTTTCCATTCGAAAAAGTATGCTGCGGATGAACCGGGAATACCGTATTTAGTTAAATGACCATTACACGCGACACCAAAGAGATGAGTTTGAAATAATTTAACGGCACGAATTGAATAAGTTGAGAACTGTTTAACTCCTTCCAACCAATTTGTACCTTTTTTTGCACTCGTTTTTGCTTCGATGGGAACGAGAGGAATACCGTTTACGAAACAGACAATATCCGTCTTAACTATTTTATAACCTTGTACCCAATACTGACGTGTTACCCAAAAAGAATTATTCCAAATGTTTTCAAAGTCGATGTAGTAAATGTCTTTGTCTTCTTCATTGATTGTAAGTGTTGTTCCTTCAACAAGGCGTTCTAAGAATTTTTCATTTCCGTCAATTGGGTTAGGATAGTTAAGATTTTGAACTAGGATGTCGTAAGCCTTTTGGGCGTCTTCTTCACCGATTGAGTTGATTTGTTGAATTTTTGATACTAGTACTTGTTCGATGATAGGGTTTGATAAAGGGCGTTTGTAGATTTGAAGATATTCACTGGTCTTGTATTCCCAGCCAATATTTTCAAGCCAACCGGTAACCGGTTTTTCTACTGCAAGTTTTTCTGAGATTTTGCTCATAAATAAGACCCAATAATTTATTTAGATATAAAATAGCTATCTTAAGTATTTATAAAACCAGGGAATAGCAAATCTTCTTTAACCTCTTCGTTAGGGAATTTGAAAGCCCATCTTTTTTCAATAAATGAAAGGAGCTTCAAACCTCTTTTTTTAATTGCTTCCGCATCCCAAGTAGTGTACTCACTGACTTCTATCTCAGAATGAGAACCATCTGAATAACCATTTCTCAATTTCGCAGACTTAGAACTATATTTAGGTTTCTTCTTGTTCTCAAATGTATCGTTTTGTAAAGATGAATTGATTGACTTAGAAAGAAGTAACATATTACCAAGAGAAGCACTTAGCTTATAGATCGAAGTTTCATCAAAGCCAGAAAAAATTTTTTCCCAATAAGTACTTAGAGTTTGAGGGAGAATATGTTCAACCGTGACAGAATCTTTAGGAGAATTAATTAAATCTGTCCAATAAACTTTTTGTTGACGACCTTCATTTAATAAATCCATTTCATATTCATAAAGTAGATAACGAAGACCGTTCCAAGTGTAGTAACCATTCACATTGTTATCGCTGAATTTCTTAGCTAAATAAGCTCGAAAACTATCAGTATTAATGAACCCATCAGAATCAAATGAACTCTTCTCTCTATTCTCAATTTTTTTGATCAAGGCAGCCACATCAATATCTTTATTATTTAATTCGCGGGCTGCATTGTAAAATTCACTATCGCCGTAGTTCCTATATGCACGGTTAATTGAAAAAACTACAAAAATGAATCTCTCAATTCTTGTAAACAATCTCTCACGCTGAGATGAGCTTTTAACATTTAGCAGAATAGACATAACTAAAGGACGAAAGTAGCCCATACCGATTCTATTTAGGCGATCAAGCCAAAGTTTATCAGTTTCTGAAAGACTTTCCGATAGTTCCGGATAAAATGTATTGAACCAATGCTTTGCAGAAGATCTTAAGCTTAGGATATAATTCTTGATTTCTTCCGGGCCGAGATGAGAGACACTAATAGTTTGTATAGTTTCATTTTCCTCATCTGCACTATCAATATCGAAATCAGTTTTTTGCTCAATGGGTGAATCAAGTTCAACCTTAACTTCCTTTTTTTTGTGAATATTTTGGGGAGTGAATTTTTCATCTAGTAAATATCGAATATAATCGTTTCCTTTTTCGCGCGAATACTTGAAATACATAATCCAATGCGCTCTTAGAAAATCATCATCATTCAAAGGTTTCTTCTCATTACGTCCCAGCTGATGATATATTTCTTTCCAAGTAAGATTAATATTTTCCCGAATGCTTGATCTTTCGGATTTCTTTAATTCTTTATCAGGATATAAAGTTGTAAGATAGATAAGACGGTTTTTCAAAAGTTCTAAGTCGGAGAGCTTTTTACCACGATTATTCATTGTTTCGAATGCTACAAAAACATCAAACTCGTCCTTAATAATATATTCATTGAACAAAAATTTCTTAGTTAGTTTTTTATAGATATACTCTAAGCCCTCGAGACCTTCTATTTCATACAAGTTTTTGAGTTGAGATGAGAAATATTTTTTTGCATTTCTAAGATTAAGAGTATAAAATGTTTCTTCAATTTCTCCTTCACCATCTTCATTGAAAATTCTGTAGCGCAAGTATTGATAGCTTGGATTATCAACTTCATAACCAAATTTATATGTTCTAAGTATTTTCTTACCGGGGGAATCTCTATAAATGAATTTGCCGATAATTGAACTGAGTTTAAGAGTATCAGTTAAAAATATCTCATCGTAAGATTTACCTTTATTATCTTCGAGTGAAGAAATTAATTCAATAAGTGATTGAAGGAAGATTATAAACGTAGTTAATCGCTGCTGACCATCAACAATATGATACATTTTATAAGAATGGTCTTCAACTAACCAATACTCGGAATCTTCTTCTTCAACTTCTTCTGTTACCTCGCGCAAAGTGAGAACACCGGTATAATGAGAGCGGTCCTCGCTAAGATTAACTAAATCTTCCCAGAAATCACGGAGAGGGTTACGAGTGTCTGAGGTGTGCCAAGCGAAACCTCTTTGGAAATCGGGGATTCTAAAAATTTTTTCTTTGAATACGCTGTCTAATGGGATTGGGTCGTTCATATTTATAACTCGGCATTTATTTTGTTTTTGTAAACCGTTAAAACGGTTATTAATATGCTGAACAATACTGCTTCTCCCACAAATGAATTTGTGGGTTAATGTTAAAATCTTATGGGGCTAAAGCCCGAGTATTTTTTTGCTTCTAGCTATCCGTCGGTTGAAACCGATGGCAATTGATAAAGCTATTTATTTACCATACCACAATTAAAATCATGGTTAATAGTAATTTTCTACTCTTCCTCTTTGAGAAACTTTTGGAACTTGTTAAGGTCTATTCTTTTTTCGCCGGTTAATAGATTTTGCATTAAGGATTTTTTGAGTTTTTCTAAATTCTTTATTTTTTCATTTTTCTGATTAACCAAACCCGATAATGGTTTTATTTTTGCTGCAATTACATTTTGTTCTGATCTGGGTGGAAGTGGAATCGTAATTTTCTTAATAGAATTTTGAAACAAGTTAGATTGAACAGCAGATGATAACTCAACTTTAATTTGTTTCTGAATAATTGGTGATTGGAATAACATTTCAAAATAAATCGGATTAATAAATTGCTTTTCGTATTGTATTATAGCTACGCTACGAACCATAGCAAAATCGAAATTATCTGGGACAAGACACACATTACCAATTGTACCAGAACAAGAAACTAATAGATCGTCTTTTTCTGGTTTAATTCGCTTGTAAATCTTTTTAAGGGTATCTTCGTCCACGTAGTCAACGTCATCTAATTGCAACGCACTATTCTTAATATTCCTAGCAGATAGTAGATAGTAACCTTTGGCCGATCTGGGAGGGGTTACGTGTTCTCCATCCGTCACACGCGTTGCCGCATCTTTTATTTTTAAAACCTTCCAGGTTTTGGGTAATAACCCAAGTTTCCTATCTTCACATAATTCATCTTTTGCGTGCCAGGTGCCGTCGGGTTTAAGTTTGCCGGTTAGTAGATTTTGCATTAAGGATTTTTTTAGGCGTTCTGCTTTTGTGATTGTTTCTTTTGTTGCTTGTATAAGCTCGTCAACGGTTGAGAGGATTTTTGCTATGGCTTTTTGTTCAGGTAATTCTGGTTTGAAGATTGCCAAATTTTTAAGGATTCCCTTATCAACGTGAGGAATACCAGAACCAGCTGTTTTTGCTTTGAGAATATATTCAAGATATTTCATCGAGTAGATAAAATATCTTTTGTGAAATTGATCTTCATCAATAATTAATTTCGTCATTGTAGAAGCTAATACACCAGACTTACTAATAAATATTTCGCCAGCATTCGAACCATCCCAAAGAACGATTACTTCATCATCGTCGACTTCAACAAGTCTACCATTCGGCGAAACATAAATAGGTTGAGATATACCCCTTAAGTATTCAGGAGATAAATATGGTTTTAAACCTTCTTTGTAAGAATCAAAAGTTTCGCTTGGAGCTTTACCTTTTTGGTAGGCTATATACGAACCAATTTTAACTATGCTATTACTCATCACTTATTAAATTCAATATTTTTGTAAGTCCTTTTTCTTTTTGAATCTCTAAGTGATGCATTTGTTCAAATTCATTTACAGCTTGTTCCAAATCAATTTCCTCTTCCGGTTCAAAAGTATCAACATAACGAGGGATGTTAAGGTTGAACTCGTTTTCTTCTATTTCTTCAATGTCAGCAATAGAGTAGTAACGTTTACGTTCTTCGGGATCGGAAAACATATTTATGAGTTCTGTTTTAACTCTCTCAATTTCAACCCGTTCTTTTTCAGAATTTTCTTCTGCTTCTTTTTTTCTATCTGCTTTTTTCTTAAGAATTTTTTCGAGACGTTCGAGACGCTTGGTTAGCGTATTCATTTCACTTTTTTTAAGATTTTCATTTTTTAATGATTCTATAGTTTCTCTGTATAGAGTTTCTTCCTCTTCATAATCAAGATCAATTTCACCGAGTGTAAAAAGAAGTTTTTCTTCAATCATTTTATGCAGCCGTTCTTCGTGTCTAGGTATTACTTGTTTTGCAACTTCAATATCACCCCAAGCTTCGAGCTGGACGAGGATTCGCAGAATATCATGAGGTAAAAGAATACTAAGATTAGATTCTTCTTTATACCATCCTTCACGAGCGGCGTAAACCATAAGTATCTTATCTTTTTTCTCTTCGGGTTTGTTCATATTAAAAAATAATATTGCCGCAGGTATTGGTGTACCATAGAATAAATTTGCCGGAAGAACAATGATAGCTTCTATAATATTTTTATTTTCTATAATGTTATTGTTAAGATCACGTTTGCCTTCAATGAAGCCACGACGTATTAAATGTTCATCATCAGCTTTTCGATTTTGACCGTCTTCTTCTTCGGTTTTTTCGGGCTGACCACGGAAAAGAACCCCTTGCGGGCAAACAACACCGGCTCTACCGCTATCTTCCTCTAGAGAAGCGATTATGTGTTGAATGAAAGTAAAATCACCGTTTGAGTAAGGAGGAAGACCATAGTCGAATCTATTAAAAGGATCAGAAAAATCTTCTTTACTCGGATATTCCATTTGAGGGGAGCCGTCTTTTTTGTAGACGGTTTGCCCTTTTTTGTTCTTTTTAGGTCTACCGTTACCCCACCAATTTTCTTGAGAGAAAGGGAAATTGGCAAAGATGTATTTGAATTTTTCTATTTCGTTATTTTCATCGAGAAATTTAGGATTCCGAATTGTATCACCTTGAGCAATCTTGCCCTCAAAGCCGTGAAGTACCAAGTTTATATTTGCGATAGCCCAAGTATTCCAAACAACTTCTTGACCGAAAATTTGTACCGGGTTTTTGCTGTTAGCTGTTGGGTCTGTTTCTTTAACAAATTTAGCAGAGTTAATGAGGAAGCCGCCAGAACCGCAGTAAGGATCGTAAACTTTACTTCCTTTTTCGGGTTTTATATATCGTACAATTATATCAACAACTTCTTGAGGTGTGTAGAACTGTGCAGCTACTTTACCGCCCTTGTTTTCATCTGCAAACTTTTTAATTAAGTATTCATAAGAGTCACCGAGAACATCAACAGAAACGTTATCGTTATCGAGCTTAACAGCATCCATATAATTTATAAGAGAAATAAGCAGATCAGGGGAAAGACGTTTACCACCTTTGCCATCGGGAGCGGGAGCATTCCAATTAACCGCGTTTATAATACCTTGCGGAAGAATGTTTGCATTTGCTTCTGCAATTGATTGAACAGCATTAGCAAGAATTTCATTTTTCTTTTTTGGTGGAGCATCTTTTACATCTTGCCAAAAGCAGCCCTCAGGAATAATGAAGGTGTGTTTCTTTACTTTTATTGTCTTCAGTTGTTTTGCATTCGGTTCACGTCCAAATTCTTCTTTGAAGGCTTTTATTTCATTTTGAGTTTCCCAATGGTAATTATCTGAGATACGTTTGAAGAAAAGTAAGGAAAGAATGTAGGTTTTATAATCTTCGACCTTGCTGTAGAGGATTTCGGCAAGACCCCAAAGGGTGTTACCAAGAGCTTGTTTAGATAGCATAATTACAATAATGTTTAATTAAATGAGTATTTACAAAATACGAAAATTACATTGAATAATGAAAAAAAGGCAAGAAATAAAGCAGCACTAACCCCAAAAGCTGTCTTATTACCATAACTCGACCATCGGCGGAGGTTGTCTTTGAAATGCAGGGGCTCGGGTGTAAGAGAATTTTTGGAGTTTTTGATTTTGAGGGCATAAAAAATCTTACAGCTAAACAAGATTAGAGTGTGATAAAATCATCCGAACAAATCGATTTTCACTTTAAGATCGTTAAACTTAGAGTGATGTAATTTCTTATCATGCTGTAATCTACCGACAATAATACCAGGATGTGTTTTGAACTTTTTCGAGTATTTAAGAATCGCTTCTTTATTAACAGTGCGGTTTGAAATGAGTTCTTTATAATCCTCGTCATTAATTAACAAATGACGAGCAAACTTATCTGCTTCATTTTCTTTTTTATTATCGGGTTTTATTCCTTCGACCTCTTCAAGAAAAATATCTTTTTTGCCGTGAAGAATTATATGACCCGCTTCATGGAAGAAAGTAAACCAAAAATGATCGTTTGTTTTGTATCTGCCGGAAAGTTGAATTAAGGGAACAGACATATCAAAGATCCAACGAGCAGCGCCGCTTATAGCAGCCTTTGGGATATTCGGGGTATAAACGAGGGCAACCCCGGCGGAAGCACAAACGGTTTGTAATTTCTGCTTAAAATCCGTTGGATGTTTATACGAGATTTTTCTTGTTTCGGAAAGAGCTTGTTTGAATTTGTTTTTATCGAATTCGTTTAGCTCAATTTTTTTAGCGTCAATCTCTCCTTTTCTTAACCATGCGGATATTGCTTCCGGTTCGTTAACACTTGCAAGCGACATTCTAAAAGCGACCGATTCTTTATCTTTGATATAGATTTTATCCCACTGTTCCGGTGACGCAATACCGAAGAATCTTAGAAGCGCTTTTATTGTTTCGAGTGGAGTTAATACATTGGGCAGCCAGTTTAATTTTTTCATTTTTGAAACCGGGAAACGTGCAACCCACGCTCTGCATTTTTCGAGATATTGATCGAACTGGATTTCCGTAAGTTCACGGCGATATCTTTTTTCACGTTCAAGCCAAAAATCTGCGGGAATATCAAGTACTCTTTCCAGCGCGATAGCGGTTTCATAAGTTATCGGTTCTTTACCTTTAATCATTTGATTGACATTTTTTATATTTTTGCCGAGACGTTCAGCAAGTTCATATTGATTCATTCCTACCACATCAATCGTTTCTTGAATTGTATCCCCGGGGGGAGACAGTAGATTTTCTTTTATTTTGTAATCACCGGACATATTGTAACCTCATTTCTTATGGTAATCAATTACCTCAAGAATTTTTATATTACTAACTAGTTCCCAATCAACTCCACCATCCTCTTTAACGGGAACAGGAATGTGATTGGGTACAAATATTATTCGCCAATTCCCGGAAATCGAAACTGAAAATTGTTCTTTTCGGTTTCCTTCAAGTTGATGACAATCCGGACCGGGTAATTTACCCAACACAGCCAGATTTTTTGACGCTGTGAATTCATCCATTCTTTGTTTAATCTTTTTTGCAAGCTGCCCGTAAGTTTTTTGGATATCTTTTGGAATAGTTAGTGATTTTTCAAGTTTTTTGCTTTTGTAATTTATACGCATTGGTAATATATAAAATTATTTACAATTTTGGTAAATAAAAAAATAACAGCACTATGCTGAGATTATTTTCTAAAAATCCTTTCCCAATAATTTATTATTCTGCGATAATTTTAGTTTCGCCATATCAGATACTTTTTTATGGTTAAGTATATCATCTTTATTACCATCTCCAATTTGGTTAAGTGTCACGATGTACTGAAAATCGTAACCTTCTTTTAGTTTTTTACTACAGTAAGAATATAACGCTGCTAAATGTGTGTTGTCTAAAGAATCAAAAATACCATCATGAATAATGAAGCGCGGTGAATTTAAGTTTTGTTGGATGGCATTAAATAATAGGGCTAAATCATAAACAAGTGTACGCCCTTGATTGCGACCATGTGAGTAGATATCATCAGGTAAAATTCTAAGTTCAACATAATCTTTATCATTTTTATTTATTGAGAATACGGGGCTTTCACCAAGGGTATCAAAAATTGAATCGTAAATGTCAGACATAATGGAGCCAAATTCAGTGAACAATTCTCCATTATCACTAATAAACGTATCGATTGCATTTCGATGGATACCGATTTCATTTACCAGAGTATTCTTTTTCTTAACTAAATCTTCGTAGAGAGCAAGCTGAGATTCCAAATCCGACTTTTCGGAATTAAGTTGTGAGATGGTTGCATAAGTCCCTTTAATATCGTTTAATGTATTATTGGATGATAGAGAACGAATAATATTTGACTGTTCTTCTTCGAGTTTTTTTATTTGTTCAATTCGATTACTAACCCGGAGTTGCAATTTTTCTTTAAGGTTTTTTAAGAACTCTACTCTGGATTGAGAAATAGAATTGCGGAAATGAATTGCATCGTCAAGCGTGTTTTTAATAAAACTTCCTAGTACGGGATTAATTTCATCATAAATATTTTTCACTCTCTCCGTAGAAAATCTTGGACTGCCTTTAATAAATTGATCGTACTCAAGTATTTTTTTATTATCTATAGAGTTTTTTAGAATGAGATTTTTAATTTGTGAAGTCAGTTCATCAGCCTTAGCAGAAAGCGTATCATATTGCTCACCGAGATGATAATTATCAATAGCCTTCTGTTTTCTACGAATTTTATATTTTAGTTTATCTATGGTGTTATGTGCTGCGCTTATGTTTTCTAATTTATGATTTTCTAACAGAAACTCTTTCGTTTTGTCCTTTGATTTATCATAGGCGCTTATTTCTGAAGCTAGATTATTGAGTTTGTAAAACAGAGTATTATCAAAATTCAGCAGGAAAAAATGATAAAGGATTATTTCAGCATTGCTGCCTTTAGTGAATTTTACCGGGTTAATAAATTTTTCTTCAGAAACCTTCTGAATTTTGAGATAGAAAGAAATTAGTTTTGTGAACCAATTGTCTTCATAGTGCCCCTTATAACTCTTTCTTATAAAAATGATATCAAACAAATTTTTAGTTAAATGACCAACATATTTGTCTTTGATTTTTATCTTTTCAGAAAAAAGCGAAGCTTTAGTATGGTTTTCGAAAGAGCGAACAATGGTATAGATAATGTCATCAACCTCAAATTTCAGATTTACGCTGCAATTTTTTAATAACTTTTTATTATAAGCACGTGATAAACGAGAATTGTGTTGAGGACTGAAATAACCAAGCAAACCGAAATCAATAAAATCCAGGAATAATGATTTACCGATACAATTTAGAGAGTCTCCCGGCAAATCCCTAATGCCATAGATAAAGTTTAAACCAGAATCAAACTCCACAGCGGGGAACAGCTCGTTAGGTTGAGTTGAGATACTAACTAATTTCATTGATTAACACCAATTTGTTATTAAGAAAGTCTACTTCACCAAGCAGATAAAGAAATACGAGAATATCAAAGAATTTATCAGGGCTGATGATTTCTTCGAAGAAACCATAGAGAGTATTTATATCATCATTCCCTTGAT
The DNA here is from genome assembly GCA_021740785.1 of Melioribacteraceae bacterium. Classification (GTDB taxonomy): domain Bacteria; phylum Bacteroidota; class Ignavibacteria; order Ignavibacteriales; family Melioribacteraceae; genus JAIOZI01. The sequence continues at coordinate 23,847 of JAIOZI010000004.1, forward strand.
TAAGATAGTTAATAATCTCAGCACCTATTTTGAGTGAATTATACTTTGGATTTTCAAATTTATTCGGCAAGATCATTTTCGTTCGACGCGTTTGTGAAAAAGTGATAATTGTTCGCCTTCTTGTTTACAACCAAACTCACATAATTCAAAGAAGTATAATACGAGAGCTTTGGCACAGGCTAATGATTCCGCATAATCAGTTATGTCTCGCGGGATAATATTAGATGCTAACATATCTATATGGCGAACATAATTAACCGGAGAATTTATTTCATGAAAATGGTTGAGTTCTTTATACTGGTCCAAGACTTGATTTAGAAGCGAATTTATTTTTGCAAAATCTGAAGCGTAATAGATTTCGATATAGTAATCGACCAACATTATTTGAGGCCATAACTTCTCGTACATATCTAAAACAGTCTGCGCGCCCTCATGTACGGAAAAATTAGCACCGATTTTATTTTTTAGAGGTAAAGAGGAAAAATCCCTTTTCCAGGTGAAACTAATTTGCGCGGAATTTTCATTAATGTAATCAAGTATGCGTTGAAAAATTTTTATGTTATGAGATTGATTATCAATAACCATCTCCCAAAGAGTATGGGGATCGATAGACTTATGAATTTCATCATACTTTGCCTGAGAACCCTCAGATAATTTCTCCAACAGGTATTTACTTGGAATGATTGAGACGCTTTTATTTTGGGATTTTATTTTGGAAAGGATAAAGCGCTCAACAAATTTATTGTTAAATAAATTGGAGGTAGTAAAATATATGTAGTTCTCAAACTTTTTGTTTTTGATAGCGGTGATGTTTTTTAAGATATAATCTTCAGTTTGTTTCAACTGGAGCTTGGGCAGAATAAAAAAGATTGACCGGTTATCAACACCAATTGTATTTGAGGGTAGATTAGAAGACTTTGTCATTTCTGAGTAATTAGGATGGTACACTTCTAAATACTTATTACACAACATTTGAAATGTATCTTTAGGGATAATCTCAGCGCTATGTTTTATATGAGATGAGTTCAATCTATAATTAAAGCCGCTCGTTAAAAAAAACCACCAAATTGTAAAAAAGTCGGAAAAAGTAATCTGTCTTTTATTAATTTAAGGAAATTCAAAATATAAAAGCAAGAACAAATTGAAGGAGCAGTTATGGAAGAATATGATATGAAAGGATTTGTTTATGAAGATGTAATAAAACAATGTAATGCATATGGAAGTGTCAATGATCAAATTCGATATTTGAAAGCAATATATCATAAATGGATGAATAACAGACCGAAGCATGATCCAAATGGAGATATGACACCTAATTTTCAAGAAAGGATAAGTAATGAAATTAAGTTTAGAGAAGAAATTATAAAAGAAGATGACAAAAATATTATTAGTAGTGACATCGTAAAGATAGTTGGGAAAACCGGCTTAATAGATATTTCAAGAATATTTATTGCAATGGAGAAAAGCGGGATAATAAGCAGCAAAACAGAGGCTTCTCAAATTGCACGGATATTTTTTTCTGAGCCAATTGATAAAGAGAAATTAGCACGAAAATTTATCTCTAATCGGAATGATCAAGATAAAAATCAACGCAATTCCAATAGCAATGAATTAGCAGAATTTATAAAAATACTTATAGAAAATAATTTTAATAAGAAGGAAAAAGTGCTCAGCGATTTAGAGACACACATCAATAAACTCCAAAAAAATCTTATATAAGAGATATAAGAACTTTCATAAGGTTTTCTACATAGCTTAACGTTAGAGATTTTGGAAACACAATAAATAAAGGAACGTAAGCTATGACACAATCAGATGAAGTATTAAAGAAGTTACACAAAATTGAACATCTTCTCGAAGAGAGAAAGAACATACCCCTCAACCTAGTTCAAGCTGCCGAGTACTTGAGCATTTCACAATCACATCTTTACAGATTAACAAGCAAAAGGAAGATACCTTGTCACAAACCCAACGGGAAGTACTTGTACTTTTTTAAGGATGAGTTGGATGAGTGGATTGTTAACAATAATCGGATAAATAGCCCTCACCCCGATACTATTTCCACGCAAAAAAATGCAGAGCAGGCTACGAGCGAGGGGAATGCTTCGACTCCGCTCAGCACGGAGGATGAGGAAGATGAGGAGCCGCCGTAAGTGTGCTTCGATACAATCACAAAAAACGTGATTTACTCAGCAACCGGAAATACGTGGATTGGTTGATTGAGTGATTGGATGATTGGCACAAAATTATAGCTAATAGTTAATCTTTGGAAGGATTAAAGTAAGACTGCAATGGATGGGATAAGCAACATATTAGATAAATTATCTTTGGACGATGTCCAAAAGCTGAAGATGCTGTTTTCGATTTCTCAAGATTCGCCGGGGAAACCGCTGGTTACTTTACGTGTTTTTCGTGATGAATATGAGGTAATGATTGAGAATAACAGGTCGGCGAATTATTGTAAGTCCGTTAGAATTGCAATGAAACATTTATGTGATTTTTTCGGATTGCAAAAGCCTATCGGTTCAATTTCTCTGAAGGATATGGAAGATTTTATGATGCATCTGCAGCGCCATGTGAAGAAAGGATACCGTGTTTATTATAGAACTCTGAAAGCTGCATTTACTAAGGCTGTTGAATGGGGGTACATCGAAAAAAATCATTTCACAAAAATTAAACTTCCGAAGAAGAATAAGCTGCATCCCACTTTTATTACCGAAAAGCAATTAAAAATAATACTTGAGAAGATACCAAATGAGGTTGTGAGTGATTTTGTCTTGTTCGCTTATTATACGGGAATGCGTCTGGATGAGATTATAAATCTGAAATGGAGAAATCTAGATTTGGAAAACATGATAATTATTGTAGGAGATGATGAGTTTGTTACGAAGGGAAAGAATCAGCGTTATGTACCGATTGGGGATGAGGTGGCTAGGGTTCTGAAGAATACGCGTAATTCATACCCACCCCATAATCCCCTCCCGGGAAGGGACAAATTTTCTAACGGATATGTGTTTTGTAAGGGTGACGGGAGAAAATATACTGGTGATTATTTTTCCCGCCGGTTTAAGAGGGCTTGCCGAGCTGCCGGTATGGATGAATCAATTCATTTTCATTCTTTAAGACATTCGTTTGCATCGAATCTTGTTCAACGCGGGGTTTCGCTTTATGTTGTTAAGGAGCTGCTCGGTCATGCGTCGATTTCTACAACGGAAATTTATTCGCATTTGAATGTGGATAGTTTGAGGGATGCGGTTAGCAGGTTGAATGCGAGAGGTGAAGACGGGAAGCATGAAAACACTGAACCCCCTCTAAATCTCCCCCTTAACAAGGGGGAGACTTTTAAACGTGGACTGAGATTGGTTAGTGGAGAAAATTTGTTATGAGTTATCGGGATGTGGCAAAGGATTATAATGATGCGTTCGGATTTAATGTTATTCCTCTTGTAAATAAGATTCCAATAATGGATTGGAGCAGATGGCATGTTGAGGAAATGCGCTTTGATGATATTGATAAATTAGGCTGGCATGTGAGGGTGAATGGTCTTGGCACAATTTCCGGAGTAAATGATTTGCGATGTTTGGATTTTGATAATGTTGTTGATGAGAATTTTGTATATGAGTTTGCAGAGGCACTTGGGCTTGGTAAGGATTATGTCTGGATAGTTAAGAGCGGCAGCGGAAAGGGTTTTCATATATGGTTTTATTGTGAGAATGAAGATTATTATTTGGAGGGTATCGGTGGTGAAAAATCCTATTATAAATTTGAGCCGAGAAAGAATAAGAAATGTGACCATGTCGAATTGAGATGGAAAAATTGCCAGACGGTCCTACCCCCTTCCAAACATCCAAGCGGTAATGAGTATAAGTTTGTGAATATGAAAAGCAGCGGCATCCCGGAATTGGAGCCGGGAAAAGTCTGGATCGGTAAACTGCTTGAGTCGATAAAGAAGTTATGTGTTATAGAAGATTCTAACAGCGATAAGAAAACGGTTAATTCAAAGTCCGGTTCAAACAACGGTAGAAAGAGAACTTTATATAAGTACGAAAAGAAACTGCTTGATGATGCTTCTGATTTTATTAAGGGTACAATCGATAATTATGATGACTGGCTAAAGCTTGGTTTTGCTCTTGCGGAAATTGGTGAAGCCGGGCGAGAATATTTTGTTAGAATCAGCAGCGATAATAAAAAATATAATGATTGTGAAGAATCGATTAACAAAAAGTTTGACGGACTGCTAAAAGATTATAGAGGTGATATAACATTAGGGACCTTCTTTGAGATTGCCAAAAAATACGGATGGGTAAAACCGCGAAAACATTTCTGGCGAATTGATGATAACAAGGCTGTGATAATACGAGCGGAACTGATTGAGTTGCTGGAGGAAGAGGGTTTCGGGAAAATATTTATTGGTGATGAAAATATTTTTGTGCGGGTTTGTAATAATGTCGCAACTGAAACAAACAACGTGAGAATAAAGGATTTTGTGCTGGATTATATTGATGATGTTATTAATGAAGATTGGGTAAAACGGCTAGTGAAAGAAAGTCTGATAAAAGGTGCGCGAACAATATTTGGTGATGCGACACTGGAGTGCATGCAGACTTTAGAATTGCATTTCTTACGTGATAATAAGGAAACATCATATTTCTTTTTTGATAATTATTTTGTTGAAGTGAATAAAGGTTATGTGAATGTAAAAGGTTATGATTTACTGGAAGGTGTTATCTGGGAGCGACAAAAAATCGATCGGAAGTTTGTCAGGGGTAATAGTGATTGTGTGTTTAAGGAGTTCTTAAAAAATATCTGTAGAAATGAGTCAAAAAGATTATCTGCTTTGAAAAGTGCGATTGGTTATTTGCTGCATAATTATAAGAATCCGGCTTGTACTAAAGCAATAATTTTCGTTGATGAGAAATTGAGCGAGAATGCGTTTGGAAGATCCGGAAAGGGATTAATTGGCGGGGCAGTTTCAAAGTTAAGAAATGCCGTAAAGATTGACGGGAAGAATTTCAATTTTGATAAGTCGTTTGCTTTCCAGGCTGTGGATATTGATACTGAAATTATGTTCTTTGATGATGTGATTAAGAAATTCGAATTCGAGAGGTTGTTCAGCATATTAACAGAGGGATTAACGATTGAAAAGAAAAACCGGAATTCAATTCATATAGATTTTGAAGATTCACCAAAGGTACTGATTACAACTAATTATTCGGTTAATGGTTCTGATGATTCGAGTAAAGACAGGCAATTTGTAGTTGAATTTTCTGATCACTACAATGCCAGGCATAAGCCAACTGATGATTTTGGAAAACTCTTTTTCAGCGAGTGGGATAATGATGAGTTTAACCGTTTTGATAATTTTATGACCGGGTGTTGTCAGTATTATCTGCAGCATGGTTTGGTTGAGTATGACTATGTGAATCTTACCCGTAAAAAATTGATTGATGAAACTAGTACTGAGTTTGAGGAGTTTATCAGCGGAATTGTTTTGGGAACTGAGCATAATAAGAAGGAACTATTCAAAAGGTTCCAGGAAGAGTATGAGGATTATGAAAAGCTGCGTCAAAACACTTTCACTAAGTGGACAAAAGTCTATGCTAATTTGTACGAATTGGACGTTCACGAGAGGAAGTCCGGGCGGGAGCGCTATTTTGCATTGACGAAAAAGGGTGAAAGATTTATTGCACAAACGGAATCTGGACGAAGTGATGATGAGTTGGGTTTTTAGTGGATGCTAAAACTACTCTATTTTGTCCGCCAAATTGTTTGATTTTAGTTTACAAATGCATAGTTGGACGTTTGGACAATAGAGGGACTTATAATTGATAAATAATTAAGTCCGACAAGTTTTGTGATGGTACTGCAGATAGATAATGAAGGTAGAATTTTTTACAATTGATTTCATATTGAAAATGCACTAAATTAAACATCATTTGAGATAAAATAATACAAAATTAGAGGCAAAACAAATGAGTGGAGCAATAGCAGGCACAGCAATATTAAAAAATTCACGCCTTTCTGATGAACTAAATACAATCACCCTAACAATCAACAATAATTGTAATCTTTCATGCCCCCATTGTTATTTGCAATATAATAAAAAGAATTTTTTGTTAGCAGAACCAACTATAGATTCAGTTTTCAAATCTGATTTTAAACATTTAGCGATTGTTGGGAAAGAACCTTTATTAAACAGAGAATCGATAAAACTTGTGCATGATTTAATCAATAGGTGCAAGAAAATGGGTAAAAGTATATCACTGATTACAAATGGCACTGGCTTAGAAAAATTAAATCCAATATCGATTGGTGAGATTGACTATATAGATGTTAGTTTTGATGGTGGACCAAAAACATATGAGATGAATAGGAAAGGAACTTTTGATAGAATTATTGACTCAATTAATAACATTCAAGAAAAAAGTAGGACGATTTTTAACGCACTTCACACTATCCACTCAGCTAATATAAATAACATTGATGATATGCTCGAAATTAGAAATTATGCTGATTTTGATATTATTATGTTTTCACCATATTTAAAAACCCATAATGATGGGACTAATGAAATTGAAAGTGTTAAACTCGAAGATATTCTAAAAAAATTGAGCTCATCATACAGCTTTAACAATACTAATAGTGCATACCTTTTAATTGATACTTATCATTTAGCACAAGAATCTATCACCGAATCAGTTATAGAAGAATTGATTTCTAAGTATTCACTTGAGTCAAAGGTAAAGCTATTTGCAAAAGATGCATTACTTTATGGTATAATCAGAGTGACCTTTGATGATCTTGTCCTTACACCAGAAGAATCTTTACATCCTATATATTATTTTGATTCTTTCCGTTATGCCTCGAATCATGATTTGAATCAAATCTTTTCTGAACTAAAAGAAAAATCTTATAAAAATAAATATGATTATAAAAGGGCTGAACTTTTCTTATGATGAGAAACCCCTATATGAGGATTTCTGTTTTGAATCAGAAAGTAAAATCATAGCATTAAAGGGTCCATCGGGCTGTGGTAAAACAACATTGTTAAAGATTCTATCTAAGAATCTTATTCCTCAAAAGTATTCCGAAATAGATTTTAGGACTAATACTTTTTTGGTGATTCAAGAAGACGGCTTATTCCCTTGGTTATCTGGAGAACAGAATATTCTACATTTCATAGATATTGATTACAAATCAATAACAGAAAATGAAATATTTGAGAATATAAAAACTTATTGGAAAAAGAAGGCATTTGAAATGTCATTTGGCCAAAGAAGAATGATTGAACTTTTTCGAGCTATCTTATTACAACCAGATTTATTACTCTTAGATGAACCTTTTAATTTTCTTGATAAGAAGAACAGAAAAATAATAACTAAAACTCTGTTGGAGATTTCAAAGCGCAATACTGAAATAATCTTTACAAGTCACTATAAAGAAGAAAATCTAAGTTATGACATAAATACTTACTATTATAATGGTAGTTTTCCAATCAGAAGGTTAGAAAATGAAAAACAAAATTAAGAAAATTGCCTTGACTACAAGCGGAATAATATTGATACCAGTAGTTTGGATTGTTTTAAAGTATTTAGATGTTATCTCAGATAGATATCTCCCTTCTATACAATCAGTAATTGATGCTTTTTTATCAATAGAACCTAACATCCTAATACATTCTTATTGGTCACTTTTAAGGTTGGTGGTTGGTTTTACAGGAGGAACAGTAATAGGAATTGTATTAGGGTTATATTTATTTAAAAGTCGTGTTCTTAACAAATTATTATACCCAGGTATTCAATCTTTAAGATCTATACCAGCTGCTGCAACAGTTCCTTTTTTTTTGTTATGGTTTGGTTTTGAAGAGACTGGTAAACTACTGTTAATATTTACCGGAATAGCTTTTAACCTATCTATTACAACTTTGGAGGTCTTATCACGCATTCCAGAAAAATATTTGATTTTTTTTAGTAGTATTAAAAGTAGTCCGAGAGATAAACTAAATTATTTCGCATTACCTTTTGTTTTAGAAAAAATACTACCAACTTTACGTTTTTCTCTTTCAACAGCTATTAGTTTAGTTGTTATTTCAGAATTACTCGGTTCTCAAGTTGGATTAGGTTATTTGATTCAAACTGCACGTTCAACATTCTCTATGAATGTTATCTTTGCCTCAATGATTCTTTTAGGAATTATGAACTACACTGCTGATAAAATATTAATTGTCTCATGGAAAAAATTAATTTATTGGAGGATATAGTGAGATTAATCAAATTATATATAATCATTCCTTTCTTACTCTTTTTCACAATTATGTCATGTGATGAATCAACTAATGAAAAATCATTAAAGGTGGGAATTTCACCTTATCAAGACATTGCAATGATTGTTAATTATGAGCACCTTGATTTGGAAAGAAAATATAACATGTCACTTGATCTAATCACTATGAATTGGGAGGATATTATACCAGCTATTGCAAGTTCAGGTGAAACTATTGATCTAGGATTTGCAAGTATTATTGAATACTTAACAAAAGAAAATAATATCAATAATGATACCGAGGATTCATTATTATTTATTTATCCGGCTTATCTTTACAAAGGTGGAAGTTTTATTACATTTGATGAGAGCATTCAAGTGCTAGATAAATCTAATTTAACGAATAAAGATGTTATAAGTAATTTTTTACAATACAAGATTGGTGCCCAGAAAAATTCTGTATATGAAATGATGTTATATAGTTTGGCAAGGAAGAACAATATTAGTATTAAAGAATTAAAAATTTATGATACTCCACTAAACGATGGATTACTTGCAACGCAAAATGGGAGTTTGGATATATCATCTGCTGGACTTACCCAATTAACTGAAGCAAAAAAAAGAGGTGGTCGAGTAGTGCTAAATATGGAAACTATGGATTTCGCAAATGATATGATGGGCTTTGTCTGTAAAAAAAGCACATTACAAAGTAGAGAAAAAGAAATTAAAAATTTTATAAAAATGTGGTATGAATGTGTTGATTATGTTTTTAAAAATTTGGATGAAAATTCAAAAGTGAGTTTAGAGTATCTTGATGAAAAAGCAGCAACTAAATATACACTATCGCAATATAAATCAGCGTTAAGTCAAGAATATTTTCCCAAATCAATAGATGAAGTTAATGAAGTATTTATTTCTGACACAGGTAAGTATTATTATAAACGAGTGGCTGATGATATTATTCAATATTTACTCGAGAACAACATCGTAAGAGCACGACCTAAAGTTCCCGAATTTATCAAAATAAAATAAGAACAATAATGAATTCATTTGACAAAAAACAGATTGAAATCTTAACTCCACTATATAAGAATAAAGTTGTTTTACATTTTGCTTTTTTTGCTAATACTTTCCCAATTGCCTATCATTATACTCAACTATTGAAAGGGGAAAAAGATACTAAAATCAAGGATTATATAAAATTACACGATTGGAATAATTTATTACCTTCTGGAACACCTAAGGGGAAATTTTGGGAAGAAAAATTACAGGCGGCGTTAAATCATACTGAAGAAAGATGGAAATTTCCCCAAAATATAAATTTATTTTATGCATCTGATATACATTATAAAAATAACTATGCTAACCCTCTTGAAAAAATTCGGCAATATTTCATAAAAGATTTTAAGGATTTAGAATTTTTAACTGAAGTTCCCTTTACAAAATATGCACCACGTTTTGTTTTTCTTAAAAATAATCTGTTCAATTATAAAATTGCTGAGCCGAAAAATTGTCAATATGATATTGACACACTAATTTTTAAGCAGTATTCAGTTGTAAAAAATTATTTTACAGAATTAGCCCTTGTATTAAGAAGAGCCCGCTCTAATGGAATAAAGAACTTTATTGTATATACAGACTTAGTTCATGAAGCTAAAGATATCTTTGCTGGTTATAAACTAACGGACGAAAACACTGATTTCTATGACAAAGATGACTTGGGAACGTTAGTCAGCTTTAATCATTTGGATAAAGCTAATACTTTACAAATTTATTATTACGGTGCACCTACATCATTTGATTTATTACAGAAGAAGGACCGTTATATTCCAGTTATTCTTGAAGAAGGAAAACTACATGATGGATTAAGAGCGGTTGCTTGTTTACATTATAATTCAACACACAAAAGTAAAATACGTTCAATTGAATCTGCCATTGTTCAGTATCAAAATGGACTGTTTGAAAAAGCAGCTGACTCTGATGCACCAGAAAAACTTAATAATATTCGTTTAGCATATAATAGATTTGCTTCACTGATAAGGCATGATACCCGGTTTGATACACCGGAATCATTTTCTAATTGTATTACACTTTTCAATAAATCTTATTCTGAGAAGGAAGAGGAAATTAAAGATAAATCAAAAATGATAACAATTAAACCTTCCAAGGATATTTATCATTTCCATTTTGGAGCAGGCAGACTATCGATTGGTTTAGTACTTCCTTCATTTAAAGCATCAGATAAAGAAGAAAAGAAATATATCTATGTTTTTCAAAAAAGAAGAGAAGAGTGGCGAAAGAGAATTCGAATAGATAATAAGAAAATAAAACTTATCAATAACATTGATTACAATCTAGAATTCAAACTATTTGGTAAATGTCCACGGCTAACGAAAAACAATACATTTGTATTATATAATAATCTTCAAGAACTCAAAGAAATAATTACACGAGCCTCATCTATTTCATATTCTCTTGATAATAAAAATATGGAAAAAGAGTTGGTTAATTTTCTTTTAAGTAACGAGTATATAAGCAAAAAAGTATATTTATTCCCGTTTGAAAATAATCCAATAAATCACAATGAAGAGCCCGAACTTATGAACCATTTGAATAATCATGATCAATTGATATTTACAAGGGTGAAAGCAGACCGGATTTGTATACAAAGAAATTTTGAATCAAATAATACAATAAATGTTGAATGTGAAGAACATGCAGAAATTATAATTGACAATTCTGATGACTATGTCAAATCACTATTTTCTTCTCTTTATAGATTATCTAATAATATTATTTTTACTTCCTCAAAAGAACAATTTCAATTTTTGGCCAATCGAAAAAAATTATTATTGAATGAGCTTCATTTCATTTTAGCTATTTATGGGTATGCTTTTTTAGTATCAAAAGAAATCATTCATTGGGAGCATCAATATGTAACAATATTGCAAGCAGCTTTGGAAAATGATCCAAACTATAGTATACCAATCAACACATTTATAAAATTACAAATAATTCGTTTGTTTTTATCAGACAAATATACTATTGATACTATGAACGATATATATGGGGTTAGTGGAAATGATTATGAGATGCTTTATGAAAATCTTTTAAAATATGCTGAAAAAGTAAAAGCCCGTTTTAATAATTCAAAAGAAGATTCGATTTCAAGAGTATTCAACACACTTGATGTACCCACTATAAAAAGGAAATATAATTCTATTATAAAAGAAATAGAGCTATTCTTATTCAATAAACAGATACAAATAGAAAAATTCCCTCTTGTTAGCGGAAGTACTTACGGCGAATTTAGATATTTTCTAGAAGATGTTAAAAGCAGAGTATCTGAGATATTTAAGATGAGAGTTAAAATTCAGGATATGCAAATCAAAGAGATTGCAAAAGAACATCTAGCAAGGAAGCAAGATCTTAAATTCTACTCGAAAGAAATAAGACAAATACTTACATAGTTTATCAGTACGATATATTCGTAGATAATAGTTTGTTACAGTAAGTAAATTGCGTTTTTTAAATTCTGCCGCTGCAAATGAGAATAAATCTGAGTGGTTGACAAGTCCTCATGCCCCAACAACTCTTTAACAACATAAAGAGAAACTCCCTTTTGCACCAAATTAGAAGCGAATGAATGCCGCAAAGTATGGAAATGAATTTCATCATTTAATTTTGCTGCTCTAACGGATTTCTTGAATTTCTTGCTTACAAAATCTTCATTTAGCTTCTCCCCTTTTTCGTTGGTAAAGACATAATCATTCTTTTCACTGGAACCGAGAAGCGCTTTAATTATTTCACTAACTTTTTTATTCATTGGAATGATTCTTTCTTTTTTGCTCTTGGTCTGGAAGCTACCGGCAATTTTTGTTGTGATAGTCGAATTATTAAAATCAATCCAATCCCATTTCATATTTACTAATTCACCTTGACGCATACCGGTATAAAACGTAATTGTAAATAGATCAGCAAGAATCGGTTCTTTTGTTTTCGATAAGATGAGTTCAAATTCTGATGTTGATATAAAAACCGGATGACTCTTTGCTATTCTTGGGAATTTAATTTTCTTAAATGGATTTTCTGCTAGGTATCCCCAAGCCACAGCTTTTGTGAAGGCTGCCTTTAATGTTCTGTAGTAGAGATGCGCCCCTTTCTGAGCTCTTGTAAAAGTGATGGTAATAAATTTGTCTATTGTTTTTACATCAATTGCCGATAAAGGTAGGTTGCCAATAGTATTTTCAAACTGGCGGAACGATAGCTTGATTGACTTAATATATTTGGCTGATTTAATGGGTTGTATATATGCGAGGTATTCTTTTTTGAATTCGTTTAGGTAGACTAATTCAATTAATTGCGGTTCCGGTGATTTGATTTTTACCGGTGGCTGTGGATGATTCAAAGAATTTTTGAATTCTTCTAAAAATTCATTTGCTTTCTTTTCATCTTTAGTTTTGGTTGAAATGGTTGTTCTTTTACCATTAACAAAATATACAACTTGATAATTAGGTGACTTTGAGTTTTTGACCAGGAACATGTTTTTCCTCCCGGTCTTGTATGGACTTTTGTATGGAGTGCCCAAAATCCTTCAAAAACAGCGTATAAACAACGAATCCCGATGATTTGTAATCAGCCGGTCGGCGGTTCAAGTCCGTCCGCCAGCTCACATTATGACCAAAAACAAAGAAAACCGCCTCTCAATTTGGCGGTTGTTCTTTTTTAAACCCACTTATTCAATCTAATTAATCTGCCCTTTCAAATAATAGATGTTTCTGGCTATTTGTAGAAAATATTACATATAAAATTTTATTTCGAAAATAACAGATTCTAATATCGCACTGAGCGCCTGGGAAAATCAAACGATCGGTTAAAATATCAGAACAACATTCTCAAATTTACCATCCGAGGTATTCATTCTTTAAAAGATAATTTTGCACATAATCTTTTACACCATCTTCAATCGAAGTGATTTCATTATTGTATCCGGCATTTCTAAGTTTATCCAATTCGGCTTCGGTGAAGTACTGATATTTTGGTTTTAGGTAACCGGGCATTTCGATGTATTCAATGTTTACCGGTTTATCAACAGCTTTGAAAAGAGCCGTTACCAAATCATTCCATGTTCTGGCGCTTCCCGTTCCGATATTATAAATACCATTCTTTTCCCGGTTCTCGTAAAAGTATAGTGTCATGTCAACGGCATCTTTAACATAGATAAAATCACGCATCTGCTCGCCGTCTCCGTATTTATCATTATAGGATTTGAATAATTTTACCTTTCCTTCATTCATTACCTGTTCAAATGCTTTATGCACTACGCTTCGCATATCAGCTTTGTGATATTCATTCGGACCGTACACATTGAAGTATTTTAATCCAACAACTTGATCAACCAGACTGTTATTAATCACCCACATATCAAACATTTGCTTTGAATATCCGTACATGTTTAGAGGACGCAGTTTCCCGGAATTTAATTCATCATCCCTATACCCGTTTTCACCTGCGCCGTAGGTTGCCGCCGATGAAGCATATATAAAACGTATGTGATTCTCAATCGAATACTCGGCAAGCGCTTGAGAATACTTAAAATTATTGTACAAAAGATAATCGGCATCTCTTTCGGTAGTTGAAGAACATGCACCAAGATGAATTATCGAATCGATGTAAAAATCAATATCATCATCTAAAATCATATCAATGAAATCATCCTTATGGATAATGTCGGAATAATGAAGCCCGTTAAGATTTTTCCACTTCTCTCCTTCTCCCAATCTATCCACGATTATTATTTCATCAATTCCCATTTGGTTTAGTCTCCAAACAACTGCGCTGCCTATAAATCCGGCACCTCCGGTTACAACTATCATTATTTACTCCTATCGGTTTCCATTCAATTTTTATTGAAAGGCAATTTAATTATATTGTGGCTTATCTTCAAAATAATCAATGCTCATTGAATAAATATAATTAGAAAGTACGAATAATGTTACTAAATGAATTAAGAAAAATTTTAGACGAACGAATACTTGTTCTCGACGGCGCAATGGGAACTATGATTCAGCAATACAAACTTTCGGAAGAAGATTTCAGAGGCGAAAGATTTAAAGATCACCCGAAAGACCTGAAAGGTAATAATGATCTGCTGTCTCTAACCCAGCCCGAAATAATTAAAGAAATTCATAAAAAATATTTGGAAGCCGGAAGTGATATCGTTGAGACCAATACTTTCAACGGGACTTCAATCTCACAATCCGATTACGGAATGCAGCACCTCGCATACGAAATTAATAAAGCCTCGGCTCAAATTGCGAAAGAAGCCGTCGAAGAGTTTACAAAAATGAATCCCGCCAAACCCCGCTTTGTTGCCGGTGCGCTGGGACCAACAAACCGTACCGCTTCACTCTCGCCCGATGTTAATGATCCCGGTTACCGTGCAGCTACGTTTGATGACTTTTACACGGCATACAAGGAGCAGGCAAAAGGATTGATTGACGGCGGCGCAGATATTCTACTAATCGAAACGATCTTTGATACTCTTAACGCTAAAGCCGCAATTAAAGCATGTCATGATCTAATGGATGAAACCGGGACCGAATTCCCAATTATGCTCAGCGGAACAATCGTTGATCAATCGGGACGAACATTGTCAGGCCAAACAACCGAAGCGTTTTGGATTTCAATCGCACATACGAGAAATCTTCTGAGTGTCGGATTGAATTGTTCGCTCGGACCCAAACAGATGCGCCCTTTCATCGAAGAGCTTTCATCAATTACAAACTGTTACGTGAGCCTCTATCCAAACGCAGGACTGCCGAATGAATTCGGGGAGTATGATGAATCACCCGGAGCAATGGCAAATGTTTTAGACGATTTCGCCGGAAGCGGATTTTACAATATCGTCGGCGGATGCTGCGGCACAACTCCCGATCATATTAAAGCGTTTACCGAAATGGCGGCTAAACACAAACCCAGAAAATTAAATGAAGTAAAGCCGTACTTAAGATTAAGCGGATTGGAACCGCTGGTCGTGCGTCCCGATTCGAACTTCATAAATGTTGGTGAAAGAACCAACGTAACGGGAAG
Source organism: Melioribacteraceae bacterium (assembly GCA_021740785.1). Taxonomy (GTDB): domain Bacteria; phylum Bacteroidota; class Ignavibacteria; order Ignavibacteriales; family Melioribacteraceae; genus JAIOZI01. The sequence goes on from JAIOZI010000004.1 coordinate 39,201, forward strand.
TAAAAAGTTTTCACGGTTAATTAAATCCGAGAATTATGAAGAAGCTTTGAGCGTTGCACGAGATCAAGTTGACGGCGGCGCGCAGGTAATTGATATCAACATGGATGAAGCCATGATCGATTCGGAAAAGACCATGGTGAAATTTCTGAATCTATTAGCTGCCGAACCCGATATCGCTAAACTGCCTATTATGCTTGATTCATCAAAGTGGAGCGTAATTGAAGCCGGGTTGAAATGCCTTCAGGGAAAAGGAATTGTAAACTCGATAAGTATGAAGGAAGGCGAAGCGCAGTTTATTGAACATGCAAAAAAAATCCTGAACTACGGCGCCGCTGCAATTGTAATGGCGTTTGATGAAGACGGGCAGGCTGACACTTACGAACGTAAAATAAAAATTTGTGAAAGAGCTTATAAAATTCTTACGGAGCAAGTCGGATTTGCACCACAGGATATCATATTCGATCCCAATATCTTCGCCATTGCAACCGGCATCGAAGAGCATAACAATTATGCCGTAAATTATATTGAAGCGGCTCGATGGATAAAACAAAACCTTCCTATGGCAAAGATTTCGGGCGGAGTCAGCAACGTTTCATTTTCATTCCGCGGGAACAACACAGTCCGCGAAGCAATTCATTCAGCATTCCTCTATCATGCGATTGAAGCCGGGATGGATATGGGAATTGTAAATGCCGGACAATTAGCCGTCTATGAAGACATCGATAAAGAATTGCTTGAACTTGTTGAAGATGTAATTCTTAATAGAAGAAATGATGCAACGGAAAGATTAATTGAATTTGCGGAAAGCATTGTTAAATCCGGCGAGAAAGTCGCCGCAAAAAAAGAAGAGTGGCGCGAAACAACAGTTGAAGAAAGACTAAAGCATTCATTAATCAAAGGGATTGTTGATTACATCGAACAGGATGTGGAAGAAGCCCGATTGAAACTCCCCGCTGCTTTGGATGTAATTGAAGGTCCGCTTATGGACGGTATGAATGTTGTCGGTGATCTTTTCGGATCTGGTAAAATGTTTCTTCCCCAGGTAGTAAAAAGCGCCCGTGTAATGAAAAAGGCAGTCGCATATTTGATTCCGTATATCGAAGAGGAGAAAAAACAGAGCGGATCAATTGAAGCTAAGGGTAAAATTTTGATGGCAACTGTTAAAGGTGATGTTCACGATATCGGGAAGAACATTGTAGGAGTTGTACTCGGCTGCAATAATTATGATGTAATAGATTTGGGCGTGATGGTTCCCGCCGATAAAATTCTTTCTACCGCAATTGAAGAGAAGGTTGATATCATCGGGTTAAGCGGATTGATAACACCATCCCTCGACGAAATGGTGCACGTTGCAAAAGAAATGGAGCGGACGGGATTCAAACTTCCCCTGCTGATCGGAGGAGCAACAACTTCAAGAATTCATACGGCTGTAAAGATTGCTCCGAGTTATCACGGTGCAGTAATTCACGTGCTGGATGCATCTAAAAGTGTGTCCGTCGTTTCGGAATTGCTTAACAAAAATAATCGTGAAGGTTATGCAAATAAAATCCGCGATGAATATATCCAGCTGCATAAAAAGCATTCGGAACGGCAGTCGGCAAAAAATTATTTATCGATAGAAGAAGCGCGTAAGAACAAACCACAAATTGATTGGAAGAACTATGCCCCTGCCGAACCCAAGAAGACAGGTATCACTGTAATAAAAGATTATCCCATTGATGAAATAAGAAAATTTATCGATTGGACCCCTTTCTTCATTACATGGGAATTGAAAGGAAAGTATCCCGATATATTTGAAAACAAAAATTACGGAACCGAAGCAAAGAAACTTTTTAACGATGCAAATAAACTGATTGATAAAATTATTGAAGAGAAATGGCTTACCGCCAACGGTGTATTCGGATTATTCCAGGCAAACTCTGTCGGTGATGATATCGAAGTTTATTGTGACGAATCATGCGAAGGATTGAAAGGAGTTTTCCACACTTTGCGTCAGCAGATAAAAAAAGCAAAAGACGTTCCCAACATTGCGCTTTCGGATTTTATTCTTCCCAAAGATCAGAATAGGAAAGATTATATCGGAGCTTTTGCAGTAACTGCCGGTTTAGGTATTGAAGCTCATTTGGAAAGATTCGAAAAGGAGAATGATGATTATAATTCAATATTGCTGAAAGCCGCTGCAGACCGCCTCGCAGAAGCTTTCACCGAACTTCTGCATCAGAAAGTTAGAAAGGAATACTGGGGATACGCACCGGATGAAAACCTTTCGAACGAAGATTTGATTAAAGAAAATTATGAAGGAATAAGACCGGCGCCCGGTTATCCCGCTCAGCCTGATCACACGGAAAAAATCACATTATTCAAAATGCTTAACGCGGAAAACGAAACCGGTATTTCACTTACGGAAAATCTTGCGATGTATCCCGCCGCTTCTGTCTGCGGTTTATATATTGCACATCCCGGGGCAAAGTATTTTAATGTAGGTAAAATAAATAAGGATCAAGTTGAAGATTATCATGTAAGAAAAGGTATGAGCTTAACCGAAATAGAAAAATGGTTATCACCAATTTTAAATTATGATATTGATTAAAAGATGAGACGGGAATGAAAACAAAAATTATATTTATTTTATTAGTCCTGTTTACGGTAACAGCCGCACAGCAAAAGATTTATATAAAAGAGAATTATTACAAGAAAGAATATCGCGTACCGGTTCGGGACGGGATAACATTATTCACATCGGTTTATATACCGAAAGATGATTCTAAAACTTACCCGGTTTTGTTAGTCAGAACGCCCTATTCTGTTAGTCCCTACGGTGAAGATACGATGAGAACTTATCTTGCAAACGACAACCTGGTTAAAGAGGGATACATATTCGCCTTCCAGGATGTGCGTGGGAAATTTATGTCCGAAGGCGAGTTCGTTGATATGCGTCCTTTTAATCCCAACAAGACAGGAAACGAAACCGACGAAGCAAGCGACACATACGATACGATTGAATGGATGATTAACAACATTCCCAACAATAACGGTAAGGTTGGGATATACGGAATTTCATATCCCGGATTCTATGCGGCTCAGGCGGCAATGAGTAATCATCCTGCATTAAAAGCTGTTTCACCTCAAGCGCCGATCAGTGATTGGTTTATCGGTGACGATATGCATCACAACGGGGCTTTCACTCTTCTGCTGAGTTTTAATTTCTTTAAAGTGTTCGGGCAGCCGCGCGATACGCTTACAACTTCATGGGGAAAATCGCCCGAATATGATTCACCGGATGCATACACATTCTTCTTGAATATGGGTCCGCTGCAGAATGCAAATAACTATTATCTTAACGATGGAATTCCGTTTTGGAATGAACAGATGCAGCACGGAAGTTATGATGATTTCTGGCAGTCGCGAAGTACGCTTTTTCATTTCGATGATATTAAAACAAACGTGATGACCGTCGGCGGATGGTTTGACGGTGAGGATCTATTCGGCGCCGTAAACACATACCAGGTAATTGAACAGAAGAATCCCAAAAAGCAGAATACAATTGTGATGGGACCATGGACACACGGCGGATGGGCGCGCAGCGCAGGCACTTCACTAGGTGAAATGAAGTTTGATTTGGAAACGAGCAAATACTATCAAGATGAAATTGAACTCCCATTTTTCAATTTTTATTTGAAGGGCAAAGGCAGTCTCAAAATCCCCGAAGCGCTGATCTTTGAAACCGGCGGTAATAAATGGCATAAGTTTAATCAATGGCCTCCTAAAAACGTCGATAATGTTTCTCTCTACTTTGCTACCAATGAAGAATTAAAGTTTGACGAAAAGAACACATCAATGAGTTATGATGAATTTCCCAGCGACCCCGGTAATCCCGTTCCTTATACTGCGGCAATCCGGGACAGCAGATCATTTTACAATAAGACCTACATGGTTGAGGACCAACGGTTTGCATCTAATAGACCGGATGTTTTGATCTATCAAACCGAACCGCTTGAAGAAGATTTTACAATTGCCGGACCAATTACTGCCGACCTTTTCGTATCAACTACCGGAACCGATGCAGATTGGGTTGTGAAGGTGATTGATGTGTTTCCTTATGATGCGGAGAATCCCGACCCGAATCCAGCCAAGGTTGAGATGGGCGGATACCAGTTGATGGTTCGTTATGAAATATTCCGCGGTAAGTTCCGCAATACTTATGATAAACCGGAACCGTTCGTGCCGAACCAGGTAACGAATGTGAATTTTATTCTGCCGGATATAATGCACACTTTTAAGAAGGGACATAGAATAATGGTGCAGGTTCAGAGCAGTATGTTCCCGTTGTTCGATAGGAATCCCCAAACTTTTTGTGATATTTATACGGCGGGAGAGGAAGATTTTCAAAAGGCGACGCACCGTGTCTATACATCCTATGATCATCCGTCCCGAATTGTTGTGAAAAAATTCGATTGATCTCGATCTGCGTGAAACCATAGTTCTTGATAGAACACGGACGACGCCGACGACGCTGACTATCACGGAGGTATTATTTATTGAAACCGGCTGCATTCCTCCGGTAGACGAATTTTCATGAATGAATTCAGGCTGAAGATCACGGATATGAATTATTAAATCCAATAGTGTTACTGATGCTGACGATTCACAACTTTATGACAGTCATGCATTCGTTTCTCACAGTCATGCACCCGTATCATACAGACTTGCATTAAAGAGCGACTTGAAATGGCTTAAAACTTAAGGAGTAAAAATGAAATCATAAGAAGGCATGGAAATGTTTCCAATCATCAATTCCCCTCCTCACCAACCAAATAACTCAACAACTCAATGACCCAATGACCCAATGACCTAATGACTGAATTACCGAATGACGGAATGACCCAATGACTGAATGACCTAATGACCTAATGACCTAATGACCTAATTACTCCCTCTTCTCTACTCTGTTTCTATAAAAAAAATTCAGATTAAAAAATGGTTTGAAATTAGATAAGATTTACATTATGTTGTATTTAGACTTGAATTTAAGGGGAGTTAAAACTTGTACCAATTTACTTTTATTCTTGATTCACCTTTCGAAATTAATCTAACTGATCTTACAGGTAAAAATAAATCTTTAACAACAATTAAGCAGACTCAAAATCTACCGTGCAGCCCGCGTTTGGTTTTGAGGAGTGAAAATAAAGTATACAGATTCAACGATTAGGCGGAAAGATTATTTGAAAGAGAAAGCAATATTCGCAAATCCTATAGCGGCTTCTAAATAATTCTTTGAGCTTATATATTTGTTAGCTTTCTTGGAAAAATTATGAAAAAAGTAAAAGATGATGGATTATTAATTGACTCAGCTGGTTGTTGGGCTGAACGTAAATATGATCTGATCGATCAATATGCAAATATGTTCGCAACTAGCATGAAAAACAGATGGGATAATAGGATTTATATTGATCTATTTTCATCTAGTGGGTATGCACAGATTCGAGGTACAGATAATATTGTAATGACATCGCCCTTAATTGCTGCTGACGTACGAAATAAGTTTGATAAATATATCTTTTGCGATTGCGATCCTGTTAAAATTGATTCTTTGAAACGAAGAGTAACGAGAGATTTCCCAGAGATTATTGCAGATTATGTAATTGGTGATATAAATGATTCTGTAAATGAGGTTCTTAAAAAGCTTCCAAAATTTTCTAGCGATTTTACTGGTTTAACATTTTGCCTTGTCGATCCATATAAACTTGATAATCTTTCATTTGAAACCATTCTTTCATTATCTAAATACAGAATCGATTTTATGATTCTCATCCCATCTTTTATGGATATTAATAGGAATGAAAAGAATTATATTAAGGAAGATTCAAACTTAGTTTCGAAGTTTCTTGATACACGAAACTGGAGAGAATTATGGGAGGAGACTAAAAATAATGGAATGACATTTGGCACTTTTTTCGTAAAATTATTTAATCAAAGAATGGAATCAGCTGGATTTCTTAAATTATACGACAATGAATTTGTACTAATTAGAAATCCAGAGAATAAATCACCGCTTTATCATTTAGCCTTTTATAGCAAAAGTGAATTAGGCAAGAAATTCTGGAATAATGCTATAAAAGGCACATCAAACCAAATAGAATTATTTTAGAAAGGGCGATATTATGAGTTTAAAATCATCAATTGAATGGACAGAATCTACATGGAATCCTTTAACTGGATGCACCAAAATTAGTCCTGGATGTAAAAATTGTTATGCAGAAAGAATGGCACTTAGGCTAAAATCAATGGGGGTAGAAAATTATAAGAATGGTTTTAAACTAACTGAACACGAGAATTCTATTTTATTACCCATTTCTTGGAAAAAACCACAGATGATTTTTGTTAACTCCATGAGTGACTTGTTTCATAAGGATGTATCAAATGATTTTATTTTCAGAGTCTTTGAAACTATGAATATAGCAGATTGGCATATTTTTCAAGTTCTCACAAAACGACCTGAAAGATTACTTGAACTTGATAAGTATTTAAATTGGTCTGATAATATCTGGATGGGGGTAAGTGTTGAAAATAAAGACTATTTAGGTAGAATACGAATGTTAAAAAAAATTCACGCAAAGGTTAAGTTTATTTCTTTTGAACCGCTACTTGGTTCAATTCAAAAAGTAAGTTTAAAAAATATTGATTGGGTTATTGCGGGCGGAGAGTCTGGTCCTAAAGCGAGAAATGTTGATAAAAAATGGATAAGAAACATTAGAGACTTATGCATAAAATATGATGTGCCTTTCTTCTTCAAACAATGGGGTGGTTTTAACAAGAAGAAGAATGGGAGAACTTTAGATGGTAGGACATGGGAAGAAACGCCTCCAATAAGATTAGTAATTTGAAAGCAACTAGTATTGCAAGCGGAATGCTTCAGCAAGTCGTAATATTAGGAGTTCGGCTTTGATTTGTTTTAAATTAGGATGTAACTAAATAACATAATCAGTAAAACATAATATTTGGCGGTGCAAACCCCGCCTTCGTTGAAAGAAAACTAAGACGGACAGGTTTCGGGCATCCGCTTAAACACAACGCCGTTATGCATTTTTGAAAATTATGAAAAATGAAAGTTATATAATACTACGTGTAATTCTGATTTTTATTTTAATTACTAATTACAACCTCTTTTCACTAGAGGAACAAGATTCTACGGTAAATAAATTAGAGTTTATTCCATCATTTCATTCGATTCAAATTGAAGGAAATATATTCATTATTTCTTATGAATTTGGTGGAAATATTGATTTCGACTTATTTCGCTCAAAAAATAATATTTGTATTGGATCGAGATTTAGTGTTGAACATTATTCTTTAGGTGATTTTGGGGGAAGTAAATTGGGCTCACCATTCACAAATTATAATTTATTCTTAAGACTAAGCACAAATCATATTTATTTTTCAACAGATGTATATGGTGGAATAAGTTATTATGTAACTAGCGCATCTAATTATTACCCAAATGATTATTTACCAAGAATAGGTTTTGAAATTAAATATGGCAATATCATTGGAATAATTTTAAGAGGTTCAACATCATTCAAAGATAGAACGGGATTTTTCGGAATAGGAATATATTTGGGATATGATCATTTCTTATAACAATGTATAACCAGTTATCCCGATTAAAGTCAATGCTAAGCTGCAGCAATAAATTTAGTAAAAGAGGCAATAGAAGTTAGAATTAACTAAACATGGGAATGTTGTTCTTATAATTGATGACATTTTAAAAGAATATAAAAGCGATATCCAATGAGAATTAAAATATTAGGTGGCAGATATAAGTTCCTAATCAAACTTGAACTATATGACAAAGATTTTTCCTTTGAAATATTGAGCTTATATACTGCTAAAAATCAAAGATCTGCGATAACAAATCTAAATTTCATAATAGCAGAATTAATTTTTCCTGTTATAGAAACAACAGATATTGATACTACTATTTTTTTGAATAAAACAAGTGGGATCAAGTTGTTTCAAGAATCCATTTTGGCTTTTAAGAACAAATATTGGATCAATTTACTCGAAGAAAAGTTAGATGAAGATAGAAATTATGGGGGCTGGAATTCTAATTTTGAAATCTAGCATCCTATTTATGCAGTTAGGCATAAACTAACGAGAATCGTTTGTTGGTGTGGGATCAGTATTCTTTTATTAAAACAAAAATAAAATGAAACGAACGTTTATAATATTATTAGTAGTAATTATACAGCAAAATTGCTTTCCGCAACAAGCCAAGCCAGCTAATCCCGAAGATGATATTGGTTGGTTTAGTTTAGGTTTGGGAGCTGGCAGTCCATATGAGTTATCATCTGTAATAAGCTTAAATTATGGCAGAGAAAACATTATACAAGTAGTATACCATTCCAACGTTGATTTTGCATTATCCGGCAGACCTAATGGTGTATCATCAATAGCAATAAATTATGGAGTTTCAAGAGTTACAGATTTATTAAGGCTGGCAATTTCGATAGGGCCCGGCTATGTATTCGGTAAAGACAATTCAGCGGCTAATCATAAGAACATTACATTTAATACGATTGGATTGATAAGTAATTTACAAATGATATTTTCCCCGTTCAAAGAACTGGGAATAGGTTTGGATTTGTTTCTAAATCTAAATAACAAGCAGGCTGTTAGTGGGATTTCTTTAACATTTGTTTTAGAAGGTAACAAATAGAATAAGCGTTATAACCAGAAATCCCAATTAAAGTCAACGAAAAGTATATTGAAATAAATTTTGTAAAAGAGGCAATAGAGTTTAACGAAATTTTGTTCGCAAAAAATTATTGAGTGAGTAAGTGTGTATACAGCAAATCAACCGAGCGGACCCGATAAAAAGTACCGGGGCAGGAGGGTAAAACAGCAACGAAATATGAGGGTAAAATTATGCTGAAATTATCAGTTGGAATAATTGCAGTTTTCATGTTATTGTTTGTTAATATCTATGCTCAGGATTACTATTGGAGCAAATCAGATAATCCTGAAGGAGGTGTAGTTTACTCGGTACTTGTTCAAAACGATACTCTAATTATTGGAAGCAAGGGAGGTATATATTATAGTGAAAATTGGGGAGAAGTTTGGAAACCAATGGGGCTGCACTCTGTAGAAGTTTGGAGCATTTCTTATTGTGTTGATTACCTTATCGCAAGAACAAGTGATGGTTGTTATAGGAAAAAAACAACTGATACTGATTGGTTAAAAATCAAGGATGGTAGATTCCAAGCCTTGGCAACAAAAGACTCTTTAATTTTTTTAGGCTCAGGGTATGCTGGAATTTATCGTTCAAAAGATTGCGGACTGAGTTGGCAGCAGATAAACAATGGAATTGATAATCGAGATATTGAAAAAATCCATATAACTGCATCAAATATTATTTTAGCCTCTGCTGCCGGAGCATCAGGTTCAGGTGTATTTAGAAGTCTTGATTTTGGAGATAGTTGGACAAGAATAGATCCTTATCAATATGCATGGAATTTTCATGGTATTTCAGAAGTTAATAAGATTCTATATGCATTTGATTCCAATAATAGTGCGAAAGTTTATAAAAGCACCGATAGTGGATTAACATGGTTCTTACCAAGTAGAAGCAGCGCCCCATCAGATATAATAAATTCAATTCATGCAGATAGTGATAATTTATTTGCCGGTGTTTATCACTACGGTTTTTTTTGTTCGAGTAATGAAGGTGCAGGTTGGTCGAATAAAAATACTGGTTTGCAAAATTTTACAATCTTAGAAATAAATAGCAACTCATCCGAGTTATTTATGGGTACTTATGACGGATTCTATAAAACCGATAAGGATGCAATAAATTGGGAAAAACATATGAATGGCATAAGTGACGTGCATATTCATTCAATTTCGCAGAACTCCGACTATGTATTTCTCGGGTCTTATGGTTCCGGTTTGTTCAGGGTTGATAAAAATTTGGAAAATTGGCAAAAAATGTACATGGGGCAAAATAACATGTATGTATCATCTGTTTTGGCACTTGATGAGATTGTTTTTGTTTTAATATCATCTTGGACAGGTACCATGTATCAAAAATTGTTCGTTTCTACCAATAACGGTGCGTCATGGTCAAAGCTAAATCCAGACATAGATTCTGCTGAGTTGGAAACAATAGTTGGAAATGATGATGTTCAGTTTATCGGCAGTGGTTACGGTGTTTACCGGAGCACAAACCTTGGAAACAGTTGGATAAAAATGGGTAACGGAATGCCGAATAATGTTAATAGTTCATCAATTGCAGTTTATGATTCAGTTGTTATTGTTACGGATGGGACATCCGGTGTTTATCGTTCAGTAGATTTAGGGGAAAACTGGACATACAATTATGTGCCGAATTTGAATTCAGGAAAAGCAATATCGGTATCATCAGAAGGTGTTTTCTATTTGGGCTCAGCATCAATCAATAGATTATTTAAAAGTGAAGATTTTGGACAGACATGGGCTAAATTAAATACTCCATTATCCAACTCTGATGTAAATTCCATAGGAATTAATGGCAATACAATACTATGTGGATTATCCAATAATGGTGTAATTATGAGTTCTGACGGCGGGGTGAGATGGGTTGAAAACAATTTGGGATTAGCTAGTGAAAAAGTAAATTGTGTTAGTATTTCCGACGGTCAAAAATTAATTGGGACTAATTCAGGTCTATACTCAGCTATTAGTTCAGAGATTACGCCCATTATTGATCATACCGATGAATTAAATCAAAACTCATTTCAATTGCGCTGGGAAAAATCACCGGGAATAGATAAATACCATATACAGATATCGACAGATTCATTATTTCAATCAACACTCATTGATCAAGAAATAAATGATACTTCCTTTGCTGTGAACAACTTAGAATTTATGACCACTTATTTTTGGCGAGTTTCAACTGTAACGGATTATTGGAAAAACAAATTTTCACCTATTCAAAAAGTGTTTGTTGGCAATCCAATTAACTATGAGTTGTATGATATTTATCCAAATCCTTTCAATAATGAAACAAATATTAGAATTGACGTTCCGTTTAAGTCAGAAATTAATTTGATAATATTTAACATTTTGGGAGAAAAGGTAATAACAATAGCTAATTCAGTTGTTGAAGCAGGCAGTCATCATTATAAATTGAGATCCGATAATTTAGCTTCAGGCATATATTTAGTAAGATTACTTGGTGATAATTATTCAAATACGAAAAAAATAGTGCTTTTACGCTAAACAATATTCAACAAGTTATACCGGTGAAAGTCAACGGAATGCAGATTGAAATAAATTTTGTAAAAGAGGCATATGGATGTCCGCCCAATAAAACGGCGGACATGCCTTAATACGTCAAGATAGTTCATTGACAATCTGATAAAAACTTTTTTCCCTTATTGCTATGGTGTTCATGCAATGGACTTCTTATATTTTTGTTGTTGGAAATCAAAAATATATTTTCCGGGAAAAAGGCATACCAAAAATAAGGTGTGTAAACACAATTTTTTTATCAGGCCTGCCCTTCGAAGTCCGGCAGCTGCCGGACGTAGTAGGGTGTGAAGGATAGAATTTATTAGTTTGTTAAGTTGTACAATAATTGATGGCAAACCTATTAGGTGGAAAGAAAAGAATCGAAACTTTAGATTGGTCAACTAGTAAAAGATATTTCTATTGTGAAAAAATATTATCTGATTTTTATGCTTCTACTGAATATTACAATATTAGCACAAACAAATTGTAAAAATTCTTTTTGGGGGCAGATTGGCAGCGGTTTTAACTTCTCCAACTTTTCTGATTCAAAATTAGGCTCTAATCTATATTTGTCTCTGAATTATAAGTTTCAAAATGATGTAATATCATTTAGTTATTTGAATAGCAACGAATTTTTTACTTTTGATAAGCCAAATGAATATATCAGATCGTATCAAATTAAATATGGTAAGTCTTTTGATTTTACTATGAGAGGATTGATTTTTCCATTCCCATTTCTTCTCATAGTAAAAAAAGATTTCAACTATTCCATTATTGGAAGAATAGGACTTTCATATAACAAAGGAATAAAAAGAACTACTCTGATTAATGAAGAATTCTTTGGGGATTCGTATAATTCAAAATATGTTAATGGATTTGGTTTGCCAATCGAAGTTGAAATAAAAGAAGACATAACAAATTTCTTAGGATTAGGTTTATCGGTTTTTGCAAATTTTAATAAAGTTTCAAATTATTCTGGCTTCAGTTTCAATTTGTATATCGGGAAATTCTAAGAAGCAACGTAACAGGTTAACCCGATTAAAATCAACGTGAAGTTGATTGAAATAAATTTTGTAAAAGAGGGAAAAGTGTTTTTAACTTGTTGATTAGGCAGAACTTTTACGGGGAGTTTTTTTCTATCGACGACACCGTTAGGTGCTTTAGTAAAAATAAAATGTGATTAAATGAAAACAATAATTCTTTTTTTATTCATTATTTGTCTACTAATTAATTACTCTATTCTATCTCAAACTAAATATACCGGTAAACCAGAAGTTTATTATGAAATAAAAATTGGTGGTGAAATAAACCGTATAGTTCCATCGTTTGGAATTGGTAAAAATTTTTATCTCACAAAGTATGTTTCATTAGCTCCTGAATTAATAGTTATTGGGGCTCCGGTTTTAGGAGGCACATTTCGAATAAATATTCCAATAATGAAATCATTTAAATTATCGCCGGAAGCTGGATTTGGATTAACCCCGGTCGGATTCCCTATATCAGCAGTTGGGATTCTTGGGCTAAATATTTCATACAAGTTAAATAATCATGTCAGTATATTTATTGAACCAAGGATTTATTATTATCATGAAAAAATTGTTTCTATTGGCAGTGGATTTTTTGGAATAGATGATTTAAATAAAAATAAACCATTGGTAATAACAGTTGGAGTCGGTCTATAATGTTTTCTTACATTCAACAGAAATTATATAATGGTCGTTGTCAATATATAAAGCAGCATTACAGGATATTCCAATTAAAGCCAATGTAAATAGTTAGAAATAAATTTAGTAAAAGAGGGAGAACTGTTTTTCACTTGTTTTACACACAGAGTTTTTAACATGAGGATTTTCTATTGGCGGCATAGGAATGTATTTAAATAATATTTAGCGGGGTGATAATATGAAATTCATAATATTTGTCTCAATATTTTTTCTTTCACAATTATTAACAGCACAACCAAATTACCAAGTTGATTCATTAGTTGTTAAGATTTCTAATGATACTGTTTATGTTTGGGATTACAATGCTTGGGAGCAATGTGCTTTTGAATTAGATTACACAGTTGAGGTGGAAGATTCGATTATTACGATTACACAGATCGATACGGCTTCCGATGCAACAACTTGTTATGGCTATCATAATTTCGTTGTTCCGGTTGTTGGATTATCCGAGGGTAATTATCGCGCTGATATTTATCGTGATTGTCTTTATCAAGATGTAAGATTTATTAAGTCAATCAGTTTTGATTATATCATAAGCGGAATAAGTGCTAGTAAAACCAATCCGGCTGAATTTCGACTACATAATGCTTATCCCAATCCGTTCAATCCTACGACAAAAATTTCATACACTATTCCGGAAGAAGGTTTTGTCTCGTTGAAAGTATATAACTCAATCGGGCAAGAGATTTCAACATTGGTTTATGGTAATCAATCCAAAGGGTATTATGAGGTTGAATTCAAAGGGGATCAATTAAAAACAGGTATTTACTTCTACAGTTTGCAGTTTAATGAACAAATAATAACGAAGAAATTAATATTGCTAAGATAAAACACATAACATTTGGAATTAGTTAAAAAATATCCGAGATCAAAACTTATGGTTTTATATGTTTCTGTATCAGTTCAACCGGAAAGTAAGCTGTGACTTTTTGCCACAACATAAAAATAAGTATATTAATCGGATACCGTTTTCAAAACTATTAATGTAAGCCGAAATAATAAATTCAGATTCAAAAACAAAAAGGAGTAAAATGAAAAACTTACTTTTAACCATATTATTATCTCTTCTCCTCAGCGGACCTGTTGCAAGTCAGTCATTAAAATTAAACTTGTTTGGCGGTGGAGGAACATCGAACATACCATACGGTTTTTCTGATTTGTATCACAGCTTTGTCGTGGCAAATGTTACGGGTCAATACAGTATTCAAGGATATTACATGTGGGGAGGTAATATTTCATATCCAATCTACAAGAATGAATTCGGTTTATATATTGAGACAAATAATAGATTTACCAATGTAGAACCAATTTCATACCGAAGTAATTTATTAACAGCAGGTTTAAATTGGTATAAGCCATTTTCTGTTTTAGCCGTGGAACTATCAGCGGGTTATGGTTTTTCATGGGATGAATACGAAATTGAGAAATCGGCTTATGAAAAATATAATATTACAAATAGGATGACAGTATTTCAAGGCGGGTTTAATATCTATTTCCCAATTACCGATATTATTCAATTAACAGTGGGCGGAAGAATAATATTTAATAATCAATCCCATGTTTCAGTTACTTCTTATTATGTTGATAAAAGTGATATTGAAGTGCCAAGCACAACTTATGGAGGAATAGTGGGAATTAGTATTGATATTTTAAAAATAGGCGGTTAAACAAAAAGTAAAAAAGAAGATAGCCGTCCAATGCCAATTACCACAATTTGAATCGGTTTATAAGCCGGGCGTGGGTTTGTGAGAATATAAGTATAAGTGTTTTTATCTAGGTAAATGTCAGGATAGAAACGGTAAATTTATAATGAATCAATTCGGCAAAAAAATGTACCTAACAATTTATTCCGATTAACATCTATATAAGTAGGTGCAAATAATTTTATAAAATTGCATGGAAAGTTAGACGAAAATTTTTACTGTAAAAAAATTTTTTATTTTTGGTATTGAAAAATGTAGTTATATATGCTATCATTATAATATGATTATAACAGCAGATACAAATGTGATTTTTTCAGCACTTTACTCAAATAAAGGTGCATCTCATCAAATTGTTCGAATGATTGTTGAGGAAGAATTTAAATTGGCAATATCACCACAAATCTATTTTGAATATTATGAAGTATTGATGAGAGAGAGAAACCTTGAGATGTTTAATCTTTCACAAAGAGAAGTAGAAGATTTTCTTGATTTGTTAGCATTGCTATCACAAAAACATTCAATATATTATTTATTACGACCAAATCTTCAGGATGAAGATGATAATATTTTTATGGAATGTGCTTATGCAAGCAATAGTGATTATTTGGTTACATCCAATATTCGAGATTTTAGACAAAGCGAATTAAGGGGATTTGATTTTGAAATTATTACTCCAAAAGATTTTTATCAAAAATTTGGGAAAAAGAAATGAGTAATACACAAGTAGTAACATTGAGATTACCAAAAGATTTAAAAAGAAGGCTTGAAAGAGAAGCAAAATATCAAGGTGTTTCTATAAATCAATTATCAAACTATTTACTGAACTCACAATTAACACATTTAGAATCAATTTCAATTTTGGAATCAAGATTATCGAAAAAATCTGTTAGTAGTTTAAAAAGAAAGGTAAGTCAGACATTAGATAAAGTTCCGTCTCGGAAGGTCCCAGGTTGGGATAAGGTTAATTAACAGTCGAGAGTTAACAAAGAAGTAAACCCAACAAGTTATATCGATTAAAGTCGATTCGGAGCTGACAGTAAAATTTTTATGAAAAGAGGCAAAAGAGAAGAATAGTTTTCACTCGTTCACTCCGAAGATCTATTGCAGTGAGTTTTAATCTATAGTCAACACGTTATATTTCTTAATCATATATTTCTTAATCATATCTTTCCCAAATATATTTCATAGTTTACATTGTGGCTGCGGTACTATTCCGATATACAATGTTGGTCAGTTATGCGATGAATAATTCAAAACATTATTACCGGATATATGTCAGAGACCAATTGAAAAAGTGATTGATTATTATAGTCATAGTAATTACATTGTGACTACGATATTAAAAAGGGAAGAGATGAAAACAAAAATTATACAAATAGGAAATTCACGCGGGGTAAGAATTCCCAAATCCTTTATAGATGAAAGCGGGCTCAAAAATGAAGTTGAAATTGAAATTGACGACGGCAAAATTGTAATAAAACCGATTTCAATAAATCGTGAATCTTGGGATTCGGCTTTTCAAAAGATGGCTAAAAAAGGAGATGATGTTTTAATGGATTCCAAAACATTATCAAAACAAACAAAATGGGATGAAGAAGAATGGGAATGGTAAATGGTCTCACGCTTTGAGATTTATTATGTTAATTTAGATCCCACAATTGGGTATGAAATAAAAAAGACTCGTCCTTGTGTAGTTATATCCCCGGATGAGATGAATCACAATATACGAACGGTAATAATAGCTCCGCTTACAAAAGTATTGCGGAACTATCCGACTCGCGTTCCTTGCAAAGTAGATGGAAAGAAAGGTCAAATCGTATTAGATCAAATCAGAACGATAGACAAAGCAAGACTTATTACAAAAATAGATGTGCTAACAAAAACGACACAGAAAAAAGTATTAAACATACTCAAGGAAATGTTTTCTGAATAAGCAGCAGATCAAGTTCCCGGCAAAAGGCACGGATAGTTGAAATAATAAATTTACAAAAGAGGAAAAAGAGGAGAATTGCTTCTCAATTGTTTTCTCGCAGAAATATCTACAAAAAGTTCTGCCCGGCAGGCATGAAGATTATAAAGCTGAAGGCAAATATATTGATAAACGTTCTTGCCTTAGAATACAGTGTTGATAATTAGGTATTCACAATTTTCAAATAAGTGTGGTGTCAGGTATCAAAATACAAGGGAGAATTATGAGAACTAAAAATCTTATTTTCGTAATACTAATTTCTTCGATTAGTTTATTAAAAGCCCAGGGGGAAGCGGCACTGTTCTTCTTAACAGTTCCACAATCTGTATTGAACCAAAGCGCAGGAAGTATCGGAGTTTCAAATGTCTCTGACGACATTTTTAATTTTTACAGAAATCCTGCAATGCTTGGTCAAACATCAAAGCAGAATTTTGCGGGGGTTTTTCTATCGCCAATACAACAATTTAATCAACAAGTAGGTCCTTTAGTCAATTCAAATAACTACGGTTTCTCTGCCGGGTACAATTTTGAGAAGACAAAGCTTGCTGTACCTATTTCTGTTGGTATTGGATTTTTACACAACAAGTTCAGTTATGGTGTTATTTATTTTGGTGAACCTTTATCTTCATCGCTGACATCATTTGAATCGTACGATGTATTCAATAGCTTTAGTATAGGGTTAGGACTTAAATATCTATTAAATCTAAATCTAGGGATGTCAATTAAGTCTATTGAATCACAATTGGGTCCCTACCCAAATACAGAAGGCGGTAAGGTAGAAGTAACTGCAATGGATTACGGTGCAACACTAACAGCTCCAATATCAAGCTTATTTTTTCCTAACACAAAATTCAATTTAGATAAAACCTATTACCTATATCCAACTACAAATTTAACAATCGGATTAGCTCTGCTCAACTTCGGCGATGATATTTTTTATTTTGATGAATCACAAATCGACCCGTTACCAAGGATGTCTGTATTAGGCATAACATATGATCTCGGCATATCAATGAAGTTAGAATCGGGTAAAATTAAGATGATAAACTATTCATTCAGTTCTGAAGTTGAAGATTATTTAATCAAAAGAAATTACAGCGATTATCATTACGAATATCAATCGATTTTGAGTGATGTACAATTGATAGACAATCTATTTGGATTAAATTACAACAGCAATATACGAGTACACAAAGGACATATTATTGAAATCATGGAAACGGTAAAACTTGCTACCGGCAGCTATGATGGTAAAGGAGAGAGAAAAACAAACAGATCATATGGAGTCGCGATATCAACAAAAGGAATATTTCAACTGTTATCGGAAATTACAGACAATACAACTATAGATTTCATCAGTAATCACATAGAATTAAATTATTACAACAGTTCCTCACATAGAGGGAATAATTATAGGTCTAATTTTGAAAGTGTATCACTATTATTTAAAGGAATAATATTGTAAAATTTTGTTCATGCTGAGAAATTGGTTTTCCTTGGCTTTTTACTTTCTTATAGTCTTTTTTGAATTGAGAAGAATAAATTAGTCTCAATTATTAAGTTCCTTGAAAAGTTGTTTAAAGTCAGAAACCTCATGAAGTTCTTCACCATTTTCATGGAACTTATCAGCAAGCGTCAATAGTTGCTTTCGGAAAAATGTCATCAAAAATATTGTGTATAAGTACATTTTTTATCAGGCCTGCCCTTCAAAGTCCGGCAGCTGCCGGACGTAGTAGGTTGTGAAGGATAGATAACACTTGGGAATCACTCAAGATTGAGTAAGAATTGATTATTTTTGTTATTTTTATTGAGATAAATGATAATATTTAAGTATGACAAAAGAAGAACATATTAATTATTGGGTTGAAAGCGCTGAACACGATTTAGAAACTTCGGATACACTGTTCGATGCCGGTAAATATGATTGGTCGCTTTTTATTGGTCATTTGGTTTTAGAGAAACTATTAAAAGCGATTTATGTAAAAAAAATGAGAGCAAAATTCCACCAAAACTTCACAACTTAGTTAGATTAGCAAAATTAGCGCTTATTGAAATTGATGAAGAAAGGATTGTACTGTTAGATAAGATAAATGACTTCAATTTAGAAGTCCGGTATCCAGAATATAAAAATGAACTTTATAAAACTTGTACAAAACAGTTTGCTGAAGAGAATAAAAATCATATTAAAGAGTTATATAAATGGTTAAAATCCCGGATAAAATAAGAGCCATTATCGATAATTATATCTCGGTGCTGAGAGATAATAATATTCCAATAAAAAATGCATACCTATTTGGAAGTTATGCAAGAGGTGCCGGGAATGAATGGAGCGATATTGATATAGCATTGGTTTCAGATTCATTTGAAGGAATACGTATAAAAGATAAAGATAAAATAAGAAGAATTACTCTTTCAGTAAGTTCCTATTTAGAAATTCTTCCATTTAGACCAGACGATTTTTCATTAGAAAATCCATTAGCAAAAGAAATAATTGAAACCGGAATAAGACTAGTTTAACTCATATTTCTCGATGGAAAACCTGGGTTAATGAATTTTCAACTGCGCTTAATAAAATCAAGTAAATGCAGCCTCACATCAAATTAAATTCGTCCGGATTTCTTATATTAATCAATCAGATTAATTTTCCAAAAGCAGGAAGCGGAGGTAAAATGAAAGCAGTTATATCACAGGAAGATTTGAACACCTGGGCGGATTATTTATTAAACTATTCACTCAACGGCATTAATAGTAATGATGTTATTATGATAAAGGGTGAACATATCTGCTGGCCGTTAATTTCAGTTCTGCAGGATAAAATATTTAAAGTCGGGGCAATTGCAGATATCAATCTTATCGCACCGGACAACGACCGGGGAAAAGTTTGGGGCGCTTCGATCGCAAAATTCGGAAGTGAGGAACAAATTAAACTGGTTCCGGAATGGCATGTAAAGCGATATGAAGCAATGACGAAGTACATCGAAATATTGGGTGTTGAGGATCCGGATCTATTTAGCGGAGTTGATGAAAAGCTTGCTCAAGCAGTTATGCGTGCCGATGAACCGGTTAAAAATATTCGACTTGCAAAACCGTGGGTGCTTACGTTGTTCCCCACCAAAGGATTCGCCGATCTCGAAGGAATGAGCCTTGAAGATTACACGCGTGTAATTGTAAGCGCATCAACTGTTGACCCGCAATTACTCGAAGAAGTTGAAGAAGAAATTTATAAAGTGATGCACAACAGCAGTACAATTAAAATCGAAACCGAACATCCAAAAACCGGGAAACTATTAACGTTGCAAATGAATATTGCCGGCAGACATATTGTAAAATGTACGGGCAAGAGAAATTTCCCGGATGGCGAAGTGTTTACCAGTCCCGATGCCAACACACCCGAAGGCGAAATATTTGTTGATCTCCCGGTATTCCAAGGCGGCACAACGATACAAGGGATCTATTTAAAATTTGAAGGCGGAAAAATAACAGATTATTCAGCCGAGAAAGGAAATGAAACGTTAGCAAAAATAATTGAAACTGATGATGGTTCTCACCGTCTCGGTGAAGTTGCGCTGGGAATGAACAACGGGATAGAAAAAGTATTGAAACATCCTTTGTTTGTTGAAAAAGTAGGCGGCACCTTCCACATTGCAATCGGCGCAAGTTACCCGGAATGTTTCAGTGAGGATAATGATCAAAACAAAGAATATCTTGAAAAAGGAATAATGAATAAATCAGCCCAGCATGTAGATATAGTTACCGATTTCCGTCCCGGCGGAACAGGGCGAGCCGTTTACCTTGATGATACAAAATTAGAAATCGAAAATAACATTTGGGTAGTTCCAAAATAATTTGGGAAATTGAAACTAATATGCAAATTAAAGTTGACTCAGAAATCGGGAAAATCAACGGTGTAATTATTCATACACCAGGCAACGAAGTACAGAACATGACGCCCAGTAACGCAGAACGTGCTCTGTACAGTGACATTTTAAATCTTGCGGTAGCTTCAAAAGAATATAAGCAGTTCAAAGGAGTATTAAAGAAATTCACCGAAGTATTTGAAGTGACAAGTTTATTGCTGGATATTCTCAAAATTCCCGAAGCAAAGAATTCAATACTCGATGATATCTGCATCAACGAAAATGCTACAACAGTAAAAGATAAACTTATATCGCTTCGTCCAAAAGATCTTGCCCGCCAGTTAATTGAAGGCGTTCCGCTGAAGGTAGATAACCTTACGAAATATTTAAGTTATGAAAGATACACGCTTCAGCCGCTGCATAATATGTTTTTTACACGTGATCCGTCGATGGCAATAGGTGGAAATATATTGATCGCAAAAATGAAGAGTGTTGTCAGGGAACGCGAAGCAATTATTATGCAGGCTATTTTCAACCATCATCCCAACTTTAAAACAAAAACAATAAGTCCGATCAACGATAGGAATTTCAATGTCCCGGTTTCAATAGAGGGCGGTGATGTTCTCATTGCGCGTGATGATATATTGCTGATCGGTACAGGCGCACGGACATCTACACAGGGAATCGATTGGATAATCGAATGCATAAAACAGCACAACGAGAAAAAGCATATAATTGTACAGGTGCTTCCGCTTAAACCGGAATCATTTATTCATCTTGATATGGTATTCACTTTATTAGGTAAAGATAAATGCCTGATATATGAACCTGTTGTTTATAATCAGCATGACTTTGAAACGGTACATATCTATATCGAAAACGGCGATGTTGAATTTATCCGTGAAGAAAAAAACATAATGTCAGCTCTCAGAAAATTGGGAATGGATTTAGAACCGATTTCTTGCGGCGGCGGTAAAGATGAATGGATACAAGAACGGGAGCAGTGGCACAGCGGAACAAACTTTTTTGCAATTGCGCCCGATAAACTTTTGGGCTACGACCGTAATGCATACACATTAGAAGAAATGAATTCATACGGTTATGAAATACTGAAAGCAAAAGATGTGGTTGAAGGGAAAATCAATATTGATGATTACAAACAATGCTTAATAACTATCGATGGCTCGGAACTTCCCCGCGGAGGCGGCGGATGTAGATGTATGACGATGCCGGTTAACCGTGAAAAGATAGATTGGTGATTGACTGAAATTATAATATAGACCGGACTGTGTTTCCGCAGTCCGGTTTATTTAAATAACCTACCTAAAATTATTTTGAATCCGGAACTTTGGTTTTGCAGGTGCTCATACCGAACGGCAGATAAACAGGGCACCAATTAATTGTTGCTGTAATTATGGGAATAGCGCCGATAATTCCCCACCAGCTTTCATAATAAAAACCGGCTGCAATAATTAAGACACCTAATATATATCGAATAATTTTATCCGCACTTCCAATATTTTTTATCATATCTCCTCCGAGATTTAGTTGTTCACAGGTTTGATGATAAATATTACAGAAGGATTCTAAAATCTATCATCCACATCATCGAGAGGCAGATCATCGTCTTTGAAAAAATCATCATCATCGAACTTGAATCCATCTTCCAAATCATCTTCATCATCGACATCATCATTTCGGAAATATGATCTTTCCTCGTCATCAATATAATTTGATCCCGAATCAATTTCCTCAAGAATTCTATTTAATACTTCTTCACGAATTTCGAGTTTAACCTTAGAGTCCGAGTTATCCGCTTCGGCATCATAATTTTCCATTGCAGCTTCGGTTTGTTCCCACAATACTCGTAATTCTTTATCGCTAAGTTTAGATAGATTTTCATCAATTTTTGATTCAACAGATCCGAGGAGGTCTTCATTCCATTCACCTTCCTCATTCACCTGGTTATTAAGGCTTTGCCACAAGGTAGCTTTTTTGTCTTCGGGATCAGGACTTTTTTTCAATTGTCCGATAACATCCTTTGTAATTTTTTTTAATGTTGCAGCCACTTTCATTCTCTCTTTTTTGTTAAACAATCCAATAATTGAGCGAGAAAATATATATTAAAAGTTTTTTAAAAGTATATTAATTTTTCACAAATTTCTTTTCCAAAAATCCACCATAGTTTTCATCAAATGGGTGAATGCCGGCATATCCGAAATTCCATGTTTCCGCATCGGGTAAATCATCATCTCGAACAGTTTACCGGCTTTGAATAATTCATCGGCAAACGCCCATGCATTCTGGATATGCACATTATCATCGTATGTACCGTGAACTAGCAAAAGTCTGCCGTGTAAATTTTTAGCACTCTTTACAAAAGATGTAATTTCATAACCTTTGGGATTAATATCAGGAGTTTTCATTGCGAACTCCGCCCATTTCGTATCGTAATAATGCCAGTCGCTAACGGCTGCAACTGCAATTCCGGCTTTAAATTCCGTCGAGTTTGTCATGGCATTAAGAGTAAAACTCCCGCCGCCGCTCCATCCCCAGATTCCAACCCTGTTTTCATCAATCCATTTTTGATTCTTAAACCAACGAACCGCATCAACCAGATCCTTTAATTCCTTCGGACCGGACATTACCATCGAAACCGTATTTTCTAATTTTTTACTTATCCCGGTTGCGCTGCGGTTATCGATCAAAGCAACAAGGTATCCTTCATTTAGCAGTACGTTGTTGAAATAAGTCCAGAAAGTCCAACTATCCTGCACCTGCGGAGCCGAGGGACCGCCGTAAATAAAAACAACAAGCGGATAAGCTTTATCTTCATCAAAGTCAGCCGGCTTGTAGAGCATGGCAGGAAGATCAAAACCATCTTCGGCTTCAATTGTAAAAATTTCCGGCAAAGCAATTTTATTTTCTTCAACCAAATCAACTCTCGATTCTGCAAATGTTTCCAGAAGCTCTCCGTTTTCATTAAAAAGTTTCAATGAGTTTGGCTGACTTGCGCTATTAAATTTATCAACAAAAAAATCTCCAACAGGCGAACAGGCAACTGCATGTGTCCCTTCTCCTTGGGTAAGTTTCACCAAACTGCTTCCGTCAAAATTAATTTTATAGAGATGTTTTTCAAGGTGAGATTCTTTTTGTGAAGTAAAGTAAATAATTTCGCTTTCCTCATTTACGGCTGTAATACCGCCGCGAAGCCAGGCTACTCCCGAAGCGGATGATTTTACAGCCCACTCTCCGTCTGTGATTTGATTAATCAGGTTTCCCTCATAATCATAAAGATAAAGATGCGCATAACCGTTTCGCTCCGATCCCCAAATGAATCTATCCGAGTTTTTCAAAAAGTACAGGTCGTCATTTATATTTACCCAGGCAGTATCTGTTTCCTTTAAAATATGTTTTACCTTCCCGGTTGACTTATCGGCGAAGTATAGATCAAGTTGGGTCTGCATTCTATTCATTGTTTGAATGCTTACATGCTTATTATCCGGCAGCCAATTCACACGGCAGACATATTCATAATCATTTATATCAATCCATGTTATGTTTTGATCTATCAATGATGCGACTCCGACTTTCACAATTGGGTTAACTCCGCCGGCTTTAGGATACCGTTGTGTAATTACTTCGGGTATTTGCTGACGGTAATCAACATAATGCATAATACTTACCGGAGAATCGTCAGTCTGAAGAAAAGCAATTGATTCACCGTCACCCGACCACCAATAACCCGTATCATTTCTACCGAATATTTCTTCCCAGTAAACCCAAGAAAGAGTTCCATTGAGTAATGTTTCGGAACCGTCTTTTGTTAACCGGATTTCACTGTATTCATCAATATCATATGCGTAAAGATCATTATCACGGATGAATGCGAGCTTTGAATTGTCGGGCGAGAGATTCACGGATTTTTCTTCTGCTTCTGTTTCCGTTACCCTTATACATTCATTGTAGTCCGAGCTCAATAAAAAGATATCTCCATTAATCAAATAGAGCGCCCATTTACCGTCCGACGATATTTGATCCGGCCACCGGAGTGAAAACATTTTATCTTCTCCGAGATAACTATTGATACTTTCCAATGCTTGATCCTTATCAAACATCGGTTTGGTTTCATTTGTCCGGGGATTATAAATTTCAATCTCTCTTTCGGATGCAGGCTTCCTGTAATTTAGAATTACCAAATTACCATCACTAAGCCATTGATAAGAAGCAGTAGTTGAAATCTGTGAAGATGCGCCGCTGA
Source organism: Melioribacteraceae bacterium (assembly GCA_021740785.1). Taxonomy (GTDB): domain Bacteria; phylum Bacteroidota; class Ignavibacteria; order Ignavibacteriales; family Melioribacteraceae; genus JAIOZI01. The sequence continues at coordinate 63,986 of JAIOZI010000004.1, forward strand.
AAATCCAGTCTAGGGTAATATCATTTTGTGCGGTTAAAAAATTTGCAATAACAAAAAGAAGTACAAAGGAGGACTTTAGGATTGATTTTATAAGCATGGTCGCCTCAATATTATAATGGTTGGGAATTACACCGGAAAAAATATTGCCGGTTGACTAAAATTTGAATCGGAAAATCAAGATTTCCTGGTTCTGATATATTTACCTGCTCAAAGAACGGATCAATCAAAATTTATTAATCGAAATAGGGTCGTTTGAAATTCTTGGCTTCGGGAAATTCATCATTCAGCATATTTCGCACTCGAGTAATAACAAGTAGTATATCGATGAAATTATCTTCCTCTTCTTCAATTTCGGAAAGTAAATATTCCCACGCTTTAATCGACCGGTTGCAGCCAATTAATGCAAGCTTTGCCGCCGTATTCACCTGCTCGAATGTAAATTCTTCATCATCATCAATTAAACTGTCTTCTTGTGTAAAATATGCACGGGCAATTTTCACCTTAATGAAATATAAATACCACTGAATATTTTCGAGCGCATCCTTTAACTTGTCGGCAGTTTCATCCGGGTTAGAGTCATCAATTCCCATCTCATAATTTTTAATTAATTCTTTTCCCCTTCTTTGAAGCGATCCGTAATTATTTTTCAGCCACTCACCCGCAACATGAATGTACTTCATCGCTTCACGGGATAAAGGTTTGTTTTCTATTTCTTCTTCAAAATTATTATCATCCGAATCATCATCCTCAGCAGTTATTTCATCAATATCTATTCCCTCTTCTTTTGCGATTTTTTTTATCAATTCCGAAGCCAGAGTTAATGCATCTTTTACCGCTGCCAGCGGATCATCATCAGCTTTATTAATCATCTCTTCAGACATTGTGTAATTCAGGCATCTATCGGTAAACGGACACCTTTCACACCAGCGGTCGCAGTAATTATAAACGCCGGGAAGATTATTCGGATCCGATGCTTGATTTAGTAGATCGTCGATATCCATCTTTATTCAAACTCCTTCGGCACTGCACAGATCATAACAAAATCTTTATCCGGAGATGCATTCCTGTATTGATGTTTTTCATTTGGATTAACCAAAGCAAAATCCCCTTTTTTAACTTGCGTCTGCTCACCTTTTTCGTTTATTATAAATCCATCACCATCAATAATATAATTAACATGTTCGTAATTGTGCTGATGATACGGAGTGAAACCGCCAGGCTCAACTGTAAATACCCTGAAAGAATAAAATGGCGTGCCGTCTATACTTGATATCGGCATTTGCTTAAATGCTTTTTCAGCGCCTTCCATTTCAACTTTCTTTTTATCTATTTGAGATAGATTTTTAACAATCATTTCATAAACCCTTTCATAATTTTTGTTAATCCGAATATTACATTAAATTTTTATTCCAACAAATGTTACAATTCCTTAATGATATTAAGCGATGGTAATTGTATTTGGTTTTAAAATGAATAAGAGCAGGATTAAAAATATGATTTATAATATGATTAATATGTAATTCGATACTAAAATATAAATTCATTTTAACAGATGAAATAACAATTAGCGCTAAAGTCGTTTTAAAATAAAAAAAACCCGGAATTCCACTCCCGGGTTTCATTCAACAAAGCCCTCTCTTAGATCATTTGAGGAAAATCATTTTACGGCTCTCGACGTAATCGCCGGCTTTTATTCTGTAGATGTATGTCCCGGAAGCCAAATTTGATGCATTGAAATTTATTGAATGGTCTCCGGCATTTTTGAAATCACTGATTAAAGTTGCTGCTTCTCTTCCAAGCGCATCAAATACCTTCAGTTCAACTTGAGAAGATTTCGGCAGATGAAAATCGATCTTAGTTGACGGATTGAAAGGATTGGGATAATTTTGTGAAAGAGAGAAACTTCTTGATATACCTTCATCCTCGATCCCTGTTGCGATTGTTGATTTATATATTCCAGAACCGTGAGTTGCAGCCACAATTAATCCATCTAAGTTTCTTGTTTCCAAACTGCGAACTACAACGTTTCCTATTGTTTCGGCTCCTTCAATTGACCAATCAGTTAATACTCCGTTTAATTGTGTTGTAGAATAGAGTCCCGTACTGGTTCCGACGAAATAGATTGTCTCGCCGTTTAGATTCAGTGCATCAACAGTTCTTACCGATGGTCCCCGTCCGCTGCCGTCAGGGAATTCTTCCAGGTTGCCGCCCGAGTTAGTCCAGCTCGCTCCGCCGTTATCGGAATAATAAATACTATTGATTCCATAATTACTGAAAGTTACAATTACATTATCCGCATCGTTGGGATCCACCCAGATATCACTGATATAACCGTTAGGCATATCCAACCCGGTAACATCCGAATAGACCGGTTCTTCGTCCAAAGTGTTCTCCAATTTATAAACACCACCTTCATCACTTCCAAAATAAACAATGTTTGCTGGATTTTTTGATACTGCTAATTCTGTAATAAAATCGGTAGTATCTGAATAAGGGAGATAGGTATAGTTAATTTCCGAAGCGGAAACGAAATCAAATTTAACTACTCCGTACCTGGTTGCAAAGTAAAGCCGGTGATCATCGTTCGGATCGATAGCAAACGCATTGACAAACAAACACTGGTTCTGATCACTTCCGAAAAATTGTACGTAACTGCTTCCATTATCTAAAAGGACATAACTGCGTCCGTGCTGAAATGAAAAATACAACGGATAATCGTCACTACCGATTTCGGAATAACTACCGTCACCGGGTATCGGGAGCATTTCCCACAAAGCTTCATTATTCATCTGGCTGGAAGTCCAAACACCTCTATCTTGAAGACCGCCTGTAATAGTTTCACTACCGGAAGTATATTCATCAATGGCAATATCATAGAATTGAGAAGTTACATAATGATCATCCAAAGGCTGCCAGTTAATTTCACTTGCGAGTGTATTCGACGTAAAATAGACGCCTCCGTCATTTCCCACGTACATACCGTCCGGATATTCATTTGAAAACAATATCACGTGCTGATCAACCCAGTGATTAGTGTAAAGCGGAAGCGGATCGTTATCTCCGTAACCGCCGATGTGATAAACATTTTCCGGGGATTGAAATCCATCTTCGGATCTGAACAGAGAAGTTCCGCCGATAAAAACATAATTTTCGTCATCCGGTTTAACACCTATAACTAAATCGTAGGAACCTTGTGAACTGAATTGCATAAATTGGTTGGTTTCATCATGCGGAATTCCTTCCGATCTATTCGACCATGTGCCGCCCTCTTCATCATGCTGATATCTCCAAAGGGTATGACCGCTGTAACCGGCGCCGGGTGTTTCTGCAAGAAAATATACAACGTTTTCATCTGCTTCATAAATATCCAGTACAATTCTATTTGTTGAAGCAGGCAAATCTCCGGGTGTAATATCTTCCCAATTTATTCCATCCTCTGATCTATACATTCCTGAAGTTGATGCATTGTAATCATTGCTCAATGAAAATTTGGAAAAAGTTGCATAAACGACACCTGTCGATGTAATATCCAAATCCGTATAAAAGGCAGAAGATTCGCCAAATCCCCCTAATGTCATTTCCCACGATTCACCGCCGTCTGAAGAGCGGGAAATACTTCCAAGAGATGCAACATACACTTCATCTTCAACGGTGTTAGAAGGATCTGTTTTTATTCTAAAAGTCATTTGAAATTGATTGCTTAACTGGGTATCATCGTTGGATGTTGTCGAAGTTAAAAGCGCCCAGTTCTCTCCGTTGTCTGTCGATTTATAAACTCCATTTCCCCAATAGTACGCTCCGGTAGCTCTGGCTGAGTTACCGCGAGCTGATTCACCGGAAGAATAATACCAGATATTTGTTTTACCCGGTCTCGTATCTTGGGCAATCGACGTAACAGAATGTCTGATTGATTTATCCGTTACCAGGTACCAGCTTAAACCTGCATCAACAGATTTGAAAACTCCCCCGGAAACACCTGCTGCCAGCAGTACGTTTTCTTCTGTGATATCATAAGCCAGTGCGCGGGTTCTGCCGGATATATTTCTCGGTCCGATGGATTCCCATTCATAAGACTTTGCCGCCGAGGATTTTGAAAGCGGATAATTTTTACGTGCTGGAATATCTTTTACGAATTGCATTTCTTGTTCGAAAATGCCATCTGGAATTTTACCGGTTGAGGGATCTTTCAACATATTAAATTCGTGTTCTGCCCTTGAGCCCGGATTCTCATACTTTTCATTTGCATCCGGTGATACCGATTGACTACTTAATTGTTTCTCAGGATTTGAAAGCGAAAAATAGAAAACCGTTATACTTATCATTATGGCTATTGAAAAGTAGAAACTATAAAATTTCTTGTTTTTATTCATTATATCCTCTCTGAATATTTACTTAATATTAATTACCCGTTAATTCATAATCTGTTATAGAGTATACTGCTTCATCTTTCAGAAACAATGTACCACCTGAAAGATTTGTTATGATTTTATCCCCGACTGAAACGCCCGGATACTCCTTATTAATATTCGGGAAAAGTTCTTTGGTAGTTTTCACCGTAGTAAATGCGAAATTAACATCAACCGAATCCCCGACATGTATTACCTCATTGAATGAGTGTCCGCGACCTAAAATCTTCTCAACGATTATCCTAGCATTGCACGGAACTTTTGAACATGGTGAATTTTCATTTTTCGAAAGTCTATCAGTATATATTTTTTTTACAGTTGCTTTTACTCGAATGGTGCCGGGAGAAATTTCATCAATTTTTGATATTGATTTCTGTTCTGTTTTTCCATTATTAACCTGCTCTTCGGATTTTGAAGAACACCCTGCCGCGGCAAGAAGAAAAATTAGAAATAGTATTAAGATTTTCAATAAGGTAGCGTTCATTTGATTTATCTTTATGGGAAATTTTATTTGAAAATTATTTAGAGACAACCTATCTTATTTATTCGTGCTTCGCAATAGCATATTGATGCTATTTCACAGAAAATCATTTCATTAAAAAAATAACATGGAAAAATACGGCGGCTTCTATTTTTATTTTAATTTCTCTATTTTGCCTATTGATTCGATAGGATAAATTTTGATTTCAAAAAAGACAAAATATACAATACACGCGCTTGTACATCTTGCCAAGCATAAGGATTCAGGTCCTATACAGATAAAGACGATCGCAGAGACTGAAAACATTCCTAAAAAATTTCTGGAAGCTATTTTAATCGACTTACGTAATAAAGGATATGTCGCCAGTCAAAAAGGAAGAAACGGAGGCTACTATATTAATAGAGATCTAAAGGAGATGAACTTTGCAGATATAATAAGAATGTTTGATGGACCGATCGGCATGCTGCCATGCGTAACATATCTTTATTACGAACCATGCGAGGAGTGCGAAGATGAAGAAACATGCGCAGTCCGGAAAATATTCAAAGATGTGAGAGACGAATCCGTGAAAATTCTTAAAGCTGCCAATCTAGCGGAAGTTATTAAAACCGAAAAATCATTATCGAGGAAAAAGAAAAAATAATTTTTTTAAATAAATCCCTAGTAAGTCACTAGACAATATAGTATTAGTTCGCTATATTGCTTAAAATTATTTCGGTGATTTTATGAAACGGATTCTAATAACCATAATTTTCTCAATTTTATTCTCAATTGATCTTGCCGCCCAAATCAATATTAGCGCTGAGTTGAGACCCCGTACCGAATACCGCAGCGGATATTCTCAATTATTAAGCACCGATCAGTCCCCTGCATTTGTTACAACTCAAAGGTCAAGACTGGCTGCTGGTTTTAAATCGGGAAACATAGCATCAAAAATTTCTTTTCAAGATGTTAGAGCGTGGGGCGATGAATCATTGCTAAGTTCGACCGGTGCATTCGGCGACCAATCCAGCATTGACTTAAACGAAGCATGGATCTCGGCATTTCTCACCGATCATTTATCGCTGAAAATCGGTCGGCAGTATTTCTCCTACGATGACGAAAGATTGATCGCAAAAAGAAACTGGAACCAATCTTCAATAAAATATGATGCTGTTTTAATTTCTTATTTCAGCACCCAATCTAAAATGGACTTGGGGTTTTCCTACAACTCCGACAACGATAATAAGTTCAATAATTTTTATCCATCACAGAAGTTTAAGACTTTCAACTTTCTTCATTATACAAATTCATTTTCCGGTAATTTTAATTTCTCACTTCTTGCATTGCTAACCGGCACAACTCCAAACGATACAGCAAATACAATCTATTTGAAAGGAACATACGGTTTTAATATAGATTATCAATCCAGCTTTGGGGATTTCAAATTTTCGGCTTATCTTCAGAACGGGAAAAATAAATCATCGAATGATGTTTCTGCTTATTTAGTGTCAGCAGAAATTTCCAAAGCTTTTTCACCGGTTGATGTTTTTACCGGTGCAACTTTGCTATCGGGAAATGACTACACAAATAGCGATCCCGAATATCGTTCCAAAGATCATGCTTTTGATATTTTATGGGGTGCCCGCCATAAGTATTACGGCAGCATGGATTATTTTAGCAATTTAAGTAAAGCCACAAAAGGTGCAGGGTTAGCGGATTTTTATTTTAAATGCAGATGGGAAATCTCACGAACATTCAGTTCACAAATTGATTACCTCTATTTTGCCACACAATTCAATATTATAGATCAGAATAATAATGCAAATGTATTAGAGAAATATCTTGCTTCTGAAATAGACATAAGTGCATCATTAAAACCTAACGATACAATAAAGATTGAGGGCGGCTACTCAATTCTATTTCCCTCCGGCTCATTCAAAACAACACAGTTGGGAGGTTTAAATTCCCGGAGTACACAATCCTGGATATGGATAATGCTAACCACCAATTTCGATTTTCAAATAACCAATTAACATTTTTTTTGGAGACAATCATGGAAATTACTGTAGGTTTATTTTTAGTTTTACTTGTTTTTGCATTTGTATGCGAGTATATCGATTCATCGATGGGTATGGGTTACGGTACAATTTTAACTCCATCATTGATAATTATGGGATTTGAGCCGCTGGTTATTATTCCAGCTATTTTACTATCGCAAGCCTTCGGAGGATTGACAGCTTCAATGTTTCATCATCAATTCAAGAATGTTACATTCAGCAGGAAATCAATGGATTTTAAAGCGGCTGTTGTTATCTCAGGGTTCGGTGTTCTTGCAACAATTATTGCGGCATTAATTTCGATTAACCTCCCAAAGATAATTCTCAATTCCTACATAGGATTATTAATTCTTGTGATGGGAATAATTGTTCTGATGAATAGAACATTTGAATTCTCATGGAAAAAATTGATTGGCGTCGGAATATTAAGCGCATTCAACAAGGGATTATCGGGCGGTGGTTTTGGTCCCGTTGTAACGGGCGGACAAATTTTATCCGGACAGGAACACAAAGCCGCAGTCGGTGTTACTACGCTTGCCGAGGCGCCGATTTGTTTAGTTGGATTTTTAACTTATATGATCGGTCGCACCGCTTTTGAACTGAACTCATCGGTAATAGATATGAGATTCGCTGACTATATGGAGTTGATGTTTTCCGAGAAAATTTTTCAATGGGAATTATACCTGGCATTAATTGCCGGATCAATTTTCGTCACACCATTCGGAGCATTTACAACAAAGGTAATTAATAAGAAACATTTGAGTTTAATACTCGGGATTCTAATAACAATTTTAGGTCTATGGACACTATATAAAACCTATGCCTAAGGTTGTGAGCACAGTCATTCCAATAATAGAAACTTTTACGATGTATTGATAATTCGCATAAGATGTATTATTATGTTGACCGAACTTTGAGGAATGATATGAAAAAAGCATCTATTTTAGTTTTTGCCGCTCTTCTCTGGATAGTTAATATCAGCGCACAAACAGGAACGGAACATTACAACGTAACAGATATTTCCGGTTGGGAGAACAGCAATTCAATTTTAACCGGGGCATTTACCGTTGCTAACTCACCGGCTAACGAGAGAGCGCCTTTTTTAGTCGGTTCGGATTCAATTCTATATGCAATATTTGAATATACACAGCCGGGTGAATTGACAAAAATCGCAATCTTTTCATCAGAAGATGACGGCGTTACATGGCAGCCGGGGAATAATTTATCGGCTGATGGTAGAAATCTTGTTCTGCCGCAGGCATATATTGAGGATGATGATTTTTATATCGTTTTTCAATCAATCGATACACTAACACAAAACAGCGACATCGTTCTCTTTGAGCATAATGAATCCGGGAATGAGTTTTACATTATCGATAACTCCGATGACAACACGGTGCGCCCTTCACTTATTGTAAAAGATAGTGAAGTAAGTTGTGCCTATTTCAATTTTACTTCCAACGAATTTATAATCAAAGAAGAAAATGATTTTGAAGAATTTGAAACGGTGTTTATTAACAACTTCTATCACCCTGATGGATTTTTAAGGATTGATGCAACAAGCGGCGGCGGTGTAGATATGTTTGTTTACAACGCTGATAATGATGGTGTAAATCAAATTGTGATTATGGAGAGAACCCGGTTTGCCGGATGGGTTCAGCGTTACATTACATCAAGCAATATTACAAAGCACAGTCCGACTATCGCTTCGTACGGCACCAATTGGATTATGACATTTCAACAAGGTAATAACACAAAATATATTTATAAACGAGAGAATCAATCTATCTCAAATGAAAAGATACTCGCTACATCAACTTCTTTCCCGACAATTGATGTATTTGATGCATTCGGAGGAATGATTGTTGCGGTTTTCGAAAAACAGGGTACGGTAAAAAAGAAAGTAACTACATTTGAGAATCTTCCGGGTTGGGGCGATGAAACTGCTTTGTACGATGATCCAATAATTCCCAGCGATGATGATTTTATAGGGTTGTGGCCATTCTATCAAAACGGTGGAGCGTTGTTCGCATCATTAAATGAAAGCGAAAATTACGATATTTACTTCACTCCCCTGAATGAAATTATTGAATTGATCGCCAAACCGTCGCTGCTTACTGCAACAGTGGTTGACACTCTTAATGTTTCACTCCAGTGGATTGATAATTCATTGAACGAAGATGGTTTTAAGATTTACAGAAAGGACGGATACCTAGGCTATTGGCGGGAAGTGGCGACAGTTGCAGCAGATGTACAAACCTTTTTTGATGATAGTCTCCGGGCATCAACTGATTACTGTTATAAAGTCCGCGCTTTTAGTTCAACCGGAATTTCCCCGTATTCGAATCTAGCTTGTGCTACTACATTAAGAAATTTCACACAGAACAGAATAGATTATAGTTTTAACATCCTTCTTACCGAAACATTTCTCGGAAACCTTTCATTTAATGTAAGCAGCGGAACCTTCTTCGAAGGAGAGACTTACTTAATTCCCGAATTTGAATTCGTAGAAGATTATGTGATCATTCAGGATGCTTTTGACGCAATAGAAGGCGCCGTATTTGATTTCGGCAATATAACAAACGAAGATATTTTCATTGAAGTGTATCTTGTTTTTAATTTTGGATTGGGCGCACCGTCTGATCATTTCGGTGAAACGATGTTCATGGAAATGTGGATTAAGGTTTACCAGATGCCGGGATTTATTCCTGTTGTCGGAGACTATCCGTTTAATGAGGGTGAATACATGATATTCTCACTGGTTAAAGATACCGAGTTGATTGTGTTTCTAAGCAGGCAGGGAATGAATCCAAACTCAGTTAAGTTTGTTTACATAACCGATACCGGGTTGGTCGCTAACGGAATTGAAACAATCAACACACCCGACTACTTAATTTTTAGAGCATCCCATCTTTCCAAATTCGGCGGCGGAAGAGGAACAATGGTTGATGTTGATGATGATTCTGCAATTCCACTAAAATTTGAGCTGAGTCAAAATTATCCGAATCCCTTTAATCCTTCTACTTCTATTAGATATTCCGTACCTGATGATATTTACGGAGAAGATCAATTTGTAAAGCTAGTTGTTTATGATATACTTGGTAATCAGGTTGCACAACTGGTTAATGGCTATAAATCCCCCGGTTATTATGAAGTTGAATTTGATACCGGTTCAAAAGGATTAACAAGCGGTGTATATTTTTGTACCATCACCGCCGGTGATTTCAAACAAACTAAGAAGATGATGCTGATGAAATAGTAGCTTCCGATTATTTAATAAAAATATATGAGACTTACGGAAACTTTTAAGTATCGATTAGCTGGCGAGAGCATTTTAAAATAAATCCAGTTTTGTACAATACTATAAAATTGCAAGGGTGATTGTTGATTGATTCATCACACTCCCGATGACGAGTTCTAAAAATAGCTCTTTGCATCCCCCCCCTCCAAGCTTGAGAATAGACACCGAATTTGGATTGTTTAATAAGAAAACATTAAAAGCCGGCATTAAATAGAATACATTAGCTAAAGTAATTAAATTATCATGCCATATATTTTTCTAACCGCTCTTTCCATATTTCCCAATTTGGCATTAATTTCTTTTGAAGAGAATAAAACTTTTTGCTGTGATTTGGATATTTAAGATGACATAACTCGTGAATAATTACATAATCTATGCATCCTTTCGGCGCCTTAATCAAATCTAGATTAAAAGATATTGTGCCGTTTTTATTACAACTGCCCCAACGTTTATTCATCTTTCGCAAATAGAATCCAGCAAAATCAAATTTTATTTTATCATTTTGTTTTAGAATAGAATCAATATATACGGCAAATTTGAACTCCGCATGTTCCCTATACCACTCGTCCATTTGTTTCTTAATAATATTTGTGTTGTTAATGTTGGGAGTATAAACGTAAAAATATTTTCCCTGCAACTTTACACTTTTCATTTTAGTTGCTACTAGCTTTAGTCTATACTGCTTGCCGAGATAATAGTGAGTTTCGCCTGCAAAGTATTTTCTGGGTGGAGTAAGAGGTTTAAAGGAATTGAAGTAATCTATTTGTTTTAATATCCACGGCGCTCTCTTTTCTATTTTTTCAGTAATTATTTGAAAAGAACTGTTTAGAGGAGCTTTTACAATTACATCTGATTCAGGTGTTACTGTGATTCCCAGAGTTTTACGATCCGTAAATTTGAGAGAATAGTTTACTTTTTTAGAACCGAATTTAATTTGTCTTTGTTGCATTATTTATATCTTCTTTCCGCTATACTTAATAATGCTTCTACCAACTCATCAATTTCATCCAAAGTATAACCTAGTTTATACTTTTTATTAATTTCATCAAAAAGCAAATCCCCTAAATGAATTTTCAACTTCCCAATTAAATTTGATTTATTCTGCCAATCTACTTTTGGCTCACCACTATCCATCACAAAATCTACAAAGACCTTATTTACTAAGATTCCAGCCTCTGTTGAGGCATCAGATACAGCTTTTTTATCTTTTACTCTTTCCTTAAACTCCTCGGCGAAAGTTCTGTAGAATGCTTGTGCCGTAGGATTTTGTTTAAACTCCGACGGTATTGGGTTATCTGGATCAGTGTGATTTACGATATTTGTATGAATACTCTTTACCTTCTTTAAGTACTCTGCTTCGGTATATCTTCTATCCTCGTAATCCTTTATTGTTTCTTTGAGTAAATCAGAAAACTTTTTGTAGAAAGCCGGGTCTTCTTCCATTCTTTCGTTGATATGCTTAGCTGTTCTTGAAGCAATCATATCTGCTTTTGCAGAATCTCCAACAATTCTTTCAACTTCCTGTTGGAATCTTTCGGTATCAAAAATATTTACCTGGTCGGTTATTTTAATTACTTCAGATGTAGAAATATGCTTATCGATTAATTTTTGAATTTGCAGTTCATATTCTTTGTAATCAATTGCATCGGAATAACGCTGCTTAACCGAAACTCTCAACTGTAGGAAGAACTTGGCATCTTCTTTATATCTACTAATTTTTTCATCCGGTGTTTCACGGTGAAATTCAATTGCCGATAAAGCAATTTTTAATGTACGCGCAAAAAGTGAAAGCTTATCATAGAATTTAGAGCGAACTGCTTTATCCCTAAGCTGTTTTTCATAAGCTTCCTCATCTCTTTTATTTTCAATTGTTTTAAAGATATCCCATACTTCCGAATGTCTTTGATCGAGTTTATCGATCTCATCCTTAATACTTGCAACAGTTCCTTCAAGCTCATCTTCATCGAATCCTTCCAAAGCCGAATATGTGTTTAATGCCTCGTCGAGTTCACCGAGTATACCGTAATAATCTATAATAAAGCCAAAATCTTTCCCCGGAAATACACGGTTAACCCTAGCCATTGCCTGCAGCAAGGAATGTTCGGTTAATTTTCTTGTTAAATAAAGTACTATCATTCTTGGGACATCAAAACCGGTAATAAGTTTATCTACAACAATTAAAAGTTTCGGATCATTCTGGTTTTTAAAACGACTAATAACATTTTTTTCGTATCGCTCGGCTGTACCGTGTTCACTTTTTATTCTCTCCCAGTTGTTAAGAACAAGATCATCCGATTTTGAATATGCATCATCGTTGCCTTCTCTTTCGTCAGGAGGTGAAATAACAACCTCAGTCGTTATACGCCCGATTTCGTCAAAGAATTTTTTATATCTGATAGCAGACCACTTGTTTGGAGTTACAACCAATCCTTTGAAACCGGAATAATCACCCTCTTTTGAAGTGCCCCAATTATCATTAAAATGCTCACTTATATCCCATGCAATACTATAAATTTTTTGTTCAGCTATATTTAATTGATCCGCCCTACTGTATTTTTTCTTTAAATCTGTTTTTTGATACTCAGTTAAAGGTTCGGAGATTTTATTGAAATAATTATCGAGAGGCGGAGCATTTACTTCCTGTAAAGCATGTCTTCCTTCATAAAGTAAAGGTACAACCGCTTCGTCTTCAACTGCTTCATCAATTGTATAAGTATCAATCATTCCACCGAATTTACGGGCAGTGTTCTTTTCTTCTTTCATTAACGGAGTGCCGGTAAAACCGATAAAGCAAGCATTCGGAAATACTTTCTGCATGCTGATATTAAACTCACCGTACTGACTTCTATGTCCCTCATCCACAAGCACAAAAATATTTGATGATTCATAAGGACTTCTGATCTTGTTTACCGCCGCTTTAAACTTATTTATAATCGTTGTTACAACCGTATCACTTTTACTTTTGAGCAGTTGAACAAGATGTTCACCGGTTGAAGCATTATCGACAAAAATATCACACTTTCTAAAGGTATCAGTTAATTGCGAATCGAGAGCGATTCTATCGGTAACCAGAACAATCTTAGGATTTCGGATACTTTTTTCCAGAGCGATTTTTTGCGCAAGCATAACCATTGTTAATGATTTCCCGCTGCCCTGTGTATGCCATATAACTCCGCCGCGTCTTCTGCCACCTTCAATATTTTTTATCCAATCCATTGTTTTGTTGATTGCAAAGTATTGCTGGTATCTTGCAATTTTTTTCTCTCCGGCTTCGAACACAATGAAATTAAAAGCGAGTTCCATCAACCTGCTTACCTCGCACAATCCAAACAAGTATTTATCCTGTTCTGTAAAATTGAGCTGTTCTTTTTCAAGTTCTTCAAAATATTTTTTCACGTATGAGAACCTGCCGGTGAATAATTTTTCTTTTTCTTCGTCAGAAAGTTTTTTGTTCTTGATTCGCGTTAAGGTTTCTTCATAATCTTTTTCTTCGACGGACGATTCAAATTTTTCTTTCCATATAGACCAAAATTTCTCAGACGTACCTGTTGTTCCAAATCTTGCTGAAGTAGTTGCAACACTTAAAAGTATTTGAGAGTAGACAAATAGCTGACGAATTCCGTCGTCATGCTGATTCCTGAGGTGCTGATCAATTGCCTTTTTTACCGGCTCTTTTAAGTCGGGGCGTTTTGCTTCAATTACAACAAATGGAATTCCGTTTACAAAAAGAACAATATCGGGTCTAAAATTATCACTTCTTCCGGAACGCATTACAGGGAATTCCTCAGTCACATGGTAAACATTGTTTTCGAAGTTCTTCCAGTCAATGTATTGAATTGAAAAGCTCTTTTTATCTCCATCAACCAACTGTTCATAACTTTCGCCCAGAGTTAATTTTTGGTAAGCATACTCAGCCGCTTTCATATAACCTTCGTGCAGCGGAACGTTTTTCAAATCTCTTATTGCCGCTTTTATATTACTCTCGGAAAATGAATGCTCATTCCCTTTATAATTAATTTTGTTCAGTTTTTTTAGCTGTGCTTCAAGAATATTTTCCAAAAGAACGGACGTAGTCTTTTCATTCCTCTCCGTGAGAGCTTCTTCGGGAGAAAGGTACGTATACCCTAATTTCACCAGCATTTGCAAAGCAGGTATTTGCGAAATGTGATCTTCTCTAAATGACGGAACTTCCATTTATACCACTTTTTTTATATTTTTCATTGAACTTTACCATGTGTAAGGAATTTGCAAAGGTTTCAAGCGCTGAACCCGTTAATCAGCGCTTATTTTATATAATTAATTTTAAATAACATTCATCTTTCATTTATTACCTGTTCATTACATTTTTTAGTTAAGTTTCCTCGCTAAACTTTAACTAGTCAACTTGCTTAGTAAAGTTTAACTGCGTAAAGTTGACCAACCATATCTTTAGTCAAGTTTATTGACCTAAAATTGACTATCGATTACACTTAAATTTTCACAGACAAATTTGATTATCAGTTCAGTTTATTAAATATTTTGGCAATAATCTTTAATAACAGATCGTTCTATTAAAGATTTCCCCATTTATTCTTAATATCTCGCCCCCTTATTAAAGAATCTTGCTGAAACTACTCCAAAAATAACAGGTAATAACGCTTAAACATGTATATTCTATCTCTCCTTTGACCGGTAATTTCCTCTAAAATATTTAGTCCTTCAAAATCCTTAACAAGTTTTGTAGCTGAGGGAATTGAGATTCCAACTTCTTGGGCTATTTCTCTAATTTCAACAAATGGATTTTTATAAAGAAAATTAAGAAGCTTACTTGCATTTTCTGCCCTGATGCCTAAAGTAATTACTTTTTCATTTACCTCATTTTTCAACTTCAAAATCTCGTTGAAAGTATTAACACCCTTTTGAGCTGTTGAAATTAAGGCATTTAGAAAAAACTTAATCCAATGTCCGATATCATTTGTTGTTCGTACGTGCATTAATGCATCGTAGTAGGAAGTTTTGTTTTTTTCGAAAAAGTCCGAAAGGTAAAGCGACGGTTTTAATAACAGTCCGTGACTTACAAGATAAAGCGTAATTAAAAGTCTGCCGATCCTGCCGTTTCCGTCAAGAAAAGGGTGGATGGTTTCGAACTGGTAATGGCTTATTGCAATACGAATTAAATGCGGAACATTGATTTCTTCGTTGTGATAAAATTTTTCGAGATCACTCATTAATTCCTGTACTTCATCCTGGTGAGGAGGAATAAAAATAGCGTCTGTAAGATTACTGCCGCCGATCCAATTTTGACTTGTTCTAAATTCGCCGGGAGTTTTATGTTCGCCCCTAACACTCTGCATTAATATCGAGTGAGTTTTCTTTAGTAGCCGGTTTGAAAGAGGTATTTTTTTAAGTTCTTCAATTGCGGTATTCATGGCTTCAACATAATTTTGAACCTCATGCCAATCGTCTCTTTTTTCCGGCAGAACATCTTCTTCATCCATCAGCACTTCGTCCATACTTGTCTGCGTGCCTTCAATACGACTGGAAGTATTTGCTTCTTTTACCACGTGCATCTGAATGAACATATCAACATCGGGTAGAATTTTTGAAAAGGCGTTTAGTTCACCGAGCGCGCGAGTGGCGTCTTCCAAAAGTGTGTTTATACGCGGGTCCTCCCAAACCCAGGTATGGTTTACTTTTGAAGGAGAAAAACTTTCGTACTGAAACTGTTTTACAAACCTGCCTGCTTTGTAATCTTTCAGGTTCATTTATTCTTCCTCTTTTACTTTTACTCTAGTTTTGCCGCTTAATAGCTGCTGCATTAATCCCTTTTTCTGTTCCTTCAATTTTTCCAATGTTTCTTTCATTACTTTTATTTCATTGTCCGCCGCTTCAAGTACATCCGCTATTTTTTGTTGCTCTTTTAGTGACGGTAATCTAAAATTCATAAAAGTAAAATCATTATATGCAATTTGCTTTCCGTCCCTTATTCCAATAACAGCAACCGCAAGTCGGGAAATGAATTCATCACTTTTGAAAAAGTATTTGAAAAATCTTTTATCGATATCAATTTTGTTTTTTAGAACCGTGTAAGCAGGACTTACAATTCCCCGGTAATCCGAATATTCAATTCCACCTTGAAATGACCGTAAACTTATTACAAAATTTCCAGGTTCAACAAGTTTATAAGATTTTGTATCACCGGTGGGCATCATTACTCTGCCTTCTAACATTGAACGAGGAACAACGCCGTTTTCTTGTGTTACCGCAAGCAACTCTTCACCGTTGTTTTTTTTTATTGAAACATTCTCAAAAATTTCTTTTGCTGAAAGTATTTTCCAATCTTTAGGGACTTCACCGATTTTTGTTTTTTGATAACCTTTATATTCAACAAAATCTTCAAACCTCTTTTTACCGGTTAAGAGTTGCTGCGTTAATGCTTTTTTACGCAGCTCGTATTTTTCAATTAATTTGGTTTGTATTTCAATTGCTCTATCCCACGCAGAAAGTATTTGTGCTATTTTTTGTTGCTCGGTTAATAAAACTGGAATAGCCATCTTCAAATTCTTCACATCAGTTGAATTAATTGCTGGATAATTAGAGCCAACAACTAAGGCATAAAATTGGGCAGACATTGCGTGAGAAAAGAGATAATGATAAATGTAGTTGGGATCATAATTATTTTTTGAATCCAGAACCGCGAATCCTGTTGAACAAATAATATCTTTTTTATTCTCTCTTTGTATATAGAAAGACTGAAGATTAGGACGAACTGTAGCTAATATAATTGAATTTTGGCTTACAATTCTTCTTGCTCTCGAAGGAGCTTCAGAAAAAATAATTTCCTTAGGTTCATTAATTAACCGCCCATTGTCAATATCAGCTAATGATATATAATTGAGTCTGTAATTGGGATCTGTATTTCCATTTAAACTGTTTTTATCAACCAAGGTTATTTCTTTTATTTTCTTCACTTCCCAATCATTCGGAATCCACCCAAGTTTGGTTTTCTTGTAGCTGGGTTTGGTATGTTTGTTTTTTGTTTTTGGCATATAGACTGTTATTCGGAGTTTAATTTATTCTTACTATATATTCACCGCTTTTTGCTATACAAACACCGTTCTTAACAATAAAGCATTCAATCCAATGAGTTCCCACATAAAGTGTGCTCTCTGTATGTTTTAACCCTCCAACTCCAGCTGTTTTTGCCGGGAAAATACTACCGCGCAATTTACCTACTCTTTCTGCTTCACTTCCAGTATTAACAACTTGCCAGTGTACTGAATCAAAATCTGGTGCATTTGTTTTAGCATGAAAATTTATGCTACAGCGTTTTGGCAAAACATCACCGTTTAATTCAGACCAATAATATCCACCATCTTTAATATATTTTGCAGTTATTTTCACTTCATAATTTTGCTGTATTGGCCAAACAGGCTTTTGTCGATGAGGCACATCAAAATCTGATCTCTCTTTTACCTGAATCGAATTTTCCTTATTAAGTGATATACCTAATTTTATTGCAGCTTCGTTAGTAACCTGGGTTCCAAATCTAGATTTCAAGTATTGGATTATTGATTGAATATCACCTTTCCTTAGGGCGGTCTTTAATTCATCTTTTAATACCAAAATCCATTTGTAGAAATTTTTTTGTTTGGTGTTATTTAAAGACCATTTATCAGCAAAATTTTCTTCCGGATTTACAGGATTACCAATCCATTTAATTACTTTTTTTAATTCAGGATCATATTTTTCTTCAATAAGGACATCCATTTTTTCTATTATATTACTTAAAGCACTCAGCACATCCGTTTCTTTACCATAGGCTTGAGCAGCTAGAGTTGTAATGATTATTGAAATTGGCTTATCTTCATCTCCTTTGAACATCAAATCTCTATGCCGCTTTAGAATTTGGATTGCTCTTTGTAGAGGTAACTTATCCTCTTTATATTGGGGGACGGGTTGAACTCTTTCCTCAAATAATATACCCTTTTTAATATCGAGTGAAGCCTGCTTTTGAAACCAGTCTGCATAACCAAATGGATTACTTTTAGGCCAATTATTAGGTTCTGGTTCACTCTTATAGTTTTCTAGTTCTCTGTCTGTTATCCTTATTGCAAGTTCCTCTGGGTCCTGCTCTGCAAACTTGATAAATGATTTTTCAAGCACAATCTCATAGTCTTGACTAACAATAGAGGGTAATATATCCAAGTGGAATTTTCTTGAATGAGAATATTTGATAGTCCAACACCTTCTACCTTCTTTTTGAAGCCTTTCTTTGTAGGTTTCATTATCCTTAATTCTATTTCCCACTATTGTTTTTAAATCATATTGAGTCCAATCTTCCTTTTTCCCTATTAACCGGCACACCAAATCTATATCAAGATCATCATCTTCTTCCGTAGCCTTTATCATTGTCCCCAATAAAAAAGAACCTTGTGGTAATATTTCAGGCTTATATGGGTGTAAAAGCGAATTTTCATCAGCCAGCCAGTTTCCAACAGCCTCGTAACTATTTACGGCTGAATCATACTGTTCCTTAGTAATGTCCAAAGTATTACTTAATTCTTGGAGGTAGTTATTGAATTGCTCATTCAAATTTATAACTGCCATCAATCAACCTCATTTTTAATTCCTATTGTTTTAATAAATCCATCATGTGCCGTATTTTGATCGTATATAACCAAAGGCAAATCTGCTTTGGGCATCCAGACTCTTCCAAATTCAACTGCAGCAGAGACAGGCATTGCCGGGAAAATATGCAAAGGTATATTTTCACCATGAGCTGTCTTAATTTCATTTAATATTTTCCGACAAACCTTTCGAAATTTCGATAATAAATCTTTTGTTTTAAGAAAATCATTATTGGGATGAGGTATAGTAATACTCCAAATGCTACAATTCTTCCCCAGCACTTTATGTATTCTTTCATCATTTACATTCGCGCTAAGAGCAAATTTTAAGCCGGGAACATCAGTTATTTGCGTGGGTGCATTGAAGGCGAAATCATCAACTTCAGCACTTTCCTGCCATTTCCAGGTTGCTGGTTCTTTGTGTTTTTGATATAAGCTAATATTAGGAATATCTGAAAAAAGTGTTCCTAATCTAATAAGCAATGGTTGTGGAGCTAAAGCAAATAATGAAAAATTATGGACTACCTCTTCTTCTAATAATGGAGCAATATATTTGTTAAATCGAGTGATCAAATTTTTTTCCTCAATTTTCCAGTAATCGGGAGATTCATCTATGAAAAGACTTTTGTTCATACCGAGTTTTATAGAACGACCTTCTGCCGGATACCAATCCGGGATAATGGTGTTGAACACTTCGTTATCGCTCACTCTTATTGTGTGCTTTCCAATATTTGCAGTATATATAACGACATAACTTCTTTTGTCTTTTTTTATCTCAGTCAATAACTCTATTCTACGTTCATGCTCCTCTTTAATCTTCTTCAAAATTTTTACCGTATGAGATCTGGAATCAGATTCATCAATTCGATTATGACATTCGTCACACAATAGCATTAGGTTTTCAAAATCAATTTCCAATTTTTTCGAAAGTATTTTGTCTCCTCTAGGTCCCTTTGGTTTTGCTGCAATAATATGCGAGATATAAGCTTTATTCATATCTCTTTTTGTCAATGAATCTTGCCATAATATTTCATTGCAATATTCACATCGTCCTGCTGCTTTTACCCACAATTTTCTAGCGATTCCCTGAGGAATGGCTTTTCTAACTCGCTCAACCATTCTAAAACCCCAGTTCTTTCAAATAACCGTTCATTTCTTTTTGTACTTCCGCTAATTGGTTTTCCAATTTGTTTATTTCTTTTTGTACAGATTTAATATCAATTTCCGCTTCTTCTTCAAATGTATCAACATAACGGGGAATGTTCAGGTTAAATTCGTTTTCTTTAATTTCATCAAATGTAGCAACGTAGGAATATTTTTCTTCCGCAACGCCGGGTTTAAGTTTACCGGATGTAAACTCTCGATAGTTTTTAACAATTCTTTCAATGTGGTTTTCTTTAAGAACATTCTTGTTTTTGCCCGCTTCGTATTCTTTGCTTGCGTCAATAAATAAAACTTCGTTTCGCTTTTTGTTTTTATTAAACAAAAGTATTGCAGCCGGAATGCCTGTCCCGAAAAACAAGTTAGAAGGAAGTCCGATTACCGTTTCAAGATGGTTATCTTCAATTGCACGCTGTCTTATTTTAGCTTCGCTGCTCCCGCGGAATAAAACTCCGTGAGGAACAACTACACCGACTTTACCGTGCGGGTTTGCAACTTCGAGCATGTGAGAAATAAATGCCCAATCACCTTTACTTTTAGGTGGAACCCCGCGCCAGAAGCGGTTGTACTTATCTTCTTCAGCAACATCGGCGCCCCATTTATCGAGCGAAAACGGAGGATTAGCAACAACAATATCAAACGCTTGGAGTTCATCGCCTTTCAATAATTTCGGGTTTCGTATTGTATCGCCCCAGCGGATGGTCGCATCGTCAATTTTGTGCAGAATCATATTCATAATTGCCAAAGCCCATGTACTGCCGTTTGCTTCTTGCCCGTAAAGAGAATAATTATCGTTTTGTATTTCTCTTGCTGCTTTAATTAGTAGCGAACCGGAACCACAAGTGGGATCACAAATTTTATTGCCGGGTTTTGCATCTACAAGCTTTGCAATTAAAGTAGATACTTCTGCGGGAGTATAGAATTCACCGGCTTTTTTGCCGGCATCGGAAGCAAAGTTTGAAATTAGGTATTCGTAAACATCACCCATTATATCGCTGTCATGCAAATGCGATTCACGTAAATTTAACTTTGGGTCGTTAAAATCGAGCAGTAAATTTTTCAGCCGGGTATTTTTATCTTTTGTATCACCTAGATTACTGGAGTTAAAACTTATGTTTCTAAAAATACCTGAACCGTCTTCGCCGGCAAGCTTATCACGGTTGTTCTCTTCCAAAACTTCAAAGGCGTGGTCTATTAATTCGCCGATGTTCGGCTCGTTTCTATTTTCAAATAGATAATCGAATGTCGCTTCTTTGGGAACGACAAACCTTTCATGTTTCAGCGAGCGTTCGATGCGTTTTTTATCGCCTTCATATCTTTTTTCATATTGCTCACGTTTTTCTTTGTAAACATCGCTAACATATTTTAAAAAGAGCATAGTTAGGATATAGTCTTTATACTGAGAAGGGTCTATTAACCCCCGGAAAGTGTCGCAAGCTTTCCAAACAATTCCGAATATCTCGCGAGCGGTTATTTTCTTTTCCATTTTATTAAGCATTTTTGTTTGCAATATTATTTAACAATCCGTTATAAAATTTATCTTTTTCTTCAATAAGCTTTGCTGTCAAGTCTTTTTCTTTAAGCCATAACTCATTCATCTCCAAAATACGTTTTTGTGTTTTGATATCCGGCACCGGTATCTCGATATCTCCCAAGTCTTTTTTTGAAATAGATTTTACACTAGTACCCTTTGCTTTTGCTTGTAGCCGGATTTGAATCAATTTATTGTTAAGAAACCATACAATAAATTCATGCAGTATTTGGTTAATAAATCGTTCATTCAGTCTTAACACGAAAAATACCGATGAGGCAACAGCCGGTTTAATTTCATTTTTATAAACGACTGCAATATTTGTAAATCCTTTTGCAGCAAACATAATATCGTTTTTCCGTAAAAAGTACTTGTCCGAGATATCTTCAGAATTGAGATAGCTAAATTCTTCGGTTGGGTCAATTTGTCCGTTTTCTGTTAGATTTCTAATTTGAAAATAAACTACATTTCCGCCTGGCTTAGGCTTTTGATATAACCCGGTATTTATTTCAACAATATCTTTTAGTTGTAATTTCAATTTATTATTAAGTAATTGCTCTACATATATATCCAACGGACACAATATTGTCAAGTATTTTTTAAGTATTTGCTCTACAACTAACAATTTATTGTCTTTATCGCTAATTTTATTTTTTGCAATTTGGTCTTTAAATTGAATTTAGATATCAATTAGAAATGGTCCAATGGATTTCACATGAGAAAAGATATAATTACTAATTTTATGTTAATTAATTTGGTTTTATTTTTTCTCTCATGTTCATCAGAGCCGGGCGACATCCCTCTCAACAAAGTTGTACCCAGCCCTCAGCAAATCGAATACCAACAAATGGAATTAATCGGATTTATTCATTTTAGTATAAATACATTTACCGGTAAGGAATGGGGTCACGGTGATGAATCGCCTGAACTTTTCAATCCAACCGAATTGAATACCGAACAATGGGTACAGGCTGCAAAGGATGCGGGAATGAAACAATTGATTTTAACTGCGAAGCATCACGATGGATTTTGTTTATGGCAGAGTAAATTCACAGAATATTCGGTGAAAAACAGTCCGTGGAAAAACGGCAGCGGCGATGTGGTAAGGGAGTTTGTTGATGCTTGCAGAGTGCACGGATTAAAAGCCGGACTTTATCTCTCCCCCTGGGATCGCAACCACCCGGATTACGGCAAACCGGAATATTTAGTTTATTACAAAAATCAATTAACTGAATTGCTTACTGAATACGGACCGATTTCCGAGATATGGTTCGACGGTGCAAACGGGGGCGACGGTTATTACGGCGGTGCAAACGAAGAAAGAAGAATCGACAGAGAAAATTACTACAACTGGGAAGATATATGGAGTTATGTAAAATCTCTTCAGCCAAATATATTAATTTTTTCGGATGCGGGACCGGACATTAGGTGGATCGGAAATGAAAACGGTTTTGCCGGAGAAACTAATTGGTCGATGATAAACAGTGATACAATAATCGTCGGGGCAGCCGATCAAAATTATCTGAACACCGGAGATCCGGATGGAAAGAATTGGGTAGTCGGTGAATGTGATGTTTCAATACGACCCGGATGGTTTTATCATGAGTCGGAAGACAGCCTTGTAAAATCACCGCAGCAATTAGCTGATATTTATTTTAAATCGGTAGGAAGAAACGGGACGCTGCTGCTCAACCTTCCGCCAAATAAAAAGGGATTGATAAGTGAAAATGATATTCAATCACTGAGAGAATTTCGGAAGATACTTAACGAAACATTTTCACGAAACCTAGCATTAGGCGCAGAAATTAAGTCGGACAACATCAGATACGAACATGAAAAATTTTCACCTGTGAATATTATCGATGGTGACAAGAATACGTACTGGGCTGCAGATGACGGAATAATCAAAAACACAATTGAGTTAATGTTTGATCAATCAATAACATTTGATATAATATCAATTCAAGAGCCGGTAAGATTCGGTCAACGGATTTCCAAATTTACAATTGAATGTCTTATTAATAATAAGTGGGAAACAGTTGCCCAGGGAACAACAATCGGATATAAGCGTTTATTGAAGACAGAAAATGTAACAACCGGGGGGATAAGATTCAACATTTTGGAAATCAATAACACACCTGCTATCTCCGAGTTTGGATTATATAAATCGACTCCGGCTGAAAAAACAGGCGACAAATTTAATTAAGAAATTTCAAACAAACAGGCGAGTCTATTTTAATTTCTTCCCCGGTAAAACTCAACATTCCTGTTTGTTCGTCCAGTTTGAAGACAATGATATTACCGGAATTTTGATTTGCTGCCAGCAAAAATTTTCCGGTATTATCGAAGGTAAAATTCCTCGGCCAATCCCCTCTTGTTGATTCATATCCAACCAAATTCAATTCACCGGTTGTTTCATTAATTTCGTAAATCACGATTGAATTGTGACCGCGGTTTGAACCGTATAAAAATTTACCGCTTGGATGAACATGAATATCCGCACATTGATTATTATCTGCAAAATCATCTGGTAAAGTTTTATATGATTTTATTACGGTAAGCTGACCGTTTTCTTCATTGTATTCAAAATGAGTTATGGTCGAATTCAATTCATTTATTACATACGCAAATCTTTTATTTGGATGAAAAGTCAAATGGCGCGGACCGGCTCCAGGTTCTGTATCAACCATTCCTGACAGAATCAACTTTCCATTTTTAAAATCAATTTCATAAATCATAATTTTATCAATTCCCAGATCCACAGCATAAGCAAATTTGTTTTGTTTATCTAAATTAATATAGTGAACATGCGGTGCTTCCTGTCGGGATTTATTGATGCTTGATCCGTTGTGCTGAACAATTCCGGAGGCAGACTCGAGGCTGCCATCATTATTAACGGGAAAAATTGCGGCATTTCCACCCATGTAATTTGCGGTAAATACAAATCTCGATTTATCGTCAACGGAAAGATAACATGGTGCGCCGCCTTCGGATGAAACCTTGTTAATAATCTCCAGATTAATATTTTCGCCGTCAATCTTAAATGCTGAAACGCTCCCGCTGTTCGATCCGTTGTAATTCATCGTTTCACCCACAGCGTATAAATATTGATTTGATTTATCAATAGCTAAATATGATGGATTTTCTATTCCCCCGAAACTATTTAAAAATGTAAGCTTACCTTCATCATTAAATTCGTAAATGAATATTCCAGGGTCTTCCGCTTTAGCATAAGTACCGATGAATAAAGTCTGATTTTGTGCGACGAGTATATCAAGGAGACAAAAAACAATTATTATAGTTGCAAAGAATGATTTCATGTTTTTCCCAAAATGTTTTTCACAATATAAATATATTTTTAAAAAGACATTTGCCGTGAACAAATTCAAAATCTTTATCTAAATTTAAACCCGGCGCCATTTTAACATGTCAAATTAAATAACAAATACATTTTAGGAGATTGATAAAGTGAAACAAACAATAATAACCTTGCTGTTTGCATTATTTGTAACATCAATAATTTCAGCACAGCCAAGGATGAGACCCAACAGGGATGAGCAGGTAGAAGAATTAACGAAAAAACTTTCACTTAACGAAGAGCAAGTTTCGAAAGTAAAAATATTTTTTGAAGAGCAGGAGAAAGAAATAGAGAAAATGCGTTCAACTATGGAGCCCGGTGATTTTGGTGCCATGCGGGAAAAATTTTCAAGCATGCAGAAAAATCTGGACGATAAAATTGAATCTATTCTAACGGATGAGCAGAAAATTAAATTTTCCGAATATAAGATAGAACGCGAAAAGCTCCGTGAAGAAAGAAGAAAAAGCCGTGGCGGCGGAAGATGGTAATTTTCAATTTCCTTAATTGATTGTATTTGTAAAAATCTAAATACATTGTAAACCTGCCGGGCTGATCATTTTTCAAAAGATCGGTTAAATGTGTCATTCAAACCGGCAGGCTCATTTCTCATGATTTCCCTCTAAATAGGATTTCTACAAAATTACTTCTTATTTTTCCATACTATGAAATTATTACTAGTTGAAGATAATCATTCGCTTAACAAAGATATTCAAGAATATTTGATTGAAAACGGATTCACAGTTGAAACTGCATTCAATCTGCTGGAAGCATCCGAAAAATTATCCGTATATAAATACGATGCTTTGATAATTGATATCGGTCTGCCGGACGGTTCGGGATTGGAACTTATTAAGCAGGCAAAAAAGGATAAAATAAATTCCGCAATTTTAATTCTTACCGCAAAAGATAAACTTGAAGATAAATTAGAAGGATTGAATCTCGGCGCCGATGATTACATGACCAAACCATTTCACAAAGCTGAACTAAATGCCAGGCTGCGTTCAATACTCCGGAGAAATCTTTTTGACCGCGACAATAAAATAGCAGCCGGTGAAATTGAAATTGACCTGATAACAGCCGAAGTAAAAATAAAAAGTAAAGATATTATTCTAACCAAAAAGGAGTTTGATCTTCTCCTATACTTTATTCATAATAAGAATAGAGTGTTAACAAAGGAAAGCATTGCCGAACATTTATGGGGAGATCACGCCGATCAATCCGACAACTTTGATTTTATCTATAACCACATAAAAAATCTTAGAAAGAAAATTACAAATGCCGGCGGAAAGAATTATATAACCGCCATGTACGGAATGGGCTATAAATTCACAATAAAATAAAAATCGAAAATGAAAAAAGAATTTAAACTTCTACCCAAAATTACATTTGTTTTTATTGTCTTCGCATTTATTGCATTTTACAGCAGTGCAGTATTTTTAACAAACGAAGCTGATGAATTTATTTATGAAAATCTCGATTCCCGTTTTCAGAAATTCGAACACAGTATTAAGCATGATCTCGACCGGGGCGGTTCAATTGAAAAATTGCGCAATTACATAAAAATTGATTCAGTTAATAAATCGGTAGACCTGACCAAATATCCCGTCTTTTCAGATACAACTATTTATGATGATGAATTGGAATCTGACCGGAGCTATAAGAAAAAGACAATAATAATTGAATCGAAAAATCAATATTACCGTGTTGAACTTATTAGATTAGTCGATGATTTTATGCGTCTAAGAGAAGACATTTTCGAATCTCTTATTCCAGCGTTTATAATTCTTGCAGTTACATTTGTTTTGTTTGCTTATCTCCTTTCCGGTTATTATTTCCGTCCGTTTAATAAAATTCTTCAGGCAATGAAAACCTACAAAGTTGGAGAACCGAAAAACATTTCGAAAGTGAAAACCAACACAGCCGAATTTGTAAAGATGCAGAATCTCTACCATGAAATGATTGATAGAATTGAAGACGACTATCAGCGGTTAAAAGAATACACCGAACACATGGCGCATGAAATTCAAACGCCTTTGACTATAATTCGAAATAAAACGGAAAACTTGATTGCAGATGAAGATTTGATGGACAAACATTCCGAAACAGTAAAAACAATTTATAATCAGACAAATCACCTTTCAAAATTGGGCAGCACGTTAAATCTTCTTACAAAAATTGAGAATAACGAATTCAATAAGTCTGAAAATTTACAGACCAAACCCGCAATAGAAAAGTTTATTTCCGCTGTTGAAGAATTAGTGAAATTGAAAGATTTGAAAATTGCCGGCAATCTCAATCCCGGTCATTCTTTTTTCATCGATCCGATTTTGTTTGATGTTATTATTAGGAATTTGATAAACAATTCCATTAATTATTCGCATCCCGGTTCGGAGATAGTAATCACAACAAACGATGATTCTCTTCAAATATCAAATTATGGCGATCCACTGCCGTTCGAAGAAGATAAGCTATTTGAGAGATTCCAAAGTAACGGCAAAACTTCAAATTCATTGGGCTTGGGATTGGCATTAATAAAAAAAATCTGCGAACTCAATCAACTTAAAATAGAATACAGTTATTCCGGCGGGATGCACAATTTCAAAATAAGCAATTAACCCAGATAGATTTCCGAAATATTCTAAATATCATTTCCGCGCAGATAAGATTCTAGTAGTTTTAAAGTAGACCTCCGATAGTCCGATCATAAGATTCGAAAGCATTTTATTGAACGTATTTCATCTAACAATCTGTAGAACGACGAAGGGAAAATCAATTCTCAAAAGATTTTTAGAAGAACTTTTAATCATCTTCGCTTGTTTTGATTATTATTGACGACAAGTCCTTTTTTCTACAAATTTTCTACAAATTCGCACGCTATTTTACAGCGTACAAAAAATGAAATGGAGTGAATTAGATGTTTAGGAATACCTTTACTGTATTAGTGATTTTTTTGATATCAAGTTTAATTATAAACGCACAGACTAAACGGCAGTTAATGGGTGGAAAAATCACCGGTGAGGTGATCGATTCACAAGAAAATGTACCGATGGAATTTGCCAATGTTGTTGTTTTTAGTTCAACCGACAGTGCACAGGTAACAGGAACGGTTACAAATCAAAACGGAATATTTGAAACGGATAAAATTCGTCCCGGCAGCTATTATGCATCAATCAGTTACATCGGCTTTGATGAAAAAATTATTAACGGAATCAAAATTAAAGATGGATCTGTAATTGATTTGGGAACTGTGGTTTTGAGTCCGCATACTTTTGATGTTGATGATGTTGAAGTAGTCGCCGATCGTGCGCCTATTTCTTATGAGATTGATAAAAAGGTAATTAATGTTAGTGAACAAATTACTGCAAGGTCTGGAAGTGCGGTGGATGTGCTGGAAAATGTTCCTTCTATTACTGTTGATATCGAGGGTAATGTATCGCTGCGGGGAAGCGGGAGTTTTCGTGTATTGATTGACGGTCGCCCGACTATTATGGAAGCGAATGAAATACTTCAGCAAATACCGGCGAGTTCAATTGAGAGCATTGAGATAATTACAAATCCCTCTGCTAAATATGATCCGGAAGGAACGGCGGGAATTATTAATCTCGTGATGAAGAAAAACAAAAATGTTGGATACAGCGGATTGGCTGAGCTAAGCGGTGGATTGAGAAATAAATACGGCGGACAGTTACTCGGTGATTATAAAACAAACTTATACACAATCACACTGGGTGTAGATTATAACAACAGAAATTATTACCGTAACGAAGAAGAGATTAACCGAACGGTTTATCAAGGCAGCACTTCTTTCAGAAATTCATATGGTGAGTCTAATCATGAACGCAGGTATTTTGGTCTCCGCGGTGAACTGGGACTGAACTTAAGCGAATCTGACTATTTAATGTTTGGATCAAGATACCGGGATGGCAAGTTTGGCGGTAATTCTACTCTTAATTACTCTGAGTGGAATGCAGCCGATGCGAACAAAGATTTATACAATAGTAATTCATTTAGAACCCGCGAAGGTAATCATTATTCCTTTTATATAAATTACGATCATAGGTTCAATGAAAACGGACATATTCTTACTGCGGAGATCCAATATGAAAATGAAAACGGTGACGAAGAAACAATAAATGAATTATTGGATGCTAATTATAATATAACCAGCGGAAGGAAATCTACCGAAGCCGGACCCGGAAGTGAAATGGAAGCGAAGCTGGATTATACACTTCCACTCGGTGGTAAAACAAAATTTGAAGCAGGTTATCAAAATGAATTGGATTATTCCGATGAAATGACAGGTCTTTATGATTATAACCCGGCATCAGCGAGTTATGAAATTCAGCCTGAATTCAACCGGGAGGTGAAATATAAACGAAACGAGCACGCACTTTACACAATATTTGCGTCCGATTGGAAAGAACTCGGATATCAATTTGGGTTTAGAGCCGAATACACCGATAGAGAAATAGAGCTGACTAAAACCAATAATATTTTCACAATTGACCGTGTAGATTTCTTCCCTTCATTTCATCTCTCATATCAATTGGGAGGCGGGCATCAGGTAATGACAAGTTACACACGCAGAATCGATCGACCGCGCGGCTGGTATCTCGAACCGTTTGAAACATGGATGGATGCTTACAATGTAAGAACCGGGAACCCGGCATTGCAGCCCGAGTATATCGATTCATATGAAATGGGTTACCAAGCATTATTGGGTAAAACAGTTTTCTCTATTGAAAATTATTACAGGGTAAATCATAATAAAATCGAAAGGATACGTTCCGTTTATTCCGGGAATGTTACACTGCATACAACTGAAAATGTTGGAACGGATTATTCATTCGGAACCGAGCTGATGTTCAATTTTGATCCTATCGAAAATTGGAATGTTAATTTAATGGGCAACCTTTATAATTATAGAATTGAGGGTGTAACTAACAATCAAGAGTATTCGCGTGAAAGTTTTAATTGGAACTCTCGATTGAATAACATGATTAAACTTTGGGATGCAACACAGCTTCAGTTTAATTTAATGTATAACAGTCCGTCGGTTTCTTCACAGGGAACCCGTGAAGGATTTTTCATGACCAACATTGCGCTTCGTCAGGATTTCTTCAACCGCTCTCTTTCGGCAACTCTGCAATTCCGTGATATTTTCGGAACTGCTCAATATGAATATACATCAGAGGCGGTAAATTATTATCAATATAATTTTGTAACAAGAGAATCTCCGATGGTTATGCTGAACCTCAGATTTACACTCAACAGGCAAAACCGTGATCGAGATCGTCGTGAGGGGGGCGACGGTATGGATTTCGGCGGCGGTGAAGATTTTTAACCCAAAAAATTCATTGGAAATGAATTTTTTGCCTCAGGCCGCTCATAAAATGTTTTAATAAAACATTTTATGAGCGGGGTTAACCCCGACAATTTGTAAGATAAATATTTTGCTTAAATAACGAATGCCAAATTTCTATATGGCTAAGTATTTGATATTTCTTAACTTACAAATTGTCGGCCCGAAGGGCAGATTTTCCAATGGAAAATCTGGGTTTAATTTCCCGTATTCCCTTATCTCTAAGTCCGGTGAACGCCGGACTTTTTTTTATCCTCAATTACGAAACTTTTCGTAATTAGCTGCGTCATAAGAGTAAACCAAAAAGAAATGATGAATAAAAACAAATATAATCCAACTGAATCCGAACTTGAAGTTTTGAAAATTCTTTGGACGAAAGGACCGTCAACAGTGCAAACCGTAAATGATGAGCTCAATAAATCTAAGGAAGTTGGATACACGACAACTTTAAAAATTATGCAGATAATGTCTGACAAGGGATTAGTTAACAGAACCAAAGCCGGCAGAAAGCATATTTATAATGCGTTGGTAAATCAGCATGCCGCTCAGAAAATTCTATTGGAAAAAGTTCTCGATACAGCTTTCTCCGGATCGGCAATGAATTTGGTGATGCATGCACTTGGTAATACCCGGACTTCGAAGCATGAGTTAAATCAAATTAAACAACTAATAGAAAAATTAGAAAGAGAACAAAATGACTGACCTGAATTCATTTATTAATAATGAAATCACATATTCATTGGGTTGGACTCTCATTCATTCTTTATGGCAGTCCGCAATTATCTTTTTACTGCTTTACGTTGTTCTATTATTCACCGATAAACGAAATCCGGAAAGGCGTCTAAGAATTGCATCCTATTCTTTTGTATTTCAATTTGTTATTTCAGCATTCACATTTGCAAAATTGCTGCAATCCAATACGAATGTAATGCCGGAACAGGCTGCTTCACTGCCGGCTTCTGGCATAATTAATATTCATTCTCTTAATAATTTTTCCGGCGCTGAGTCAATCGTTCATAAAATTTCAATAGCTCCAATAGTTTCAGCCATCGATACATATATGCCTTTAATAATAGTTATCTATTTATCAGTATTGGTTTTCTATACAATAAAATTTTGCGGCGGTTTATACTATATCAGGAGATTACGTACAAATGATATTTTCGAAATTGATAATCGGTGGAAACACAAGTTAGAAGAAATAAAATCAGAATTAGATATTGGAAAGAACATCAGTTTATTCGAATCGGCAAAAGTAATGGCGCCGATTGTAATTGGTTATCTCAAACCGGTAATTCTCTTTCCTGTAGGGGCGCTCACAGGATTAACCGCGAAACAGGTTGAAACAATTTTAATTCACGAATTAATACACATCAAAAGAAATGATTATATAATAAATTTAATCCAATCGTACCTGGAGATAATTTTCTTCTTCAATCCGTTTATGAGAATCATCTCATCCACAATAAGAAAAGAGCGTGAGTTCATTTGTGATGACGAAGTATTAAAACATGCAGGAGACAAACTTGATTACATCAAAGCGCTTACAGAGTTTGAACTAAATTCAGCCGTTAATAAAAATTTACAAACAGCATTAATAAAAAATAAAAATCAACTATTATGGAGGATTAACAGGATGTTAAATCAATCTAAAAGAGATAATGCTTCCGGGAGGAAGGCATTGTTCTCTCTAATCACACTAATAGTATTTAGTGCGGGAATTCTTTTTGCATGTTCTTCCGGGAATGAAAGTGCAAACGAAAACCTAAAAATGACTACCCATCAAAATGAGAGCGGGAATCAAGAAACTAATAGTTATTCATCAAAAACAGAAACTCAACCGGATTCTTCTCAAAATGAAATGACTGTAATTTTTTGGGGGAAATATGAAGATGAAGAAAATCATGAATGGAAAGCTGTTTACAAGGATGATGAATTATCGGCGCTATCAAAGGATGATGTCCGCATTCCCGAATCTGAACTTCACAAGTATGAATCATTTGTAAGAAAAAATATCACCAAAGAAAACAAACATTTTGATTGGGATTCTCGAGACTTCAGAGTTGATTTAGACGGACTTGAAGAATCATTAGAATCATTAAAAGATTTCAAGGTTCATATCGATTTCGACAAAACAAATATGAAGAGAGATTTAATGAAATTGAATGAAGAGCTTGCTCAATTAAAAGATATCAAGATAGATATCGATCTCTCGGAATTGAAAGAGAATCTTGCCGATATTAAGGTTGATCTCGCCGATTTTGAGATGCCTGAAATTCCTGAGATTAACATTGATATGTCTGAATTAAAAGAATCAATGAAGAACCTTGATTTAGAGATGGCTGAATTAAATGTTGAACTCAAAAAACTTTCGGCATTTTTAAAAGAATTCAAAAATGAATTAATTGCCGATGGAATGATTGAAGATGAGGATGATATAAACACACTTGAATTCAACGCAAAGGATATGTACATAAACGGTGAGAAAGTACCTAAAGACTTGCATAAGAAATATTTGGAATTATATAAGAAACACTTTGGTAAATATCCTGACAGCGATTCGGGTATTCACTGGCACAATGATGACGAAAAATAAATGAAAATTTGAAATCGTTAAAAGTTATTAACACATACATCCAAAAAAAAAGCGATGCAATTGCATCGCTTTTTGTCAAATACTTTCAGGAAATTTAAAGTGGTTTAACTTCCTGAGCCTGCAAACCTTTTTGACCTTGAACAACAGTGAATTCCACTTTTTGTCCTTCTTCTAAAGATTTGTAACCATCGCCAACGATTGACTGAAAATGTACGAATACATCATCGCCTTCTTGTCGTTGAATAAATCCAAAACCTTTAGAATTGTTGAACCATTTTACGGTTCCGGTTTCGCGCTCTGCCATAAGAACGTCCTTTGAAAAATGTTTGTAACTATTTAATTAAAATAGAACAGAGCGCCTACATCTAAAAATTACATCTAATTTTTACTTCTGTATTGCTCAAGTTCAACTAAAAGAGCCGATATGTTTTCAGCTCTTTGCTCCGCGTGTAGGACTCGAACCTACAGCCCTGCGGTTAACAGCCGCATGCTCTACCATTGAGCTAACGCGGAATAAAATAAAGAACAATCTATAATGGATTAAAATTATAGACTGTAAAGCTAGACTTTTTTTAATATTTTGTCAAGTGTTTCCTGATCACAAAATTTTATCTCCATAAAATAATTTTCATATTAGATAACTTCTTTTCCGAGATTTGAGAAAAAATCCCGCGTCAGATTTTGTAGTATATCGGAAATGGACTATATTTCCCAATTAAATGGAAACATCCCACAATTTACATTTCCGATTTCAGATATATTTCGGGCATGTTAATTGTTGGCAATGAAGATTATAATAATAAGTCCCCGGAGTTAAAATGAATTTAACACACATTGAACATATCGGAATCGCAGTAAAAAATCTTGATGAAGCGATTAAATATTATGAAAATGTCTTGGGATTAAAATGTTATGCTGTTGAAGAGGTTCATGAACAAAAAGTAAAAACAGCTTTCTTCAAGGTTGGGCAGACCAAAATTGAGTTATTGGAATCAACTGATCCAGAGGGACCGATCGGAAAATATATTGAAAAGAAAGGGCAGGGAATTCATCACATCGCATTTCACGTTGATGATTTACCGAATGCATTAAAAGAAGCTGAGGAAAAAGGGATTCAACTAATTAATAACGAACCGAAGAAAGGCGCTGAAAATTTGGATATCGCATTTCTTCATCCCAAATCAACATTTGGAGTATTGACCGAATTTTGTGAAAATCCTAAAAATTAAGATGAAAAAAATAGAAAATTTGCAACGGAGTAATTATGCCGATTGAAGATAAGATTAAAGAATTGATGGAAATGCGTCAGAAAGCGCGTTTGGGCGGCGGCGAAAAAAGAATTGAATCGCAGCATCAAAAGGGGAAATACACTGCAAGAGAAAGAATCGAAATGCTTCTTGATGAGGGAAGTTTCGAAGAATTTGATATGTTCGTATCGCACCGCACGGTGGATTTTGGTCTGGATAAAAAACATTACCTCTCCGATGGTGTGGTAACAGGTTACGGCACTATTGACGGGAGATTGGTTTATGTATTTTCTCAGGATTTTACGGTTTTCGGCGGTTCCCTTTCGGAAATGTATGCTCAGAAAATTTGTAAAGTTATGGATAAGGCGATGAAAATCGGTGCGCCGTTAATCGGAATTAATGACAGCGGCGGAGCAAGAATTCAGGAAGGCGTTAAAAGTCTTGGCGGATACGCAGATATTTTTCAACGTAATATAATGGCGAGCGGTGTTGTTCCTCAAATTTCAGCAATATTCGGTCCATGCGCAGGCGGAGCAGTCTATTCCCCTGCTCTTACAGACTTTACAATAATGACTAAAGGAACCAGTTACATGTTTGTAACCGGACCGAAAGTTGTAAAAACTGTTACTGGTGAAACTGTTACGGAAGAGGAACTTGGAGGCGCTTCAATTCATTCATCGAAATCCGGCGTTTCGCATTTTGCCGTTGATGACGAACAGGAAGGCATTTTATTAATCAGGAAGCTATTAAGTTACATGCCGCAGAATAACCTGGAAGATCCACCAATATCTGTCTGTGATGATCCGATAGACAGGCTTGATGATATGTTGAATGAAATCATTCCCGAAAATCCCAACAAACCTTACGATGTAAAAGATGTAATCTTTTCAATTGTTGATTACAATGAGTTTGTGGAAGTCCAAAGAAATTATGCCCCAAATATCATTATCGGGTTTGCAAAGTTTAACGGAATTCCGGTCGGAATTGTAGCCAATCAACCTAGCTATTTAGCCGGTGTTTTAGATATTAATGCATCGAGGAAAGCAGCAAGGTTCGTCCGGTTCTGTGATTCATTCAATATACCTGTTGTTACTCTCGTTGATGTCCCCGGATTTCTGCCCGGAACAGCACAGGAATACGGCGGAATAATTCTTCACGGCGCCAAACTTCTATTTGCCTACGGAGAAGCGACTGTACCAAAAATCACAATAATTTTAAGAAAAGCATACGGCGGCGCTTATGATGTAATGAGTTCAAAACATTTGCGCGGTGATATTAATTATGCTTGGCCAGGCGCTGAGATTGCAGTGATGGGTCCACGCGGCGCTATTGAAGTTCTCCATGCAAAGGAATTGAAAGAAATTGAAGATGATGCGGAAAAGGCAAAATTTATTAATCAAAAAGAAAATGAATATAAGCAGAAATTTGCAAATCCTTATGTAGCGGCTAAATATGGTTATATCGATGATGTGATTGAACCCCGGAACTCAAGATTTAGGATTATCCGTGCACTGCAGATGCTTGCAACAAAAAAGGATCAAAATCCACCAAAGAAACACTCAAACATTCCATTGTAAGAGGAAAGCATGTTCTATCAATCGGTAAACAGCGATACATTAAATACAGTAAAAGACACAGTCGCAAATATTCAAGACAGTTCCGGTGAGGTTTTCAACGAAATCGGGTTTAACCTGGATAATATCTCAAGCAACGACGGGATATTAATTACAATTGTCGGATACATAATTGTGTTTTGTGCACTGATGCTATTATATCTTTTTATCAGCAACCTCACAAAAATTTTGATCTATCAGCAGAGAAAGAGGCTTAAAGCTTCAGGCAAAGATGTTGAAGAAGGACAGGAATTAGCAATAACAGGTGAAATTAATGCGGCAATTGCTGCTGCCCTATTTATGCATTTTGCAGAAACACATGATTTTGAAAATACGGTACTGACAATAAAGAAAGTTCAAAGACCTTATTCACCATGGAGTTCGAAAATTTACGGATTAAGGCAGTTCCCAAGAAAATAAAAGAGTGAAATAGAAATGAAGAAATTCAAATTTACAATCCGCGGAAACATTTATGATGTAGAACTTCTCAACATTGAAGACAATATTGCAGAAATTGAAGTTAACGGTTCCAAATACGAAGTTGAATTACATCAGGAAGTTAAAACAACCAAAACACCAAAGCTTACAAGATCGGTTGCGGTACCAACCGGGGAATCGGATAAAGCGAAAACACACAAACCTTCAGCTAAACAGGGCGCCGGATTCATCAAAGCGCCGCTGCCGGGCACTATTCTTGAAGTGAAAATTAAAGTCGGTGATAAAATTAATGTTGACGATACTCTTCTGATTATGGAAGCGATGAAAATGGAGAATAATATTAAGGCTGACCGAAGCGGAACGGTTAAGGAAATTAAAGTAAATAACGGCGACTCTGTTTTGGAAGGTGATTTACTTGTGGAAATCGGAGATTAATTAATGGAAGGTGTATTTCAGTTTTTTAGGTTTACCGGGTTTGCTAATGTGACTATCGGTCACATAATTATGATACTTGTCGGATTATTATTTATTTACTTGGCGATTAAAAAAGAATATGAACCCTTATTGTTGATTCCAATCGGATTCGGAATCTTAATTGGCAACATTCCGTTTTTGGAAAACGTTGGGCTGCAAATCGGTATTTACGAAGAAGGGAGCGTACTGAATTATTTATATTTCGGTGTGCTTAAAGGTATCTACCCGCCGTTAATTTTTCTTGGAATCGGAGCAATGACGGACTTTTCAGCGCTTCTGTCCAATCCTAAGTTGATGCTGCTCGGCGCTGCCGCACAAGTCGGAATTTTTATTACTTTTATAGCCGCACTAACCCTCGGATTTACTCAAGATCAAGCTGCTGCGATCGGAATTATCGGCGGTGCAGACGGTCCTACGGCAATATTTCTTTCTTCAAAATTAGCGCCTGAGTTAATCGGAGCAATTGCAATTGCAGCATATTCCTATATGGCATTGGTTCCTGTTATTCAACCCCCGATCATAAAACTTCTTACCACAAAAGAAGAACGGAAAATAAAAATGAAACCGCCTCGTTCGGTTTCTAAAACTGAAAAGATGATCTTCCCTATCGTGGGATTATTATTAACCACATTTATTTCTCCCGGCGCGCTTCCTCTGCTCGGATTATTATTCTTCGGTAACATGCTTAAGGAATCCGGGGTTACAAAACGATTAAGTGATACTGCCAGCAAAGCTTTGATTGATATTGTAACAATTTTACTCGGTTTAACAGTCGGCGCTTCTACACAGGCAACAACATTTCTAACTCCACAATCAATTTTGATTTTTTTCCTCGGCGCTGTTTCATTTATGATTGCCACCGCAGGCGGAGTGATATTTGCCAAAGTGATGAATTTATTTTTAAAGGGTGATGATAAATTGAACCCCATGATCGGCGCATCCGGTGTTTCAGCCGTACCGGACAGTGCGCGTGTTGTACAGCAATTGGGCTTGAAAGAAGATAAATCCAATTACCTGCTGATGCATGCAATGGCTCCGAATGTTGCGGGCGTAATTGGTTCTGCAGTTGCAGCTGGTATTTTAATGGGATTTTTGATGGATGTTTTTTAACACCGTCTTTTAGAGGTTGTGTGAAAAATGTAAAGCCCGTCTGCTCGTCAGTCGTCAGACCTCGACGCACCCTGTCGGGAGTTCGATCGTCAGATTGCGACGAATTCTCATCAGAGTTCGACGAAGTCTGTCGACTGTCGAACGCAGTTTGTCGACCGCCGAGTTTACCCGACTTTGGCGGGGCAGGCGAAATTTATTTCGCTCAAAAACCCATCTTAAATAAGCAATCCCATCGTCTGTAGGGGACGAATATTTTCATCCCCACAATCGGTAACATTAAAAGTTTATGACATACTCGGCAATGAAGTAGCGACTCTGGTAAATGAAAAGAAAGAGGCTGGATATTTCGAAGTAAAAATCAATGCATCAGATTTATCAAGTGGCTTATATTTTTATAAAATTCATACATTACCGGGATTCGTATCAACGAAGAAATTAATGTTGCTGAAGTAGGAAGTTGAAAAACATGGCATCTATTTGAAAGGTGCCATGTTATAATTACACTGCTTCTCCAACTTTTATTTCTTGTCTTTATTAAACCCAGATTTTTCATCGTAAAGCTTCTCCTCATTTGAATAACTAAATAATCCGCGAAATGAGATCAATTATAGTTTGATGTGTTACATTTTGTTGTATACTCGGGTGTCAAGGTCCACACCTTGACACTAAGATTTTGTATTTCAGTCGGGAATTGGTTCCCGACATCCGGGATAGATAGATGTGTTACACTTTATTGTATAAATTTATCCATAATATTTTTTAAACAGAATAAAATTTACTGAAAAAGAAGTGCGGGTTTTCATATCTTTATTAATGTCATTTGGAAAAGAATATATATATAGTCCCATCTAGCGAAAAAGGGTTTGCTGAAAGCCTTTTTTCTTAACTTATTAAACAAGCTTTGCCGCCCTAAAAATTATCATTAAACCCAGATTTTCAATTGGAAAATCTGCCCTTCGGGCCGACAATTTGTAAGCTGAGAAATATAAGATACTTAGCCATATAGAAATTTTGGAATTCGTAATTTAAGTAGAATTTTTTTCTTGCAAATTGTCGGGGTTAACCTCGCAACATAAAATGTTTATTAAAACATTTTATGAGCGACTAAAGGCAAAAAAATCATTTCCAATGATTTTTTTGGGGTTAAAAAGAAAATTAAATTGAAGGTTTATAGAAATGTCTATTAACTCAGAAATAAATAAACGAAAAACATTTGGAATTATCAGTCACCCGGATGCAGGTAAAACCACCCTTACGGAAAAATTACTTTTATACAGCGGTGCAATTCAAATTGCCGGTGCGGTAAAATCGAATAAAATAAAAAAAACAGCCGCCTCGGATTTTCTGGAGATCGAGAAGCAAAGGGGTATTTCGGTGGCTACTTCTGTTCTTACATTCGAATATAAAAATCATAAAGTAAATCTGCTTGATACTCCCGGACATAAAGACTTTGCCGAAGACACCTACCGCACGTTAACTGCGGTCGATAGTGTAATTTTGGTTGTGGATTGTGTTAAAGGTGTTGAAGAACAGACCGAAAAACTTATGCAGGTCTGCCGGATGCGCAACACACCGGTAATTATTTTCGTGAATAAACTAGATAGAGAAGGCAAAGACCCAATTGAAATTTTGGATGAACTTGAATCCAAACTTTCTATTAAGGTTAGACCTCTTACCTATCCCCTCGGAATCGGATCAAGATTTAAAGGAGTTTACAATATTTACAAAAATTCCTTCGCTTTCTTTGAATCCAATAAAACTAAAATTGAAGATGAGATTCAGACATTCAACGGTCTCGATGATCCCGAGCTGCAGAGGATTTTCAAAGATGAGACTGAAAAGTTAAAAGGAGATATTGAATTAATAGACGGGATATATGATGATTTTAATATTCAAGAATACTTAAAAGGAAATCAGGCGCCGGTCTTTTTCGGCAGCGCTTTAAATAACTTCGGTGTGAAAGAGCTTTTGGATAGTTTTTTAGAAATATCCTCTGCCCCTATCGAGAGGGAAACTACAAGCGGAATTGTAAAACCAACAGATAAAAGTTTCAGCGGTTTCGTGTTTAAAATACATTCCAACTTGGATCCGAAACATAGAGACAGGATTGCATTCCTGCGTGTCTGCTCAGGCAAATTTGAGCGAAATAAATTTTACTACCAGGTAAGATTGAACAGGGAATTAAAATTTGTAAACCCGGTAACCTTCATGGCTCAAAGTAAATCATCAATTGATGAAGCTTATCCTGGAGATGTCGTCGGGCTTTATGATTCCGGTCAATTTAAAATCGGTGATACAATTACAGAAGGCGATTCTTTCATGTTCAAAGGTATACCCAGGTTTTCACCCGAAGTATTTAGAATTGTCAGGAATCTGGATCCGTTCAAATCAAAACAGCTTGAAAAAGGAATTCAATATTTGACTGATGAAGGTCTGGCTCAACTATTTACCCAGGAACTAGGGAATAGAAAGGTTATCGGTGTTGTCGGCGAGCTTCAATTCGAGGTAATGAAGTACAGACTGTTAAATGAATACGGCGCCAAAGTAGATTTTTTACATATGAATTCATTCAAAGCATTCTGGGTTGTTTATAATAGTGATGCTGAAATTGAAGATTTGTTGAGACTCCGTTCAGACTCGTTATATTACGATAAAAATGATCAACTGGTGTTTATTGCAAACTCACAATATGCATATAACACTGCGGTTGAAAAAAATCCAAAAGCTGTGTTTCTATCTGCAATAGAACATAACGACAAAACATTTTCAATCGATAACGTTGCATAAAATTGATTGAGTACGGTAACAAACGGGGAGTCTGTGAAGCGATTTTAAATATTTAACTCCCCTCACCTTTTCTTAATAAAATCAATTAAATCGGAGAATAGATAGCAACGGGAATACTTATTATCTGCGTAAAACTTTTGTTCATTTTTTAGTCTGCTTCCGGCTTTGTTAACTTGCAGTTCTTTGATTGATGTTATCGCTTTACATAAGACGCCTCTTTTTTATTACCTCAGTAGTAACAAAAACTAAAAAGTTATATATTACTCATCGAACATTCAATTTTAGTGTGTAAGGAAAATGAATAAAGAAGACATAACAAAAAATCAAATTGTTGATATTCTCAAAAACGATAACATCTAAGGAGCGAAGAAAAATCCGAGTTGAATAAAACAATTTTTCTTCAACGAGCCTAAAAAGTAGAATGGCAGAGATATAATTAACCGAAGAGTTTTTAAAGAATAAAATCGGCTATGTCAAAAAATAAAAAAGAAATAACAGTAAGGGACGAAATTACGGAATTTTTACTCTATACCTCGCCTTCCGGCGATATTAAAGTAGAAGTATACCTTCATAACGAAAACATTTGGCTTACACAGGAAAAAATTGCTGAGCTTTTCGAAGTACAAAGACCGGCGATAACAAAGCATTTAAAAAATATTTTTTCCGAAGGCGAATTGGAAGAAAATTCAGTTAGTTCCATTTTGGAACATACTGCCGCCGATGGTAAAAATTATAAAACCAAATTTTATAATCTAGACGCTATAATTGCAGTCGGCTACAGGGTTAACAGTAAAAAAGCAACTCAATTTA